>JANSWP010000017.1 GCA_024743405.1 Bacteroidota bacterium
TGAACTGTTTATTCTTATAACAACAAGGACTATCAATACAAAGGCTATGATTCCACCTATGATACATAGTAGCCACTTTCCGATTTTTTTAAGAATATTCATTATCTCACTTTAGGTATTTAAGTTTTTATTACCGCCAACATCTCGCTATCCGCAACTCCTCCTTCCTATTGCGTTTAGCGGCGAGTTGCGTTTATTTCCCATATGGGTGAACGCTAAATTAGATTTTTACAAGATTGAATCCAAGGGACTTTCGAAACATTTATTATTTACTTTTAATATATGGGTATATATTTCTGTGGTTTTGGAAGAGCTATGTCCTAGTAATGCTTGGATATCCCTCAAGCTCACCCCCTGTTGTAACAAATGTGTCGCAAAACTGTGCCTCAAGGTATGGGGAGTGGCCCATGGGTTTATCCTTGCTTCTTTGATCGCTCTCCGAAAAATGGATTGAATACTTCGCGTGCTGTATTGTCCTCCCGATTGCCCTTCAAACAACCAATAGGCAGGCTTATCTTTTATAAAGTACTCCCTTAGCAATTCCAATAATTTGCCTGACAAGATCGTTCTTCTGTCTTTCTTTCCTTTTGCCCCTTTTATATAAATATAACCTTCCTCTGATCGAATGTCTTGGATCCTCAAATTGATGATTTCACCTATACGAAGCCCAGCCGAATAAAGGGTTGCCAATATGGCTCTGTGCTTAATGTTCTTGGGTTGGTTCAGTATCTTTTTTACATCCCCTTTGCTTAGTACATTGGGCAGATTCTTACTCTTTTTAGGCCTTTGAATATCATAATATTCCCTAGGCTGTCCGAGTACCTGCTCATAATAGAACTTGATAGCATTGACAAATTGATTTTGTGCACTTTCCGACAGCTTTTCCTTGACCACCAGTTTATACATAAAAGCTTCTATTTCTTCCTTTGTTACATCCTTTAAATCCCTGGAATTGAAATAACATAAGAACTTGAAAAAGTAATTCTTGTAAGTCTTTAAGGTGGAGTGGCTATATCCCTTTAATACAATCTTTTGGTGAATGGCATCTAGGGCTTTTTGGGATGAGTCCGATAGGGCTGTACCTACATCAACCACTTTCGATTTAGGCGCTTCCTTGGCCAATTCCCATTGGTTTCCCAATATTTCTAATAATGTTTTTTTAGCCTCCACCGTATTTATCACACTCCAGAGTTTTTGATTTGGGTGATACCAGGTCGTATTTAAAAGCTTTATTTTGTTCCGGACTTCTTTTAATTGGTACGGGACAAAAAATTTAATCCGTTGGGCTTTAGTAGATGGAGAAAATATTATTACTTTCATATTATACTTAATCATTAGTTAATTAATGTTACAAATATGATAATTAATAGATTGATTATCAATATAATAAAATTATTATTTGACCTTAACCGTTAGTAACGGATATGAACGGTTATTAACCTTTATACTATGGCAACTTTAATTTGTAAGATGTACAAAACTCAAATGAAAGGGCGATCCGATAAATTATTCTGTTCTTCAGATTGTAAAAATGAATATCATATCAAACTTCGGAAAGTCACTAACCTGGCGACTCTAAACACAGATCGGATACTACACCGGAACCGCTCTATTTTATTGGAACTAATGGGAAAGAACCTGAAACAAAAGAAGGTAAAACGAGAAATGCTTGATAAAAAGAAATTCAATTTCCATTATGTTACTGGATACTACACGAATAGCAAAGGTAAAATGTATGATTACATAAATGATTTTGCATGGATGATTTTTTCTGACCGTGAAATTTTAATCATTCGAAGGAGTGCCTAAGATATGGTTTTAGTCTTCGAAAATCTTGCAGTAGCGGAGAAGCAATTGCTCTTAAATTTGATAAGTGTTCGAACGGAGTGGATTAAGACTAAAAGTGGTGTTCGAACGGAGTGGATTAAGACTAAAAGTGGTTTTCGAACCGCAAGAATTTATCACACCTTCTCTAATTTCACTGATAGAATCAGTCAGTTAGGGTAAAAAAAGGGACTTACACCCATCAAATGGTATAAATCCCCTTAGTAGCCCGTACGGGATTCGAACCCGTGTTACCAGGATGAAAACCTGGCGTCCTAACCCCTAGACGAACGGGCCAAGATTTCAATTTTATTAGGGAGAAAAAGTTTGGTATTACTCGTTTGATATACCTTTTTAAACAATTTTCACGCCCCTTGATTTTCAAAGCGGACGCAAATATATAACCTTTTAAAAAAAATCAAAATAACCTTCAAAAAAAAGATTCAAAATATCACTTTGATTTAAATTTTTCTTGATTAAATTTGCGCCGCCTTACCAAAATACTCCAACCAAATTTTCTACAACTAGTTTAGTTTACAAGTGTTTCTGTAGTCTTATTTAAACCACCGCAACTTTAGATTCGTATTGAGAAACTGAAAACTTGAATTAAAGTTTTTTTTAAAAAACTTATTCAAGTCCAAAATCAAAATTAAAATGACTAAAAAAATCGCAATTAACGGATTTGGTAGAATTGGGCGATTGACATTCCGAAATCTTCTAACAAGAAAAGATGTTGAGGTTGTCGCAATTAATGATTTAACAAATAACGACACCTTAGCTCATCTTTTAAAATATGATTCTGCACAGGGTCCATTTGATGGGACTGTTGACCATACTGAAAATAGCCTGATTGTAAACGGTACCTCTATTGCTGCTTATTCAGAGAGAAATCCTGAAAATTTACCTTGGGCAAAATTAGGAGTTGATTTAGTATTAGAGTGTACAGGGATTTTTAGAGATAAAGAAAAAGCAGGCTTACACTTAAAAGCAGGGGCAAAAGACGTTTTGATTTCTGCTCCTGGCAAAGGAGATGGTGTTCAAACAATTGTTTTAGGGGTTAATGATGAAGATTTAGACCGACGTGCTAATGTCTTCTCAAATGCTTCTTGTACAACAAATTGCTTAGCACCTGTTGCAAAAATCATTGAAGATAACTGGGGGATGGTAAATGGGTCAATGACTACGATTCATGCTTATACTGCTGATCAAAGAATTCAAGATGCCCCTCATTCAGATTTACGAAGAGCTCGTGCAGCAGCTTTTAATATTGTTCCAACCTCTACTGGTGCAGCAGCAGCCGTAGCTAAAGTAGTCCCATCTGTCGCTGGTAAATTGAACGCCATTGCAGTGAGGGTTCCTGTTATTACTGGTTCAATGATTGAAGTTAATGTCGTTGTAGAAAAATCTGCCACTGTTGAAGAAATCAATGCTACTTTTAAAGCAGCAGCTGATGGACCAATGAAAGGCATTTTACAATATACTGAAGATCCTATTGTTTCTTCAGATATTGTTCGAAATCCACATTCTTCTATTTTTGATGCAGGAATGACATCTACTAATGGAAATATGATAAAAATAGTTAGCTGGTATGATAATGAAGCAGGTTATTCTGCGAGATTAGCAGATTTAGCAACAATGATTTTAACGAAATAGTTTATACTAATCGTATTCTAATGTTTCCAAGTTCCTTATCATAAGGCAATCAAAAAGGTTTGAAAGATTTCGGTCTTTCAAACCTTTTCAATTAAAGGCATAGGAAAATAATAATGTAAATTTGTTCAAAAAAAAACGATGAATTTAAACTTTAAAAATAAAAGAGTCCTTGTACGAGTTGATTTCAATGTGCCACTTAATGCTAACCTTGAAATCACCGATGATACACGTATGAGAGCAGCATTACCGACTATACAACATATCCTACAAAATGGAGGTGGTGTAATTTTAATGTCTCATTTAGGAAGACCGCAAAAAAAACTCAATGAGGACGGAAGTATTAACGTGAAAAAATTTACGCTTAAAAATATAGTGGCTCACTTATCTGATTTATTAAAAGTTGAGGTGAAATTTTCTCCCGAGACCGTAGGAAAGACAGCTGCCAAGCAAGCAGTATCCATACGTTCAGGCGAGGTTCTTGTTTTAGAAAATACTCGATTCCAGAAAGAAGAAGCTAGTGGTGATGAAGGATTTGCCAAACAGTTGTCTGAACTTGCTGATCTTTATGTGAATGATGCCTTCGGTACTGCGCATAGAGCACATGCATCTACCACAACGGTCGCAAAATATTTCGATAAGTATCAAAAGAGTTTTGGCTTTTTAATGCAAAAAGAAATTGAAAACGCCAATAAAGTTTTGAATAACCCAGATCGCCCGTTAACGGCCATCATTGGAGGAGCCAAGGTTTCAGACAAAATATTGTTATTAGAAAGATTAATCGAATTTGCTGATAATGTAATCGTTGGAGGAGGAATGGCTTATACATTCTTAAAAGCGCAAGGTGGTGATATCGGTAATTCTTTGGTTGAGAATGACAGGTTAGATCTTGCAAATTCTTTGATTCTAAAAGCAAAAGAAAAAGGAGTACAACTCCTACTTCCGGAAGACTCAACCATTGCGGATAATTTTAATAATGAAGCAAATTTTAAAAGCCAAAATAGTGCTCAAATTCCTGAAGGTTGGATGGGTTTAGACATTGGGAAAAAGGCAATTGCTGACTTTTCACATACCATCAAAAATTCAAAAACGATCCTCTGGAATGGCCCTATGGGTGTTTTTGAAATGAGCAATTTCGCGAATGGAACCAAATCTATTGCACAAGCTGTAGCGGATGCAACTTCAAATGGTGCTTTTTCATTGGTCGGTGGAGGTGATTCAGTGGCAGCTGTGAATCAAATGGGTTTGTCCGATAAGGTTAGTTATGTCTCGACGGGTGGTGGGGCAATGCTCGAATTCTTAGAGGGTAAAAAATTGCCTGGAATTCAGGCAATTGAAGGTTGATCCATTAATTTGAAGCAACCAAATCTACCCTCGCCTACGCTGTTGGGATCAAAATATCAAGGGAAAGAATAATTTATCCGAGAGCAGCTTTATAGGTTTCTAAGCAACGTTGCCTTGCATATTTATGCTCAACAATGGGTTCGGGATATTGGCTAGTTCCATACTCTGGAACCCATTGTTTTATATACTTAAACTCTTTGTCAAACTTTTGTTGTTGTGTAGTCGGATTGAATATTCTAAAATAGGGTGCTGCATCTGTTCCGCAACCTGCTGCCCACTGCCAGCCTCCATTATTACTCGCTAAATCATAATCCAATAACTTACTTGCAAAATAAGCCTCTCCTCGCCTCCAATCTATTAATAAATGTTTCGTCAAAAAACTAGCAGTAACCATTCGGACTCGATTGTGCATAAATCCAGTTGCATTTAATTCTCGCATACCTGCATCTACTATTGGGTAACCTGTTTTCCCTTTGCACCAATTTTGAAAATCACTCTCATTGTTTCTCCATTCCACTTTTTCGTATTTGGCTCTGAATGCATTTCCAACATTATCTGGAAAGTGGGATAAAATCATGGCATAGAAATCTCTCCAAATGAGTTCATTAACATAAGTTTCGTTGAGTCCAAGCGCATTTCTTGCTTTTTCTCTTATAGAAATAGTTCCAAAACGGAAATGAATTCCCAATCGAGAAGTTCCTTTCAAAAAAGGAAAATTTCTAGTTTCATCATATTGCTTTATCAATCCCCGGGTTACTGATTTTCCCGGAATATCAATTTCTGTTTTCTCAAAACCAATCTCTTCTATACTTGGATTAGAAAAGGGTATTGTAGCATAAAAATTGGCGTAATAAGCTTCAGTTGGATAAGATTTCACATAATAAGAGGTAAGACCAATTTCATCTGAATCAGCCGTTTTAGAAAATAGTTTTGCTTTCCATTTTCGGCTATAAGGCGTAAACACAGTATAAGGTGTTCCATCATTTTTTAAAATCTCTTCCTTTTCAAAAATCACCTGGTCTTTATAAGTTTTAAATAGAATTCCTTGACTATTTAAAAATCTTTTAACCGATGAATCTCGTTCTACTGCATACGGTTCATAATCATGATTTGTGAAAACCGTATTAATCTTATACGAACCAATTAACTCTTTCCAAATATCGATAGGATTACCCTTTTTTATTAAAATATCAGATTCCAATTCCTTCAATTCATCCGAAATGCTCATTAGGGAGTCATGAATAAAGGAGACTCGAGCATCTTTTTTGTCCTCTAAATCGTCTAAAATATTCTCATCAAAAATAAATATAGGTAGTACCGGAAATTCACTTTTGAGGGCGTGATACAAACCAGCGTTGTCTTGTAATCGGAAATCTCTTCTAAACCAAAAGATATTTATCATTCCTTTGTTTAATAATTAAAACACGGTTAAAATTGTGGAATTAACACGGAAAGAAAAAAAGTGTTTAGAAAGTAGAAAGATAAATTCTTTCCTATAAGAAACTAGGTTTTATGATCATTTTAACCGACGGTCTTTTCTCACGAAGTCAAAAAAAAATTTAGTTACTCAATTAGGGATTTCGCAAGGCGAAGCTTTCATTATCAGACAATGATGTCTTCTTCATCAATGACCTTTTCTTGATGACACCGGATGATTCTAGCTGGAAAATTTTCTAAAATTCTATAATCATGGGTTGCAAATAGAACTGCAGTATTTTGTTTTTGGGCTAAATCTCTTAGGAGCAATAGAATATCATCTGAGGTTTCGGGATCCAAATTACCGGTAGGCTCATCCGCAATTATTAAACTTGGGTTATTTAGTAAAGCGCGAGCGATCACTACTCTTTGTTGTTCTCCACCAGAAACCGTATGTGGCATTTTTTGATTCTTTCCTTTCAAGTCTACTCTTTCCAAAACTTCATTGACTTTCTTTTTCATCTGCTTTTTATCTGTCCAACCAGTGGCTTTTAGGGCAAATAATAAGTTCTCTTCAATATTTCGGTCAGAAAGCAAATTGAAATCTTGAAATACAATGCCTAGTTTACGTCGTAATAATGGAATCGTTTTTCGGTTTAATTTCTTCAAGTCATAACCACATACTGTTCCTTTTCCATTTGACAATGGAAGTGCTGCATATAAAGTTTTTAAAAGACTAGATTTCCCACTCCCTGTTTTACCAATTAAATAAATGAATTCCCCTTTAGTTATTCTAAGATTCACATCTTCCAAAATCTTCACTTGATCTTGAAAAATATCTGCATTTGATATTTGTACAATATTATGAGGCATAGGTTTATATTATTTTTATGCTACTACATATGGGGACCTGAAGTCCCACGAAGTCCTAATTCAACCACTTCAAGGTTTTGGATTTTTCCTTTATTAATATCAAATCGGACAATAGTTTTAATTTTATGGAAACCATAATTTCCACAGGCGCCAGGGTTAATATGTAAAAAATCATATTTTTTGTCTGGCATCACCTTTAAAATATGAGAATGACCACAAATATATAATTGGGGAGATTTTGACCTTATTATTTCTCTTACTCGTCCTGTGTATCTCCCAGGGTACCCTCCAATATGTGTTATAAAAACATCCATTCCTTCACATTCAAACCTTAAATTTAATGGAAAGGACTGCCTTATTTTGGCGTCGTCAATATTCCCATATACTGCTTTAAGTGGTTTGAACTGTTCTAACTGTTCAACTACTTCCATACTTCCGATATCACCAGCATGCCATATTTCATCACAATCTTTAAAATATTCAAACACTTTTTTATCTAAATATCCATGTGTATCAGAGAGCAATCCTATTTTTTTCATAAATCTAAATTTCGAAAAAGATTTCGAATCCGTGTAAATTCTAGACACAGATAGAGCTTTAAAAAATTGAGAGAACTAATTAAAAGAAAAACAAATATAAAAGTTTGATTGATCAGTGAAAGTTATTTTAAACAGGAATACAGATTTGTTGTTCTAAATCATTAATGTTTATCAAAAGTTACTTTCAAAAAGTCACTTGAAATATAATAGGCAAGATTAAGGACTTAAAAGAACAAAAAAGCGTACTAGGTTTAATAACTTCGCTGACTTTTTGAAAAAAAATCTAGATCCTACTACCAAAATTACATTTATGAAAAATATTTTATTGTTCGTTTTTATACTCACAATTTCTTTCTCCTCCTTACTTGCACAAAAAGAAAACCAGCGTCAACCTTCACCAGAATTTAATTTAGAGAAAACCGAATTAGAAGCCCACTTGAGATTTTTAGCTTCAGATGAACTTCAAGGACGAAGAACAGGAACAGTTTTTAATAATATTGCCGCAAGGTATATTGCTGAAAAATTAAGGGAATATGGTGTTCAACCGGCTGTTAATAATGAAGGATATTTTCAAAAAATGCCTTTTGTCAAAAAAACTCCTCCAAAAAATGCTTCTTTTAGTTTGGGAGAAACAAACTATCAAATGGGAGATGATTTGGTAATGCTTTCTGGTGATGCAGCAGAAATAGAAGCCAAAGCAGTCTTTGCTGGAAGTGGTTGGATAGATGAAAACACTGGTCAAGATGACTATGAAAACCTAGACGTAAAAGGAAGAATAGTAGTTGTTCTCTCTGGTATTCCAAATGGAAAAGGTCCTTTCAGCGCCTTTGAAGCAATGCCTAAAAAAAGAGAAATTGCTGCCGAAAAAGGTGCTGCTGGATTAATTGAAATCTATCAAATAAAATTTCCATGGAGTTATTTTAAGCGTTTTATGAATAGAGAACGCCTCACAATAGAAAAACAAAAATCATCAGCAGCAGCTAAAGCCCTACCGTACGGATGGATAAATGAGGGTTCTAAAGAACTTTTGGCAGCTTTAAACAAATCAAAAAAAGGACTGGATGCTAAAATTAGTAGCTCTGGTATTCAAACTGAGCCAGCTCCTTCTTACAATGTAGCGGGTGTAATTCCTGGTAGTGATCCTGAATTGCGTGAAGAATTCATTTTATTATCGGCTCATTTTGATCATGTGGGAACAGGAAGAGATGGCGGCGGAAGATTCACAGCTCAAGACAGTATCTTCAATGGCACAAGAGACAATGGCATGGGTACCGTTGCCTTGATTGCAGCAGCAAAATCAATGGCGAAGGCTCCACCAAAAAGATCCGTTATTATCTTGGCTGTGACTGGGGAAGAAATTGGACTTTTGGGTAGTGCTTATTATGCAGAAAATCCTTTATTTCCTTTAGAAAAAACAGTTTTCAATTTGAATACAGATGGCGCTGGATATGACGATATTTCTGCTGTATCCATTACTGGTTATGGTAGAACTGGAACCGATGCACAAGTTGATTTAGCGACTAAGGCCTTTGAACTTAATGTCATTCAAAACCCCGCACCAGAACAAAATCTATATGATCGATCCGATAATGTTAGTTTTGCCCAACTAGGTATACCTGCAATTTGCTTTAGCCCTGGAACGACAGGATTCTCTGAGGAGATTCAGAAATATTATCACCAAGTCTCAGATAATCCGGACAGCATTGATTATGATTATTTTTTGAAATTCTGTCAAGCCTTTGCTTATTCTGCGCGGTTGATTGGTGATATGGGTTCTAGACCAATATGGACTGAAGGTGATAAATACGAGGAAGCCGGAAAGGAATTATACAAAAAACCATAACCCAATGAAGGCATTAATAGTCAATGACTTACAAAATGATTTTCATCCTTCTGGAATGGCTGCAATAGAAAAAAGTGATCAATTAGTGCCGGTCATCAATAATCTAATGGAGGGATACGAATTGAATATCGCCACTCAATTTTTTTATCCGGCTAATCATATAATTTTTGCGGGCAATCACATTTGGCGCAAGCCCAATCAAATTATCCAAATAAATGACCAAGAGATCCAATTAACTGAAATGCATTGCGTCGCAAATAGTTTTGGAGCTGAGTTAATGGTTGGTTTAAACCAAAAAAAAATCCATCAAAAATATCAAAAAGGAACCCAAAAAGACATCCCAGCACATTGTGCATTTTTTGATGTTGATAAAGTTTCGAATGGTTTAAAAGAATTTCTGAAGAAAATGAAAGTGACTGAAATTCATTTTTCTGGCATTAATTACAATGAAAATTTATCTTTCTCTATTCAAATAGCTAAAGAATTTGGCTTTCATGTGAACATAATTTCTGAGGCTTGTTTAGGATTATAATTCCTGATTTTGAAATATGTCAAAACTTCATAAAAAACGCCCTTAATGAAATACCCATTTTTAAAAATTCTTACTTTCTCTATATTTATTTCTATGCTTTTTGGTGCTTGCTTGAGCCCTAAAAATGAAGTTATTGACACCAATAATCCAAATAAGCTAACCATCAAAAATTATCCAAATGATCAATTTTTACTTCGAAATGCTAACCCTGACGGTTCCTTTGATTTAAATGCCTACGAAAATGGACTTTCTCAAGCAAGAGATAGAATGAATGAGCGCAATGAGGAGCCTGGTTATGATCTTGAATGGACGATTCAAGGTCCAGGAAATTTAGGCGCACGAGTGAATACTATTGCTGTGCATCCATCCAATGAAGACATCATTTATATTGGTTATTCTCATGGAGGAGTTTGGAGAACTACAGATGGAGGTCAAAATTGGGTTTCCATATTTGACGACCAACTTTTTCCTTCCATTTCTGATATCGCTATCGATCCATCCAATCCAGCTAGAATTTATGTCGGGACTGGCGATTTAAATATTCCGCATAATGCTTTTATCGGAGATGGTATTTATGTAAGCAATGACAGTGGAGATACATGGGAACATTTAGGATTAACAGAACAAAGAATCGTTTCTAAGATCATAATTGATCCAACTAACCCTAGTACCATTTATGCGGCAACTATGGGTATTCCTATGGAAATGAATCAAGACCGAGGGCTCTATAAATCAATTGATGGAGGACAAACATGGGAACAAATATTATTTGTTAGTGAGCAGGCTGGCATAATAGATATGGTTATGGATCCTTTCGACTCTCAAACCATTTATGCTTCAGGTTGGGATAGACATCGTACGAATAAGTTATCTATTATTTCAGGTCCAGGAGCTAGAATTTTTAAAACAACTGATGGGGGGCAAAATTGGACAGTTTTGGAAGGAGGACTTCCTAACTTAGATGTGATGGGTCGTACAGGTCTCGCCATATCACAGCAAACACAAGGTTTAGTATATGCCATGTTTGTTGGCTCAAATTCGCAACTTTATGGAATTTATCGCTCGGATGATGGAGGAGAAAATTGGACAGAAGTTCCAACTGATGAAGATCAAAATGGATTAAGTACTTCTTCATTAGGTGGTTTTGGTTGGTATTTTGGCAAGTTAAGAGTACATCCTGAAATTGATGACCTCCTTTATCTACTGGGGGTAGATTTATGGAAAGGGGAAGATGAAAAATGGGAACGGGCAACTCCACCTTGGTGGCAATATGCAGTGCATGCTGATAAACATGACCTTGTTTTTACTCCGGCCGGAAATATCCTTTTGGGAACAGATGGCGGCTTATATAAAACAACAGATTTAGGAGAAACTTGGGAGGATTTAGAGGATATTCCAACAACTCAATTTTATAGGGTCGGCTATAATCCACATAATCCAGATTGGTACTATGGGGGAGCTCAAGACAATGGAACCACTGGAGGTAATTTATCAGGCATCAATGATTGGCCTAGAATATTTGGAGGGGACGGTTTTCAACCCGTATTCCATCCTGATAATCCAGAAATATTTTATGTTGAAACTCAACGCGGTAATATTTCTGTCACAACTAATGGTGGACAAAGTTTTAATGCTGGTGATCAAGGTATAGACGGTAGTGATGACCGAAATTGGGATATGCCCTATATGATGAGTTATCATAATCCAGATCGATTAATTGCGGGAACAGATAGAATCTATGTAAGCGAAAATGCAGTATCACCGATCTTTTCTCCAGTTAGCCAAAATCTGACTGAATTTGACGATACGACCACTACTAGAAATCACAATATTAGTACGCTACATGAGTCCCCACTTGATGAAAACTTGATTTATGCAGGAACGGCAGATGGAAGAGTTTGGAGAACTGATGCCGTATTTGACTTTCAATGGATAGACATTTCAGATGGATTAATCGATAGATATGTCACTGACATTAAAGCCTCTCCTACTCACCTAGATTGGGTTTATGTAGTACAATCTGGATATAAAGACAATGACTTCTTGCCTCGAGTTCATCTCTCAAAAGATAGAGGTCAAAATTGGGAAGATATTACTGGAGACCTCCCCGATTTAGCGGTGAATGATATTTATGTATTACCAAACCATGAGGATTCAGTTCTTTTTATCGCTAATGATGGAGGTATCTATGGCAGTATAAATGCAGGTTTAGAGTGGCATCGTGTTGGTACCAATATGCCTATTATCCCTGTATATGATTTGGAATGGAACATTGAGAAAAACGAAATTTTCGCAGCAACATTTGCACGATCTATCATGAGTTACCCACTTGATTCTTTACTTTTCCCATCATTACCAATAGATACCACAACATCTTCAAAAACGATTTTTCATCCAAAATCTGCCCTTAATATATATCCCTCTCCTGCAAAAGAATTCGTGACCATTCAATTTAGTAATAATGAATTTGGTAAAAATTCTGAAGTTGTCATTTTGAATGCTTTAGGTCAATTGATGGAGAAAAAGAAGGTCAATCAATATGGTAAAAACAATATCGAATTTGATATAAAAAACTGGATATCTGGAACCTATTTTGTAAAGATCAAAACTCGACATCAAATTATGTCTGGTAGTTTTATAAAAATTGAATAGCCAGGCTGATTCCTGTAAAGGATTATGTTAAACCTAAAGGTCTATTTCTATTTGATACGACCACTCCTATTGATAGTCGTAGGACTTAGCTGCTGTGTACTCCAAAGCACAACATCTGAGATATTAACATGGGGAGGTTGAGTTGCTATAAAGTAAACAGATTGTGCGACATCCTCTGCTTTTAATGGCTCAAAATCCTCATACATTTTCGCTTTTTCCTCATCCCCATCAAATCGAACCAATGCAAACTCTGTCTCTGCATGTGCAGGTAAGACTTGGCTAACTCGAATATTGTATTTATACAAATCATGACGCATCGCTCTTGTTAAGCCATCAACAGCAAATTTGCTCGCACAATACACATTTCCATTGGGATAAACATCTCTTCCAGAAGTCGAACCAATATTGATAACATGTCCAGTTTGACGTTTGACCATATAAGGAGTAATAGCTCTAGTGACATGCAATAGACCTTTTAAATTAGTATCGATCATTTGATTCCATAAGTCAAAGTCTCCTTCATGGATAGGCGCCATTCCTTTGGCTAAACCTGCATTATTTATTAAAACATCAACATTCTTCCATTCTTCGGATAAAGAATTAAAAGCCAAATTGGTAGCCGCTAAATCTCGAACGTCAAAAGGCAATATTTGAATATATGAATTAAATGCCTCCTCTAACTCAGTTTTAACTTCCTCCAACCTTTCCGTACGCCTGCCAGTCAAAATCAGGGAATAATCATGTTCTGCAAATAAACGAGCTATTGCTTTTCCAAAACCAGCAGTTGCACCAGTAATGAATACTATTTTTCCTAATTTTTTTCTAGACATTCCTTTTTCTCGCATTTGCTGAGTCTCTTCTTCTACTTGCTCTTTTTCAATGATTTGATCCTCAACAACATTGGTTTCAATAGACTCTGTGTCTCCCTTCTGATTAACAAGAATGTCCTCCCCTAAAATGGCACTTAACTCCTGCTTAATAATAGGCTTACTCTCGTTTTCATTCAGATGATTAGCTGGGTACAATTTAGCCATGCTAGTCTCTAACCTTTCCATATCCTTTTTCAATTCTGTAAACTCAGGGTCTTCCTCTTGATTCATAATTTGCTTAAAATGGGAATCGGCCTTGGCATTGGTTTCCATTAAAGCATATTTGAAGGCTTCATCATTTTGTTTTGTTCTCAGTTCTGGATTTATTTTAATTGCCTTTTTGTAATAATCATATGCAGGGGCTCGATCTCCTAATTGATGATAAATAACGGCTAAATCATAATTGGCAAATGGATGATCCTTTTTAATTTTAAGGGTCTTTTTAAAATGTTTTACCGCCTTCCAATGTTTGCCAAAAAATTCATTTAAAAGGATACCAATACGATAATGAGCATCCACATTTTTTGGATTTTGCTTTACTGCTAACTTCAAATAATGTAATGCCTCTTTACTTTTGTCTTCAAATTTATTGAGCAATAATAGTCCTAATCGATAATAAACATTTGGATAATCTATATTCAAAGATTCGACTTTTTCATAACCGCTTTTAGCAGACAAATAATCTCCTTGAATTTCAGCAATTTCAGCAAGCAAAAAATAAGAATCTTCGTGCTTATCATTAAAACTTAAAACTGTTTCTAGCTCTTTAATTGCATTTTCAAAATCATTTTCAAATCTAGCCAAATGATAAGCATATTGGTATCTAGTAAATACATCTGTTGGATTAGCAATCACTAAAGCTTTCATAACTTGTAATCCGCCTTCATGATCACCTTCTTCTATCTTTTTTGCAGCATCTAAAATAGAATAATTCACTTCTTCTTGTTTTTCTTCCTCAATTGAGTTACCAACTATGTCAAAATCTTTGGGTTCATTTGATTCTTTAAGCAGAACATTTGTAGCGTCTTTTTCCTCAACAATTTCTTTTAATTCTTCTTCTACATCTTGCAGGACAATCACATCGGGGAATTCATCATCATTCTCAATTTCATCATTCAGCAGAATATTATTTATTAATTTATCATCCATTTCATCAGTCGATTTTTCTGCAATAAATGGCTCACTATTATCCTCAAGAAGTGGTTTTTCTAAAAAGTTATCTACAGTTGGAAATACCTCTTCCATAACTTCCTTATTCTGTTCTGAAGCCTCTTGATTTAAAATTTCATCTATGATTAAGTCAACATCTGTATCTGCATCCGCTTCGATGTTTTCCCTCTTTTCTGCATCTAATTTTGATAAATCTTCTAAATCAAGCTCAAATACGTTTTCTGTTGATGAACTTTTCGATTGGTTTTCACTTAAAACGCTTAAATCTTTCTCCTCCAAATTTGAACTTTCAAATGCAATGTCTTTGATTGATTCGTCTATTGGCTTTGGTTCACTTTCTTCATCTGCCTTTTGAAGCCATTGCATGCCAGGAATAGTTGACAAATCAATGGGAACGTCCTCTTCGTTAGGGGGTTCATTAATGGTCATGTTAACTTCTTTTGCCAATCCTTCTTTTATATCATTGTCCTTTAAGTTGATAATTGACTCGTTTTCTGCCAAAATATCCTCCGAAGAGTTCGTGATTAAATTCACTAAGTCCTGATTTATACCGATAGCTTCTTTTTCATCTCCCTCAATAGGTCGATTCACACCTTCTTTAGGCTTAATACTTTCAACAACACCATCAGGATTCAGCAAAGTAATATAAGCCTCATGTTCATTAAGATTTTGAGAATAATCGAAAAACACCTTGTAACTATTTTCCTTAAATGCTACATGGTTGTAATGTTTTATGCTTCTCAAATACCTCAGAAACTCTCCAATATTTGAAGAAATACTTCTTACTATATTTATTTCCTGATTAAATTCTTGTTCTTCTTTAGCCGAAATAGTTCTTTTCTTTTTCCGCAATTCTAAATATTTCTCTTGCCAAAAATTCATATACTTAATGATATGACTTACTCTATCAAATACTGTGGGCAAAGTCTCGAAATCTGATGTTCCATCCACTGGATATTTCCCATCAATAATTACTGGGAGAAGTTTCCCAATATTGGATAATCTTTGAATATAATCCATCCCATTTTTCATGCATCTTACTGACTTCAAAAAATTATCACTGACCAATAATAAGGTATTAGCGTCTCGACTAATCAACTGATCTCCTAAACTTTCGAATATGCTTGTTTGCCCGGATGAGATATGTTCAAATTTATATCCAGATATGCTTAAATCTTGATCAATTAATTTAGCCACATCTTGGTTTTCTTGACAATAGGCTAAAATATATTTTTTGTTATCACTCATCAATAAAGGTTTTGACTGGGTCTATTCTGACAATAGTTGTTTTACAAAAGTATCAAATTCTTTTTCGAATGGCTCAAACTCAGACGTAGCAGGTCCTGCAAATCCTGTATGAATTTTTCGAACTTTATTTTCTCTATCTAAAAATATCATTGTTGGATAAGACAATATGTGATTGAGCATCGGTAAAGACTTGGCTGCTTCCTTTTTATTATAATACCCTGCATACGCAATTTCATAATTCATTTTGAAAAAATCCTTATAATTATCTATTGCCTTAAATGCATTTTCTTGGTCTCTATGTTTCTCAAATGCCAGCCCAATTACTGCTAAATCAGAATTATCATTTTCTTTCAAATAATTGACGAGGAATCTTGTCTCGTCTTTGCAATTAGGACACCAAGTTCCAAAAATTTGAACGATTTTTATTTTGTTTTGATATTCACTATTGTGTAAGGAAATCATTTTTCCATCTGAATTTGGAAATTCAAAACTTATGGTTTCTGCACCATCAACCAAATAGGTCAATGTATTGGGATCACTTAGAGTTGCATCCGCATTCTTCTTGGCTTCCCAAACAGATTTATAATGGGATCCTGAACGAAAAATACCAATAATCGATTCATCCTCTTTTATTTCAGCTTCAAAAAGAAAAGCATGGGCACCATCAAAACAAGACATATACAATCGATCATTTTGCACGGTACCTTCCAGAAAACGGTAGTCCCCTGTTTCTGTAAGAAAAGTTCCAGTAATATGGTTTCCATTCTGTTTAAAGTCTCCAATTGCTGGGTAAGAACTACCATCATCCTCTGTAAATTTTACTTCCCATCGACCTGACAAATCCGCAACTGGCTCTTTTTTTACGGTGGCAAATCGATAGTCTTTTCCAAATTTTGCTGCAAAGGGAATACTATAATTTCGCCCCCTATTTGGTGCATAAAAATCACCTTCTAGGGCATTATCTTCGTAAAATGCAATGATATAGGATTCATAAATTGGAAAGTCAATTCGAATACTATCCTTTGCTCTCGCTTTGGTTCGTCCAAAAGAAACATCTTTTACCGGAATCCGCTCCTCACCGTTAATAATCTCAATATAAAATGTGCCGTCTTCGTTGTAAATCACCTCAAAATTGAAAGGCAATTCTCCAGAAACCACATCCTCTGAAACACGCTTTGGAATCTCAGGTAAATACTTTTTTTTGTTCGACGTTGCCGTTGGAATGACAAGCTCTTTTTCTACTTTTAGTGCTGCCCGCCAAATCCCTGGAGGCAATGCTGTGTACTCGTTGTCGACAACAACGCAGTCGGTAAGAAATACAATAAAGGAACAGAATAATACAATAGACCCGAATTTAGTCATTTCTTTAGCAATTAATTATCAATAATTTAAGCATAAACACATATAAAACATAGACATGAGAACAAACCATTAAGACTAAGGTTTTTCATTATCTGTCAAATAAATGCTGCAATCAAAAGTGAGTGTTTTTTGTTATCAGAATGAAGAAAGTTTTATGTTCAATTTTTCAATATTCTAATAGACTTACAGTGCATGGCGAGGTTGACTGGGGGCAAGTATTAGTATTAAATATTTGAAAGTGCCTTCAAAAGTAATTCAAAAAATTAGGTATCCATTAGGAACGTGGATAAAATAAACTAATCAATTTAAGGTTTAATTTTTTTTGTAACTCATGAGCCAAAAAGTACAGAGACATTTATAGCATGTTTATTTTGCCTTTTCTCCTACGAAATGATCGTCTTTGTATTTAAAAAGCACATTGAAACTAGTCATACTGCCATAAATTCTCGTAATATATTGTTGAAGGTTGACCTTCTCCTCATCACTCAAATTAGCACTAGAATTAATGCGTTGTTCCATCACTCTTATTCTATCTCTAACCATTACAATTTTGTGAAAAAAAGTATCAATTGGCATTTCTTTAGGCTTCATATTATCCTCATAGGGTTTCAAAATCAACGTTCCATTTTTCCATTTATCACCCAAATCTACAGTCTCCGAAATCCCTGAATACGTCTTCAAAATTTTTACCAATGCTTTTTCTGCATCATTAAAACTTACCGTTTCCTCAGCTTCAATAGCTTCAACTATCTCCCAACTATCATAATCAATACCAACCATTTTTATTCCGTAAGTCATAAAACAAACTTGATAAGCTGCTTTATGTAATCTGATTATACAACCCGCTCCATAGGCAGGGTGATTTACCCGAGAACCTATTCCTAGTTTTTGAGAACTCATATTGTCGTTTTTAATCGATTTGGAAATTAATCCTTAAATTGAGAATCAATCATTCCAAGGATTTTACGGGAAGCTTTTTATTTTGTTTTAAAATATTGTGTCTAAATATCGTCTCTTTGCGAATATTCCTCCAAACGCTTTTGACATTTTTCACACCCTCCCAAATGATGGATAATGCGAGAATGCTCCGGACCATATTTATTCAATTTATTACGCATTAAATTGAACAAATCATCTTCAGTTAAATGCTTTTGTGTTTGAATAATTTGGATAACCGTTTTACTGATGATCCAAAGTAGAATCACCCCAAAAATTAAGATAATTGGATTATTCATTTGAATATGAAAATATTGAAGCAAAGTTCAAAGATTGAGTTCCTTTGAACTTTGCTTCTTGAATGCTTATATATGTTTCCCTAAATCCAAATTCAATTCTCCTTCTGATTTAGCGATAATAGTAGATACCGTTGCATCACCGGTAACATTTACAACAGTTCTCATCATATCTAAAATTCTATCAATTGGAAAAATAATCGCAATCCATGCAGGATTCAACCCTACAGACTGAAGCACAACAATCATCATAACTAAACCTGCGCTTGGAACAGCTGCAGATCCAATAGATGCCAACGTCGCCGTCAATACAATGGTCAATTGCTGTCCAACTGAAAGATCAACCATATGAAGCTGTGCCATAAAGACAACTGCAACAGCTTGGTATAAACTAGTCCCGTCCATATTAACAGTGGCACCGATAGGAAGTACAAAATTGGTCACGTTTTTAGAAACCCCAATATTATCACGAACACATTCCATTGTTACAGGTAATGTCGCTGCACTTGAACTTGTGGAGAAGGCTAAAAACTGTGCTGGACTAATTCTTCTGAAAAATTCTGCATAGGACAATTTTCGAACTACCAATTTCATGACCATTGGATAAAAGGCAAAAACCATTAAAGCCAATCCAAAACTTAATACAATTGAATAACTTGCTAACCCTTTAAAAATTTCGAATACTTCAGCAGGGGTATCTGCCATTTTTGCGACCACACCTGCCATCAAAGCAAATACGAAAAAAGGCGCTGCATTCATTACTATCTCAACCATGCGTAGAAAAACCTCATTCAATCCATTCACCAAGTCTTCGACGGGCTTTGAGACATTTTTTGGCAATTGTAATAGCACAATGCCAAAGAAAATAGCGAAGAAAATGACTTGAAGCATTTTCTTACCATCGGTCAAAGCGGCAAAAATATTATCAGGGACAAATTCAACGAAAAATTGTAGCGGACTGCCTTTCAATTCAGAAGCCGCACTTTTCTTCTTCACCATATCTTCACTTTGAGCCAAAGCGATTTCAGCTGCCAATGCTTGATTGGCCTCCCCTACTAAATTCGAGTATTGAGGATCTGCTAAAAAATTCTTTCCATCCAAAATCTCTACCCCATCTGTTTCTTGAACCCATAGTTCGTATTTGATTCGATTTTTGACCCTTGACTCATCAGCAATTCGATTACCTGGTTTTGCAATATTGACTAAGAGCAAGCCAACTCCTACTGCAGCAACCGTCGTTATCAAATAAGCAATGAGGGTTTTGGCACCCATTCTTCCCAATTTTGAAATATCTGTCATCCCAGAAATCCCTTGAATAATGGAAAACAAAACAAGTGGTACTGCAATGAATTTCAACAACCGGATAAAGATAGTACCGAATGGATCAATCCAATCAATAGTAAATTTATTCCAACCAAGAGCACTAGAAATAAAGGCATATATAATACCTAGTACAAGTCCAATGATAATTTTCCAATGTAAAGCAAGGTTCTTCATTTTTTATTGATAATTAATTATTTGTGAGAAGTGAATAGGCAGCAAATTAGGCAAATTTCAGAATTTATAACCATTCAGGAAGTCCTTAATCTCCATCCGGCGCTTTCCTTGAAGTTGCAATTCATGGATACTTACAAACCCATCCGTCGTAGAAAACTTAAGATAATTTTTATTGTCGGATATGTATTTTCCTGGTTCAATATTATGGGCGGCTATTTCTTTTGTAGCCCTCAATAATTTTAATTGTTGTCCATCTAAAATCGTCCAAGCGGAGGGGAATGGGCTTAATCCTCGAATGAAATTGTGTACCTTTTCTGTAGATTGATTAAAATCAATCTCACAAGTCTCTTTAAATAATTTGGGCGCTTTTGTTACTAATGTATTGTCTTGTGGTTTAGCCATATAATTTCCTTGTTCAATGGCTTTCACTGTTTTCAAAACGACTTTCGCTCCCAAAAGCATCATTCGATCGTGTATTTCTCCAGTAGTTTCATTCTCTCCAATTTCAAGTTTTTCTTGAAAAAGTAAATCTCCTGTATCAATTTCATGCTTCAAAAAGAAAGTTGTCACACCAGTTTCTTTTTCTCCATTAATGACCGCCCAATGAATTGGAGCTGCTCCACGATATTTTGGCAACAAGGAACCATGTAAATTAAAAGTCCCAATTTCAGGCATATCCCATACGACAACGGGCAACATCCTAAAAGCGACAACAATTTGCAAATCAGCTTTCAAGGATTGCAATTCCTCAATAAATTCTGGTGCCTTCAAATTTTTGGGTTGTAATACATTTAAGCCTTTAGAAACAGCAAATTTCTTTACTGCTGATTCAATTAATTTCTTATTTCCTCGGCCTCCATATTTGTCTGTTGAAGTAATAACACCAACCACATCATATCCATTCTCCAACAAAATCTCTAAAGATGGGACAGCAAAATCTGGTGTGCCCATAAAGACAATTCTCATATGCTACATTTTTATTTCCAGACACCATGGCTTTCGGAAAACAATATTTTATTTACAAAAACCAACATCATAAAACTCAATAAAATCGTTTTATAAATGGCAATAATAAACAGACTTTTTCGAATTGTGGAAAAATGCCTTTTTTCTTTCCTGATTCCTATTTACATTTGAAGACTTTTGTAACGTAATTAAACTCATTGCGTTTAATTACTTCAACAGAACGAATTCTAATTCTGTCCACACATTTACCAAACACTCCTTTTATAAATCCCCGTTTAATCTCAATTTGCTGAAAATTGTGTTCTAGGGTTTGTTTATTCAAGTGTTATGTCCCCTTAGACCTAAACACCTGAGCTCTCGAAAATCTAGACACACCAAATATTCAACCAATGAAAAACTTCACGATTCCCTTTTTTGGAGCTCTACTTTTCATCCTGCTTTTCGCTAATTGTAATTCCGAAAAACGTGCGAAACCTGTTCCTATGGGTGCGCGAAATTATGTCTATGCCTATACATCAGGTATTATATCCAAGGCAGGTCCAATTCAAGTTCGATTTACCAATAAGGCGATTACTGAAGATCAAATCGGAGAAGAAGTCAATTCTAGCGTCTTCAATTTAAGCCCTGCTGTTGCTGGAAAAGCAATATGGAAAGATGACCAAACCCTTGTTTTCGAACCAGAAGAAAACATGAATTCAGGACAGGCCTATTTAGCAACGCTAGCATTGCATAAGATTTTTGAAAATGTACCAAAAGAAGCTGGAGTTTTTGAATTTGATTTTAAAACGAAGGAGCAAGGATTTAATGTCAACGTAAAAAATTTACAATCAGAAGACGGTGTAAATTTAGAAAAACAAGTGTTAAATGGTGTCCTTCAGACTTATGATATTGCCGATAATCAGGAGGTTGAAAAAATCCTAGAATATGAGCAGAAAGGAATTGATTTAAAAATTGATTGGACACATTCAGGAAATGGAATGGTTCATCAATTTAAAATTTCTGGAATCAAAAGAGGAAATAATGTATCGAATGTCGCTTTAAATTGGAATGGAAACCCTATGGGCGTAAATGAAAAAGGTACAAAAAAGGTTGAAGTTCCTGGATTGGATGACTTTAAAATCATGAAAGGGCAAGTCGTATCTGAAGATGGAACTTATGTCCTGTTGCATTTTTCCGACCCAATCTTGAAGGGACAAAACTTGAATGGATTGATAAATATTTCAAATTACAATGGCAATTTAGATTTTGTGGTTGATGGAAATAACATTAGAGTTTATCCTGATGGAAGATTAACTGGTGAGAGAAATATTAATGTAAAGCCTGGCATTCGAAATATCAATAACACCAAAATGCAAAAATCAAGTGTTTGGTCCGTCTCATTTACAGAATTGCAACCAATGGTTCGATTAGTCGGCAATGGAGTCATCATGCCTAATTCAGAAGGATTAATCTTCCCTTTTGAGGCGGTTAGTTTAAAGTCCGTTATTGTAGAAGTCTTCAAAATTTACAATAATAATATTCTACAGTTTTTGCAAAGCAATAATATGAGTGGAACGTATGATATGGAACGTGTAGGAAGAGTAATTTTACAAGAAAAGGTAGATTTAAAAAGACTAAACCCTGGGGCAAACATGTCTAACTGGTCAAGATACGCCCTCGATTTGAGTAATTTAATGACCACTGATCCAGAGGCAATTTATCAAATTCGAATAGGTTTCAAACCTGAATATTCTACTTATTCATGTGGAGGCGAGACGACTGAAAATAATAATGAAGAATGGAAGGTGGTAGAGGAAATTGAGTTAGATAACAATGGAGAAATCAAAAGTTTTTGGGGAGAATGGTATGGAATCATGGGTCAATATGATGATTATCAATGGTCTCATCGGGATGATCCTTGTAAATGGGCTTATTATAATTATGACCGATTTGTAAGAGGCAATATTGTGGCATCAGACATCGGTATTACTGCAAAAGGAGGTAAAGACGGTTCTTATTTTGTGGCAATCGCTGACTTAAAAACTGCCAATCCAATTGAAGGTGCACAACTTGAATTTTATGATTATCAACAACAGTTATTAAAGAAAACAACAACCGATAAATATGGACTCGCAATGGTCGATTTGGATAGAAAGCCCTTCGTTTGTATTGCTAAAAGCGGATTACAAAAGGGTTATTTGAAGATGCTTGATGGCAATGCTTTGTCATTGTCAAGGTATGATGTGAGTGGTGCAATTTCTCAAAAAGGCTTGAAAGGATTCATTTATGGTGAAAGAGGTGTTTGGCGCCCCGGTGATTCGTTGTATTTAAATTTTGTTTTGGAAGATAAATCCAAAAAAATACCTCAAAATCATCCTATTACTTTTGAATTGTACGATTCAAGGGGCACCCTTCAAGAAAAGCGAGTCACTGCTCAAAATACAGACCAGGTTTATCCGCTTTTTGTTTCAACTTCGGCTGATGCCCCTACAGGAAATTGGATTGCAAAGGTCAGCATTGGAGGTGCAAAGTTTGATAAGGTCTTAAAAGTGGAAACCGTCAAACCTAACCGATTGAAAATTGAATTAGATTTTGGAAAAGCCACACTCTCGGCGAGTGATGGAAATTTAAAAGGAGATCTACAAGTCAATTGGTTACATGGCGCACCCGGTCAAAATTTGGAGGCGAAAGTCGAAGTCGAAGTTCGTCAAACCAATACCACTTTTGACAATTTTAATAATTATGAATTCGATGACCCTTCTCGAAAAATGGAATCTGAACCTACAGTCATTTTTGATGGAAACGTGGATGCTATCGGCCACGCAAATTTCACTGCCAATATTTACAATAGTTCATTGGCAGCACCCGGAAAATTGGTGGCAGCATTCCGAACACGTGCTTTTGAAAAAGGTGGTGATTTTAGTTCGAATAATCAAAAAATCGAATACAGCCCCTACCCTGCTTATGCAGGCGTAAATATTCCGGAAAATAAATATGGTTCGAAAAGATTGGACATTGACAAAGATGGAACCATAAGATTTGTTGCCCTCGATGAGAAAGGCAGGGTGTTGAGAAACAGAAAATTAAGTATTGGATTGTATCGTGTCGAATGGCGTTGGTGGTGGGACAGAGGCTGGGATAACTTGAGTCGATATAATCAAAGTAATCATTTGAGTGCACAAGAAACCACAGAGTTGACAACCAATTCAAAAGGAGAAGCTATGTGGTCAACCAAGGTATCAAATTGGGGTCGATATTTAGTCAGAGTGTGTGATGTTGAAGGCGGTCATTGTTCTGGAGATTTTTTCTATGCGGGTTATCCATGGTATGATGATAATACTTCTAATCGAAAAGAGGCTGCCATGATGGCATTTTCATCAAGCAAACGAAAATATGAAGTTGGTGAAACTATTGAATTGAAGATCCCAGCGGGTGAATCAGGTCGCGTTTTGATTACAATGGAAACGGGCACAAAGGTCATTAATTCAGTTTGGGACGAAGCAACCAAGGGAGATAATACATTCAGTTTTGAGGCAACCCCTGATATGTCCCCAACCGTTTACGCACATGTATCTTTAATTCAGCCTCATGCACAAACGGATAATGATTTGCCAATTCGAATGTACGGTGTTGTTCCAATTCAAGTCGAAAA
This sequence comes from Bacteroidota bacterium, assembly GCA_024743405.1. Taxonomy (GTDB): domain Bacteria; phylum Bacteroidota; class Bacteroidia; order Chitinophagales; family Saprospiraceae; genus JANSWP01. The sequence goes on from JANSWP010000017.1 coordinate 24,649, forward strand.
CCCTAAAACGATTTTGAAGCCAACTTTGAAAATGGCAGATGAATTAAAGCCTGAACAAAATTTCACCGTTGAAATAGGGGAAGAAAAAGGGCAAGATATGGCTTATACAATCGCTGTGGTCGATGATGGCTTATTAGATTTGACCAATTTTAAAACCCCAAATCCCCATGACGCTTTTTATGCGCGAGAAGCATTGGGTGTAAAAACTTGGGATGTTTACGATGATGTGTTGGGAGCGTATGGAGGTGAATTAGAACGAATTTTAAGTATCGGTGGGGACGGTGAATTAGGAAATGCCGCCGATAAGAAAAATGCAAACCGTTTCAAACCAGTGGTCATGCACCTTGGCCCGTTTTATTTAAAAAATGGTGAAAAAGCCAAGCATGAAATCAAAATGCCTAATTATGTAGGTTCTGTTCGGACAATGGTTGTTGCCGCAAATTCGGATGGTTCCTATGGGAAAGCAGATAAAACTACCCCAGTTCGAAAACCGTTGATGGTGTTAGCCACCCTTCCAAGAGTACTCGGACCTACCGAAACATTGAAATTGCCTGTGAGCGTTTTTGCAATGGATAAAAAGATCAAAACTGTCAATGTGACGATTGAAGAGATGAGTGGATTGGTCAAAGTCGAAGGCTCAAAAAGTCAATCTTTATCCTTCACTCAACCGGGTGAAAGCATGGTTTATTTCAACTTAAAAGTTTCTCAATCTGTAGGCATTGCCAAATTCAAAATCACTGCAAAAGGCAATGGTGAAACCGCCACTCAAGAAATCGAATTGAATGTCCGAAATCCAAATCCATATGTAACTAATGTGCATGCACAAACCATTCAAGCTGGCGGCACTTGGGAAAAAGATTTTCTTCCTGTCGGAATGTATGGCACAAATGAAGGTATTTTGGAGGTGTCGAATATTCCGCCTATTAATTTAGGGGAGCGATTAAACTATTTATTACGCTATCCGCATGGATGTATTGAACAAACAACTTCATCGGGGTTTCCGCAATTATATGTCGATAAATTGATGGATTTGAATGAGACACAAAAGCAATCTGTACCTAGAAATATTCAGGCAACGATTAATAGATTGAAATTATTTCAAACTTCGGATGGTGGATTTTCCTATTGGCCAGGCGAACCGACGGCAAGCGATTGGGGAAGTAACTATGGCGGACATTTTATATTAGAAGCCAAAAACTTGGGCTATCAATTACCGTCAAACATGTTGAATCGATGGACGAAATTCCAGAAGAAACTGGCAAGACAATGGTCCTACAAAATTGGCGGATTCCGCGACAATGGCAGTTATAATCACAATGATTTAATGCAATCGTATCGCTTGTACACTCTGGCTTTAGCCGGCGAACCTGAAACGGGCGCAATGAATCGAATGCGCGAAACGGACGGCATTTCAGCACAAGCAAAATGGCGATTAGCCGCTGCTTATGCCTTGATTGGGAAGCCCGAAATCGCAAAAGCACTGATTAATAAATTGCCAACCGAAATTGAAAAATATGCAGAACTCGGTGGAAGTTATGGCTCAGATTTAAGAGATCAAGGAATGATTTTAGAGACCTTAACTTTAATGAAAGATATGAATGACGCAGCAGATTTGACCAAAACCGTCTCCGAAAAATTGAGTAGTGAAAGATGGTTTTCGACTCAAACGACAGCTTATTGTTTGCTTGCCATTGGGAAATTTGCTGAAAATGGATTTTCGGACGAAAACTTAAAATTTGCCTTCCAATTTGGAGGTGGAAAATCTACCAATGCAGGCAGTGAATCGCCAATGATGCAAGTCGCCATCCCTGTTGATGAAATGAAAAATCGAAGCCTTTCAGTCAAAAATTCCAATCAGGGCGTCTTATATGCTCGATTGATTTTGACAGGGCAACCGCTAATCGGTGACCAATCAGCTGCATCTGAAAACCTAAAAATTGAAGTCGCCTACAAAGCCACCGATGGTACAAGGATTAATCCAAACCAATTGGAACAAGGCACCGATTTCATCGCCGAAGTCACCGTCCATAATCCAGGCACAAAGGGCATAACCTACGAAGAAATGGCATTGACCCAAATTTTCCCCTCTGGCTGGGAAATTTTGAATACTCGAATGAGTAATTTCACAAGTCTCAACAACGCCACCCGCCCCGAATATCAAGACATTCGTGACGACCGCATTTATACTTATTTCGACATTAAAAACAATAGTCGTCATGTGTATCGAATTCATTTAAATGCGGCATACGAGGGTCGATATTATTTGCCAACGGTGAGCTGTGAAGCGATGTATGATAATACGATTAATGCGCGGATGCCTGGGGAATGGGTTGAGGTTTTGAAGGTTGGTGAGCTGTAAGTTGTTTCCGCTGAAAATTCTGTTGGAATTTTCAGCGGGGAAACCTTATTTTTTTAATTCAATGTTTCTGAACAAGCGAGACAAAAATTATCCTGCAAGCTACATATATTCCTAATGCTGCTCTCGGGGACTTGTAATCAAAAACCTTCTTGCTCTTTTTTTGGCAAGCTGGTCGTGAGGATTTCCAATCCGAAACGGCTATTCAACAAATTTCTGATTTGTAAAAACAAAATACCCCGCTGAAACTCACCAATTAATAATAATTTAGTAAAGCAAAAATAGTATCCAACCTCAATATCTTTTTTCTAAAAAGAAGCAACACTAACTATATTCTTCAGTCCTTGAATTAAAATAATTCTTTTCTATTCACGCACTCAAAATAATTTATGAAAAAGCAACATTATCTCTTTCTATTTATTAGCACTTTTCTTTTTAACCTAACAAATACTGAAGCCCAAAACATCAAGGTCGAAAAAGGTTATTCACCTCAAATTGGAACAACAGTTTCCATGTTGAAAGATTTGAAGAAACGGGTGACTAATAGCGTTCGAAACCTTGACCAAACAGGCACAGACTTCTTGATCGATGAAAACGCCAATCGAATTGGAGCACTTATTTTACATCTAGCCGCTACAGAAGCTTATTATCAGGTATATACTTTTCAAAACCGAGGTTTCAATAGAGCAGAATCTGTAAAATGGGACACAGCCCTCAATTTAGGTGACAAAGCAAGAGAAGAATTAAGAGGTAAACCCATCCAATATTATTTAGATATTTGGGATGACGTACGAGAAAAGACATTAAAATTATTGAAAACCAAAGATGACAAATGGTTTGAAAAGAAAATAAAAGGAACATCGATGAATAATCACTGGGCTTGGTATCATGTGATGGAACATCAGGCCAACCACATGGGGCAAATTCGTTTTTTCATCAAACGAATTCCAAATGATTAATTTTCTTTCATAACTTTCTATTGCCTTGATCAATTATCCAAAAGAGAATAATTGTTATTACCCAAGCAAAAGACGACAATTACTGTTCTGAGCAATACTTCTGGTCCTTTACAAGAAGTTTCTAATATTTCGGTTGGCTTATTCGATTTGATAGAAGCGTTATAAACCTAAGGAATCTGGTAAGGAATGTATTCAGTTCAAACGATAATCCTTCAATTTAAAAATAAATAAATCAGGACTACTTGCAAAAAATGTTTCTATCAAAACTGCGCCAATTTCCTTCGCGAAATACATATGAGATGTACGAGGGTTCCCATGTTCCGAAGGAAATTCTTTAAAGTTTATCTCCACCTGTCTATCTACAACATTAGTATCAAAAAGACCAGCGGGTACTTCAATAGTCGGAATATCCACGGTTTCAATCATCGTATAAATATCAAACTGATTACTCAATGAAGCCGATAGTGTATCATTTTGGGTTAATGACAAAAAGGTCACTCCTTCTTCTGTAGTAATATGGTGATTTATTATCCCTAACGGAGAAGGAAACAATGTACCAAGTATGGTAAAGTTTGTGTGATCAAAAAAATAAAATTTATCCGCACCAATTATGGTATCACCAGTTATTTTTAAGGTATCAATATTCAACAGTTCTTCGGTCCCGTCTTCTTTTAATCTTGAGTATTCATAAACCCAATAATTGCCAACTTCCATTGGGAAATACGCTGAAGGTTTGTTTTCAATATCCGAGGGGTCAATAAAAATATTTTGTTCCTTTTTACAAGAAATCAGAAACAACATGAGCAATAAGCAGTAAAGCAGGATTTTCATAGATTAGATAGTTTTTACAAAAACGATAACACGTGTTTGTTATTCCCTATTTTGTTAATCCTTTTTTACAAAATTCTATTTTGCTTAATAACAGACATAGACGTAGTATCGATTTCTCAAAAAACATCAAATCACTCATTTCAGAACAAGTCTACTATATCAATAACCGTTTTCTTGCCTTTTTAAAACACATTACTAATTTTTCGAAATCTGCTTCATCATTATATAAATGAGGAGCTATTCTTATAGCATTTCCTCGAAAAGAAACAAAGACTTTATTCTTCAAAAATTGAGCTTTCAACTCGTCTAAATCAAAATTTTTACTCAAACGAATGCCAAATAAATGTGGAGCTCGATACGTAGGATCCTCTACATGACAACCCATATTTTGAAAATCCGCTAAATATTTATTGGATAAATCAGCACAATAATTTTGGATATTTTCCACACCCCATTCCAAAATGCTTTTCATCGCAGCCTCCATCATTGGGATGGACATAAAGTTAGATGCTTCCCCTACATTATACCTAGCTGCTTTCGGACGATATTGATCCTGATAATTAACTAATCCTTGAAAGTCCTCACTTTTTATCCGATTCATCCAACTTTCTTCGATTGGAGTTCCATTGTCAAATGCCTCCCCGTAATAAGCAACTCCACTCGAATAGGGTCCTAGCAACCATTTATAAGCAACATTAATAACTGCATCTGGCTGTATTTCATCAACATCAAATGGCATAGCGCCAATGGACTGTGTCCCATCGATGATTAATTTCGCTCCAATTTTGTTCGTTTTTGCTCTAATACTTTTTAAATCGAATTTGGTTCCATCCGCCCAATGAACATTCGGCATGGTTACCACAGCAGTATCTTCATCAATAGCTTCTAATATTTTTGCATTCCAATTTTCCCCTCTTTTTTCAATATTTTCATCAGGTTTTACAATAATGATCTGCAGTCCATCCTTTTTAGAAAGTCTTTTCCAGGAATAGTAATTACTTGGGAATTGCTCATCAACCATGATGATCTTTTGACCTTTTTCGGCTTTTATATTATTAACAACATTGGCTATTCCATAAGAAACCGAAGGGATAATAGCTATGCGTTCAAAATCTGGTGTATTCACCAATTTTGCAAATGTCTTTTTTACTGATTCAACTGGATCAAAAAAATCATTGGGAAAGATTTCAAAAGGAGCTATTTTTCTTGCAACTCCTTGATAACCTGCCACTTCAACAGCTTCTAAGAGTGGCGACATATAAGCACAATTTAAATAAGTAATTTCGGAAGGTAGACTAAAACGATCCTTTTGGCAAGTCAACATATTTTCAGCATTTTTTGAAAAAGAAGCTGAAAGTTACCTATTCAAATTAAAATTATAGGCAAGCGACAATTGAAAATATCGATTTTTACTTGATAAATTATTTAAATTAAAGTGGTCAATAAGTCCAAAATTATATTGAAAGCTACCTTCAATATTTTTTGAAAATTTATAACTCATTCCTAAAGATGCACCTAAATCTAATTTCCTAATTGGTATTTCATTGGAGAAAAAATCTTTACGGTAGGAGCCATTAGCTACTATTTTTTGATTGTTAATAGAGTTTTCAAAATTTAATAATCCTCCTGTAGTGGGCGAAGGCGAAGACAGAAGTAATGATAAATTCATTCCCCCTTTAATGTTCCATCTTGGACTGATTTGATAGTAAATTTTAAATGGAACTCTTAAATAATGTAATTCCATTGGAAAGCTAATCAAAGAAAACGTTCCAGTGGTATCTTGTAACTCATCTGCAGAGACTGTATAGTTATTTTCAACGTCCACCGCAACTGTTACATCGAAATTAGGCTTAGGAGAAAAATCAAGGTCATTTTCTGCCCCTCCTGCAAATTCATCAGCATTACTATTAAATTGAAACAGTCTCTTGTCATCGGCAGCAGGGTTAGTAGTTAAGAATTGATAGCCAATTCCAGTCTCAAACCCAAGTTTAGGATTTTTTAGTTTGTACCCCAATATCAGTGAACCTCCTATCCCATCAATGGTTTTTATTGGATGAAAAATACCATCTCCCTTTATTTTCAACACATCAGGATTCAATAATCCTTTCTTATTTTTTCTGTTTTCCACAAATTCAAATCCAGTTGATAATGGATTATTTTCAATTGGAAAGCCATTGATGGTAAGTAATGGTAGTGTACTTAATTGGTCGATCGAAATACTTTTATTATTGGTTTTTGCAGTTTTTAATAAGGATCCAACTCTACTATTTTTTGGTGGATCAGAAGATATTGAGACATTATTTTTTTTCGAATCAAGCTGCTTTGAATTTAAACTTGATACTGATTTTTTTTCATTAGACTGTGAGGTTAATACTCTATTTGAATTAACTGTTTGAGAAGTAATTTTTTTGGAATTATTAAAATCATCCTTAACTACCTTAGAGTCATTGGCTTTTTGGCTATTTTCGGAAACCAATTTTTCTACCATAGCTATAGGTCTTTCCGTCTTTGTAGGCTTAGTCTCCCCTTTCAGATCAGAAAAAGCAGCCATTAATCCATAAGCAGCCCCAAAACCTACTGATACGAGAAGCAACAATAATAAATATCGCCTCCACCCATTTTTTTTGGAGGAGCTGACCGGCATTTCCTTATCCAGTATTTTTGACATTTCATTCCATGCCTGGTCAGTAAACTTTTTATCAATTTTTGTAAATTTATCCGGCATAATCCTTCAATTCATTAGACTTTGCAATAAGTTGTTTTAATTTTTTTCGGGCAGTAGCTAAATGCCATTTTGAAGTACCTTCACTGATGCCAATATTTTTTGAAATTTCGACATGAGTATAACCTTCAATAGCATATAAAGTGAACACTTTTTTGGTTGCTGGAGGTAATAAATCTACCATTTTCATTAAATCCTCCATATACATATTCTGTAATCCCTCTCCATTTATTGGAGCATCTCGGTTCTCCAATTCTAAAAATCGAATCTGTCTGGATTCCTTCTTAAAATAATCAGACAAACTATGAAAAACTAATCTTCTGATCCAACCCTCCAAAGAACCTTTATAGGAATACAATTCAATTTTTTTATATACCCTTAAAAAACCATTATTGATAATGATCATAGCTACCTCTTTATCTCTGGTATAGCGCATGCACATAGACATCATACTCGCAAAATACTTGCGGTATAATTTCTCTTGAAAGAATCGGTCATTGGCGACACAACCGTTCACTAGTTCTTCGTCTGTATATTTTTTTCTTTTAAACATGAGCGTGAATTCCCGTTTTCAAAAGCAATTTTCAACATTGAGTATATGACTGCTGTCTCAATCCAAAAATGCTTTACTATTAAATATTTGCGAATAGGGAACTCTTATTTTTTAATAGTTGAAAGTTAATTCCATAAAGTTAATCCAACTCGAATAACCACTCTTTTGAAAACAATGTCTCGAAATTCGAGATCATTATTGGGTAACTCTTCTTTGAAAAATGCGTCTTGAAATTTTATACCAAGATCAATAACTACATTTGTTCCATCAGAGGTGCCCGCTCTATAACCAATGGCTGGGTGAAACATATAACCACCTTTTGCATCAATAATCCCAAATTGTTCTCGTTTAAACGCAAAACCCCAACCTGCGGAGGCTACTAAAAACAATTCTTTTGCCTTTTCAATAGGGATAAATTTAAATTCTGCATAAATCGGTAATATCGTTTCTCCTCTTCTAGAGTAATTGTCTAACCCAATTCCAATACCCACTCCAATTTTTGGTGTCCAATGCATCCCAGTAACATTATGTACTCCAGCCCCTAGAGTAAACTGATCAAAGCGATTATTCCCAGATGCAAAGCTTGTATAAGTTGTATTATAAACCCCGCTAGTTCTTAAAACAATTGGTTTTTTAGCTTCTTTGGGTGTTAATTCAATATTTTCCTCATTTACCCTAATTCCTTGAACAATTTTTTGGATTTCACTATCTTGAATTTCGATTTCTTGCCCAGTTTGAAGTTTTATTTTCATTATCTTACCTCGTTTGTAAGAGACTATTTCTCCTTTAAAAGTAGATCCATTTTTTAAATGAATCTCATCCAAAACTTTCATTAAACCATCTGTTTGAGCAACTACTGTGCTCAATGCAAAAATTAGAGAAAACATAATAAAAGTAGGCTTCCAATACATTTTTATTGATCTTTTAATTGGTGAAAAATTTAGAAGTAAAGTAGCAAATTCAAATCTAAAAGTAATAACGTGAGCCTACAAACTCTTTTGATTTAAATTTCAAATTAATACTTATCCTTTCAGACAAGTAACATTCTAGAAAAGGTTGGGTCGATTAGAAAAATTATTTTCCCCAATGGATATTTCGTAAGATCTTTTCACTTAATAAGCCATTTTTCAACTTCCTTTTGGGCATATTGCTCATCTCGCCAACCTATTAATTCCATTTGACCGAATCCTTTGTAATTTAAAAACCAATCTTCAATCATTCTTTTAGCTGCTTGCTTTTCGATCATAAAGGTTGAAAAATCATAAGCTTGCAAAATATTAAAAGAAGAATCAACGGGTACCCCAATTATCTTAGAATCTTGTTCACCGCCATCTTCCAATAATAGAACACCAATTGGATAAACCTCCATTATAGTGCCCGTTGGCACAGACTCTGCAATAACTAAAATATCCAATGCATCACCATCGCCTCCTCTTTCTTTGTCCATTAAAGTAGATGGAATGAAGCCATAATTCCCAGGATACGGTAAAAAATCGACTATTCGAACCGCTCCATTTATGGAGTCATTTTCAAATACTCCGGTGATTTTGTTGATTTCAATTTTGTGATTCGTACCAGCTGGAATCTCTATCACAACTTGAAGGTTTCCAGATTCCGAATAAGTAGGAAGATCCAAAAAATCAATATTCCGAATCGAAAAATTTGGTTTACAAGAAAAGAGAAGCAGGAAAAAAAAGCCAATATAAATAAGTTGATTCCTCATATTAATTAATTACGAATTTAATTTTTCATTAAGTAGACTTTATTCTAAAAGGTTTTATGAGATAAAAATTTTGGATTTTGTTTTCAATCGAGAAACGCACGGAACCTAATAGCCTTAGCTATTAAGGTGAGTACGTGACGAAGAGTGAAGGCTAAAGACTAATTTTTAGCCAAACAAAACTTTTTAGAATAAAGTCTAGTGATAAGTGTCCTTATAAAAACACATTAGTGTATTTCAGAAAAAATCGTTTGTTTTACCATCGTAAGAAACCATTTTTGCCAAAATGAATCCGATTAGTAACGCCTAAAGAATAACTCCGACATATGCCGATGTATCTTTTGAACTTTTGGGGCGTTAAAAATACTCGCAGATGCCCTGCATTATGCGCTGGCTTGTGCCGGAAGGTACAAAGGCGAACGCAAAAAGTATTTTTTGCCTTACTAAAATCTAAAATCTACTATTTCAAATTGGCGGACTTATTTTTTAGCCGTTACTAAGTTAACGGAGCATTGAAAATTTTGTAAAACTTAATAACAATGAAAGACGAATATCATTTTAAAAAATCAGATTTAAAAGATTTCTCAAAAATTACTGACTTACAAGAGGAATACGGAAAAAAATTCTTTGAATGGTATGGTTCTGTTTTTGAGGAAGGCGCTTTAACTGTTCGTGAAAAATCATTAATCGCTTTGGCCGTTGCGCATGCAATCCAATGTCCATATTGTATTGATGCCTATACTTCTACTTGTTTGCAAAAAGGCGCTGACGAAGAACAAATGATGGAAGCTGTTCATGTGGCTGCCGCAATAAAAGGAGGCACTACTCTAGTTTATGGTGTGCAAATGATGAATCAAGTCAAGAAATTGACCATGTAAGTGCCTATTTTAATAAAATCACCCAGAAGCAGTTGAGTAAAAAAATCAAATAAATGGCGATTAAGCAAAAAAGCAAATCATTAAGTGTCAGAGGCAGTGAATTATCTGATACTTTTTTCCAATTGAAAGTATTAAATGGCAAGGAGAAAGTAGACGCTAACTTCCCTCATTTTGGACAAAAATTGGAAAAATTAGGACACTTGCCTCTTAAACCAGCTGAATTAGAAATATTCCAAATTAATATCGGCAAGCTCTGTAATCAGGCTTGTGGACACTGTCATGTGGATGCTGGTCCCGATAAGAAACGGGAAAATATGGATAGAGCAACTCTAGAGCGTTGCTTAGAAATTATTAAGGCTACACCAAGCATTAATACCGTTGATATTACTGGTGGGGCTCCAGAGATGAATCCACATTTTAGGTGGTTTGTTGAAGAATTATCAAAATTAGATAAAACAGTAATCAATCGATGTAATTTGACAATCATCGTTGCCAATAAAAAATACAATGATTTACCTGAATTCTTTGCCAGGCATGGGGTTCATGTGGTCTCCTCACTACCCTATTTTTCAAAAAGCAGAACCGATAATCAAAGAGGAGATGGTGTATTCGAAGCTTCAATAAAAGCATTAAAAATGTTGAATGAAGTAGGTTATGGAAAAGAGGGAAGTGGACTAAAACTGGATTTAGTTTACAATCCATCTGGAGCCTTTTTACCAGCAAGCCAAGGAGAATTAGAACCTGAATTTAAAAGGCAATTGAAACGGAAATATGATATCGTTTTCAATAGTCTCTATGCCATTACGAACCTACCTATTAGCCGCTTTTTGGACTATTTATTAGAAACTGATAACTATGAGGAATATATGGAAAAATTGGTTGAAGCTTTCAACCCCTCAACTATAATGGGCTTGATGTGTCGAAACACTATTTCTGTAAGTTGGGATGGTTATCTATATGATTGCGATTTCAATCAAATGCTCGACTTAAAAGTGGCGACCAAAAATTCTACTCATCTAGAGAACTTTGATTTTGATTCTTTAAAGAAAAGAAACATCGTGTTGAATCAACATTGTTATGGTTGTACAGCAGGTGCTGGATCAAGTTGTGGTGGGGAAATTGCTTAATGAATTAGCAAAATCATCAATTATGTGAGCGTTAGCTTTCCTATTATTTGCTCGTTACAAATACAAAAAGAAAGAATCCCTAACTCAACTTCAAGTTAGGGACTCTTTTTAATCTCACTTTTTCAACTCTGCATAATACTGGTGGTAGTAAGGTATGGTTTCAATTCCCTTATAGAAATTAAACAGACCGTAATGCTCATTAGGAGAATGAATCGCATCACTGTCCAATCCGAAGCCCATCAATACCGTTTTCACACCTAATACCTTCTCAAATAAGGCAACAATTGGAATACTACCCCCACTTCTTTGCGGAATAGGAGCTTTTCCAAAGGTTGTTTCTAAGGCTTTATGCGCTGCTTTATATTCTGGAGTATCAGTTGGTGTAACTGCAGGTTCTCCGCCATGCATATTTGTTACTTTTACCTTAACAGAATTGGGTGCGATAGATTCGAAATATTTCGTAAATATTTCGGTGATTTGATCAGAATTTTGATTGGGAACCAATCGCATACTGATTTTAGCAGTTGCTTTTGACGGTAAAACCGTTTTTGCACCTTCACCAATATATCCACCCCAAATCCCATTTACATCAAGAGTCGGACGAATAGAAGTTCTTTCTAAAGTAGTGTACCCCTTTTCTCCTCTAACTTGAAAAATATCCAAATTATCTTTGTATTCATGAATATCAAAAGGTGCCTCATTCATAGCTTTTCGTTCTTCTTTCGAAACCACTTCAACATCATCATAAAAACCATCCACCGTAATATGGTTATTTTCATCATGCAACGAAGCAATCATTTTACTTAAGATATTGATGGGATTTGCTACTGCTCCGCCATATACCCCAGAGTGTAAATCTCTATTTGGTCCTGTTACCTCAACTTCAACATAAGCCAAACCTCTCAAACCAGTTGTGATAGAAGGTACATCATTGGCAATAATGGACGTATCGGAAATTAATACTACATCACAAGCAAGTTTCTCCTTATTTTCTTCACAAAAGATCCCTAGATGTTTCGAACCAACTTCCTCCTCTCCTTCAATCATAAATTTAACATTACAAGTTAATGCATCATTCGCTACCATCGCCTCAAATGCTTTTACATGCATATAAGCTTGACCCTTATCATCACAAGATCCTCTGGCATAAATAGCACCATCAGGATGTTTATCCGTCTTTTTGATGATGGGTTCAAACGGAGGTGATTCCCATAAATCTATAGGGTCAGGTGGTTGAACATCATAATGACCATAAACCAAAATTGTTGGTGCCGATTCATTAACCATTTTTTCAGCATATACAATTGGATGACCCGCTGTCTCACAAATCTCTACATTATCTGCTCCAGCTTTCGTCAAACTATGAGCTACGAATTCCGCTGTTTTTCGTACATCAGCCGTAAATGATGGATCAGCACTTACAGATGGAATTCGCAAAAATTCCAATAACTCGTCTAAATATCGCTGCTTATTTTCTTTAATATAATTTTGTACGTTTTGCATAAAATTAAATTGGTTTTATTTTTAAAAATTTTGGCAAATATAATAAAAGAAATAGGCTAATGAATGATACAATTAAGGGTGGTGGGAATTCCTTTTGTGTGTTCTGAAGAGGAGTCTAATTACACGGTAAATTAAGTAGATTGCCTTTTTGAAAAAGGTGATATATTTAGTTTAGAGTGTACTAATTTTGAAACATTAAATTGGTAATTGATGTATTATTTTTGCCAAAAATAAACCCAAATATTCAAAGGCGAATAAATTGATTAATTTGGGAAAAAACCACATAAAAACAGTAAAGAAATCACCAAATGAGTAAAATAATTTTTCACATAATTATCATCTCTATATTCTTGAGTTCGTCAAATCTATCTAGTCAATCGGATACTTCTTATCGACATATTTCTGCTATTGTAACCCTCGATTCTTTTGTGGTCACGGCAACTCGAAAAGGATTTAACGTTGATGATTTTATTCGAATCATGAGAGAAGATGAGTCATTTTATAATGCATTTCAGAATTTGCGAATGATGACTTATCAATTTGACAACCATATTAAAATGCATAATAAAAAAGGTAAAATAAAGGGGGCTCATGAAGGGAAACATCAACAATATGCAGAAGGAAATTGTCGAACGATGGAAACATTAAAGGAAAATATTACTGGAAATTATTATAAAAAAAAGCGCAAGCATAAATATTATACCGGGCAACTATTGGAGCATTTCTTTTTTACAAAAGGAAAGCAGTGCTACTCATATTCAAAAGAAAATTGGGACGAAAACCAAAGTGGTATGGAAAGACATATTAATGAGTTAAAAAAACTCATTTTTAGCCCAGGCGACAAGGCTAATGTTCCATTTATCGGGGCCAAAACTGCCATCTTTGAGCCAGACATGATGCCTTATTACAATTATTCAATTAGCTCAAAGAGCTATCGAGGGGACAAAGAATGTTATGTTTTTACAGTTAAATTAAAACCACAATTTGAATCAAAAAAAGAAGGGAAAACTGTTATTAAATTTTTAGAAACTTATTTTGAGAAAAAAACTTTTCAAGTTATTGCCAGAGATTATCGATTAAGCCACAAAAGCATGATCTATGATTTTGATGTGACTATGTCAATTAAGCTAAAAACGGTTAAGAATAAGTATGTACCTGAATTCATAGAATATGATGGTAGATGGGACATTCCTGCCAAAGCACCAGAAATTGGAGTATTCAACTTAAAATTTCATGATTTTGAATAAAAACTTGCCTCTAAATCTTGCACAAAAGAATAGCGTGATAGAAACTATTCTATCACGCCATTTCATTAAGGAGTTGGTAAAAATAACCAACCTCTGCTAATTATTTTTTTTCTGAACCTTCGCCCAGGTATCTTTTAAAGTCACCGTCCGATTAAAAACCAAATGCTCATCATTAGAATCTTCATCCAAACAGTAATAACCCATTCTCATAAATTGAAAACGGTCACCAGGTTTTGCATTTTTCAGACTAGGTTCTACGAAGGCATTATCATTTATGACTAGTGAGTCGCTGTTAAAGAACTCCAAAAAGTCTTTGCCTTCATGACCAAGCGGTGACGGTTCTGTAAACAAGCGGTCATACTCTCTAACTTCTACTTTTACAGCATGATCTATAGATACCCAATGCAAAACACCTTTGGATTTCACACCAGAAGTATCTGAACCAGACTTACTATCTTCATAATAAGTACAATGAACCTCAGTTACTTCACCAGTACTTTCATCTTTTACGAAACCATCACAATGAACAATATAGGCTCCTTTTAATCGGACATTTTTACCAGGTCCCAATCGGAAAAACTTCCGAGGTGGATCTTCCATAAAGTCCTTCTTTTCAATATAAATCTCTCTGCTAAAAGGCAGGATCCGACTACCTTGACTTTCATCCTCAGGATTATTGATCAAAGTTAAATCTTCCGTTTTCCCTTCCGGATAGTTTGTAATCACCACTTTCAATGGATCTAAAACCCCCATTACACGTGGCGCAGTTTTGTTTAGTTCTTGGCGAACTGCATATTCTAATTTGTTGATTTCAATCAAGTTATCACGTTTCGCTAAACCAGTATCTCGACAGAAATTACGAATAGCGGCTGGAGGATATCCTCGCCGACGCATACCTGAAAGCGTAGGCATTCGGGGATCATTCCATCCATTTACAAAATGTTCATTGACTAATTTAGGTAAACGGCGCTTACTCGTAATCATGTATTCTACATTCATTCGAGCAAATTCAATTTGGCGAGAAGGAAAAATTTCCAATTTCTCAATCAACCAATCATACAAATCTCGGTGATGACGAAACTCCAGAGAACACAAAGAGTGCGTTATATTCTCAATAGAATCTGATTGTCCATGAGCAAAATCATATAATGGATAGATACACCAATCATCTCCAGTTCGGTGATGTGTTTCGTGTTTGATACGATACAAAACAGGATCACGAAGCAACAAATTTGGGTGCGCCATATCAATTTTAGCTCTCAAAACTCTTGTGCCATCTGGAAATTCTCCATTTTTCATCCCTTCAAAAAGGCGCAAATTTTCTTCAATTTGTCGATCTCTGTATGGACTGTTTTGCCCAGGAACACCAATATCACCCTTCATTTTGCCAATTTCCTCGGCCGATGAATCTTCCACATAAGCCAACCCTTTCTTGATCAAATCAATCGCAAATTGGTATAATTGAGGAAAATAATCAGATGCATACAATGGCTCTCCATCCCATTCATAACCCAACCACTCAATATCTTCTTTAATAGAATCAACAAACTCTGTTTCCTCTGTCGTTGGGTTTGTATCATCAAATCGAAGATTCGTTTTACCTCCGTATTTCTGGGAAATACCGAAATTCACCCAAAGCGCTTTAGCGTGACCAATGTGCAAATATCCATTTGGTTCAGGAGGAAAACGAGTTAGAATAGCTCCATTGTGTTTTCCACTTGCAATATCTTCTTCTACAATTTGCTCTATAAAATTGAGCGATTCTTTTGATTCGGTACTCATTATAGTTGTTTATGATTTATTGTGTTTTCTTGATTAATCATTTAATGATTTTCTTTTCTTCTTTAATGCTCGCTTCTGACGTTTCATTTGAGCCTGGATTTCAAATTCTTTTAGAGAATTATCTATACTCCTAACTGCCTTATTAAAATCATTTGCTCCAGCATTAAAGACGCGTCCACTATAAGGGAAAGGGCGTTCTAGCTGGACAAAATTTTGATTTTTTATTACAATTGATTTTACCCCTTTACTGGCACCAGGCACTGATTTTTGGTCGTTTGCTTCGGATAAAGGATCTTGAGTCAAACCATACTCTGCTAGAAACCAATTAGATCCAGAGAAATCTGAATTTGAGGCTTTTGTAAGATCTGCGTTCATTAGGGATCCAAAATTATTATTCTTTATTTCTTCTGATTTATCCGCATAGAAAAAGTAAACTGGACAGTAATCAAAATGTTTCACAAATGCTTGAGTAATCAATTCATTTTGATTCTTTTGATATGCTTTAGCTTCTTTTGCTTTTTCATTCAAACCTGCTTTTTTCATTGCTGACACCTTCTTTTCTCCAGTTTGTAATCGAACCAATAAGGCTCCATTTTTCATAGTTTCAATATTACTCCATGCCCTTTCTTGTCGTGCATAATAAGATTTACAACTACTGGCAAAGACCAAAAAGGTCAACAGTGCAAAAAATAAAGATTTCATATGTTTTAGTTTTAGCTTTATTATATAAGTTCCGATTTAGTTTCCTAAACTAACTTTACATCCTTTCTGGCATTTCAATTCCAAGCAAAGACATAGCTGCTTTCAAAACTCTCCCAACCATTTTCGCCAATTTCAATCTGAATGCTTTAGCCTCTTCTGATTCGGCTTTTAAAATTGAATGATCATGATAAAATTTATGAAAAGTCTTAGCTATATTGTAACAATAATTTGCAATCGAAGAAGGGTCATAATCTTCTGCTGCTGATTTCACCAATGCTGGATATTGATATATTTGATTCAATAAATCCTTTTCCAACGATTCGTAATCTTTGTATAATTTAGATTTCTCCAAATCTGCTTTCCCGGCGGCTTTCCTCAAAATAGACTGTATTCTAACATATGCGTTTTGGACATAAGGTCCTGTTTGTCCTTGTAAATCCACAGACTCTTTTGGATTAAAAGTCATTCTTTTCTTAGGGTGTACTTTGATAATGAAAAACTTCAAAGCCGCTAATCCTATATTTCTAATGATTTCCTCTTGCTCTTCCTTCGACATTTCATGCAATTCCCCTCTTTCCTTGGCATTTTGTCTTGACTCTTCAATGACTTCTGCAATCAAATCATCTGCATCCACAACCGTTCCCTCTCTCGTTTTCATGCGTCCAGTTGGTAAATCAACCATCCCATATGCTAAATGATACAATCCATCCGCGTAAGGTTCGCCAAGTTTCTTCAAAATCTCAAAAACGCCTTGAAAATGACTAATTTGTTCGTCCCCTACCACATAAACCATCTTTTCGGTACCGTAATCATTCCATCTTAATTGTGCCGTTCCCAAATCTTGGGAAGTATAAGTTGACGTTCCATCACTTTTAATAACAGTTTTTCTTCCTAACCCTTTCGTTTCCAAATCGATAAAAACGCGCTTATCCTCTTTTGTCAGAATTCCCTTTTCTAATCCCTTTTCGATAATCTCTTTACCTAATAAATAAGTATCTGACTCGAAATATAATTTATCAAAATCAACACCCAGTTTTGCATATGTTTTATCAAAACCTTCTAAAACCCAACTATTCATTGTTTTCCACAATTCCAAAGTATCAGGGTCATTATTTTCCCATTTTAGGAGCATTTCTTTCGCCTCTTTTCCTAATTCACTGTACTCGTTGAAATAGTCATTCTTGTAACCTTTGAAAAATGCTTCTTTTTCTTGCCCTTCTTTTTTCTTTTCATTGTAGACCTCAATTGCTTTTTCCGTTTGCTGCCAACTCAAATATTCTTCTTCATATTTTTTAGTGAACATGACATAATAATCACCAACCATTCTATCTCCCTTAATCCCTGAATTTTCCGGCGTTGCACCATTAGCAAACTTTTTCCAAGACAACATCGATTTACAAATTGCAATACCTCTATTGTTTACAATTTGCGTCTTAATCACCTCGTAACCAGCAGCTTGTAGGATTTTCGAACAAGACCATCCCAATAATATATTTCTAATATGCCCTAGGTGTAATGGTTTGTTGGTATTAGGCGATGAAAATTCAACCATTACTTTTTTTCCATTAGATGGATGGATTCCAAAATCAGGATCCACTGTAGCAGCATTTAAAAATTCACTCCAAAATTCACTGCCAATAGATAAGTTCAAAAAACCTTTTATGACATTAAAGTCTGAAATTTCAGCCACATGCTCAACGATATGTTTCCCCAAATCTTCGGCAATCGCCTCTGGTTTCTTGCGAGCTATCTTGGAAAATGGAAAAACAACCACCGTATAATCACCTTCAAATTCTTTGCGTGTCACATTCATTGATACCTGTTTAGAATCAATGTCAGCACCATACACTGCTTTCACCGCATTTATAACTCCCTCTTGAATGACCGAAATAATATTCATTGTGTTACTGAAAGGTGATTAGAGAGTTGTCGATGGGCAAAGACTTCAATTAATTAAGCATAAAGGCTTAACACCAATAACAATTCACTACTCACTATTTAAAAAGTTGGCAAATTTATGATTTTTGCCAAATATCTAATTGTTCGAAGCAACAATAATAAGGAAGGAAAAAGTTTCAATTGTGGAAAAAGAAAGGAGATGCCCTTTGGATTAAACAATTACAATTAAAAAAATTCTCATAACATAAGCACATTTTGCTAATTTCCAAACTAAAAAAAGTCCAAAATTCAATTGCTCAATATGGAATAACCATCGAACAATTTGAACTTTGAACTTATGTTTTTAATAAAATGTATTTGAGCGTTTCTAAGAAAAATTTAATATTACTGTTTAATGAGCTTAATCCCCTGCCCTAGTTTATTTCCTTGCTGAATTTGTGCATAATAAATACCCTTAACAAAATCAGCTCCTAACTCCACTTTTCCTTTATTTTCTTTCAACTCAATCGTTTGGATATGTTGTCCCAGCGTGTTAAATATGACTAACTGAGCATCAATATTCAGATCTTTCAACTCATAAAATATATTGAAATTTGAAGTAGATGGATTTGGTTGAGCAGTCAAACTAAAAGATTCCGTATCAATATTATTCAAGCCCGTAGGATTTGCATCCCAGACTTGGAAATAATCGACTAAGCCCTCCGAAATATCATTAAAGTCAAAATCAACTAATTCAAAAATAATTTGCATTTGGTCAGTCGCCTCTATCGTATCTAAAATATTAATTTGAGACTGTTTCCAAGCAGAAGGCTCAAGTAAAGATTCAAATTTGATCTCATCAACGACGACTATATCACTACCATTTGAGAGTTTTACGGCTATTTTATCATTACCTGGTCCCAAATTATTTGGATCACCAATGACATTAAAAAACCAGGTATAATAACTTAACCAAGGTTCATTCATATCAGTAATATCAAAAACTGGAGAAGTCAGACGGGTTCCAGCTCCGATTAAAAAACCATTTTGAAAATCTGCTGTATTCCCTGTTACATAACAACCTTCTCCAAGATCTTCAGGTACATCATTCCCTGGTTGTAAAACAATATTTGTAGGTCCAACCTCTACAGATGCTTCGACCGGAATCCCCAACTCAAAAGCACCTTGAGAGAAATTTGCGGTGCCATCAACTACCCAACCCAAATCTAAAGCAAAAACGTCTTCAATTCCTTTCTCTATTTCGATAGTAGTACCATTATTAATTTCATTTATTACAATGTCTTTCACTTGTGCTGTTTTATAACCCCATTTTCCAACCCAAATAGTATAAGTCTCTGAGTAAAATGGTGTTAAAATAAAATCTCCATTCGAATCCGTCAAAAAATCATCTTCGTAACCAACCGTGCTTATTTGGATCTTAACATCCTCTATTGGCTCTCCTGTATCTGCATCAATCACTTTCCCATTAAAAGTAAAAGCAGGCTGTGGAAATAAAACGAAATCCTGAATCGTAACCATATCATTTTCAAGAACAACGGTAGCTGTTGTCGGGTCATAACCATGCTTCGTCACCAGAACCTCATAGGTTCCAGCAGTTGCCAATCCAGTTGCATAATCACCTGTTGTACTCGTTCTTTCTACTGGTAATTCACCAATGATATCTACTTTAGCATCTAATATTGGCGTACCGGAAACTCCATCTGTTACAGATCCTTCCAACCAGCAGGCACGGACATAATTAGGTTCTAAAACAAACAGCCCATCTTCAATATCAGAGACTAAAATCAATCCGGAAGGTAAAAAAGGATAAGCTCCCCATGCTCCAGAAAATCCTGTAGAAGCTGGAATAAAGGTGTCAAAATTTCCAACCTCAACCAAGTTCTCCGGTCTAGATCCATCGACAATCAATACGCCATCCGTATAATATGAAATAATCAAATAATCATTAAACACATGAACATTATGAGGAACCACACCATCTCCAAGTGTTTCATAAGGTCTAAATTGATCTAATTCTTTAATATCACTTAAATCTGAAATATCATAGGATGCAACTGGTGCATTTCCTGTTTCATCAGTAGTAAACAGAATAGAACCATCATCAGAAGGCCAAGCATTATGGGATACTTGAGCAGGTGTTGCATTGGAAGCTAAAAGTTGAGGCATATTTTTGTCAGATACATCATAAATGGAAAAAATCCCATTATTAATTTCGGAACTATATGCCAAATTATCTCTAACATAAACATCATGAGAATAAGTAGATGACCCTCGACCTGCAAAAATAGGATTACCTGGATCTGAGAAAACATCTACAAAAATTAACCCTCCATTATTCAAATTACAGCCAGTCAAGTAAGCATAACCAATTTCATCAATAAAAATATTGTGACAGGTGCTTAATGTACCCAATCCTGGTATGTTAGGTGTCCAATTAAAGGCAGAAACGGTTCCCGGTAGATTTGAAAGATCAATAACAGATAAACCATTACCATCTTCATTAATCACATAGGCAAACTCCCCCCAAGTTTTAATATCACGCCATCCAGAAATAATTCCAGGAATAAAATCACTTACTACAGGGTTAGCAGGGTCTTCCAAATTCACTATTGAAACTCCATCATCTCGTCCAACAATGGCATATTCAGTGCCATCTGGAGCTACATATCCCCATACATCGCTTATGGTGATGGGAAATTGAACTTGCGAAACATAAGAAACGTTAAGCTGTGCATTTGTTGTAAAAAAACTAAAAAGAAGTACAAAAAGTGTTAGGTGATTTTTCATAAAATAATTTTGTATTTAGGTGTTAAATCCGAAAAGTCCGACTGTCATGTTAAACAGGATTAGACTAATCGTCCAATAAATAGAGAAAAGAATTTATTCCTTTATAGAAATAGTCAACTTGAGCTCGGATTAGTTGCGTGAACTTAAGAGTTTATACCTTATTGAAATAAAAGTGACTACCAATGCTATTATTTTTTTGATGAATGTCATAAGCAACTTACATTCACCAAAAATTAAATTAATGACCAAAATCATATTAAAATCAAAAAAGGATCTACCCGTCAAGCGATTTCACCCTTGGGTATTTTCAGGAGCTGTTCATGAAATTGTAGGTGAGGTGAAAGATGGGGATGTTGTAGAAGTATACAGTAAGGGTGGAGCCTATTTGGCTACTGGTCATTACCAAGATGCTAGTATAAAGGTTCGTTTATTTTCTAGGCAAAAAGAACTGCCGACTATAGATTTTTGGATCAAAAAAATCCAAACAGCTTTAGCCTATCGAAAGCAAATACAATTACCCAATCAAGACCTTACCAATTGTTTTCGATTGATCCATGCTACTGGAGACGGTTTGCCTGGACTAATAATCGATATGTATGGAAAAACGGCAGTTTTACAATGTCATTCGATTGGAATGCATTTAGAAAGTCCAAAAATAGTTGCTGCCTTAAAGGAAGTTTTCGGAGAAGAATTAGAAGCTATTTACGATAAAAGTGTTGAATCCTTGCCTTCAGATTATGCATCAAATATTGAAAATCAATACTTATTTGGAAAGTCAAGTGATGATTTGGTTTTAGAAAATGGCTTAAAATTTAAAATTGACTGGGAAAAAGGGCAAAAAACGGGCTTTTTTCTAGATCAAAGAGATAACCGCCAATTGCTCTCCAAATTCGTAAAAGGTAAATCTGTCTTAAATACTTTTTGTTATACAGGTGGTTTTTCTGTATATGCCTTAAACGCTGGTGCGAGTTTGGTTCATTCAGTTGATCTATCCAAAAATGCAATAGATTTAGCCAATCAAAATGTAGCGTTGAATGGTTTTCAAAAGGAAAAACATAAAGCTTCTGCGATAGATGTTTTGAAATTTTTGCAAGAAAATAAAACCGTTTATGATGTAATGGTTGTAGACCCTCCAGCGTATGCTAAAAATCCTAAGAAAAGACATAATGCTATTCAAGGATACAAAAGGTTGAATGCATTAGCTATGAAAAAGATTGCGAAAGGCGGGATTTTATTTACCTTTTCCTGTTCTAAAGTGGTTGATAAAACATTGTTTTACAATACTATTGTTGCCGCTGCTATAGAAGCAAAAAGACAAGTTAAAGTAATGTATCATCTAACCCAACCTGCAGACCATCCAGTGAATCTATTTCATGAACAAGGAGCTTATTTAAAAGGGTTAGTTTTGTATGTAGAATAAATCCTGCGGTATTATAAAATAATAACTTCTCTATTTTAGGTAACCTCTTTTCCTATTTGAGGAGACAAAAAAAGGGATACCAATTGGCATCCCTTTTTTATATGGTTGAAAACATTTTTTCTTACAAAATCAACATGGCATCACCATAACTGAAAAATCGATATTTTTCCTTAACAGCTTCAGCATAAGCCTCTTTGATCAAATCTTGACCACCAAATGCACTCACCATAATCATTAAACTAGATTTCGGTAAATGAAGGTTAGTTACCATACAATTAGCAATATGAAAATCATAGGGTGGATAGATAAATAAATTTGTCCATCCTTCAGCAGTCTTCAATAAATTTTCAGCAGACACAGCGGTTTCAATAGATCTCATTGAAGTAGTTCCGACAGCGCAAACTCTTCTATGAGCTTTTTTAGCTTTGTTAACAGTTTCGGCCGCTTCCTGAGTAATTCGAAAATACTCAGCATCCATTTTGTGTTTTGACAAGTCCTCTACATCAATACTTCGGAAGGTACCCAAACCAATATGAAGAGTCAACTCAGCAAAATCAACTCCTTTAATCTCAAACCGTTTCATTACTTCGCGACTGAAGTGAAGTCCAGCGGTTGGCGCAGCAACAGCTCCTAATTCTTTTGCATATATGGTTTGATAACGCTCTTTATCAATACCTTCTACCTCTCTTTCGATATATTTAGGAAGAGGCGTATTTCCCAAATAATTCAACTCCTTTTGAAATTCGTCTTCCGTTCCTTCATACAAGAACCTGATGGTTCTTCCACGGCTAGTCGTATTATCTACAACTTCAGCGATTAATACATCGTTGCCAGCTTCATCAGTGAAATATAATTTATTTCCTACTCGAATTTTTCTCGCTGGATCAACCAAAACATCCCATAATCGTTGCTCAGAATTCAATTGACGAAGTAAAAAGACTTCAATTTGAGCACCTGTTTTTTCCTTTTTGCCAAAAAGACGTGCAGGAAAAACTTTGGTATTATTGAAAATCATGACATCTCCCTCATCAAAATACCCAAGAATATCCTTGAATATTTTATGCTCGATTTTTCCGGTGTCCCGGTGAACGACCATCAATCGAGATTCATCTCGGTTTTCAGATGGATATTTAGCTATTAATTGGTTGTCAAAGTCGTAATCAAACTGAGAAAGTTTGGTCCTCATATATCAAGATATGATTTTAGGTTCTAAGCTCTTGATTTTTAACTATTTGTTGAATTTGTACTCAATAATATAATGTTAAAAAGCAATAGCTATTTCAAGCGGGGGGCAAAGATAATAATTTGATGAAAGAAAAAAAGTTTGAAGCGATTCAAATTAATTTGAATTTAAAGCTACAGTA
Source organism: Bacteroidota bacterium (assembly GCA_024743405.1). GTDB lineage: Bacteria > Bacteroidota > Bacteroidia > Chitinophagales > Saprospiraceae > JANSWP01. Next base: position 48,499 of record JANSWP010000017.1, read on the forward strand.
TATTATAGATGTAATTAATCCGAAAAATTTATCAATAGAGAGAAAATAAACATCAACATCCTTATTTCATTTCAAAAATATAGTGGAAAAAAATACAGCATTCATCTAATTCTTTACTTGACCAAGCGACAAAATTTTACTTTCGAGGCTATTTTCTTCTTAAAAACCAAAACTGAAAAAAGAAAATTCAACTCATGATAGTATTAATAAAAACTTTTTTTGAAGGAATTAGGCAAGCAGGACAATCCTTGCTAGCCAACAAACTACGTAGTTTTCTTTCCTTATTAGGCATCACTATTGGAATTTTCTGTATTATCGGTGTACAATCTGCGGTTGATTCTTTGGAAGATAATGTAAAAGGAAGTCTCAAAAAGCTGGGTGATGACTCTGTTTATCTCCAAAAAATGCCATGGAATGAAAATCCACGTGAAAATTTTTGGAAATACCAACGCCGACCAGACCCTAGCTATAAGGATTATGAAGTAATTAAAACCAAAGTAAAATCAGCTGGGGTTGTAGATTATCATGTTTTCATTGGTACAAAAACAGTTAAATATAGATCAAGCAGTGTAGATCGCGTGTTCGTGGCTGCCGTAACTTCGGAATTTGATGAGTTCTTTGAACCTGGTTATGATGAGGGTAGATGGTATACTTCTACCGAATATCATTACGGTGTTAATAAAGTTTTAATTGGTCATACCGTAGCAGAAGAGTTATTTGGAGCCTTAAACCCTATTGGCAAAAAAATTAACTTAATGGGGCATAAGATGGAGGTAATTGGCGTATTTGAAAAATCTGGAAAAGATATTCTTAAAGTAATGGATTATGATGAAGCCATAATTATCTCTTATGAATTGGCAAAAAAAGTTGCCAATGTTAAGAATAAGAACCCTTTTGGCTCGGCGGTTAATATAAAAGCTGCAGAAGGCGTTTCAGTTGAAAGATTAAAAGATGACTTAACCGGGGTTTTGCGATCTTCAAGAAGGTTGAAGCCAAAAGAAGAAGATAATTTCGCACTAAACTCTATGTCATTTCTAGCTGACATTCTTGATAATGTTTTTAATAGTCTTGGGTTACTCGCTTTTATCATTGGAGGATTTGCAATTTTTGTTGGTATGTTTAGTGTCGCCAATATTATGTTCGTATCCGTTAAAGAGCGTACAAAAATAATAGGCATTAAAAAAGCAGTCGGTGCCAAACGACATATTATATTATTAGAGTTTTTAATAGAGTCAATTATACTGTGCTTGTTGGGTGGAGCAATTGGATTAGCATTAACTCAGCTTGTCGTATCTGCCCTTTCTAGTGCCATTGATTTTGAAATTTACCTTGACTCTAAAAATGTGATAAATGGTATTTTAATATCTGTGATTGTTGGAATTATAGCTGGATTTATACCGGCATGGCAAGCAGCAAAAATGGATCCAGTGGTAGCTATGCGTAAATAAACTGTTTTTTTTAACTAGTTATCTCCACTTATTAAATATTTCCTTTCAAAAAAACTACCTGCTTGATACCTTTTAGGCAAGTAGTTTTTTTTTGGAATAATACCAAATACCTACACCTTATTCTAATTGATGATATTTCAAGTCAGATCTTGTCCATTTCAACTACCAAAATCACAAAGCATTTAGACAACAGACTAACCTTATTTTTTTCTGTAATTTTTCCTAAATAATTAATATTTGGCATCAGATAGTTCGTTGGGAAATCAGATTGCAAATCAGAGAGGAATTCAATATTAAATTTTAAATAACCAGCATTTAAAGAATTAAATTATATTAACACTCTATACTCAATATTATTTTAAAATTAAATTTTGTTAAAATATTGTTCTTTATTCAACAACCTTTTACATTTGCACCTTCAAACCGAATGTGAAAAGAACTTTCTTGATAAAGCCAAATAAAACAGCGATGTTTCATCCAATATCAAGAATGGGGTGAAACATTTTTTTACATTTAGTCTGTATAGTGTTGGTTTGAGATGTTTCCAAAGTCGAAGAAGGATTCAAGGGCAATAAAGGGAAACATCTCAAAATTTTGAGCTGAATGCACTTGTTACTAAATACATTTAATCCAAGATGAATTGAAACACTGAGTTTTATAAAAAATATAACTTTCTCTTTTTTAAGGAAAAAAGAATTAAAGTAAAAAATATATAATTGATTTGGTTAAAATTATGACTTTTGCATCAACAAAAATTGAATACACAACATGAGTCATTTAGAATCTATTTACAAATTAAAACATTTAAATAGCCAGCACTTTTTACTAATTGCTGGTCCTTGTGCTATCGAAAGTGAAGCACGTTCATTTGAAATTGCGGACAAAGTCAACCAAATATGTGACCGGCTTAAGATTCCATTTATTTTTAAAGGTTCGTATAGAAAGGCCAATAGATCTCGATTAGATTCTTTTACTGGAATTGGAGATGAGAAAGCCCTTAATATATTAAAGGATATAAGCACTCATTTTAATATTCCTGTTACTACTGATATTCATAGCCCAGAAGAAGCCTTTATCGCCGCTAAATATGTTGACATTCTTCAAATTCCAGCGTTTCTATGTCGACAAACTGACTTATTAGTTGCTGCAGCTCAAACTGGAAAGTATGTAAATGTTAAAAAGGGACAGTTCTTAAGCCCTGAATCAATGAAATACGCTGTTCAAAAAATACAGGATTCAGGAAACAGAAAAGTGATGTTAACAGAGCGAGGAACAACCTTTGGATATCAAGATTTGATTGTGGATTTTAGAGGTATACCAACTATGCAATCCTATGATGTACCTGTAATTTTAGATTGCACTCACGCTCTACAACAACCCAATCAGGGAAGTGGCGTCACTGGTGGAAGACCTGAAATGATTGAAACCATTGCAAAAGCAGGAATTGCAGTTGGTGTTGATGGGTTATTTATTGAAACCCACCCTGATCCAAAATCGGCAAAATCCGATGGAGCCAATATGTTACCCCTTGATAGATTAGAGGCAATGTTAGATCAATTGACTCTGTTGAGAAAAGCAGTAAAGGTGTACTCAAGATAATTAACCAAATTGAAAAATAGTCTGAATTTGCTAATAAAACTACATATTAATCAGTCAATTAGTTGACATTTATTAAAAAAAAGATTAAATTGAAATAATATTCTAGTGAAAAAATAGAGAACAAATCCAATAATAAAATGGCTTTGATTTTTATATTTTCACCTCAAAAGTTTTGAATTCATAGCTATATACATTTTGAAGTAATATCAAACTCAAATATCACTCAAAACGTTAAGCTTGTAATTCCTAACTAAAAAAGGAGGTCCCTATGAAATTAACCAGTACCTTGTTTTTATTAATTCCTTTGCTTTTTGGAGCAACTTTACATGGACAACAAGCTGAAAAAACACTGGTAAAATCTTTTAATTTAAAAGGTAACCAGTTCGTACTACTAGACCTCGATGGCAATGTAGAAGTGAAAGAATGGAATAACGGACTTATGAGGGTCCAAATTACAGTCGCGCTCGAAAATGGCACTGAAGCCATGCTAAAATCACTCGTACAAGCTGGTCGTTACAACCTGAAAGGTGATGATACATCTGGAGAATTTAAGGTTGTTGCTCCAGGTCTTCAAAGAAAAGTTACAGTTAGAGGCCATGAATTGGTCGAAAACATCTCTTATACTATTTTTGCACCAGAAAAAGTTAACGTGCGATTAAATAATCAAGCTTCAACTTCTAAAGGGGATGTTAAATTACCTGCTCAACTCTAACCTTACTGCATAAAAAGACGTTTAAAAAAGGATAACGCTTACATTTGTGTTATCCTTTTTTTATTTGGGATTGGACTTTATTAGTCAAACTACAATATAGCCTTTCCCAACTGGAATTTGAGTTCTCTAAATTAATGTAAAAAAGATGCGATTTATCCTTATCACTAGTTCCTTTTTGTTACTCTCTTTAAATTCAAGTGCACAATTAGAAAAAGTGCTACATCAGACATTCGAGATAGGACAAGCTGAAAAAATTGAGCTTGATTTCGCTGGAGAATATCAAATTGAACTTTGGGCTGGAAATACCGTAATGACAGAAACTCAAATTCAGGTATTTGATGCCTCCCCGGCCATCTTCAAGCATTTTATCGAAAAAGCCAAAAGATATGATGTGGAATTAAATGAAGAGAATGAATCCATTGCTCAGTTTTATAGTCATGATAAAGTTCGGCAAGAAATAAAAACAAAATTTGGAGATGGCTCCTGTGAAGAAATTGTAGTTTTACGTATTTTTATTCCTGATAATTTTGAGATAGTAGATCAAAAATCATTGGTACGAAAACCAAAATCTACTAATGAATAAATCTTAGTAAGTACCAAGTATACATGCGAAAAACAGTCGAGATAAAACTGCTCCCTTCTGAATTAGATAATCATCAACTACTACTTACCAAATTAGCTCGTAAATGCGGCCAACCAACTGCTAAAATTGAAGAGTTTCAAATATTACGTCGATCGATAGATGCTAGAGGAAGTCGACCCTTTTTCACATTAAGAGTAGAAGCTTTTTGGGGCGAAAAACCAGAGGCTGAACCAGCAATTTTATTAAACTTCAAAGAAGTACACGACAAAGAGCCCGTCATAATAGTAGGTGCAGGACCAGCTGGTTATTTTGCTGCACTTGAGTTAATAGAACAAGGGCTTAAACCCATCATTTTTGATCGCGGAAAAGATGTACAAGCGCGGAGACGTGATTTAAGGGCTATTCAACAACTGGGGGTAGTTAATCCAAACTCAAATTACTGTTTTGGAGAAGGTGGCGCTGGAACCTATTCTGATGGAAAATTGTACACCAGATCTCATAAAAGAGGATCCATTTATAAAGCTTTAAAATTATTTGTAGAACATGGGGCAAAAACAGATATCCTAGTTGACGCTCATCCGCATATTGGTTCTAATAAATTACCAAAAATTGTTGCTAGTATTCGGGAAACCATACTCAAATATGGCGGTGAAATCCATTTCGATTCGAAAATAACAGATTTTATCATCCAGAAAAAGGAGATAAAAGGAGTCATTGTGAATGATACAGATGCTCATCATGCAAAGGGTGTCATCTTAGCTACAGGCCATTCAGCAAGAGATATTTATGAATTATTACACCAAAAAAATATCCTAATCGAAGCCAAACCTTTTGCTTTGGGTGTCAGAATAGAACATTCTCAAAAACTCATTGATAAAATCCAATACAATCAATCACAACGAGAAACTGAGTTACCTGCTTCAAGTTATAAACTTACCTGTCAAGTTGGAGGTCGAGGCGTTTTTTCCTTTTGTATGTGCCCTGGTGGTTTAATCGTGCCTGCGGCAACAGCTCCTGGAGAAATTGTAGTCAATGGTATGTCTATGTCTCGAAGAGATTCTGCTTATGCGAATTCAGGGACAGTTGTAGCGGTTGAATTAGAAGATCTAAAAGATTTTAAAAAGCATGGAATTTTTGCAGGTTTAGAGTTTCAAAAATCAGTGGAAAAAACAGTTTTCGCATTTGGTGACGGTTCTCAAAAAGCTCCTTCCCAACGTTTAACAGATTTTGTAAAAGGTAAGATATCAAAAGACTTACCTGATACGTCCTATATTCCTGGGCTGTATTCTGCGCCTGTTCATAAACTATTGCCGAATGAAATTTATAAAAAATTGCGTCTAGGGGTGATTCAATTTGGAAAGAAGATGAAGGGGTATTTTACAAAAGATACGAATGTCATTCCTACAGAAAGCAGAACAAGTTCCCCAATTAGAATACCTAGAAACCGAGAGACTTTTATGCATGATGATCTAACCGGTTTATTTCCTTGTGGGGAAGGAGCAGGATATGCTGGAGGAATTATCTCAGCCGCTATGGATGGTCAAAATGTTGCCAAAGCAGTTCGGAGATTTTATAATTTTTAATTAATTTGTACGTCATTTTCAGATACCTACCTTATTTTGGCCCATGATGTAAATTTATTTTGATACTCGTTGGTTTGTTTTCCAAATAAAGTCAAAAGCCCTTGCCAAATCAACCAGTCGCGAATCACCAATCAGTTAATAACATTTTGAAGGATATTGCGGATTTGATAGCTCGTCTTTGCCTAGCTTTCATTTTTCTTTACGAGGCCTATGATTCTCTTGTGTATTTTAAGGCAACCAAAGCTAAAATGATTGAATATGGGCTTACCTGGAATTCTGAGTTCTTACTAGTCTCTGGTATCATTTTATTGATTTTAGGAGGCATTATGCTACTTTCAGGGTACAGATCGGGATTAGGGGTAACCTTATTATTGATGTATTGGATTCCCGTGACTTTCATCGTTCATGATTTTTGGAATATTGACAGAGATTGCAACTTTGAGGTTACCTGTCTAAGTTGGGTGGATGAATATCGCCGAATCCAAGGGATTATGTTTATGAAAAATATCGCCATTATGGGCGGTTTATTAATGGTGTGGGTCAATGGTAGTGGTCGATATAGTATTAAGCGGCTTTTTGCCACTACAAAAGTTCCTAAAAAATGGAGAACATAGTTTTTTATATTTGTGAAAAAAGCGATGAAAAATCTTCTCCCATTTATTTTGATTTCCATTTTAATTTCCTGTCAGAACCAAAAAGAAAAAATTGTATTTGAACAGGCTATTTCTTCTGTAGAAGAACTCATCAAACACTCGGAAGAATTTGAGACCCCTGAAGTGATTACTGTGACTGAGGGAGTTCACGTAGCTATTGGATTTGGGCTTGCTAATTCAATATTAATTGAAGGTTTAAAAGGCAATATCATTGTAGATTGTACAGAAAGTAACGAGGTTGCTGCCAAAGTCAAAGCTGAATTTAATAAAATTAGTGACAAACCAATAAAAGCTATTATTTATACCCACAATCACGCCGATCATATTTTTGGCGCTGGGGTCATGGCTGGCAATGACAACCCTGAAATCTATTCACATGAACTAACCAATTATTACATTGATCGCCTTTTAAATATTGTTCAACCAGTTGTCGGTCGCCGAAGTATTCGAATGTTTGGAACCCAATTGGATGCTAAAAGCCATATTAATTGTGGAATAGGTCCCCAATTGGATAGTGATGAAAATACCACTCGATCTTTGTTGCGTCCCACCAAAACCTTTAAGGACAAATTAGAAGTTGAAATTGAAGGAGTGAAAATTCACCTTGCCCATGTACCAGGAGAGACGGATGATCAACTCTATGTTTGGCTTCCTGAAAAACAGGTTTTACTGCCTGGTGATAATATTTATAAAACCTTTCCTAATCTTTATACCATTCGAGGCACGCCTTATAGAGATGTAAAAAAATGGGCTAATAGTTTAGATAAAATGCGGTATTTAGAACCAGCATTTTTAGTTCCCAGTCATACTCGACCAATAAAAGGAGTTGAAAAAATCAAAGAAATTCTACAAGATTATGCCGATGGGGTTCGGTATGTCCATGATCAAACGATTCGGTTTATGAATCAAGGATTGACTGCCAATGAAATTACAGAAAAAGTTATCCTGCCTCCTCATTTAAGCCAATCTCCTTATTTGAAGGAATTCTACGGTAGAGTTGATTGGTCCGTTAAAAATATTTTTAATGGCTATTTGGGCTGGTTTGATGGAAATGCGACCACTCTTTTACCTTTGCCTTTAAAAGAGAAAGCAGAAAAAATGGTTGCTTTAGCAGGTGGCATGGAAAATTTAGTATCAAATGCTCAAAATGCCCTTAAAAGCAAAGAATATCAATGGTCTCTTGAATTAGCTGACCATATTCTTCGTCTAGATCCTGAGCATAAACTTGCCCAGGAATTACGTTTTGAAAGCCTAACAGGTCTTGGAAGTCAACAATCGAATCCAAATGCCAGAAACTATTTCTTGAGTCAAGCGCTAGAGATGAAAGGGCAAAGTATGGACTTGATTGCCGAGCGCACGACAGATATGGTTCACAGCATTCCAATTCAAGCCATTTTTGAAGCAATGGCAGTAAAAACAAATCCAGAAAAAAGTTTGAATTATAATAAAATAGCCGTTTTCAACTTTACAGATACAAGCGAAAAATGGTCTCTTCATATTAGAAATGGTGTGACCGAAATTCAACCTTTTGCTAAAGAAAATCCGGATTTAGAGATCAAGACAACCTCTAAAATTTGGAAAGAAATAGTGGCTACAATTAGAAAACCTTTGGTAGCTATAGCGAAAGGAGATTTGAATATTGAAGGTGGAATAGGCAATTTCAGTGAGTTCATGGACATGTTCAACGAAGATTAATAATCTTTGTCATAAATACGGATAAAGGTTGCCTCCGTCCATTCCTTCATAGGCTTTAAAAGATAAATCTGTTTTTCGGCAAGATCATTTGCAAATTCATGATCAAAATCGGCAAACACATCTCTATTCCCGTATCTTTCTTCTTGGATAAATTCTTTTCCTATGATCAACCCGATTTTACCCAAATCACTGAAAAAGTATTCTTGTAAAAGTGGAATTATCTTCTTTGAAAATACCTCTTTTAAATCTGATAAAGTTTCAATATTCAAAAAATAAGAGTGGCCAATACAATAATCCTTATCTAATAAAACTTCAATTCGTTGATTGAGGGTAGTTAGTAATAACCTCAAATCGACTCCTGCCGCCACAGGTTTTTTCGCAATTTTTGAAATCATATCCGGTCGAGGTAACATCTCAACAAAATCGAAACGTCGACGAAGTGCGATATCTAATGATTCAACACTTCGATCTGTAGTATTCATCGTTGCCAAGATGTGTAGATTTGATGGAACAAAAAATCGTTGCTTTGAGTAAGGCAAGATTGCTTGAAGTGCCTCCTTTTTTCCTGCTCTTTTATCTGCCTCAATCAGGGTTATTAGCTCACCAAAAATGCTAGCTACATTTCCTCTATTAATTTCATCAATGATCAAAACGAATTTCTCATCTAATTCATTTTCCAGGTTGCGCGAAGCATCCTGTGCTATACGTTTAAAAATTCCAGGTTCTACTTGATAGAGGACGTTTTTCTTTTTAATCATAGGTTTTATACCTTCCACAAAGTCTTCGTAGGAAAAGGATTGATGAAAAGTCACAAAAGCAATTTGACCCTTTTCAAGATATTCTTCAAAGCGATCTCTAAGTTTTTCTCTTTTTTCTAGTTCTAATTCAGAAAGACTCCTTTTTTCAATAATGGAAAGGGCATAATTTATTGTTTGAAAAGTCTTACCCGTACCTGGTGGCCCATATAAGATCAAATTTAAGGGATGATTTTGGGCTTTTATAGGTAAATATTCCGCAGATGGATCTTGCAATAAATCGAGCTGCTTAATTAACTGTTCCAAAGCCTCAAACTGCTCTTTGGTAGCTTTAAAATTAGTACCTGGCAAACCCGCATAAAATTTATCGAATGAATTATTTTTTGGCAGAATTTCTTTTGTAATCGGCTTATTCCAGAGGTTGTAATTTATACATAGTTGAACCCTTTTACAAGGCTTAACATCACCTCTATAAAACTGCTTTTCACTTTCTGAAATTTCAAAATCAGCTACTTCACTTTCTGCCGTTGCCAACGCCAAACACCCACTATCATTACCTGATTGCCACAATATAATACGGTCTCCCTTTTTGATATTTGCCTTGTGGGCTTTTACTGGCGATGAGGTTAAAGCTTCCGCCCGAAGTGCGTCTTTCAATCGAAATACTTTCGGATTAATCTGAAAAAGCCAGTATTTGGGTGTCTTCTGCATAGTCCATTTTTAGTTCAATCAATGCGAAAGATAGGAAAATTCCAAAAACCCAATTAAATGCTAATTTCGGTTTTCAGGGTTTCAATAAAGTCGGTTTGATATTTAGGCTCTTTGAGGTTTTTTAAAGTGACTGCATACCAAGTTCTTTTATCCATTTTCGCTAATGGTATGCCAGCTAATTCTCCTCTGTCAAGATATTGTTGAACAGACCACTTTGATAATACAGAAATGCCCATTTCCGCTTTTACCATTTCAATAATCGCTTCTGTCAATCGCAAATGGATAATTTTTTTAGGTTTTACCTGATTTGGTTTAAAGTAATTATTCAAAATATCAGAATGTACATCAGGAATATCACATTTGATAAAATTATGCCCCTCAAAATCCTTTGGGAGAAATCTTCTTCTTTGAGCTAGTGGACTATTGGGACTTACCACTACTAATAATTCATCTTCAAAAAGTGGGCTAAAAGAAAGATTCGGATCATCTATTTTTTCACTCGATAAAGCAATATCTAATGTCCCATTTAATAAATATTCAAGAGTCGAATAGGTGGCTTCAGGTAATATTTCAATTTGGACATTGGGGTATTTTTGTTTGTATTTTTTTAATGTTGGTGACAACCAATGATAGCAAGTATAACACATGGTACTCAGCCTTAAAAGCCCTTCCTCTTCACCATTTAATTTGGTGATATCGTTCTCCGTTTTTTCCAATTCCTGCAATACGATATTAGCGGTTTCTAATAGTCTTGTACCAGCTTGAGTCAACAACATTTGCTTTTTGGCTCGAACAAAAACCTGAGTTTTATAGGTAGATTCAATTTCTCTTAATTGATGACTTAATGCAGATTGAGAAAGGAATAATTGCCGAGAAGCTTTGGTAAGATTTTTTGTTTCTGCCACCGTCTTAACCAAACGCAAATGCCTAATTTCCATATATTTGATGATTTTTGAAAGGTGTTTTTACATTCAAAATTACCCCATAAACACAAATTTAACCTTGAAATAGTTTCATGAATAATACTCATACTAAAATTGAAATGTATTTATACTATTCATAAAAACACAATAATCATCAAAAAAAAACCTTTCCAAAAGTACTTTGACGCTTGGAAAGGTTTTGATTATTTAAATGAGACCCAGATATTAATCCAATTTCAATACATCTAAAAAAGCCTTTTGAGGCACTTGCACACTACCAATCTGACGCATTTTCTTTTTCCCTTTCTTCTGCTTCTCCAATAACTTACGTTTTCTAGTGATATCTCCTCCATAACATTTCGCTGTTACATCTTTTCGAACAGCAGAAATGGTTTCACGAGCAATAATTTTCGCTCCAATCGTGGCTTGTATCGCAATCATAAATTGCTGACGAGGTAATAATTCTTTTAGCTTTTTACAAATTTTTCGCCCGAATGCATAAGCTTTATCTTTATGAACTAAAGCTGACAATGCATCAACCGATTCGCTATTTAATTTAATGTCCAACTTTACCAACTGAGACGCTCGGTAATTTAACGGTGAGTAATCGAATGAAGCATATCCCCTAGATATCGATTTCAATCGGTCATAAAAATCAAAAACAATCTCCGCTAAAGGCAGCTCAAAAGTCAATTCGACTCTTTCTGTGGTTAGGTATGTTTGCTTTGTCAAGTTGCCCCTTTTTTCCAGACACAGCGTCATAATTGTACCAATATATTCTGGCTTAGTAATTATTTGAGCAACTATATATGGCTCCTCTACTCGATCTAAAAGGGTTGGATCAGGCACATCGGAAGGCGTTAAAATTTCTAATTCTTCTCCCTTTTTAGTAAATGCCTTATAGTTCACGTTTGGAATCGTCGTAATGACTTCCATATCAAATTCCCGAGAAAGTCTTTCTTGAATAATTTCTAAGTGCAACATTCCCAAAAACCCACATCTAAACCCAAAACCTAATGCAATAGAAGTTTCTGGTTCAAACACCAAAGATGCATCATTCAGTTGCAATTTTTCGAGGCTATCTCTAAGGTCTTCATAGTCATCATTATCAATTGGGAAAATACCCGCAAAAACCATCGGTTTCACCTCCTCAAATCCATGAATCGCTTCTTCACATGGATTGCTAACATGAGTAATCGTATCCCCAACTTTGATTTCTTTAGATTCTTTGATACCTGTAATGATATATCCAACATCCCCTGCTGCAATCACTTTTTGAGGCATCATATCTAATTGTAAAATACCTATTTCATCTGCCTCATATTCTTTTCCAGTATTGACGAATCGAACCAAATCCCGCTTTTTCAAAGTCCCATTCATAACTCTAAAATAAGCAATTACACCTCGGAACTGATTAAAAACGGAATCAAAAATCAATGCTTGCAAGGGTGCTTTTGGGTCACCTTTTGGGGCTGGCACTCTATCCACAATCGCGGTCATTATATTTGGAATACCTTCTCCGGTTTTTCCGCTCGCTTCGACAATTTCATGTCTTTCTACACCAATTAAATCAATAATTTGGTCAGCAACTTCCTCGACCATCGCGCTTGGCATATCAATTTTATTGATGACAGGAATAATTTCCAAATCATGTTCAATTGCCAAATACAAATTACTAATTGTCTGAGCCTGAATACCTTGTGTAGCATCTACAATCAATAAGGCGCCTTCGCAAGCAGCAATCGAACGCGAAACTTCATAAGAGAAATCAACATGACCAGGCGTATCAATCAAATTAAAAACATAAGCCTCGCCATCTGTATGCTTATATTTCAGTTGAATGGCGTGACTCTTTATGGTAATGCCACGTTCACGCTCCAAATCCATACTATCTAATGCCTGATTGGTCATCGACCGTTCGTCAATCGTTTTTGTAAATTCTAACAATCTATCTGAGAGCGTACTTTTCCCATGGTCAATATGGGCTATCACACAAAAATTCCGAATATTCTTCATTACGTTTTTTTACGATTTATTGAGCTTCTTAATTTGTCTCTAAATTATAGATCTAATAATCTTTAGTCCAAAACTTAGCCATTTTCAAAAAGCGGCGCAAATATACGGTTTTTATACCCTGAAAAGAGATGAAATTAACTTTTCCTATCTATTAATATGAAAATAGGATAATAGACTTGTTTCCAAATAATAAATTGTTTTCGAGAAAAATATTTTTTCGTACTACTTCAGCTATTTCTTGCCCCGTTCCTAAGTGTACAAAGCTCAAAATGAGCCTTGTATGAGAAAAAAATCTAATTTCCATATATTCAATACTATTTTAGGAACATGTCTAATATGTTTAGTAAATTCTATCCATTTAATCATTGATTAACTTTTTAAGTAAACTTCCAATAATTAGGAGCTATATTTCTAATCTGGAAATATTGTTTTCATTCACAAAATGAAACAAAATTCGAAGTAGAATTTAATTGCGAAATCCCTAAACATGAAAATTTTTATTCTAATATTCTCTATTTTGGAAAACTTAACATTATTTTTGGACAAATTTTCTTGTTATCCCACCTGGTGATTTTGAAGTAAAAAAAGAGGATTTTCGATTCACCAAGAATTATCCACAACTTGAATTAAATAATTGAACCCCCTTTATTAATATGCTTTTGAAGCAAAAAAAAATTATTATGATCCAGAATTATTCAGAAATTCTATTGAGAACCTCAATTGGTTCATTGTTTCTATTAAATATTCTTCAACTTTCTGGTCAAGTGATCGGAACAAGTAATCCAAGTTTATTCATTCAACAAACCGAAGTATTAAAAGATTCTTTTGAACTTAGCCTTGACGAGTACAATGAATTACTTATCAATTCAAATTTAGACCCAATATCTCCTTCCAACCCCTATGTAAGTGACAATAATACGATTTGGATGTCTTACGAAATTCCCGCCCCTGAAAAAGGAGAAGATATGCTTATTCCCAACATACCTTCTTCAAATTTAGAATGGCAACCCTTTCAAAAAAATAAAGAAGCAGCTCCCTCAACAATGAACGCCACTTCGATTTCAGGGGTCGATTTTGACGATAATAATACCTATAATGGTTCATATTATATCCCTCCTGACCCCTCTGGGGCTGTAGGAACCACACATGTCTGTCACGTTGTAAATGCTTTGATATCATGCCATACTAAAGCAGGTGCACAAGCCTCTGGATTCCCTGATGATTTGAAAGGATTTTTCACAACCCTTAATCCTGAAAATGCAACCTTTGACCCAAAAATTTTATGGGATCAGTATGAAAATAGATTTGTTGCAATAACATTAGTAAAAACTGCAACTATTTCAAGGATTCTGTTAGCAGTTTCGGCTACAGCAGACCCTACTGGTACTTGGTATTTTCAGGCTATAGACGCAGCTCTTTCCATATCATCGGTTGACTGTTGGTTTGACTATCCCGGGTTCGCTGTTGATGACAAAGCAATTTATATAACTGGAAATTATTTTCAATTCTCTGGAGGTAATTTCTGTGACAATCGAATTATTATTATTGACAAAGGAGTATCTGGTGGTATATATTCCGGTGTCACTTCAAATGATGAGGATCCAACAACTAATGCAGATTTTAATATTTATGACCCTTCCTCATCTGGCTTATCTGGAACGCATCAACCTGCTCACACTTTTGGTACACCTCCAACGAATATGGGTACTTATTTAACAGGATATAGTGGTCTATCTGGAGGCGGAAATGAATTTCTTCAGATTATTCCTATAACCAACCCATTAAGTAACCCACCCACATTTGATTTTTTACAATTAAGTATGGGCAATATAGATGATTTAAGCGTAATGGGAGATGCGGATCAACTCGGAAATTCCACAGATATAGAGGTTAATGATCGTAGAACTTTAAATGCAGTTTGGCGAGGAAATAAACTTTGGACTACCTTTCAAACAAAGCCGTCTTCTGGCTCAAATTCAGGACAGACGACAGCCTATTGGGCTAGGCTTAATGCATCAGGAACATCTCCGACATTTGACAATGGAGGAGAAATTGGTGGAGAAGATGTAGTCACAGGCGCAATTACTTGGATGCCCTCTATAGTTGCTGATGCGAATAATGACGCTGGAGTCGTTTTTAGTGTTAGTCATTCAACAATGTATGCCGGTGTATATGCAGTAGGAATAGATGGAACGACCAACAATATCACTTCTTCACAGTTGGTTAAAGCAGGTGTAGATGATTATGTTAGAATTTTTGCTAGTTATGGAGGTACACAAAACCGTTGGGGTGATTATTCAAGAATGGCAATTGATCCTTCTAATGGGAATTATTGGGCAATTCACGAAGCACCAATTGCAAATGGAACAGTAATAGATGGAGAAGATGGTCGATGGCAAGTATTTTTAGAGGAATTACAAAATTTATTATTACCTGTAGAGTTAATTTCTTTTACGATAAGTTCAGATGAGAATAATGCTATACTGGAATGGACGACACAAACTGAATCTAACAATGAAGGATTTGAGATTGAACTTTTTGATGGGCAACAATTTCAAAAAATTGGTTTCCAAAAAGGTGAAGGGAATTCTGTTAAAAAAGTTGATTACACCTTTACGGTATATGATTTAGACCCTGGTGATTATATTTTTAGACTTCGCCAAATAGATTATGATGGCACAGAATCCATAAGTGACGCTAGAAGTGTTCATATAAGAAACAATAATCGTTTTGTTATTTCTGATGCCTTTCCAAATCCATTTTCAGATCAAACAAGTTTCACCGTATTGATTGATAAGCCTCAAAATGTGGAGATAAAACTATATGACTTTAATAGCAGACTTGTAAAAGATATTTTTGATGGTATTTTATATAACGAAAGTGTGTATCCATTTAATATTTTAGGAGAAGGATTACCAAATGGTGTTTACACAATTAGAATCGTTGGGGAAGATTTTTCCCGAAATCAAAAAATCCTACTAAAAAACTAAACCTTACATTAGGAAGTTGAGTAAGCCGAAAATCAAGTTTTTATGGTTCTAGCAAAGATATTATGATAAAGATTATCAATATATGCGACTGAATGAATTTGCAATCAGGTTCTTAAAAAATTAAAATATTGGTTTTCAGAATGGAACAACTTTAAAAAACGCTAAGAGGATGTCAAAATTTCTATCGTATGAAAACCAATAGCTTAGGAACCTGCCTACGAAAAAATTGAATTTATTTAGCTCGCTAAATGCATTAAATTTTTCTTGAACAGAACCATAAGCTATTGATTTTCAATTCAAAATAAATTATAGACATACTCTTATTTCAATGAAAGCTAGGTGAGTTAGTACAATAATTTTGATTGTAATGCTCACCTTTTTTTATTTGACTGAAAAAACAAAATCATCATTTTTCAGATAAAAAATTATAAGAATAATGTCAATTAAAATTAATCTGACCAAAAATGGTCCCAGCTTCTCCAAAATCGTCTTTGGCACTATGAATTGGGGCGTTTGGGGTGCCGATTTGAATACCAACCAAATGTTGAGTTTGATTCAAAAGAGCCACGAATTAGGCGTTACAACCTTTGATCATGCAGATATTTATGGTCATTATACAACAGAAGGTTCATTTGGAAAGGCATTATCACAAAATCCTTCGATTCGTCAGGATTTGCAATTGGTCTCTAAATGTGGTATTCAATTAATCACCCCGAACCGACCATCAACAAAAGTTCATAGTTATGATACAAGCCGAAAACATATCATTCTTTCATTAGAAAACTCACTTAAAGAATTAGGCACAGACTATATTGATTTATTATTGATCCATCGCCCTAGTCCATTGATGGATCCAAATGAAATTGCGGAAGCATTTTCGAGACTTAAACAAGATGGAAAAGTACTCCATTTTGGGGTTTCTAATTTTACTCCTTCCCAATTTGAATTACTAAATAGCCGTATCCCTTTAGTAACCAATCAAATCGAAGCATCTATTTTACACCTCCATCCGTTCCTAGATGGATCTTTAGATTTATGTGTTCAAAAAGAAATAAAACCGATGATATGGTCTCCTCTGGGAGGCGGCAAAGTATTTACAAATCTAGAGGATGAACAAATTATTCGAATTAGGGAAGTTTGTACTAAAATTGGTAAAAAATACGGTAATTATGGTATTGATCAAATATTAATCGCGTGGTTATTGAAACATCCATCAGCCATGCTTCCCGTTTTAGGAACTTCAAAAATCAGTCGAATTGAGTCAGCACTCAAAGTTATGGAGATAGAGTTATCGACAGAAGATTGGTTTGAAATTTGGGTGGCTTCGACAGGTGAACCGATTCCTTAATCGAATTCGAATTCATTTTTTAGGGGTAAAAGTGTTAAACTTGGTTTAGAATTAAAGTGTTATATTTAAATCACCATTTTTATTATTCGACTGATATCTAAAAAAATGAAAATAATCAAAACCCTAATTTTAGTTTTTGCCCTTTTTTCAATTCCTAATATCTCTAACGCACAGATCATAGAAGGTATGGAAGGTCAACTTGGCGGATCAAGTTCTGATAGTGGCGACAGTGATTTGTGGTGGTTGGATTTGATTTTAACTGTTGGTATTGAACCTTTCTATGGCTTGTTTTTTGGTTTCCAAGGGGAACCGTTTCCTAATGAAACAGATTATTCTCTTTATCCTTATTTTGATAATTATAGTGGAAATTATATGCATATTGAAGATGAAGGTAGAGGGTTTCAAGGCCAATTTAATACCCATTTTCAAAATAATGAAAATACCCTTTCAGGCGGCTTTTTCCAATTAAAATTATCTCCAGCTCGTTTTCTAACAATTGATGTCAATCATCTACGACTGTATGAACGACGAATCCAAGACAACCAATCTGACAATTTAAATATTACGAATTTCAATGTTCAATACAATAGAATTAGAGGACCTAAATTTAATTTATGGTGGGGATCAGGATTGATGCTTTTAGATGGAAACACACTGTATGGAAGTCCAAATATCAGTACTGGAATGACCATTTTTGTTAAAAAACCATTGAGTATCTATGCTGATTTACAGATAGGTGCGCCAAATAATACAGTAACCACCTTATCTCAAATAAAATTACAAGCTCACTTAGAAAGATTTGTTTTATCAGCCGGTTTCAGCGGTCTACAAGTGGGCAATGTTTTTGAAGGCAGTTGGTCCATTGGTAGTGGAGTGTATTTTTAAGTAAGTGCTTAGACAGAAATAAGTTCCATATTTGACGAAAACTATTTTTTTGCCATATGAGGCAAAAAGCACTGGCATATCCTTAGATATGGCGAGTATTTTTAACGAAATATGGTAAAAAAATAGTCCATCATAATATGTGCAAGTTATTTCTGTCTAAACACTTAAAAATAAATAAACTACTCCCAAATTAATTAACTCCAAGACTCATCAAATAAGCCAATAAATCTTTAAGCTCATCCTTATGTAAATTCCTAGTTAGACCGGTAGGCATTAATGAAACCGGGCTTACGTCTATGTTGGCAATTTCGGAGGCAGGGATTGCTACGATCTCACTATTAGCCATACGAATAAGGGTAGCTTTATCTGTCTTTCGATCCAATAGACCGCTGACAATTTCGCCATCATTTTTGGTTAGTATTACTGTTTCAAACCCTTGTTTGATGTCATTAGTGGGATTGAGTACCGCATCTAAAATTGCAGGAGGAGTCATAAAAGTACCAATTGTACTAAGATCAGGACCTGACAATCCACCCATACTATTAACTCGATGACAAGTAGTACATAACAATTCTTTTTTTCGATATAATATTTGACCCCGGTAAAGATTACCAGTTGCCATTGCATCTTGGATCAATTGATCCTTTTCTTTTGGCTCCATATCCATTCCTATTGAATTGATTTTCCCAGATTCTCGAAGTGCTTTTTCAAGTTCAGGTAAATCCCGTCCAGATGTTTGGATCATTTTCAGACCAGCACTAGCAATTGGCTCTGGAATATTCTTCCCTTTCAGGGCATTCGCTAGGATTTTAGGGCCATCTTCGGTTCTTCTATATGCAGAATAAATAGATTCTGCTAAATTAGAATCATCCAACTTTACCAAAAGATTTACAGTGGGGATGGCCGCTGCCTCTAGATCTTTTTCAGCCCAAACGACACAGGCTGCTCCTCGGATATTATTATCAGTCTCTGAATTTGCCATTTGCTCAACCTCTGCCCTTTTACCAATTTTTTCATAAGCTCTCATCGCAATCAAACGCTCTCTTTTTGATTCAGCAACTTTTATCTGTTTAGAAATCAAATCTGAAAAAACACCAGCTTTCCATCGACCAGCAACCTTCAAAGCGGGAAGCCTTATTTTTTGATCTTTATAAGTGATCAATGATTCTAACAAATTTAAATCTGTAGGTACTGCTTGATTCGCTTTTGGTGCATTTGCCATAGCCGAAAGCAATTCAGGACTCTGATCATCCAATGCTTTTTGTAGAACTTTTCCAAGGCTCTCTGCATCTCCAATCTTTGCCAATAACAACCAAGCTTTTGTAATCAAATCTTTATTTAATCCTTGTTGATTGAGTAAGTTATTTATTGGCTTTATCACTTGTACATCCTCACTAGTCAATAGAGCATATAATTGTTTGTTTTTATCTCCGTCAAAAAGATTTTCATTTTTGGCAAAGGCTGGTAACCATTTATCTTGCAATCTGGAAAGCGTAAGATCAAGAGCAAATCTTAAATTCTCATCCATGGGCAGTTCTTTAACTTGAATAACAATTTCTACTGCCTCTCTAGTTCCTAATTCTCTAAGCGCATGAATGGTTTCCAAACGTACTTGAGGATCGCTATCCTTGATTGATTCTCTTAAAAAAGATAAATACTCTTGTTGTTTTTTCCAATGCGATAATACACGAATTGCTGCTGCCCTTTCCCTAAGATTAGTAGCGTTTAGAGAAGTCATTAAGGCTTTTTCATCATAAAAATTTAAAGCTGTCAAAAGCCAGAGACCTTCTAATCGATATTGGGAAAATTTTGGCTCGTTTTTATTCAGATTATTCATCCAGTCCATCACCAATTCTGGTTCTCCATTACGTTCTACATAAGCTCGATTAGCTTGTAACCTAGTAAACTGTTCAGGAGATTTCAATAAGTCCAATAAATCTAAAGAAGACGTTTTAGCATAATTTATTTTAGGTAATAGCGGTTTTTCTTTTTTAGTTAATTTCCAAATTCGACCATGTAATCGATCTCGAGAAGGATGATGAAAATCAACTTCTCCATGAGCAATAATCGGATTGTACCAATCTACGATATAGAGTGCCCCATCAGGCCCTATTTTACTATCCACAGGTCGATAAGAACGATGATCAGAATATAAAACCGTTTGTACTTCTTTAGATTGATATCCACTTTTAAAAGGATTAACAGCATAGCGAACTGTGCGATTTGCCCGAAAATCATTTGTAATGATACTTCCCTGCCAATCTTTTGGAAAATGGCTACTATAAATAACTTCCGCAGCCGTATTCTTAGGCGTTCCGCTATTTAGTCCAGGCAAAACTGTTGCTGCACCGACAGCAGTCGCATGAGCTGATTCCGGAAAAATATAATTGATCCCAGATCCTCCAGCACCATCAGTTGCAAAAGCTTGACCCCATTGATCGAATGCTTCTCCCCATGGATTTATCAAACCTCGACTAAATATTTCCAAACGCTCTGTCTCAGGTCTAAATGACCACGTTCCTGAGCCATTCAATACCCTCATACCATAGGGCGTTTCAACAAAAGAATTGATATAAATAGATTGTGTGAAATGTAAATCACCCCATGGTGCCCAACGAAAACCATGTATCGTATGATGAACATCGGCATTACCAAACCCATCATAAACTACTCTTCGCTCATCAGCTACATCATCACCATCCGTATCCGCAAAGAAAAGCAGCTCCGTCGTGGACACAACAAAAGCACCCCCTGGTACTGGCATGACAGAATGTGGAACCAAAAGATTATCCGCAAAAACGATATGTTTGTCTGCTTTACCATCATTATCTGTGTCCTCTAAAATGATAATTTTATCATTAGGTTCTCGCCCCGGAACAATATGTGGATAGGTGCTACTTGTTGCAACCCACGCCCTACCTTTGGTATCCCAATTCACATTAATCGGATTAGCAATCATCGGGTCAGCAGCAAAAAGACTGATCTCGTAATCATCGGCAATATTAAAGGCAGCAAGTTCTTCCTCAATATTAGGTTTTGGAATAACAGCGGGAACCTCATGTTCCAAATAAGTCTTCGGAGCTTGCCATTCTTTATCTATTTCTTTAGGAGGATCATATTTTCGACCATTAACAATAGTTTTAATGTGACGTTCTTTTTCTTCTATCAATTTTTTCAAGTCTTCCATTTCTGATGCCAAATGTCCCATCTCATGTCTTCGAAACAAGTAAATATAAGCTTCATTCAATGGGCGAATGCGGTAACGATAAAAACGGTTTTTTTTCTTTATTAAGGAAAGTAATTCATCATTCTCATCTACCTCCAATTGTATTACATCTTCTTTCATTTCCAATGTTCTACCAATAACTTCAGCCATTTTCGCATACCCAGCCTTATTCAATTGGATTCCATTATGAGTATATTGTTGTTCGGCTGAGTTAACTATTAATTCATTGTATAAATCGACAAATAATTGATCTCTACTTTGTGATTCTAATTGTATAAAATCGCGAACCTGTTTAAGCCGACGATTTCGTTCTGCTGTTTCTTCAACACTAAATAAAACCTGCTCTTGTTTTGGAGGCGATAATAGGATCAACTTTATTTGCTTAGCCTCAAGTGCATCTAACAACCTACCATATCCTTTCTTAAATAATAGAATGTCTTCCTTATTCATATAGTAGGCCGTTTCACTGCCATAGCCAATAAATATAGTTGTCGGTTGAGTTTCATTAATGTGCTCCATTAATACTTTTGATCCAAAACCTTCTTCCTCGGTTGGAGGCTTCCAGGATTGCGTATTTTGCGCCGAGCCAAATTGGGACCTGGCTTTCCCAAAAACATCATCTGCTGGATATGCAATATTTCGAACCTTCATTTCTTGATTTGGAAAATGAAGATGTAATTCAAGCTCAAAGTATCCGTAGTTTTCCATTTCTGAAATCAGGGAACCACCTAGAAAGGCGATACTTTGGACGTCAGCATTTTTGAGTTTTGAGGTGGATTCTGAATCATGACAAGCTACAAAATTCAAGCTGATGATAAAGAGAATGAAAAAGAGATTAGGTTTCATTTAAATTGCTATCTGATGTTTAGCGTTGACAATTAAACCCTGCCAGTTGTAACTTAATTCAAAATGATAAAAGGTCTAAATGTCATACAGCCTTTAATGAAAGAAAAATAAATGTCAATTCCTAGTCAAAGAAAGAGTATCTAAGTTCTTGGAGAGAATTGAGTTGCAATTAAACACTGTAATGGGCGCCTTTGCAGCTATGCTCCAGAGTCTAATATCTTGATTTTGTCTAAACATTTAAAGGACAAATAATTCATTTACATGAAGTTATATCAAGCCTTTCATTTGCATCAGTGGTTTCTCATGTCAAATGTTCCGTTGCCTACGGCAACGAAATATCCTTTTGGAGGGAGCTTTACTGCCACAGATTTCCACATGAGAAACCGCTGCATTTGTACAAATCCAATTTGGAGCTACAAAATTTGCAGATGGGGATCCCCCGTTATGGTCAGAAACAAAAAAGTCCCTCATTCTATTTTACATTGTACTTTTGACAAATGAAATCAGAAATTTCTTGTCTCGAAAGGCGAGCAATTCGCAATTGAATCAACATATTAGGTTTTACAAAATCCAATTACCTACAAACTATCTTTTATGAAATACATCAAACCCTTATTCCTTTTCATCATTGGTTGGGCAATACTAATGATGGCAACATCATTTAACAATCTGCCAATAATTAATGGCCTGACCCAATTGTTATTATTCGGGTTGGTGGTATGTTGGCCGATATGGAAGACTGGAAGATTAAGCTATGTAGATATTGGTTGGCCTTGGGGATTATTCGTGATTGGAATATTAACGCTTCTATTTAGTGAAGGGTACTATTGGAGAGTATGGATTATCAGTGGAGTTTATATGTTTATTGGATTGCGGATGGGGATCGGCGCGCTGATGTTGTGGAAGAAAGGATATATGCAAAAAGAATTTACAAGATATCAATATCAACGTCGTCGCTGGGAACGAGCAAAGAAAACCAATGTTCCATTGGCTATGCAAATTGATGCCTTAGCTCAAGGGTTTGCAAATGCCTCTTTTCTCGCTTATCCGGCTTTTATCATTGGTTGTAATAAAGATCCAAATATCTCTTTTTTTGAGATTTTAGGATTAATAATTTGGGTTTTAGCGTTCATCTTGGAAGCGACTGCTGATGCACAAAAATTGAAATTCCTTCGCAAAATGGCTGCTAGTGGTCAAAAACGAAAAGTCTGTAATGTTGGACTATGGCAATATACAAGACATCCAAATTACTTTGCAGAATGGATGGTTTGGAATGCCTTGATTTTAGCATCAATCCCATCCTGGCTAGCACTTCGATCAATGGAAGACACCGTGATATGGGTATTGTTAGGAATAGGATTATTATTTGTTTCCAGAATCATGTACTTGTCTCTGGTATATCTTACTGGGGCTGTCCCCTCTGAGTTTTATTCTTTGAAAAAAAGACCTGATTATAAGGCTTATCAAGAGCGAGTTAATATGTTTTTCCCATGGTTTCCGAAATAAAATTTGGGGTTTACTAAGGAGGTTTGAATGGCAACTAATAAAAAATAATTACCTAGATGAAATTAAAAATAATTGACTCAATTCTGCTCTGCTGCATTTTGACATTTTTCATTTCATGTAAGAGGCAAAACCATTCGAAAAGCTTAAGGACATCAGAAAAAGTAGTAACGCTTGGTAGGACTGTTTCAGAATTTGATGGAGGAATAATGGTTATTTTCCAAGATAAAAAATGGGCACCATCAGGAAATTAGAAAGCTACTTATAATAATTACTTAATACTACTTTTAGACGCTAAAAAAAAATGGAATGGAGCACCTCTAATTTGGCGGGCTGCCGTTTGTTTAGGTAAAGCGATTTAAGCAAACTAAACTCTATTGTAATAGGTCAAGAACATTAGTTTTAAAAAGGTTACCAATAGGTATTTTATGATCCATTATGAACACTCTATTTCCTTCTATTGCGTCAATGTGCCTTTTAGCAATAACAAAAGATTTGTGGACTTGAATGAATTTTTCAGGTAAAAGCATTTTTAATACATCAGAAATTTTTTCTCGAATAAGGATACTGTCGTTTTTTAAAATGACTTTACAGTAATTTCCTGCTCCTTCAATAAATAAAATATCGCTAATATTAACCTGTATATGCTTTTTATTACTGTAAAAGAAAACTCGCTCCTCTTCAGTTTTCTTTGAGACATTTAATGTTGGAGCGCTATTTTTTATTTCTATTGTTTTATTGATTGCTTTTAAAAATCTTTCAAAACTAAAGGGCTTTAATAAATAATCAACAATACCCAATTCATACCCTTCTAATGCGTGTTCTTGATAAGCTGATGTTACAATTACCTTAGGTGGTTTGGGCAAGGTTCTTAAAAAATCAAACCCTTTTAATTTTGGCATATTGAGATCTAAAAAAATTAAATCAACCTGATTATCTCTCAAATAATCCAGAGCTTCAATCGCGTCATAACAATGTTTCTTTAATTCCAAGTTGGGTAGTAAATCACAATAACTTTTTATTATTTCATGAGCCACATGCTCATCGTCTATAATTAAATATTTAATCATAACTGTATTTCTAATTGAGCATGGTATATAGAATTAGCTTGACTAAAACTAAGGTTATGCTTTTTAGGGTATACCAAATTTAATCTACGCTTCAAATTTGAAATACCAATACCACTTTCCTTTGAAACTTCTTTATCGTCAAAGTTATTTTCTATTTCAAACTTTACCTGCTCATCATGAGCTTTTACAGATAAGTGAATAAAAGCTTTTTCTATTAAATTCTCAACGCCATGCTTAAATGCATTTTCTAATAGAATTATTAATAATAAGGGCATTATTTTGATATGGTCTTCAATTTCTATTTTAAACTGAACATCAATCTTTTTATGATATCTCATAATATGTAGGTCAATATAATTTTGTAAAAACTCTATTTCATCCTTTAAAAAAACACGTTGCTTTTTTCCTTCATAAATACTATACCTCATTAAGTCGGACAATTTTAAGATAAGCTTTTTAGCTATCTCAGAATCTTTATCGATAGTACCATAAATATTGTTTAACATATTAAAGAAAAAGTGAGGATTTACTTGACTCTGCAAATGAAGTAATTCATTCTTACGTAATTCATTTTTTACACTCAAAACAGATTTGAGTTGAAGAACTATCCAAATAATACCCGCCACCAATAATAGGGAATAATATACTATCACAATGATTCCTGTTACTGTTGAAAAACTAACTTGAACCGAGTCAGAACCGCTAAATGTCAAGTAACTAAAAACGCCTAATGGAATAACAAGTGATAGTAATATTAAGGGCTTCAATAATGGTTTTAAAATTAACTTCATTTCACAAAGATAAGGATAACAATCCCTTATATTATTTAATGTGACAAGCTAATTGCTCTGAGGGATAAAAGAGACTATTGTTGTGACCAACTCAGTTTGCAACACTCTGAATTAAATATAAAGCTTCTCTAATCAAGTTCATCACAAATAATTTTTCTATTAATTCTACTCACCTATGTTTGAGCCATCATCAGTTAAAAAGAAATAACCTAACATAAAATCTAATAAAATGAAGCAAAGAATCATTCGCTATATAAAGCATTTATTTGGCACCGTATTATTCTTGGCACTGACTGGCGTATTTGTTATCGTTTTGATGAACGGAACGGTTGATTACAACCATAATCCTTTAGGAATAAACCTAGAAAAAGAGGGGCCATATGTCTTTTATGAGTCAGATAGCACCCTTAGTGTAAACTATATCAGAGGAAATAAAACTGATGGCTTTTACCTTGACCAAAACAGCTACCATTCCAGTGATACCATATTAGCAAGTTGCTATTTTCCTCTAGACAAATCAAGCTTTGATTTTAAACTAGAATCGAAGTTTGAAATACCTAAGTCCACTTATAATGACGGTGAAACAATTTTAGCAATCTCTGATATCGAAAGTGGTTATAAAACCTTTAGAGACTACCTCATCAACAATAAAGTTATAAACTCTAACCTCAATTGGACTTTTGGTAAAGGTCATCTGGTTTTAGTTGGTGATTTTGTAGATCGAGGAAAATCAACCACTCAGGTTCTTTGGTTCATCTATAAATTAGAGCAAGAAGCAAAAAATCAAGGAGGACATGTTCATTTCATTATAGGCAACCATGAATTATATAATATGCAAGGCAAATACAAATCTGCCTCCTATAAATATTATGGTGTTGCCTCCATTTTAGGAAAACAACATCACCATCTATACGATGACCACGCATTTATTGGGAGATGGATGGCTTCAAAAAACACTATTGAGCTAATCAATGGTAATCTATTTACTCATGGTGGTATACATCCAGAGATCGTTAAATATGCAATAACCATTGATCAACTTAACCAAATTAACCGAAAAAATTACCGCAAACCATTTTTTCCTAAACCTCAAGAATCTGTTGACCAAATAATTCTTTCAAAAAGAAAAGGATTATGCTGGTATAGAGGATATTTTAATGAAGATTTATCACAAGAAGAGGTAGAGAAGGGAATTGAGAAGTTTAATGCCAAGTCCATAATTGTAGGTCATACACCCCAATGGACTGTAAAATCAATGTATAACCGAAGAGTCTTTGCTATTGATGTAAAGCATCCAAAAGACTATATCAGTAACTGGCCAAATAAAAAGTCAGAAGGATTACTAATTAAGAACGGAAAATACCTTCGTCTGCTAATGAATCAAAAAATATTTGAGCTTTAAAAAATAACTAATATGAAAACCAGAATTTATAACTTTTTAACACAAAAATACGTAGTCCTTGTAACTATGTTTGTGGCTCCGCTATTTGGTTTTATTGATCGAAATTTGGTCTTCTTTTTTGGACTTGGAGTAGCCTTTATGATTTTATGGGGAAGTAATTTTGATTGGTCAAGATTTGGGATTGGGAAAAAAATCAATAAACAAACCGTTTTTAGCAGTTTAAAAATATCATTATTGCTTTTTGTTGGCTTTTACTTAATAATAGACCCTATTCTCCAATTATTCCTTGGTGATTTTGATCTATCATCTATAAATGATATAAGAGGTGATTTCGCAGGTTATATGATCTTAATGGTCATTATGTGGATTTTTGCTGCTTTTGGCGAAGAGCTTCTATTTCGTGGCTATTATATGAAAGCTTTAGCTGAATTATTAGGCAATACCAAGAAATCCTGGTTATTATCAGCCTTCATTACTTCTACCTATTTTGGGGTATCTCATGGATATCAAGGAGTTATTGGAATAGTATCTTCATTTTTATGGGCTTTCTGTATTTCCATGATATTTAATCGATATAAAAATAACTTACTCTTGCTGGTCTTAGTTCATGGATTTTATGATACTATAGGTATTACACTTATTTATTTAAACAAGGATCACATTTTTTCAGAATGGATGCTTCAATTGTTTTAAAAGTAGATCTAGGAAAACTTGTCTATTGGTTACTAAAACAACCCAAAGTAAGTGCTTGGACAGAAATAAGTTCCATATTTGACGAAAACTGTTTTTTTGCCAGACGAGGCAAAAAGCACAGGCATATCCTTAGATATGGCGAGTATTTTTAACGAAATATGATGAAAAAATAGTCCGGTATAATATGTGTGAGTTATTTCTGTCCAAGTACTTAAGGTTTAAAAATTAAGGTATAATATTGGGCGGCACTGAATTTTGGATTGATAAAAAGCTAAACGGTTAGCTTTCCAGCATTCTGAATTCCCTTGCAAAAGTGGACAGTCCATAAATTGTTAAAGGGTTTCTTATTTTTACGCCCGTACAGATGAATAATAGAAACATCTTTAACCTATGAAAAAATTTGCCCTAATCGGCGCAGCAGGTTACATTGCCCCTCGACACATGAGGGCTATAAAGCAGACCAATAACATCCTTTTGGCCGCAATGGACAAGTTTGACAGTGTCGGTATCATCGATAGCTACTTTCCAGAGGCTAGTTTTTTTACAGAGTTTGAAAGGTTTGACCGACATTTGGATAAACTAAAAAGGAAAGGAACGCCCATTGACTTTGTGAGTATTTGTAGTCCCAATTATCTCCATGATGCGCACATACGGTTTGGGTTACGAAACCAGGCAGACGTCATTTGCGAAAAGCCTTTGGTATTGAATCCTTGGAATGTGGAAGGCTTAAAAGAAATGGAAAAAGAGTCAGGGCAACAGATTTATAATATTCTTCAATTGCGCCACCACCCTTCCATTCTAGCACTAAAAAAGAAAATTACCTCTTCCCCAAATACAAAACATTATATTGACCTAACCTATATTACTTCGAGAGGAAAATGGTATGGCTATTCCTGGAAAGGGGAACTGTCTAAATCTGGAGGTATTGCCACAAATATTGGAATTCATTTCTTTGATATGTTGATTTGGATTTTTGGGGATATCAAACAAAATCAAGTTCATATTCATCAATCAGATTGTGCAGCTGGTTATCTTGAGTTAGAGAACGCACAAGTTCGATGGTTTTTGAGTATTAATGCAAAGCACCTGCCGGAGGAGATTAAAGGTCAAAATCAAAGAACTTTTAGATCCATAAAAATGGAAGATAAAGAAATGGAGTTTAGTGATGGATTTACAGATCTCCACACGGTGAGTTACCAAAATATCCTTTCGGGAAATGGCTTCGGAATTTCAGATACAGAAAAATCCATCCAATTGGCACATGATATCAGAAATGGCATCACCATTGGTCTAAAAGGAGATTTTCATCCTTATTTACTGGAAATATAAAACTACCCACTCAACATGAAAACACTCCAAATCGACATCAACTGTGATATGGGCGAGAGTTTTGGGAATTATAAAATTGGCAATGATGAAGAGATTATGCCTTATATTTCCTCTGCCAACATTGCCTGTGGCTTTCATGGAGGAGACCCATTTCATATTGAGCAAACCATCAAAAATGCCTTAAAATATGGTATTTCGATTGGCGCCCATCCTTCCTATCCTGACTTACAGGGTTTTGGGCGGCGAAAAATGACGATCAAAAATGCAGAATTAAAAGCTATACTAAAATACCAAATTGCAGCGGTCAAAGGGCTAGTTGAAAGTTATGGAGGCACCTTAAAATATGTAAAACCACATGGTGCTTTATATAATACTGCGGCGAACGATGCGAATGAAACCTACGTAATTCTGGAAGCTATAGATGAAATTGATCCTAAAATCCTATTAATGGGAATGGCAGGAAGTATAACTGAAGAAGTTGCGAAAAAAGAAAATATTCCCTATGTGGCGGAAGCTTTTGCCGATAGAAGCTATACCGAAAATGGGCGATTAATGTCTCGCCAAAAAAATGGTTCCGTACTCTATAAACCTAATGAAATAGTTGAACAGGTTTTATCGATTATTTTAGAAAAAAAAGTAAAAACCCAAACAGGAAAATTAATAAATCTCACTGCTCAAAGCATCTGTATTCATGGAGACAATCCAAATGTGATTGAAATTTTGAAAGGAATCAATGACGCTTTAAATCTAAAAAACATCCTTAAAAAAAGCTTTGCCTAATGAATACTTTTAAGCCTTTTGGCGACCAAGCTTTATTAATAAATTTTGAACAAAAGATTGATTCCTCAATCAATGATTCCGTTATCGAATTGGTATCCAAAATTCAAAAAGCTTCTATTATAGGCATTACATTTTTGACGCCAGCTTATTGTTCCCTCACAGTCGGTTTTGATCCAAATCAAACCAATTTTAAAGCGCTTTGCCAGGAAATCCTTTCATTACAGAAAGAAAAAACTAGCAATCTTGGATCAAAGGATAGAACCATTTTTAATATTCCCGTTTGCTATACCCCTCCATATTCAATTGATTTTCAAGCAATCATTCATCAAACCAGTCTTTCAGAATCAGAAATAATCAAACTGCACACAACTACTCTATTCAAAGTTTATATGATTGGATTCCTTCCTGGATTCCCTTATTTAGGTACAGTTCCAAATGCTCTTTTTTGCCATAGAAAAAAAATGCCGAGGCTAAGAGTTCCTGCACAATCCGTTGCTCTGGCTGGATTACAATCAGGCATTTATCCTTCCGAGGCACCAGGTGGTTGGCAAATTATTGGGCGTACACCCATCCCTATTTTTAATCCAAAAAGTGAATCGCCATTTTTATTGAAAGCTGGTGACCAAGTTCGGTTTCAAACCATTTCTGAACAATCCTATCTCAACCTAGAAAAAGATATCCATTCCAATAATTTCGAATTCAAAACCCTCATTGAAAATGGATAAATCAACGCTACAAATATATTTTCATAAACCAGGACTACACACGACCATTCAAGATTTGGGCAGGATAGGACATCAGTCCTTTGGAGTGCCAGTTAGCGGAGTCATGGATGAGTTTTCCGCTAAAATGGCAAATTGGTTGGTAGGAAATCAAGCGAACACTCCCCTATTAGAAATCACTCTGTTAGGTCCAAAAATTGAATTCAAAAATGATAGTCAAATTGCCCTTACTGGAGCAGATTTATCTCCCAAAATAAATGGAATTTTAGCAAATTTGAATGAAACCCTTTTCATAAAAAAAGGTGATATTATGTCCTTTGGGAAAGTAAAATCTGGTTGTCGTTCCTACCTGGCAATTCGTGGAATTTGGCAAGTAAAAACATGGCTCGGAAGTGCGAGTTATGTCCCTCAAAATGGTTCAGTCCTTACACCTGATAGTTTGATTAAAAAAGATCATTCCATATCTATTCTCAGTGATTCAATCATTGAAAAAAAGATTCTACCAAAAAAACTAATAGTTGACTATCCTGCTATTCAATACATTCAAGTTTTTCCTGGTCCAGAATTTGATTCTTTTTCCAAGATAGAAATTGCACAGTTTTTTGGACAAAATCATGAAATCACTCCTGATTCCAATAGAATGGGCTATCGCTTAAATACACAATTGATAAAAAACCAAATTAATAAAGAAATTATTTCATCAGGAATCATCCCTGGCACGATTCAAATAACAAGCGCTGGAAAAGCGATAATATTGATGAAAGATGCCCAAACTACGGGAGGCTACTGTCGATTTCTGAATGTTATTTCTAGTAATTTAGATAAGCTTGGACAAATGAAACCTAGAGATAAAATTCGATTTTCATTGGTAGGTTTTGATTAAGGGAGCAAGGGATAAATAAGATACCCAAATTTTGCACAGCTAATTTTTCTTAAGTTGAGACAAAAAACACAGACATACCCAAAGGTATGGCGATTATTTTTAACGAAAAATAAAGGCAAAAGAGCAAGTAAAATGGGTAGGTTATTTATTTCCTGCCCCCTAACTATACTAATAATCTCAAACCTCTATTAAAAGATTTGTTTTCTAATATTGGAATAACTCCGTTTCGTCGCTTTTTTGATATCCTCAAAATTTCTCTTATTCCTTGTTTTGACTTTCATTTCTCCTGGTTTTCCGGTCAAATTAAGCCGAACTTCCATCCCTCCCCGCTCTATTGTTTTTTTCCGTTTCTTTTTTCGTTTTTTGGGGCTGAATAAGAGCTCCTTCAAACTCAACTCCACATTAAAATCCATCTCTTCATTTGGTTTCCGATTCCCGAATAAGGACATAGAAGTCAAGTTACTTTGGAAATTCAAACTTGGAATAATCAATTGATGACGATGAAATAAGGCTTTCCCACTCAAATTATCAATATAAATATGAGCGGCTTCCTTTTTTTTGACATGACGTAATGCCTTCACAATCGGTTCAAAATCAATCAATTCCGCTTTTTTCAGATTATACTCCCCAACATAACTAATGCCATCTGAAGGTAATGTCAAATTAGCATCAATTAATGCTTTTAATTGAACATTTGCACTTACTCGACCCTCCACTTGTTGACTTGTCAGTACCTTTTGATCAAAATTGTTGAATATTTCTAGTAGTCTTTTGGCATTGATATTTCCCAAATCAATAATGGTAATTAGATTATAATATTTTTGGCTGTTTTTCTTCAATTTTGCATTTAAAGAAAGGTGTCCATGCAAAACATCTGTAGATAAATTGGGAATATTAATATCTCCATTTTTCAAGATAATCGCCGCTGAAAAATCTTCGGCTACTGCGGCGCGATATGTAAGTTGAGGCGTATTTATTTGAATTTCCCCAGCCAAGTAATAGGGCAAATTAAGAGGATGTTTCGCTTTATTTACTTTTTGACTAGTATTCGATAATTCAGTGAAAACTTTATTCAAATTAACACTATTTGAATAAAGTTTTAAATCAAATTCAAGGTCTTTTAGATTGTTTTTAAAGAGTCGATAACTATTGTCAATCGCTCCTGTCAATTTGAAAGGAATTCCGGACAAATCACCAGACAATTCATTAATAAATAAGAGACTATCTCTAATCTGGATTTGTCCATTTAAACTTTTAAAGTCCAGATTCGAACGACTTATTGATAATTGATTATTTTCAAAATCCAATTGCCCATTGAAGGAAGTAAATAATTCACTCTGTTCATTTAGTTTTCCTCGGACTTGACCATTTAAAGCTAGAAGTCCACCTAATTTTTCTATTTTAGGTAAAGGGATAAAAGCTCCTAGATCATTTAAATCAAGGTTAATATCAAAGTCCAAATTAATAAGTGGATCCCGAAAATCTGTAAGATGCATTTCTAAGAATATCGGTTTCCCTTTGAGTTTACCTTCTAAGTTCTTTAAGATTAATTCATTTGTTCTTTCAATATTTAAGAACTCTAATTCGAAATCCAAACTATCAAGTTTCACATCATATTCAGAGGAATAGACAGCAGCATCTGAAACGGTCATTTTTGCGCATAAATCTGCATTTTTTTTAGCTCCCGAAAGTCCATTTATTTGAATATCAATTTCATTCCTCGCAGATTCATTTACCTGTTCAAATTGAGATTTTAAATAAGATGGTAACAATCCCAAAAGTCCTTCAAATTCATCCATTGCATGAAAACTTAAATCAAGTATATTTCCATGAGGATGTTGGGACTTTACACTTCCTTCCGTATTAAAGGGAATCCCCCCAAAATTAAATACTCCATCCCTAAGTATTGTGACTCTCTCCAATTGATTAATTTCAATTTTTGAGACTAACTCAATAGGCTTATTCTCTAAAATTCGGTTATCTTGAATCGAAAAAGAATCTAACAAGCCTATTATTTTTCCTTCTAAATCTATTATTCCATTTTCTACAACACCATGAAAATCAGCATTTTGAATGTCAATCTCCCAATTCGATTTTTTGAAATCATTCTGTCCACTAATTGTAACATTTTGAAAATGAAGGTTAGGTAAGGTCAATAAAAGAGGGCCTTTCTTTTGGAGTGTATCTCGCTCTTTGTATTGTAATAATCGAATACTTTTACCCAATGAATCAGTAAAAAAAGTTAGTACTCCGTCTCGAATATTCAAAGATTTTATTTCATACTCTCCTTTCAATAATTTAATAAAATTGATTTCCGAATCCATTTCCTGGATGTATAAAATGGATCTAATTTCGTTGTCAGAATGATTATTGACTTTCAAATTTTGAACACATAAATAGGGATGTGGGAAACGATGAAAAAAGGAAAGATTGACATCTACGGAATCTACACTTGGTCCAAAGGTCTCTTTTAAGATTTCTTCTATTTGAACCTTTGCTTTGTTCTCCAAAAAGTAAATACTAGCAGCCGAAATCATCCCAAGAAGGAGTAAAGCAAGAAGGAAAATGAAAAGCCGGTTCAGTATTTTTCTCAATTATAGTGGATTTGAAAATAGCAGGGTAATTCTTTACAAAGAAAGGAAAGATAGGCTATTTTGTTCAATATGGTCATAGCCATATTCAATATTGTCCTGAAATTGCCTTCTTTAGAAAATATGCTTTGCCTAATTAAACATTCTGTTGCACTTCCAAAAAAATCACTTCAATTTCCTACATTTGGGAAAATTTGAATAAAAAAATTCAATATAATGACACGTACCCATTTTCGAACTTGCAACCTTTGTGAAGCCATGTGTGGTCTAGAAATCACGCTGGAGGGTAATGAAATATTGTCGATTAAAGGGGATAAAAAAGATCCATTGAGCCGAGGACATATCTGCCCAAAAGCAGTGGCACTGAAAGATATTTATTTGGATAAAGACCGACTAAAATATCCTATTCGAAAAACCGAAAACGGCTGGGAACGTATTGAATGGGAGGAAGCATATGATTTAGTAGTGGAGAAGGTTCGGGAAACACAAATGAAATATGGACGAGATTCAGTTGGAATTTATGCAGGAAATCCTAATGTTCACAATTTTGGTACAATGCTTTTTCTGCCCAATTTCCTGAGGAGTATGCGCACAAAAAATCGATTTAGTGCGACCTCGGCTGACCAATTACCGCATCATGTTGCGGCTTTGTTTATGTTTGGTCACGGGTTTATGGAACCTATAGCAGACATTGATCGAACAGATTTTCTCTTGATTATTGGCGCCAATCCCTTGGTATCTAACGGAAGTATGATGACTGCCCCTGATTTTGGACGACGAATGAAGGATATTCAAAAAAGAGGTGGAAAGGTTGTCGTCATTGACCCGCGTAAAACGGAAACAGCAAAAAAATCTAATGAACATATTTTTATAAAACCAGGCCAAGATGCATTGCTTTTAGCCGCCATGATTCATCATATTCTGCATAATGATATGGTTGAACTTGGGCATTTGAAGCCTTATATTATTGGTTTAGATGATTTAAAACTGAATATAAAGGACTTTTCTCCGGAAAAAGTTAGTCAACTTATTCAAATCGAATCTTCAGAAATCATTCGGCTTGCTGAAGAATTTTCAAAAGCAAAATCAGCAGTTTGTTACAGTCGAATGGGAGCTTCGACTCAGGAATTTGGAGGACTCACTATTTGGTTTTCAACTGTCTTGAATATTATTACGGGCAACCTAGATTCAGAAGGGGGAGCTATGTTCACTTTGCCAGCCTTTGATCATGTTGGGTTTACTGGTGCGCAAGGTAAAACAGGTGTTTTTGGTAATCGAAAATCCAGAGTTCGAAAATTGCCAGCCTATGGTGGGGAATTCCCAATTTCAACCTTATTGGATGAATTAAATACACCCGGAGAGGGTCAAATAAAGGCGATGGTCACTGTTGCAGGAAACCCTATTTTATCTGCACCAAATGGAAATGCATTAGACCTTGCTTTTGAAAAATTAGACTTTATGGTTTCATTTGATATTTATTTGAATGAGACAACCCGGCATGCAGATGTTATCATTCCTCCAACAACTGGTTTAGAGACGCCGCATTATGACTTAATTTTCAATGTGTTAGCCATTCGGAACACCACAAAATATTCCCCCGCACTTTTTGAAAAAACGGAAGATCAACGCCATGATTGGCAAATTTATAAAGCATTAACTGCAAGGTTTTCAGAAGTTCCAGAAGATGAAAGCACCCCTGAATCCATTTTAAATTTTGCATTAAAAAATGGCCCGTATGCTAATAAAGGTATTGACTTAGCGTCCCTCCAAAAAGCTCCTAATGGGATCGATCTAGGGTCTATGAGACCAAAAATGCTTCCTAAAAGACTATTTACTAAAGACCAAAAAATACACCTTGCACCACCATTTTTCATTAACGATCTTCCCAGGCTAAAAGCCATTTTAGA
The DNA here is from genome assembly GCA_024743405.1 of Bacteroidota bacterium. Classification (GTDB taxonomy): domain Bacteria; phylum Bacteroidota; class Bacteroidia; order Chitinophagales; family Saprospiraceae; genus JANSWP01. The sequence goes on from JANSWP010000017.1 coordinate 84,143, forward strand.
CAATCCTAAAAAAGATGATTTTCCTTTTTCATTGATCGGGAGAAGGCATTTACGGTCTAATAATTCATGGATGCACAATAGCCTAAGGCTGGTTAAAGGAAAAAACAGATGCACGCTTTTGATACATCCTAATGATGCAGAAAAGGCAGGAATCGAGGATCAACAAATGGTATTAGTTTCCTCTAAAACAGGTAAAGTTAAAATTCAAGCTGAACTCACAGATACAATTATGGAAAGCGTTGTTAGCATTCCGCATGGTTGGGGGCATTCAAAGAAAGGCACTAAAATGAAAATTGCAGAAGCTCATGCAGGTGTAAGCATCAATGATTTAACAGATGCCAACTTCATTGATGAATTGACTGGCAATGCTGCTTTTAGTGGAGTTCCTGTACAGATTGAACATATTTAGTTTATAGATTTTATAAATAATAATCGACACAATTGATATGTTCTTTTTGATTTGTATTCCGTTAAAATCTCTGACAGTTGAATTGCGATAGCAAAAAAAACGCCTACTAAATCAAAAATTGCTCCGTAAAATTTTCATAGCTTAAAACACTCATAATCCCTACATTAAAAAAATAGTATATATTATTTAACCATCAACTGGGAACAGATACTACCATCTTTTTATATTTACGCCATGCTGAAAAAATTCCCTTTTTTCCAACAAATGGATGCAATGGACTGTGGTCCGACCTGTTTGCGCATGATTGCCCAACATTATGGTCGCCATTATACTTTGCAAACCTTGCGCGATAAATGCTATATCGATCGTGAGGGTGTATCCTTGTTGGGAACTAGTGAAGGGGCAGAAAGTATTGGTTTACGAAGTTTGGCTATTAAAATTCCTTTTGAAGGAGCGGAATCAGATGGGGCGAGTTTTTTGATGCAAGACTTGCCATTGCCGTGCGTGGTTCATTGGGATCAAAATCATTTCGTAGTAGTTTACAAGAAGTCAAAAAAGCATATCTGGATTGCCGACCCCGGAAAACATCGCATAAAAATGACACACAATGAATTTAAAAAACATTGGGTCAGTGATGGTAATCAGGGCGTGTGTTTACTCTTAGAACCTACTCCAGAATTTTATACACACGATAACGAAGAAATAACCAAGTCTGGATTTGGATTCTTATTTCGATTTATGAAGCCATACCGGCGTTTGATTATCCAATTAGGGATTGGGCTGATTTTAGGTAGTATTTTTCAATTAATATTTCCGTTTCTGACTCAAGCCATTGTTGACACCGGTATAAAAAATCAAGACATCGATTTCATTTGGCTAATATTGATCGGTCAACTGATCTTATTCGTCAGTCAAATTTCTGTTCAATTTATCCAAAGTTGGATCCTATTGCATATTGGAGCCAGGGTGAATGTATCCTTGATTTCAGATTTTTTAATAAAATTAATGAAGTTGCCAATTAGTTATTTCGATATCAAAATGATTGGCGATTTGTTACAAAGAATCAATGATCACAATCGTATTGAGCAATTTCTTACCTCTTCGACCTTAAATATTGTCTTTTCTTTATTCAACATGCTCGTTTTCGGGGCTATTCTGTGGTATTATGACACCAATATTTTTCTCATTTTCCTGGGTACTAGTATTGCCTATGTACTGTGGATTGTTCTTTTTCTTAAAAAGCGTAAAGCGGTTGATTATATCGCCTTCAAAGAACGTGCGGATAATCAGAGTACGCTAATCGAGTTGATCCAAGGGATGCAAGAAATTAAATTACAAAACAGCGAGAAAAAGCGACGTTGGCAATGGGTCAATATCCAAGCTCGTCTTTTTAGAGCGAACATAAAATCTTTGGCAATTACTCAAACTCAAGATGCTGGAGCAAATTTTTTCTCTCAACTAAAGGATATTTTAGTAACCGTTGTAGCAGCTAAAGCGGTTATTGAAGGAAGTATGACTTTGGGACAAATGCTCGCGGTACAATATATTATTGGTCAATTAAATGGTCCACTTCAACAGTTTATTATTTTCATTCGGACTGCGCAAGATGCCAAAATAAGTTTGGAAAGATTGGGCGAGATTCACTCTATGGAAAATGAGGAAGAAGAGGAACAGGTATCAAGCGCCAATATATTACCTGAACAGGGCGACCTTCATTTCGAAAATGTAAATTTCCAATATAATAAACTGAGTGAAATCGTCCTCAAGAATATGAATTTGACCATTCCTAGGGGAAAGGTTACGGCGATTGTTGGGACAAGCGGTAGTGGAAAAACAACTTTAGTAAAGTTGATTTTAGGGTTTTATGAACCAACAAATGGCACCATCCGAATTGGAGGCATCCGAATTGATAATTTGCCCAAAAAACTTTGGCGAAAAAAATGTGGAGCCGTAATGCAAGATGGATACGTTTTTTCTGATACCATCGCCAATAACGTAGCAGAAAGTGAAGATTATGTAGACAAGAATAAGTTATTGAAAGCTGTTAAAGTGGCTAATATTCAAGACTTTATAGAGAATATGCCGTTGGGATACAATACGATGGTGGGCGCTAAAGGAAACGGATTGAGTCAAGGACAAAAACAACGATTATTGATAGCAAGAGCCGTATACAAAAATCCTGAATTTCTGTTTTTTGACGAAGCCACCAATGCGTTGGACGCCCAGAATGAAAGAATAATTGTAAAAAACTTAGATGACTTTTATAAAGGTAGAACGGTCATAGTAGTGGCACATAGATTGAGTACCGTAAAAGACGCTGACCAAATTATCGTTTTAGAAAAAGGAGAATTAGTTGAAAAAGGAACTCATGAAGAATTAACAGCCAAACGAGGAGCCTACTTTCAATTAGTAAAAAATCAATTAGAACTGGGAGCCTAATTAGTTGTCAATTGATCATTAATAGTTTGCAGTTTTCCATAGACTTTATTTTGAAAGGATTTATGATGTAAAAAAATTGGATTTTGATTTCAATCGAGAAACACACTGAACCTATTAGTAATAGCTTTAAGGTGAGTATGTGACGAAGAGTGAATACAAAAGACTAATTTTTAACCAATCAAAATAATCTTTTTTTGAACAAAGTCTAATATCGAAGTTAAAGTCCATGCCGAATTTAATTCACAATCCGGAAGACATTGTTTTAACTGAACGACGCGAGATTCAGGCGATCATGGGTAACCCTCCAGGGACTCTTTTGAAGTGGGGAATAACGGTAGTCTTTTTCGTGGTTATATCCCTTTTAATCATTGCATATATAGTGCAATATGCAGATACTGTGCCAGCTGAAGTAGTCTTAACTACGGAAAATCCGCCAATAGAATTAGTCGCAAAGGTAGATGGGAAAATAATTGATTTAGAGATTGAGGATAAAGATTGGGTAGAAAAAAATCAGTTATTAGGGATCGTAGACAATCCTGCTTATATAGAAGATGTTGCGTTTTTAGAAGAATATTTGAATCAATTTGATGAGATTGAATCTCCTAGAAAATACTCAAGGATTCCTGAGCCTGAAGCACTTGTTTTAGGTCGTATTCAACCCTTTTATGCACCATTAGAACAGAAACTATCGGAGTATAAAGATTTCTTAAAACGAAAATCTATTTGGAGGCAAATTAACGCAATCGAAGAACAAATTTTTCAAATTGGAAGACTCAATAAATCACTAAAAACCACCCAATCGAATTTGGAGGGACAATTGAAACTGTCCAAAAATAATTTAGATCGGTTTGAAAAATTACTCCAAGAGGGCGCTGAATCTATAGCAAGAAAAGAAGAAGTAGAAGGAGAATACCTGAGAACAAAACGTCGATATAATGACCTTGAAGCTGAAGTAATCCAAAATCAAATAAACATTGAAAATCTACGTGGTCGAATAGCCATCTTAGAAGGAGGTAGAAAAACGGATCGGTCAGAAAAAGAAGCAGAAATACAGAGCATTATTCAAGTATTGAAAAGTCAGGTTGACCAATGGAAAGAAGACTATTTATTGTTGTCCCCAATTTCAGGACAAGTAGCCTTTACCCAATTCAGAAGCGAAAATCAAACAGTTCAGAGAGGACAAAAAGTGATGACCATTGTTCCAAAAACAAATAAAAATGATTCTGGGAAAATAATAGGACGTGCTAAATTATCCCTTTTAGGATCAGGAAAAGTGGATACAGGAAAGGTCGTGAACATTGATTTCCCGGCATATCCATCTTCTGAATATGGCATTGTAAAAGGGAAAGTTATCAAAATATCTGATATTCCTGAAGAAGGGCAATATTTGATAGAAATTGAATTACCTGATCCGATGGAAACTACCTACGGAAAAACCATAAAGTTTAGGCAAGGTATGACTGGACAAGGTGAAATCATCACAGAAAAACGCCGGTTTTTGACTCGACTTCTAGAGAAATTATTGGATGCGATTTACAATCGATGATGACAAATATCATTTTGGAAAAATAAGGGAGTTGTTTTACATTTAGGATCATTTTAGAAATGATAAAATAATAACTTCCTGATTTTAGGTGCCCCCTTATCTGTAGCCTGTTTTCATCATTCATAGAACACAATCAAAAACAAATACTATGGTCAAAACACTCGAATCCGTTATGGAATATCAAAGTAAGCATGTTTTAAAACGGTTTTTAAAAATGCACGATTTACCTCGCCATGAGGCCGAATTAATCTTTGAAGATACCAAACGCTATCTTTGGTTGAATGCGAAAATAGCTGAAGAACGTGCCTTAGGAAAAGATGTTCCAGATGTTTATATCTCAAAAAGTATGGTCATCATTGACGAAATGTGGCATACCTTTATTTTGAATACACGAGAGTATATTGCTTTTTGCGAAAAACATTTTGGCGAATTTGTTCACCACCCACCTGATTGTCCAAAATATTTTAACAACCTGAAAAAATTAGGGGAGGAAAAAACAAATGAAATATTATTAGAAGAAATGATCGCATTGGTTTTTGATCATTTTGGAGAAGAGGTTTCTATGCGTTGGTTTAATACTTACCATAAATATGCTCATTTGAATATTGTCCACTGAGTTTCTTGAGGAATCCTTGATTCAAGGTAGTTGAGCCTCGAGCTCAACCCCCTTGATATATTCTTGAGGTATTCCTTTTCAACGGTGATTGTCAATAATTCTAAAATATTAAAAATAAAAGTTCAAATTGACCTCCTATTTCATCGTTCAACTCTAAGCTTTTTTTCTACCTTCGCACCCCGTAACGACAGTTTCAGATTGTAGTCATTTATGTAAATTAAAATATCGATTACTAGCTGCAAACTTCCAATAGCAAACAGATATGACTAAGTATATTTTCGTTACGGGAGGCGTAACTTCTTCGTTGGGTAAAGGTATTATTTCAGCTTCACTCGCCAAATTATTGCAAGCTCGAGGCTTCTCCGTAACTATCCAAAAATTTGATCCTTACATTAACGTTGACCCAGGAACACTCAATCCATACGAACATGGAGAGTGCTTTGTTACCGATGATGGTGCCGAAACCGATTTGGATTTGGGGCATTATGAACGCTTTTTAAATACTCCTACCTCCCAAGGTAATAATGTAACCACGGGGCGGATTTACCAAACCGTTATCAATAAAGAACGTGCAGGAGATTATTTAGGAAAAACGGTTCAAGTGATCCCTCACATAACAAATGAAATCAAACGACGGGTTCAAATATTAGGGCAAAGTGGTGAGTACGACATAGTAATTACCGAACTGGGTGGTACGGTAGGAGATATTGAGTCATTACCGTATTTAGAAGCGCTTCGGCAGATTCGATGGGATCTAGGAAGCGAGAATTGTTTAGTGATTCATTTGACCTTAATTCCTTATTTGACTGCAGCTGGAGAGCTCAAAACTAAACCGACACAACATTCCGTCAAACAATTGCAACAAGCAGGTATTCAGCCAGATATATTAGTTTGTCGAACGGAGCATCCAATCACCATGGAGATTCGACGTAAACTTGCACAATTTTGTAATGTTGATTTACAGTCTGTAATTGAGTCAAGAGATGCCTCGACTATTTATGATGTACCCATTTTGATGTTAAGGGAAAAATTAGACACAACCGTTATCACGAAATTAAGACTACGAGATACTAAAGAGCCTGATTTAGTAAAATGGAAAGACTTTTTGAGTAAATTAAAAAACCCAATCCACTCTGTAAATATAGGTTTAGTTGGAAAATACAATGAATTAAAAGATGCCTACAAATCTATCTATGAATCTTTTATTCATGCAGGTTCTGTCAATGAATGTGACGTAAATGTCATTCCTATTCATTCCGAACATTTAGAGTCAGGTTATGAGAATTTAGGAAAAAAGCTCACCGAATTAGATGGAATTTTAGTAGCTCCTGGATTTGGCGAACGTGGCATCAGCGGGAAAATAAATGCTATTCGATATTCTCGGGAAAATAAATTACCCTTTTTTGGAATTTGTCTGGGGATGCAATGTTCAGTTGTTGAATTTGCCCAAAATGTTCTAAACCTTAAAGATGCCTCTTCCACAGAAGTGGATCCTGACACCAAAAATCCAGTAATTGATTTAATGCCTGAACAGAAAACAATTACAACTAAGGGCGGAACCATGCGTTTGGGATCTTATGCATGCAATTTGGAAAAAAAGACCAAAGCTTTTAATGCATATGGTTCACAAAAAATTAATGAAAGACATCGCCATCGATGGGAATTCAATAATGATTATTTAGAGCAATTTGAAGAAGCAGGGATGAAAGCAACAGGTGTGAATCCTGAATCAAATCTGGTAGAAATTGTTGAAATTCCAGATCATCCATGGTTTGTTGGTGTGCAATTTCACCCAGAACTCAAAAGTACGGTCGAAAATCCGCATCCACTTTTTGTTTCATTCATTCAGGCTTGCTTGGAAAATAAGTAGGTAGTATTCAGGGTGCATTTAGCAGTTCTCATTTATATCATTGAATGTCTTGATACAAGGAACTGCTAACCGCCTACTGCTCACTGAAAACTTTCATCTTTGAAAAAAATTCCCAATAAAATATTACCGTATTGTCTTTTTATGGTGCTACTCACCTACTGGGCAAGCGATCATATTTTCTTTTGGGATACAATTAGTCAAGGTTCGCGACTAGTAGATTTTTATTATCAAACCAATTTTCAACAACTTTTTTTACCTACCGAAATTGATCAAGGGCATCCCCCACTCTTTCAAATTTATATCGCACTAGGCTGGAAACTATTTGGTCGAACGCTGTTTGTCAGTCATTTTCTAATGTTACCGATTTTGATCGGTATTGTTTGGCAAATATTCCAATTGGTGCAGCATTTTTTCGATAAAAAGCATCATTGGATTGCCCTCGCCTTGCCTTTTTTTGATACCACTTTTTTGGCTCAAAATATCCTTGTTTCACCAGATGTTTTATTGCTATTTGCCTTTTTAATGAGTCTAAATGGTCTACTAAAGAGGAAAAATTGGATGATAATAATTGGAAGTCTTCTTTTAGGGTTAACGAGCATAAGAGGGATTGTGATGGTAGGCGTTTTGTATATTATTCAAATTTTCTTGAATAAAGATTTTTTCAATTCAAAAAATATAAAAGACTTAGTTTCAACTCTTTTCAAAAAACTCATCCCTTTTATTCCTGCTATTTTCTTAGTCTCATTCTATTTAATTTTCCATTTTATCGAAACAGGATGGTGGATTTCCACCCCTAGCGAAAGTTGGAATACTCAACGTGGATTTGTTGGAATCTTTGGTGTCTTAAAAAACATTGGAATAGCAGGCTGGCGGCTTTTGGACTTCGGCAAATTTGGAACTTGGATCGTCATAGGGATTTTTCTATTTAGAGTCCTCCTGAATCGTCCATCTCATGGATCAATCCGTTCCAAAACGAAATCTACACAACTCTTTGAAGGGAAAAAGGGAAAACTTTTGATCATTCTTTGCACCTTTTTGCTTGTTAATATTGGGCTTTTTATGTGGTTTAGTAATCCACTTGCGCATCGTTATTTCCTTCCTGCTTTTGTGATTAAAATATTATTAATCGGATATCTGTTATTGGAAATGAAAATCTTCAAAAATGCCTCAAAATATGTTTTGGGAGGGGTACTAATTTTGATGTTTTCTGGCAATTTTTGGGTTTATCCTAATCGAATAGCCCAAGGTTGGGATAGTACAATGGCGCATATTCCTTATTACGAATTGCGTGAGGAAATGATTAATTATATGATAGAAAATGATATTCCTTTTGAAGAGACGAAATCTTGGTTTCCGAACAAGAGTAACTTTGATGAATTAGATCTTACAAAGAGAGAATTTGGTATGAACTATGAGAAAAAAGATACACCGAAATACCTCTTTTACTCAAATGTTATGAATGATATCCCAGATAGATATTTGACCCAGATTCAAAGGTTATCTCCTCCCACAAAAAAAATGAAACGGAACGGCGTAAAAATCATTTTATACGGACCACTAAAGTAATAGACTTGTTCGGAAATAATAAATTAGCATATGAAAAAATCTTTTTCCCTCCTACTTCGGCTATTTTAACTCCCGTACCTACGGGTACGAAACTCAAAATGAGCCTCGTCTGAGAAAAAAATCTAATTTTCATATATCCAA
>JANSWP010000112.1 GCA_024743405.1 Bacteroidota bacterium
ACTTCCTAAAAACCAACGCTTTATGAACCTGCCTTTCAAATTATTGCGGTCATTTGCCTCGGCAAACTCCCTTAATAATTTATCGCCAGAACCATAAATCATTGATTCTCAATTTGTAAAATTTTTAGACATACTCTAAATTGAAACTTACAATTGACAACAGATTAATCATTCAATAAATTAACAATATGACAAGCCACTACTCCAGCTGTTTCAGTCCTCAATCGACTTGAACCGAGGGTGATACTACCAAAATCGTGCTGATTCGCTAGTTGAATTTCTGATGGTGAAAAATCTCCTTCGGGACCTATTAGGATAGTAACGTTCTGATCTTTTAGGGCGTTGTTTTTCAAATGTGTTTTTTCTCCTATCTGACAATGAGCTACAAACTTTGGGTCATTATTTTTTTCGAGCGTAGCCATAAAGTTAGAGAATTTAGTTAATTCATTTAGCTTTGGCAAGTAAGCCTTTAAAGACTGCTTCATCGCAGATAAAACAATTTTTTCAAGTCGGTCTAACCTAATATTTTTTCTTTCCGAATGTTCACAATATAATGGGGTGATTTCATCGATACCAATTTCTGTGGCTTTCTCCAAAAACCACTCAAAGCGATCAATATTTTTGGTTGGTGCAATTGCGATGTGTAAAAAATGGTTTCGCTTGTAGAAATTTTGTGTTTGCTTTTGAATTTTTACTACACACTTTTTTTTCCCTGTTTCTTCAATAACACCTTCATAAAAACCACCTTTCCCATCAACTAGACTCACCGCATCTCCAATCTGTTTTCTTAAGACTTGGACACAATGCCTTGCTTCTGTTTCGGGTAAAAAGGCAAGATCATTTTCAATATTTTGACAAAAAAATAAGTTCATAAGTGAGCAAAAGTAAAGAAAAAGAGTTCAGTTGAGCTTTGTAAAAGCTTGACCCACAACAAAAAAAGTAAATCGAAAGTCGAGAACCTAGAACATTAAGGACTCTCGTCGGTTTTTTTTACCGATTCATTGCAAATATTGTACTTTTGCGCGGCTTTTGCGAAAAGGCACGCGTGAATCTATAAAATTTTGAATTTTTCAATTAAAAAATGAAATAAGATTTACAGAAAAATGATTTCATAACCAATTTATAATCATAGGTTTAAATTCATAATCTGTAATTCTAAAATCGCAAATAATAATATGGACGTTCTTGTCACAACTGGGCAATTAATATTAAGTCTTTCTATCCTTATTGTGCTTCATGAAATGGGGCACTTCTTTCCTGCTAAATTTTTTAATACAAAAGTCGAGAAATTTTACCTCTTTTTCGATCCTTGGTTTGAGTTATTCAAAATCCAAAAAGGCGAAACAGAATATGGAATAGGATGGCTGCCATTGGGGGGGTATGTGAAAATCGCAGGTATGATTGATGAAAGTTTCGATACAGAACAAATGCAAGGAGAACCAGAACCTTGGGAATTTCGAGCAAAGCCAGCTTGGCAAAGACTCGTTATTATGATTGGTGGTGTTACGGTCAATTTTGTTTTGGGTTTTATTCTTTTTAGTATGGTTTTGTTTGTTTGGGGTGAAAAATACCTTCCGACACAAAATGCGCATTATGGAGTGGCGGTTGATTCTTTGGGACAAGAATTAGGCTTGATGTCAGGAGATAAGGTCTTAGCTGTTGGTGACTATAAAATGGAACGGTTAAATGCTGGTGTACTTCGGACGGAGATTATCATCAATGATGCTCGAAAAATCACTGTAGAACGAAATGGTTCGATCCAAGATATACAAGTCCCAGAAGCGGTTGTTCCTGCGCTTTCTAGTTATGATTTTAAAGATTTTCGATTGTATAATCCCCGAGTACCTTTTGTAATTGGTGGATTTACCAAAAAGGATAGCCCCGCCAAAGACGCTGGTTTTACTGAAGAGGATCAAATTATTGCATTAAATGGAGAATCGACTCCTTATTTTGATGTTTTCTTTGAAAAGATAAAAAAGTTATCTAAACCAGAAATGGAAGTTGCCGTTACAGCGATTCGAACAGATACGGTTGCAAATACCGTAGATACTTTAACTAAATCATTCAAAACGAATGTCAATGGTTTTATAGGTGCGTCACCGGTAAATTGGGAGTATTTTTATGAAGCAGGTCGAAAAGAATATTCTTTAGGTGCGTCGATTCCCGCTGGAATTAAAAAAGGATGGGACTTTTTGGGGAATCAGGTTAAGGCTTTTGGAAAGATTGCCAGTGGTGGAATGAAAGCTAGTGATAGTTTGGGAAGTTTCATCTCTATTGGAAAAATGTTTGGTACCAGTTGGGATTGGGAACGCTTTTGGTTCATGACGGCAATGTTATCCCTTATTTTAGCTTTTATCAATTTATTACCTATTCCAGCATTAGATGGTGGGCATGTCATGTTCTTATTGTATGAAGTTATATCAGGTCGGAAGCCAAGTGATAAGTTTATGGAATATGCGACGATGGGGGGCTTTATTTTATTATTGATCTTAATGGTTTATGCGATCGGCTTGGATATCTCTCGACTCGAATTTATTAAGAACTTGTTTAATTAGTTCCGTTAAATCGAAGAATAGATTAGGTAATCTATTCTTCGATTTACCCATTTCCTGTCTCTTTTCAAGATGAATTATTTTAAATTTTACAATATTCCCCTTTCATTTAATATCGACAAAGGAGCGTTGAAACGTACTTTTTATGCCAACAGTAAAAAGTATCATCCTGACTTTTTCACCTTAGACTCTGAAGAAAAGCAAGCAGAAATATTGGAATTATCAACACTCAATAATGAAGCCTACAAAACGTTAAATGATTTTGATAAAAGATTGAAATACATCTTAGAATTAAAAGGAGTTTTGGAGGAAGAAGGGAAAAATAAACTGCCTCAAAGTTTCTTGATGGAAATGATGGATTTGAATGAAGCGATGATGGAATTACAATTTGGCTATGATGAAAAAGAAGCAGAGAAAGTTCGGCAAATGGTCGAAAATCACGAGGTTGTAATTTATTCAGAAGTAAAAGATATCATCGAAAATTACAATGACAAAGTTACACCTGACTCAGACCTCTTGAAGGTGAAAGATTATTTCTTAAAAAAACGATATTTATTGCGGATTTTTGAAAATTTAAATAAATTTGCGTCCGCTTAACAAAAGAGCCTAAAAGTTGGCTTGTTAATTATCTAAAACTACCAATATTTATATATGCCGAAGTGGCGGAATTGGTAGACGCGCTGGATTCAAAATCCAGTTCACGCAAGTGAGTGCGGGTTCGATTCCCGCCTTCGGTACCAGAATCAGCTAACTTGCTGATAATCAGAACATTATGAAAAATTCCCTGTCCCCGTTTTGGTTCAGGGAATTTTTATAATGAAAAAAAATTTTTTCTCCAGCCACAGAGGATTATTATTTAGACCTGCTACTTTAGAGAAATGGAAAGAGGGAGATAAAGAGAAGTGGCGAATCGTGTTTTATCAAACTTCTACAGAGGGTGTTTTAACCCGTCACCGACCCACCTTTGACCTGAATAGGTCTCGTATCATTAAATCAAATTATAGGCAAACAATGGCAGATGAGTTGATTCGTCAAATCAACTTGGTATTACCTTTTGGATATCCGCATAAGGTTGATTTACAAGGCAATCAGGTAAGTAAGAATCAAAATAAAATGCCTGATTTAGGGTTTACGCCAATTGTGGAGGCTTTGGAATTTGTGAAAGATTTGTTGATGAGTACGCTCGGTGAGGAGAGTAAAAGGACCTACAGTTCTATTTTGCGTTTGTTTATTCAATTTCTAGAGGTTTCTGGTATGAATGATTGTAGGGTTGCGGACTTAAGCCGAAAGCATGCCGTAGCTTATATGGATAATTGTTTAGTAAAGCGAAAAATTGGAGCCCAGACTTATAATAACACACTGACGATTTTAAATCGGTTTTTTAATTTACTAGTGGAACGGGAGTATATCTCTGAAAACCCTTTTGCAGGTATTAAATCTAGAAAGGTCTCTCCAAAAAGAAGGAAACGATTTACTCCCAAAGATCGAGATACGGTAGCTAATTATATTGAGGAGAATCATCCTTGGTTTTTTTATGCGATTTTGCTCCAGTATTATTGTCTGATTCGACCGATTGAATTGACCAGATTGAGATTCTCACATTTTGATTTGGGGAAACAAGTAATAGAGATGCCTGGTGAGATTACCAAAAATGGGAAGGCTCGCTCCCCTACGATTCCAGATAGTATTTTGCCTTATTTCCTTAAAAAGGAATTTACAGAATGGCCAATTAACTATATGGTTTTTGGAAAAGGAATCAAACCTGGAACGGCGAAGGATTATCATGCGAAAACTTATCGTTTGCGCCGAAAGCAAATGTATGAACGCCACAAAAAGGTTCTAATAAAACTGACTAAGGAAGGATTAATTGAAGATATGACGGGCTATCAGTGGTATACGTGGTCAGATACGGGGGCAGATGATCGAAAACGTGAAGGCTTGCCAGTGCAGGATATTAGCGATCAAAAAGGACATAGTTCGGTGACGATTACTGAAATGTATTTTCATAAGGATTTAAATGCAATTCCTTCTTTGAAACGGGTCCCGAATGTTTTTAAGGGTCAATAAATACCTTCGCCAGCTTGGTGTCTGGGATTTAGCAAATTTGGAGGAAAGATTTCCGGCGATATAAAAAAAGTGGCTATGACGGCCATGATAAATGCGTATTCCGACAGCATTGACCCCCTAGCTACGATTATTTTGGCTAATGTTACGGTATCTGCTTCTCCAATACCCTCCTTATCTGCATTTTTGTCTCAGATGGGAAATCAGAATTCAGTACCCAATTACAATAGTCTTGAGTATTAGCAACTAGTTGATCACGATGTTTTCCGAATCGCCAATATACCTCTCCATCTTTTTCATAGAGTTTCCTAGCGAAATCAACTCTCGTATTTTCGCCTTGACATAGGGCATCAATTTCAGCAGCGTCGGAAGGTAAATCTGGATTGTTTTCCAGCTGCTTTTGGAAGACCGATATGAAAAGGCTTCCATCATTATTTGTTCACAGCTTCCTGTGTCCAAATGGCACGAGTATTTGAAAGAACCAACTGTAGTTGATGCCATCCTTAATCGTATAACCCCAAAATCACATCGAATCGAATTACAAGGCAAAAATTTAAGAAAAGGATTAAATCAGCTAACTTAACGCACTCATTTTTGTATGTTATCCACAGGGGTCAGTATAAAGCGTAACGAGGGGGGCAAACATATCTGTATATGCAAAATATAAAAATCCAGATTTCGTAAACGAGGTTACATTAAGAGCGGTTAGTAATTATTTGAATGAATCAAAAGCTACTTTCTTGAATCTTGACTTTGGTGAAGTGTTAAAAAAACTTCCTAAGAATAGTTTTGTGTACCTAGACCCTCCTTATGACCCTGTTTCAGATAGTGCTTCATTTACAGGGTACACCATGAACGGTTTTTGAAGAGACGACCAGGAAAGATTAAAGGTAGCATGTGATAAATTAGACAAAAGAGGATGTAAATTTCTGCTTTCCAATTCAGCAACCGATTTCATAAAAGACCTATACAAAGACTACAAGCTGGAGCTAGTAAAGGCAAACCGTAACATCAATTCCGTTGCATCTAAAAGGTGAAAAATAGATGAGTTGCTAATCAGGAACTATGAATAAAAACGACCAGGCACGGAACATGCTATTTGATAAACATCAGATTTTACACACCATTGATGACAGGTGAATTTTTCCGATTTCTGCTAATCAAATAAAGGAATTCAGAGAGCCGAGATTGATGACTAAGTTTGACCACAAATCTAGTCTTCCTGAGATTTTCTATCATAATAGTCTATCTATTTTACCCATTACCAGGTGAACCTATGTAATCGGCAGATTCGACACATTCAAGGAATTGGAAATTGACGCTTCAGCAGAAACCGTAAACTTTACAATTCCTACATATATTGAAAGTATAGATTTCAGTAACATCTATTCGGAAAGTGCAGCTCTGAATTGTGCCTACATTAGCGGCATCATTAGCGATTTTGTCGGGGAGGAAACTTTGCCGACAATCAGCGGTAGAATGTCCACCAATAGTTTCGACTTCAGCATTAATGGAGACAATAAATCCTATCAGATTGAAGTCAGAAATAGTCAATGTGAAATCGACGGATGATTTGAGGGAATGGAAAAACTGCTTTTGGTTGAAGCCAAAAATCATTTACCGAATGATTTTCTTGTCAGGCAGGTATATTATCCATTCAGGTTATGGAGAGACAGAGTTTCCAAAAAAGTGGTCAATGTATTTATGACTTACAGCAATGATGTTTTCAGTTTTTTTGAATACGCCTTTGTTCATCCTACTGAGTATAATTCCATTCAATTGGTCAGGCAAAAAAGATATAAAATAGCTCCTGAAGAAATCACGATGAAGGATTTACAAGAAATCCTAAAATCAATCAAAATTAGAGAAGAACCTAAAGTGCCATTTCCGCAGGCAGATAAATTTAACCGTGTAGTTGACCTCCTGGGGCTATTGATGGAAAATGACGAGTTGGAGAAAAATGAAATTACTTCAAACTACGGCTTCGACCATAGGCAAACGGACTACTACGCCAATGCTTGAATTTATCTTGGTTTAATTGAGCGCAAGTGACAAGGTGTTTTTCAGCTAACTGATGAAGGAAAAAGAATTCTTCAACTATCCCATAAGGACAAGTACCTATGACTTATTAGAGCTATACTTTCTCACAAAGTATTTTTTCAATCAATGAATTTGTATTTGAAAATGCTGAAGCAGATACAGGTAAAGCAAGTTGTGGAAATAATGGATGAATGTGGAATTCGTAATGTCAAATCCTGGAATACTGTGCGTAGAAGAGCGCAATCTGTTATAAAACGGATTGATTGGATTTTAAATCAGGTAGAGTAAATCTTAAATTGAAAAAAATATGGTAAATTTCGGATTAATAATACAAGAAAAATCGACATAACGAGATGAATACCAATTTTTTATATGCCTTGCTTTTTTTGCTAGCCGCATCTCCAATTTATTCACAACAAAAAAAGATAGATAGCCTCCAAATAGTAGCTCAAAATGCAGCCAACGATTCCCTTTTAGTGGATGCTCTCCACAAAATAAGTGTCATTTACAGCAACACAGAACCTGATAGTGGTCTTCACTATGCCCGGAAGTGTTATAATTTGAGTTTAAAAAATGGCTTTAAGCCACAGCTCACCACTGCCTATTCTCAAATTGCCTATTCTCACAACACAATGGGCAATCTCGATAGTGCAGTTTATTACTGGGTAAAATCCGCAGATGAATACGGAGAGCAAGGAAATGGCTATCGGCAATCCCTTGTTTTAAACAATGCAGGTGGTCAACTGGCTTTAGCAGGTGAATATGATAAAGCGGTACCGCTGTTAGAAAAAGCAAAAGTAGTCGCTGAAACAGGAAATTATTTAGACATGTTGTCGGACACTTATATCAACTATGGGCTGATTGACGATCTCAAAGGTAATTATGACAAAGCTTTTGCTCTCTATCAAAAAGCACTTATATATGCTGACTCTAGTGGAAGTAAAAGCCAAAGAATGACAGTACTGAATAACATCGGATTAATGTTCTATTACATGGGAGACTTTGAAAAAGCTATTCCATATTTTTACGATGTCGTCCATTATTGGAAATACAAGGCTGATATATTTAAGCCATCAAGTATTTCATTGGCTTATATGAACCTTGGGGTATGTTTTGACGAACTCAGCCAGAATGATTCTGCCTTGCATTATCATAACCTGGCTTTGAACATAGACCTTGAACTGAAGAATAAATATAATCAGGGAAGGCATTATCACAATATAGGTGTCATTTATGAAAAAGAAAACAAGGCTAAGGAAGCCTTAAAATATTTGCACTTATCTGAAAAATTAAAAGAGGAAACAAAGAACATTGAATCGCTAGGCAACACCTATCATCATTTGGCGGAAATATATCTCAAATCCGGAAATACAGACCTTTCAAAAAATTACCTTGATAAAACCCAGTCGGCTGCTTTTGAAATACAGTCAAAAGAGCAATTGGAAAATAACTTTAAGCTATTTGCTAAATATTATGAAACGGTGGGGGACTACAAAAATGCCTTGATGTACCAGCAAAAATACCAGATCATAAAAGATACCCTTTATGAATTGGAGAAAGTAGCGACTATACACGACATTGAAGCGAAGCGTCAGGTACAGGAAAAAGAGAAGGAGGCTGCAATACTCTCCCAGAGGCTTTCGGATGAAAAAAACGATAGTTCAAAAAAGAGTGATTACTTGTTTTTAAGTTTGTTAGCCTTGGTGCTGGCAGTAGTAACAGGATTTATTTTTTACAATAAAAACCAGCAAAAAAGTAAGAAAAATAAATCATTAGAGCAGGGAATAAAGCGGCTTGAAAAATTGCTGAAAGATTTGGAACATCGCACTAACGGGCAGTTCAATACCGCAGCCTATTTTCTCAGCACCAGGCGGAGATTATCAGATAAAAGTAGTGTATCTGTTGCCTTGAAAGACACAGAAAATTTATTTAATTCATTAGTGACTATCAATAAAAACCTGTCCATTGATAGCAAATCTTCTTTAAAGAATAGCGCACAGGTAATAGCGGAGAATCTAAAATTTGGAGCGACAAACCTTTCAGAAAAAGACCTGAAAATAGATATTTCCATTCCATCACTCAATACTTCTTCTACAAATAACTTAACGCTGGGAACTATTATCAATGAATTAATAACCAACTCTCTGAAATATGCATTTGATGATGAACCTTCCCCAAAAATTAAACTGATGATTGAACCTAAAGAAGATTATAGCATTTCATTCAGCTATAGTGATAATGGGATTGGTCATAAAATTCACGATATTACAAGCGGAAAAGGGTTGGAAATCATTGAAGATATGATTGAACAACTCAATGGTACTTACGAAATTCAGACGAAAAATGGCTTCCAATTCAATGCCTCATTTCCAAAATTTATTAAAGATGAAGGATAGACATATTTTAATAATCGAAGATCAGGTATCCCAGGCAAAGAACCTGAGAAATCACTTGAGTGATTTGGGGTATCAAAATATTACCATTTGCCGAAACGATATAGAGGCTCTTCCTTTAATACAGGATGGAGATTTTGACCTTGCCCTAGTGGACATCGGTTTGGAAAACTCTAATCTCAATGGCGTCGCTTTGGCAAAGAAAATAAAGGAAATACAAGGCATTCCAATTATCTTTCTGACAGGTTTCTCAGATGAATCCACTATTCAAAGTACCTTAGAAGTAGGTTCTTCTGATTATTTGGTGAAACCTGTTGAACCTCGACAGTTGTTCGTTTCTCTAACCAGAGCTTTTTCGGAGGCTGCTACACCAAATCCAGTAATTAATAGTACTGGAGGGTGTCCTTTTAGATTAGAAAAAGAATATTTGTATATCAACAACGGTTCTTTTGATAAACGAATTCATATTAATGAATTCATTTATGCAGAGTCATCTGGCAATTACGTTAACATTTATACTGATAAAGGTAAACTTATTGTTCCTGCGACCTTAAAGAGCTTTCTAAACCAATTTAATAATTCTAATATCGTCCGAGTCCATCGTTCCTATGCTGTAAATAAAACCAAAGTGATAGAACGCAATAATAAAGTACTGATTTTATCAAAAAGAGATTTAGAGCCAATCAAAATTGGAAGGCATTATAAAAAAGAGGTGGATAGGCATTTTGAAACGATGAAAACAGTAAAACCTTAGCTCTCTTTAATCAAAATATTGGTAGTTTAATCAAAATTATTGTCGTCTATCTTTTAGATAAGTACTTCTTAATTGTCACTCAATATCTTTCGGGTAAAACAAAATTTTACTCGAATGAAATTATTTTTCTCTCTTTCTTTTTCGCTTTTCTGCTTAATTCTTAATGCCCAATGTCCTCCAGGTGATGTTTCTTTATTAAGCCAAACAGACGTAGATAACTTTGTTGCGACATACCCTAATTGTACTACGATTAACGGGTTTTTAAGAATTCAAGGATTTAGCATAAACAACCTTTCAGGATTGAGCAATCTGACAACCATTAACTCTAATCTGCAAATAGAACTTACAAATCAGCTTACAAGTCTCAACGGCTTGAATAATGTTACTTCTGTCGGAGGAAATTTGGAAGTGCAAACAAATTTTGCCCTCACAAGCCTAAGTAGTTTGAGTAATCTGACTTCTGTTGGAGGAGATTTAATGGTGAGTGGTAACGCTCTCACAAGCCTAAGTGGTCTAAATAAATTAACTTCTATTAATGGCAATTTAGAAGTAAGTGCCAATAATCCCCTGACAAGCCTTAGCGGATTGGATAGTCTAACTTCTATTAATGGATATTTAGAAATACGTAGCAATAATGCCCTGACAAGCCTTAACGGGTTGGATAGTCTAACTTCTATCGGTGGATATTTAGAGGTACGTATCAATAATGTCCTCACAAGCCTTAATGGGTTGGATAGTCTAACTTCTATCGGTGGATATTTAGAGGTACGTAACAATAATGCCCTGACAAGCCTTAGCGGTTTAAATAGCGTAACTTCCATCGGTGGGTATTTACAGGTACGTAGCAATAACGCCCTGACAAGCCTTAGTGGTTTAAATGACGTAACTTCTATTGGTGGGTTGTGGATGCAAGACAATGCTGCCCTTACAAGTCTAAATGGTCTAAACAGCTTAATCTCTGTTAGTGGAAGTTTAGATGTGCAAAACAATGATGCCCTGACAAGCCTTAGTAACTTAAACAATCTAACTTCTGTCAGCGGTGGATTGTTCGTAACTAGTAATGATGCCCTGACAAGCCTTAGCGGATTGGATAATATTGATTACAGTACCATTAACTATGTTACTATTACTAGTAATCCAAATCTTATAATCTGTGAAGTACAAAGTATTTGTGACTATTTAGCGAGCCCTTCAAATCCTGCCTTAATTAGTGGAAATGCTACTGGCTGCAACTCTCGAACAGAAGTAGAAAATGCATGCATGGCTCTACCTGTAGAATTTATCAACTTCGGAGCATCTCTCCTAGAAAACGGTGTAAACCTCCATTGGCAAACCGCTTCCGAAACAAATAATCAAGGCTTTTATCTCCAAAAAACCAAAAATGGTAAGGAATGGAATAACTTGGCTTTCATCGAGGGGCAAGGTAATTCCATCCTTTATCAAAACTACCATTTTACAGATATAGAGCCATATAACGGATTAAATTATTATCGTTTAAAGCAGGTCGATTTTGACGGAAGCTTTGAATACTCTAAGATCGTGTCTATCCGATTTGACACAAACTCTGGAGAACTAATTATTTTTCCAAATCCTGCGAATGAAATACTAAATATTCATAGCCCTACTCAGATTGAGGGAATAGTAACGGTCGAAGTAAAAGATGTAAATGGACACATTTTAATACGAGAAGAATTCAATACCACTAAATTCCAGGTTAATGTTTCAACGCTTCCAAATGGGGTTTACTTCGTTCAGGTCAATAACCGAAACCCGAAAATGTTTATCAAATACTAAAATCATGAAATATTATATTACCCTTTTATTGTTTTTAGGGATTAGTTACTTTATTGCTGCTCAAAACGCAAAAGAAATTTATCCAGAATCTGTAATCTAACTTTTCAAACTCAAAATCTCCATTGCCTCCAACACCTTCGTGTCATCCGCCCTACCAGCATAATTATCAATGGTAGAAAAATTTTCATGGTCAAGCAGATGGGAGACAGTATTCCTATCTGCGCCCTCATTTAGAGCAAGTGTAGCACTAGAATAACGGGCAGAATAGAAGGTAAAATATCCATCCCATTTGAGTTTGTTCTTACAGGTGTAGAAAGCTGCATCTCGAATATATTTGGCGTACCTCAATACCCTATCGGCAATAGTTTTTTCGCTTTCGTCGTAGCCTACGATGATGTCAAAAACATAGTCGTTTCCCGAACCACCAGTACCGTATTTTTCAATAATATCCTGGGCTTCTTGTAGTAAAGGTTTACCAATCTTTAAGCTGACACCTGTTTTCGATCTGTCATAATACCAGCGTCCATTCTTAATATCTTTGTACTTGAGTTTTGCGATGTCAATCAGATTTACTCCAAAACAGTAGAAAGAAAACCACCAGATAGCGAGATATTTATCCTGGCACTTGGTCAGGTTTTGTACATTCTTCAATTGAATCAGTTGCTCTTTCGACAAATCCTTAATCTTATTTTTATTGACCTTAGCAATCTTCGATTTCTTGTATTTTGAAATATCAAAGCCGCGAGGATTGGTGTAAGGATTTTTGAATGGATTATTCTTGTAATCAGCAATCTGTTCCTCAACAGCCTTGTTAAAAACTGACCTCAAATGCACCAAGTAATTATATGCCTTGATCCCTCTCTCCTTTGATTTTCTTACAAATTCCTTCAACCAGTACTCGTCAAATTCATCGAAGCTAAGGTCGTTAGGAGTCACCTTCAAAACAGCAATACCAGTATATCTGTAGTAATGGGCTGACTTTGCTTGACTGTTTATTTCAAACTCATCAGCTACTCGATTACAAAATTCAGCCACCTTCATTTTGGGCTTTTCCTCCTCTTCGTCAACCTTGTCAAAAAGGTCGATAAACCTGTTAAAATTAAAGACTCTGTTTTTGAAATGTTCTGAATAAATTTCTTTGGCTCTTCTCAATTCTGAATCAATCAATTCCTGCGCTTCACCAACTCCACGCATATCTGATAATTCAACTCGTTCCTTTCTTTTTTTGGGGTCTTTTAAAATAGTGAATTGGTGTTCATAAGCAGATACCCCCAGACGTTTGCGTCTCACTTTTCTGTCCCAAGTAACTTGAAGAACGATGGGAAATTTTCCTAATTTGCTTTTGGATGATGAAGATTTGTCCAATCTTATGGCAAACATTACCGACATTTGATGATAATTTATGAATTAAAGAATATTTAACTCACTGAATACCATAATTTTATGCATTTAAAAATCAACTCTAAATGGATTCAAAATCCAGTTCACGCAAGTGAGTGCGGGTTCGATTCCCGCCTTCGGTACAACACTCGATAATCGACGGATTATCAAACTGTTATAAATCTGCTGCACCTTTATTGAGGCAGTGGATTTTTTTTGTTTTTAGAGGCTTGGATATGCAGCAGTTTTGATATCGAATAAATTGAAGGCTGCAACCGCAGCTGATAGGAGCTCAAAATCAAACTTCGCATTATGAGCAACTAGATTTTTAGCACCATTAAGATGTTCACCCAGATACTGGAGAACAGTTCTGAGTGGCTTGCCTTCTCGATTAGCTTTCTCCTGAGAAATGCCATGGATTATATTGTCAGGAACCTTATTCTCATGAGGTTTTATGAGTAATGATTTTTCGTAAAAGAGCTTGCCAGTGCTGTCCGTTAGCAATCAAGCAAGTTGAACGATGTGATCTTTTTGGGCATTGAAACTAATGGTTTCTGTATCTATAAAAAGGTATTTTCCCATGAAAATGTGTTTTAAAATATATCTCTGAGACACAGTATTTATGGTAAAAATAATTACGAACTATGTATTTATTCTAGGATTTTTTGGAACTCTCAGAATCTTGGAATCAAAAAATTGAGAGATCTGAAATTGGTGTTTTAAATTTGGTTTAATTCTTTAATCAGATCAGATTATTCTAGGACTTGATAAATCAAAAACGCAGAGCTGAAACCAAAGTCTAATTCAAAAAGAAAAGGTAGGTTATTCCGCAAAATTCCTTTTATGAGATCCGTGTGGTAGGTGGTGTGAAAGGGCTGAGGTAGCTATTTCTTGTCACCTCAGCCCTCTCGATTACACATCGTTTTCTTTCATTTGTTCAGTTACAGATTAATTAAGGTCAAAATTGAACATATAAAAGCTATGAATTCAAAAACTATTCTGCCCCAATGCCACTTTCCCCATTTGTTTAATTCAGCTGGAAGATGTTTGTAGGAAATACTTGATTCTGCAAACCCTTTATTGGCTTTCTTGAAATACAAAAAGTAGGTCGAAAAAAACAATGCGGTGAAAACCCCCATAAGGATAAGGGATAATTGGCTATGAA
Organism: Bacteroidota bacterium; assembly: GCA_024743405.1. Classification (GTDB taxonomy): domain Bacteria; phylum Bacteroidota; class Bacteroidia; order Chitinophagales; family Saprospiraceae; genus JANSWP01. Next base: position 14,143 of record JANSWP010000112.1, read on the forward strand.
TATTTGTAAATAATCCGTAAGCAAGGGTTAACAAGGGAAGCAGAATGGCGATGATCGTTAATGGTGCAAAAAAATGATAAATTTTCTTACCATAAGTTTGATGTAACTCAAAGAAATCTTTTGGCGACAAAGCTTTCCAATATGGTACAAAGAGAACTCCTTCTGTAATTTGTGCACCTAAAAAGATACCCAAAATCCCAGTAGATAAAGCGATTAAAATCTCAAATAGTATTTTTTTGATTTTGATTAATTAACACAACAAAATTATGAGGTATAAACATCAAGTTCATTTACATATGTAAAGAAAGAAAATTATCTCTTCGACATTTTGTTTCTCACTCTGCTAAGCGGTGTTGGACTTATTCCTAAATAAGAGGCAATCTGATACTGAGGAATTTTCAATTCAAGACCAGGAAATTCTTCTTGTAAAATTAGGTATCGTTTTTCAGCATCTAATAATGCTATCTCGAGTTCTTTTTTTTCCTTTTGGAGGAAATAGTACTCTGCAATTTTTCTTCCCAATCTTTCAAGGTCATGAAATTTTGTATACAATAATTCAATTTCACTAAAGGATGCTTTCCATAATTTACATTCTGTTAATGCCTTTTGTGCTATTCTATTTTTTTTGTTTAGTCAATAGAGTTTATTCCAAAAATTAAATTAAAGACCACTTGAACTTGCATTTTTGATATTTCCGAAAGGGGCTACATACCCTGAAATTGTGAAGAGCTATGCAAATTTCAATGATTTGGTCACGAAATTGTTGGCGAAAGTGCCTGCATTTTTCTTTGACAATAAGGAAACGTTTAATTCTACCTATGGCATGTTCCACACAAATTCTAATCTTTGAAACATAGCAATTAAACCATTTTTTTAGTTCACATAACTCACCGTTTCGAGGTTTTTTGAATGCTTGAACGATGAAAACATTATCTGGTTGAAAGCCTTGAAAGCCACTGTCTTGAAATAATTGAAGGCCTTATGGAAAAACGGCTTCATCTTCATCGGCAATCTTTTTATCATCCACGGCGCCTTCATGAGTTGAACTCAGATAAACGATATATTGGCTTTGAGTAGTCAAGAAGTTGTTTTTATCGTGTGGGCTTTTTTTCTCACTGTAAAAGACTTCTTGAGTATCTGAATCCTGCGGACGGTTAATGCTGCGTTCGCTGATATCCTGAAAATACTACGTTTTTTGCAGTTTTTCAAGAATCGGCTTAACTGCACTGCCTGTTCTTGCAGGGCTCATATCCAACACTTTCAAGATTTGTTGAGGCAATGGCATCAGTACTTTTTGCCACTTACTTACTTGACTTTAAGAAAAGCCAAAGCTGGCTGCCAATATCTCCTGAAGTGTGTAATTTTTCGGATATACCAATATGAAAAACAGCTTATCCTCTTTAATCGGTAGTGTTTTAGTGCTTTCATCGGAATTCATTAAAGGAGCGGCGCCTATAGTTCCATTGATCCGATGAATCCGATAAAAGTTGCGCCATATGGCTGAAAAAGGAGAATGGAGTTTGTCAAACTCTTCCACTTTTAAGCCGGTAACACTTTCAAACTGTTTAGTTCGTTTTCGTATTTCTGCATAAATCATCCAGCATTGTGGAGAATTATTTTGAATAATCAAATCATTTCAGGTTCTTTTCTCGCGTATACACGCAAGCGCGCAGGATCTGATTTATTTTGGAATAATCACTACCTTATTGATAGAAAATCATAAAAAGCTTCCCGAACTTGATCAGGTGCTTCATCATGTGGATAGTGACCAACTCCTTCTAATATTGTTATGTTAGGAGAGGGAAGTATTTTTTTACAATAATCAGCTAAGTGCCTTCCCGAAATAGGGTCTAATGGGCCATTAATGATTTTTATTGGAATGGACGCTTGTACTATAGCAGTTTTCCATCTTTTTGCATTTGCCTTTCTATCATTTATATAACCAATCAGCTTATGCATAATATTTTTACCATCTTTATGTATGATGAGTTGATAGAAATAATCAATCTCTTCTTCACTTGCTTTTTTTTCTCCATAAATATCATGAAAACTATTTCGGAGGCTTTTTTTGCTTAAAAATCGATTGAAAATGGCTCCAATGGGGCTATTCAATAGTTTTTGAACCAACTTGGCTCGGTGTAATTCTGGGAATAAACCTCCATTCAAAAAACAGCAAGATAAAATTTGGAACCCTTTCGACCCTCGTTCAGAAAAAGCAGCTAACATTTCTTGTGCCACAGAAACGCCATAATCATGAACTAATAAATGAGCCTCTGTAATTCCTAAATAATCAATAAGAGCTTCGTGTAGTCTAGCTTGATCAGTAATAGAATAATTATATTTTTTGGGTTTAGCAGAATATCCAAACCCAATCATATCTGGGGCAATAACTCTAAATTTTTGAGTTAGATCATTCCATAGTTTATGCCAATCCCAAGAAGCAGTTGGAAAGCCATGGATTAATAGTAACACTGGTCCTTCCCCTTCCTCCCAATAAGCGATTTTGTTATTTTTATAATCAAAAGACTTAGCCTTATACTTCCATTCCTTAAAAGTCATAATTCTTAATTTTGACTACGTAAAAGTTGACCATATTTCTTAGTTCCTAAATCAGCTACAAATCCATTTGCAGCGCTAAACACCTCAGATCCATTTATAAAAACATGGTTGACAACTCCACCAGATCGTTTGACATATCGAAAAGCACCTTTTAAACTTGGGTGAAAGTCTTCTATTGGTTCTTGAGTTAAACCTGTTTTGAGCTGTGAGGGATCAATTACACATACATCCGCACGACGTCCAAGCTCTAATGATCCAGCATCTAGTCCCAACCAGTCAGCGGGTAATTTAGTCAATCTGTGAATAGCTTTCTCAATGGGTAAGATGTCAGGATATTCTAATGATTGTTTTAGTGTTTGTAAAGCTCCATCATGAAATGCCATATTTACATTGTGTGCTCCAGAATCATTAAATCCAGGAATCGTTGCTTCATGGGAAAGTAATTTAACCCTAACTTTATCTCGATGATTGGCTGCTGTACATTTCCAAACTAAATCGGTATCATATTGAATGATTAAATCCATAAAATAATCAAGACCATCTTTGCCTGATTGATCGGCAAGTTCTTGAATTGTATGTGATACTAAGTTATTGTTAGGTGCTTTTTCTATAGTTATCTCTTTTAATAATCTAGGGAAAACAGAGGTAGCTTTATGGTTCCAATCCTTTCTAAACCATTTTCTAAAAGTAGGATCTTGAAATGCTAATTTGCGTTCTTCTCGATTGGCACCTATAACTTTTACCATTGAAGGAAACTCTTCGAATAAGGGTGTAATAGGTCCTTCCCCATAATTTAAAAAAGGCATAGATAAAGCCTGAAAACGCATATCAGCATTTAAAAACCTTTTGCCTATCAAAGACAAGGTAGTTACCAGCTTGTGAATATTTTTATCAGTTTTTAAATCTAGTGCAGCGACTACTGTGGTCTTTAATGGTTTTCTAAATAAACCAGAACTCATCCCAAGAATATGAATTCCTGACATTTTATCAAGTGCATTGGGAGTGGCTTGCAATACGCGATCATATTTCCTTAAAATATTGGCTAATCTACGATATTCCTTGACAGATGCTTGTTGGGATGGAACAGAAGATCCTTTATACGCTTCGGAATAAATTCCACTCCAACGATGAAACGGAAGCATATCAATTGACATTCCCAAATAACCAGCTTCCATTGCTTCATTTAGAAAATTATTCATCTTTTTCTTTTCTGAATCATTCGCTTTTGATACTTTAAAACTTCTGTCAAGACCCATCGAGGCTATACGGATATTAGAATGTCCAACAAAACTAGCCACATTTGGCCCCATTGGTATTTGCTCTAAATGATCATAATATTCCGCTAAACTTTTCCAGGTGATTTTGTCTTTTATCCATTCCGTTAATACTTGTGCAGGCATGTTTTCAACCCTGCAAAATAAATCTACAATATCTTCGTCTTTGCCAAGTGCTGCTGAAATTGAACAGTTCCCCATAACTACCGTGGTTGTTCCATGGCGGACTGATTCCTCAAGACCAGGAAGTACTTCTATCTCAGCATCATAATGAGTATGGATATCGAGGAATCCAGGTGTAACCCATTTTCCAGAAGCATCGATTTCTTTTGCATTTTCTATCGCGGGTGCAGTTGCATGTATCCCAACTACTTTTCCTTGTTGGATGACCAGGTCAGCTTTTCTACCTTTTTTTTCAGTGCCATCGAAGAATAAACCGTTTCTTATGACAGTAGTCATGGTCAATTGTGTTTAGATTTTTGAATTGTATGAAAGCCCAATATAAAATTAACTATTTTACAAACATAACCTAAACTTCTTCTTTCAATTTGATAAACTCATTATTATTGATTACGCTCTAAAATAATGATATTACGATACCTGAAAAAATAAAAAACTATGCAACTTGAGATAGTATTGAGTTTTTGCTAACTGCTATAGAAACCTAAGGTTGCATTTCTAAATTTATTATGACCTTGTCTCCCCATTCTTCCTGGGCAAAAAGTCCAAGACATTTTAATCCATTCCAAACAGAACCATTTAAAGTAATTGAGAGAGAGCTTAATGTGAGGGTAATAGACAAGTATATGGTCTTTATGCCTAATGATGAAAAGGTGGTCGTAGAGAAGTTTGTCCTTTATTCATTTTGGAATGCCAAAGATGAAGAAATGGAATTTGTTGCCGAAGTCTGTCCACCCGTTGATACAAATTCCAATCTAGGAAAATAGCAATTAAACCATTTTTTTAGTTCACATAATTCGCCATTTCGAGGTTTTTGAATGCTTGAACGACGAAAACATTATCTAGTTGAAAGACTTGAAAACCACTGTCTTAGAATAAGGGAAGCCTTTAGGAAAAACGGCTTCATCTTAGTCGGCAATCTGGGACTATCATTAAACTGTGCGAGTAAGCGAATTGAAAAAAAGGAGATATTTGCAAAATATAAGAAAACCAGCCAAACATCAGAATTAATAGAATTTGAAAAAGATGAAAATAATAACTTTTCATATTTAACACTTGGCACTTGGGTGGATTTTTTAGTTATTTCTGCAATCATTCGGGATAGTTCACTGAACTGTGCATAAAATTAAAAATAGGTCAAAAACCTGAGTTTTAGAAAAACACAAATCCGCAAGTTCTAACTTTGCCCTTATCAGGCGAAGCGGCGTGAGGCTCTGCTGGGAAGCAACCTGACAAG
>JANSWP010000134.1 GCA_024743405.1 Bacteroidota bacterium
ATATTTGAGGAAAACTATTTTTTTGCCAGACGAGGCAAAAAGCACAGGCATATCCGTAGATATGGCGAGTATTTTTAACGAAATATGGTGAAAAAATAGTCCGTCATAATATGTGTGAGTTATTTCTGTCCAAGCACTTAATGACTAAATAATAAGTTCCCGTTTTTGAATAGGATATTTTGTTGCTAGACGAGGCAAAAAACGTAGGCGAAGCACCGCTTCGGCGAGGCTTTTTAACGAAGTATATCGACAAAAGAGTCATTCACAAAATGAGGAAATTATTATTTAGCCATTACTTAATATATTTTTTGAAGTAGCTCTTTTGATCAAAGGGCTACTTCATCATTTTCATAAAAGTACTCAGAAACCAATTTGAATCTGCTTTAATCAATGTGTCTAAACTCTTATCTGCTCGTTGTGAAAATGACTGAATTTCAGTTATGATTTTTTTGAATTCTTCTGCTTCTATTCCCGATCCTTCCACTTCAGCTACTTCATTTAATATTTTTAAAACGGGTTCTAGTTCTTTCTTTTTTCGTTGCGCGGCAATTTTTCGAACAACATCCCACATGTCTTTTTCAGCAATAAAAAAATCTTTTCGTTCTCCAGCTTTGAGTTGTTTATAAACTAAACCCCAGTCAACTAAGGCACGTAAATTCATATTAGCATTTCCCAAAGAAATTTTTAAATCATCCATGATTTCTTGTGCACTCAATGCTTCGGGAGTAATTAACAATAGAGCATGAATTTGTGCCATTGTTCGGTTAACTCCCCATGCAGAACCGAGCGTTCCCCAAGACTGAATGAATTTTGCTTTACCTTCTTCGAGCTTCATTGTTTTTGAATTTTAGGTATTTGTCAAAACGAAGAACCTTTTTCTTTGCACTTTGTTTCAGAATTTTCTGAAAGTTATGGTTTTTCAATAAATGAAAGGAGATTTGGTGAAGATTGTTTTGAGAATTTACAAATTGGAGCAAAACGATATTGTTTTTAGATTAGTCTAAAAATATTTTTTGATATTTGTAAAACAAAATACTTCTTTGTCAATAAAATTGAATCTAGATAAGTTATGAAACTGAAAAAATGAGGGTATCTATTTATCAAAATTTTTGAATTAAAAATTTAAGCAATGAATTCCAATAAAATATTTTCTATTTTAATATTGATCTCCTTGTTCGTTTGGATGGGGTTCAACAATATAGATCCTACTCCAAAAGAGATTATCAAAAAGGTTCAAGACAATGCGAATGGAATATCTAATCAAGGTGAGGTAAAAATGACCATCATTCGCCCAACTTGGAAACGAGAAATGAGTATTAAAACGTGGAGTAAAGGCACCGATTTTAGTCTTATTTTGATAACGGGCCCTGCTCGTGATAAAGGTACGGCGTTTCTCAAAAGAGATAAAGAATTGTGGAATTGGCAGCCAACGATTGATCGTGCAATCAAAATGCCGCCGAGCATGATGATGCAATCTTGGATGGGGTCTGATTTTTCGAATGATGATATGGTTCAGCAATCTGATCCGATTGAAGATTTTACCCATCAATTTTTAGGAATGGAAAATGTCGAAGGACGGGAATGTTATAAAATTGAAATGATTCCAAAAGAGGAGACTGCTGTTGTTTGGGGAAAAATAATCCATTGGGTGGATAAAGCTGATTATTTGGAATTGAAAACAGAGTTTTATGACGAGGATGATTACTTGGTCAATACCATTCTCGGAAAGAACATCAAAAAAATGGATGGGCGATTATTGCCGACACGTTTGGAAGTTATTCCTGCTGATGAAGAAGGGCATAAAACCATTGTCGAACAAGTCAATATTCAATTTGATGTTCCGATGAAAGAATCCTTTTTCTCTGTCCAAAACATGAAAAGAATTAGATAGAAATTTATGGTTGAATAATTTCATTTATTCTGACTGTGAAATTATGAAACCATGAGATAGTGAAGTTTGAATCAATGATTACCCTTTTTAAACTTGCCAGAAGAAACATTTGGCGAAATAAACGAAGAACATATATTACCGCTGCGTCGATATTTTTCGCGGTTTTACTTGCCTCATTCATGCAATCAATTCAACGTGGAGCATGGGATAAAATGGTAGATGGAATAGTAACTTCTTTTGCTGGATATGCACAGGTTCACCAAGTTGGATACAATGAAGAAGAAACGATTGAGAAAGCATTTCCTTTTAACGCGAATCTTCAAAATTTACCACAAGAAATTGATGGGCTTGAAGGGTTTGTGCCTAGGCTGACTTCTTTTGCTTTAGCTTCTTATGAGTTGCAAACCAAAGGTGTCTTGGTTGTCGGAACGGATCCTGAATCGGAACATGGGATGACTCGATTAAGAAATAACTTGGTTGAGGGAGCGTATTTTGAGGAAGGTGAAAATTCGGTTTTGATAGTTGAGGGCGTTGCTAAAACCTTGAAAGTTAATATAGGCGATACTTTAGTTTTAATTAGTTCAGGTTATCATGGCGTAAATGCTGCGGGAAAGTACAATGTCAAAGGAATATTAAAGTTTGCTTCTCCCCTATTAAATAGAAGAATGGTTTTTTTACCATTATCGGTTGCCCAAAATTTTTACGGAGCAGAAGGTTTAATTACTCGCCTTTCCATTGATATTAAAGAGAAAGATAAATTACCTCAAGTCGTTCAGGCAGTTCAAAAAAATCTAGGCGATGAATTCGAAGTTTTGGAGTGGGAAAAATTAATGCCGGAGCTTTCGGAAGCTAGAGAAGTCGATACTGCAGGTAATTTTTTAGTCTTAATAATATTATATGTCATAATCGGTTTTGGGATTTTCGGAACTATATTAATGATGGCGAAAGAGCGTGAATATGAATTTGGTGTACTGCTAGCTATCGGTATGAAAAGATGGAAGTTAGGTATGGTTATTTGGATGGAAGTGGTTATGCTTGGGCTATTCGGTGCGTTTTTAGGAATCCTTGGAAGTGTCCCTTTAGTCGGATATTTCAAACGGCATCCACTTGATTTTAGTGAAATGGAAGGTATGGCGGATGCCTATGAAAAGTTTGGTTTTGAACCTGTTTTTCCAGCCTCATTTGAGTTTCAAATATTTTTTACGCATGCAGTTATAGTATTCATTTTGACGAGTATTCTGGCTATATATCCATTATTGAAAATTAGAAAAATGCAGCCTGTACAGGCAATGCGAGGTTAGCTTTTGAGGCGGATAATTATGGTTTTTATGACTTAATAATTCCATAAGCATCCGTGGCAAAAAAATTAAATCATGTTATTTAAAATAGCTTGGCGGAATATTTGGCGAAGCCGAACTCGAAGCTTGGTCGTCATTGGTGCTATTGCGATTGGTGTTTGGGCGGTTATATTTTTGATTAGCTTTTCTTCCGGAATGGTAACTAGTTATATCAATAATGCTATCGAAAATGAGATTTCACATATTCAAATTCATCATCCTGATTTTATAGAAGATGAGGAAGTGAAATATTTTATCGAAAACCCTGAAAATCTAATTTCCGATATTCAAATGGTAGATGGTGTGAAAGCCGCCACTTTGAGGAGTATTTCGAATGGAATGCTTTCTACCAGTAAAGGCGGGGGGCGTGGGATTAGAATAAAAGCAATTGACCCTATTTCTGAGGCATTAGTGACGCACTTAGATGAAAAAATAAAGGAAGGTAAATATTTCGGAGAGAGTAGATCTAAGAGTATTTTGATTTCAACAAGTCTTTCTGAAAAAATGAAAGCCAAAGTTCGGTCAAAATTGGTTCTGACATTTCAAGATGTGAATGGTAACATAACAGCGCTCGGATTTAGGGTGGCAGGTCTTTTTCAAACAGGGAATAATGCGTATGACCTAAATACAGTTTTTGTTAAAAGAGAAGATTTAAATCCCAATCTAGGAGATGAAAAGTTAACTCATGAAGTTGCAATTGTTGTAAATGTTCCTCAAAATGTCGAAATCGTTCAATCGGATATTAAGGATCTTTATCCTAATCTGTTGACTGAAAATTATAAAGAACTCTCTCCAGAAATCGAACTCTTCCAATCTCAAATTAAATTATCAGCACTTATTTTCACTGTAATTGTAATGCTCGGACTTATTTTCGGAATCATTAATACCATGCTTATGGCTGTTCTCGAACGTATTCGAGAGTTCGGAATGTTGATGGCGATTGGGATGAATAAAGTTCGCGTTTTTTGGATGGTTGTTTTGGAGACAGTATTGCTTGGAATGGTTGCTGCTCCAATTGGTTTGGCGATTGGGTGGTTTTCAGTCGTTTATTTTAGTACACGAGGAATCGATTTGTCTAATTATTCGAGAGGAATGCGAGAGATTGGTTTTTCGCCGATTATTTATCCGAATATTGAAAGTGATTTTTATTGGTGGTTGACACTAGCTGTGGCAGTTACGGCAATTCTTGGTTCGCTTTATCCAGCATTTAAGGCAATAAAATTAAGACCTGTAGAGGCATTACGCAAACTATAAAAAAGTACCTTCTTAGATAAATTTCGTGGTCAAAGGAAAATTAAAGTAAAAGAGACCAACGGGATTTGTCTAAGAATCAAAAAGTATAAATGATAAATTTTTGACATCCTCTATTCTTTATCATTCATACTTCATCATTTTAAGAAGATGGTTATAAAAACAGAAAATATAAGCAAAACCTATAATCCGGATTCTATTCCTGTTCATGCATTGAGAGGGGTGAATATCGAAATTGAAAAGGGAGAATTTACGGCAATTGTTGGGCCATCGGGAAGTGGAAAAACGACGCTATTAAATATTATTGGTGGGCTCGACCGACCGACGGATGGTTATATTGAAGTGGGGGGAAGCGATATTTCGAAATTATCAGATAATGAGTTAATAGACTTTCGACGAAATAATATAGGTTTCGTTTTTCAAGCTTATAATCTGATCCCTGTTTTGACAGCGAGGGAAAATGTCGAATTCGTTATGCTTTTACAAAATCAATCTGAAGAGGTTCGAAATGAGAGGACGGAAGAATTGTTAAAAGCCGTAGGATTGGAAAAGGAAATTGACCGAAGACCTTCCAAGTTATCTGGTGGACAACAACAACGAGTTGCAGTTGCACGAGCCTTGGCGTCTAAACCAACTTTTGTACTTGCAGATGAGCCAACCGCAAATTTGGACTCAAAGTCAACGACTAATTTGTTGGATATTATGGCTGAATTGAATCGAAAAGAGGAAATTACTTTTGTCTTTTCGACCCATGATCAAAGGGTCATAGACCGAGCAAGGAGAGTGATTACTTTGGAGGATGGTGTGATTGCTTCAGATATTAGGAGGTAATTTCTTTGTTTTCACGTGGAGCAAAATTAAGTAAACATGAAAAGGATAACTTGTATTTTCCTGTTTCTCATCCAATTTTTTTTAATTACTGCCCAAGAGCAAAAAACAAAAAACTGGATATTAAACGGCTATGTAAAAAATCTCCAATCTGTTATTTTCTTTGATAACAATCCAGCTTTAGGTATCCCTCAAAGCATAACGTTTAAAGATAACCTGATTCATAATAGGCTAAATTTTAAGTGGTTTTTAAATGATAAACTCAATTTGAAAGCTGACTTGAGAACACGTGTTTTTTGGGGAGACCAAGTTCAATTTTCAGAATTATTAGGGGTGTCTTATGCCGAATCATTAGAAGATGCCAACGATATTTTGGATTTATCTATAGAGGGATCGAGTATGAAAGGTTTAGCATTTCAGAGTATGTTGGATCGATTTTACCTTGAATATATGAGTGAAAAATGGGAAATCCGCCTTGGTCGCCAACGCATTAATTGGGGAATCAGTACTTTTTGGAACCCCAATGATATTTTCAATGCTTTTACTTTTACTGATTTTGATTATGCCGAACGACCAGGAAGCGATGCATTACGAGTCAGATATTTTTTGAATTATGCATCGAGTATTGAAATTGCTGTGAAAGCATTCGATAATTTCGATGAAGCTGTCATCGCTGGGCTATGGAAATTTAATAAATCGAATTATGATTTTCAGGTTTTGGCAGGTTTAATGGAACGTGATTTAGTTCTAGGTTTAGGCTGGGCAGGTAACTTGAAAGATGCAGGGTTTAAAGGTGAGATTAGCTACTTTTATTCCTTAGAAGAGGAGATTGATAATAGTTTTGGAGCTAATTTCGGAATTGACTATATGTTTTCGAACTCCCTTTATTTGAATGGGGGATTTTTATTTAATAGTAATGGAGAAAGTCGAAGTGGAAGCGAGATTCTTTTATTCGAGCTATCTGCCAAAAATTTGTATCCGTACAAATGGACAATTTATTCCCAAGCATTATATCCTTTCACACAATTAATTAACGGAGGCTTGGCTATTTTATACAGCCCAGGTGATCTTCATGCTTTGTTTGTTAATCCAACACTTACCTATTCAATTTCCGAAAATTGGGACTTTGATTTGATTGGACAAATTATTTTTGATAAAAGTGATAAATATAAGAGTCCTCTACAAGCTATTTTTTTGAGGACAAAGTTTAGTTTCTAAATCGTCAAGAATATCTATTTTTTCAATGAGGTTGGATATGAAATACAGAATTTTGATTTCTATCAATCCAAGTTGGATGTATAAGACTCTTTTCTAGGCTTAAAATGTGATTGGATCGGTGTTTTTTTTAATTGAATTGATTTTCATTTCTCTCAACCACCATATTTGTCACAGAAGGTTTTATTTTTGTCCTGCTTTATCAAAAGGCAGGATTAATTTTATTTTTTGAAAAAGCATTTGGCGATTTTTGTGCAAATTTAAGCGCCAAAAATATTTGATTATACCCAATTAATGACTGCTAACCTCGCTGATATCAAACAAATAAAACAACTTTCCGACGAGGAACTAGTTCGACTATTTGCGAAAACTCAAAAACAAAATTATTTCGCTGAACTATATAATAGATATGTTCGGCTTGGCTTTGGTATATGCTTGAAATATTTGAAGAATGAACCCGATAGTCAGGATGTTCTTTCAGAAGTTTTTAGGATTTTATATCGAAAAATACCGACCTCAAATATTCAATCTTTTAAAAAGTATTTTTATACAGTTACTCGCAATGAGTGTATAGGGAAACTACGCCAAAAACAAAAGGAAACGGTACGGTTGGCTGAGTTGAAAAAAATAGAAAAAAGTTCAAATAACTTTATGGAAAATGATGGGCTCATTCGTCTGTTAGACAATGAACCCTCTATGGAGAAAGTAATAGAGGAAGCCATCCTTAAATTGAATCAGCACCAACGGACTTGCGTAAACTTATTTTTTTTCGAGAGCAAAAGTTATAAAGAGATTGTCGAAATCACTGGACTTACTGATAAACAAGTAAAAAGTTATCTCCAAAACGGCAAGCGAAATCTGAAGATTCTATTAACCGACTTTATAAAAAAAAGGAATTCTTAAAAGCTGAAATTAACTGTACTATGAAGCGAGACAAACTCCATAAAATCTTCCAATCTTCGCCACCAGTATCTGAGGAGACTATTAGTAAGTATCTGAAGGGTACGCTAAATGCGGAGAAACGATTTGAAATGGAAAATCAAATGTTAGATGATCCTTTATTGAATGATGCAATGGAAGGTTTTTCAGAGGCGAATGTTGATTTTTTATCAAATGATAACATTGAAAGTTTTGAGGATTTTTTAGGGCATATGAATATTTCTGAGGATGCAAAAGTTAGAAGTATTCAGCCTAAAAGAACAGGTTCTTATCGTTTAGCCATTGCGGCATCTATTATTCTCCTGGTTGCTTTTGGTACCTTCTTTTTATTGAGTGATGAATCTAAGATTTCCAATGACCAATTATTCGCCCAGAATTTTGAAATAGCAACGATGGAAATTCCTCAATTAAGGGGAGATAGCGCTACTGATATAAATGCAGAGATAAATCCATTATTACAATCTGCAATAGAGGCTTATCAGAAAGAGGATTTTAAAGCAAGTTTAAAAGCATTCAATAATTATATCATTAATGTCAATCCTGATAATAATTTCGCTCTTTTTCATTCAGGTATCTGTGCGTTAAAAACTAACCAATTGGAAGTTGCTTCTCAAAATTTCACGAAATTATATGTTCATAAAGGAGAATTTTACGAAGAGGCTAATTGGTACTTAGCTCTAACTAACATTCAGAAAAATGATATGAATGGGGCTAAAGAATTATTAATTACTTTAGTCGAAAAAGCTTCCAATCCAAAATTAAAAAATAAGGCATCTGCATTACTAGATAGCTTCTAGAAAAATTGATCTGATTTGATAGAAGCCTTACCGACACTTTTACTTGAATGACTACTTAGGGCAAAATATCTAAAACATACTGTTGATATTTTCCTGTATTCCTTACTTCCCCACAAATTAGACCGTTCTCTGTAGAGTAAAATGGTATTTCATCAGCCCGAGCCGAGTAGGTTTCTCGAGTCCTGAGCCAATCGACTTCATTTTTACTATAATTATTCAATAAAGGAACGATGCCTTGTCTCTCAAAAATAGAAGATTCACAGATGTCTTGAACGGTCTTCGAGTCTAGGTCTCTAACTATATTTGAATCAAAAACTAATGTAGGCAATTCTTCAGCAACGATCTTTTTTGAGATTTCAGTTGCGGTTGCTTTACCTTGTAGAATATTAATTAGAGTCAGAGAATTATATTCTTCAATCATCCTTGTTAGCAAATATCGGTCATTCATCAATATTCCCTCAAAAGATAAAACATAATAGAGTTCAAAATCTTCTTTAAATAACTTTAATAGACCTGTTGATATAAAAAGATATCCTCCAGGAATAGTAAAGGCAATTTTTAGATTATCATCCTGAATGATGTTGACTTCCCAATTACGAGTTTGATTCCAACGATTACTCGAGGGGGATTGATTGTCTAATCTAAGGGATAGGGTCGCTTGATTATATAATGTTTGAACATACCAGTAAACGGAAGTATCGTAAGGTGGTAAATTTGGGAGTAGTTGAAATTGGTTAGTTTGAAGAATCGTAGAGTAAATAATTTCTCCTAATTCTTCTCGATTGGCTTTTGTAAATTCTTCAGGAGATGGGACTTCAAAAGTACCGCCTTTACAGGAAAAGATCAGAGTTGATATAGCACAACATAGAAGGAAGACAAAGGACTTCCTTTGGGAGGACTTTTTTAGAGGGTACATTTACCGTATTTAGTGTTTGTTCAAATTATACAAACACTGAATACAGCAAAAATCATGCTGAAAACGAGTAGATTACATGTATGTAAAATATGTTATTTAAATATTTATTTTAAAAAATCAATTTCATACTTATGTTATAACATGTAATAGCCCATTCATGATTTACTATAACTAATGCATAAAGAATCCTTTATGTATTAGGCAAATTAATCTAATGATAATTCTCCATCATTCCTAAATGCTTTATAGCGCCCTTTACCGAATTTTGTGCCATTGAATTCCATGGTTTTTTTTAGCTCACTTCGCTTGTCTTCTGATAATTTATTGAAATCTGAACATTTCTTTGAACAGCAATTATCATGTTTTTCAGCACATTCTTCACATTGAAGGAATAGAATGTGGCAAGCGTCATTTGCACAATTGACATGGGTATCGCAAGGTTTACCGCATTGATGGCATTTAGAGATTATTTCTGCCCCAATTTTTTCGCCCATTCGCTCATCAAAAACGAAATTTTTCCCCAAAAATTTATTTTCCAAGCCTTGCTGTTTTACTTGTCTAGCATATTCGATAATACCTCCATCAAGCATAAAAACATTTTTGAATCCTTTATGAAGCATATAGGCACTTGCTTTTTCGCAACGAATGCCTCCCGTACAGTACATCACGATGTTTTTGTCTTTTTTTTCGTTTAGCATATCCGATACTAGAGGTAATTCTTCGCGGAATGTTTCAACATCTGGACAAATAGCATCTTTAAAGTGACCGACTTCACTTTCGTAATGATTTCTCATATCAACTACTATTGTATCTGATTGATTAGTTATTGCATTATACTCTTTGGCTGATAGGTGCTTCCCTCTCTTTGTTACATCAAAAGAATTATCATCTAGACCATCTGCTACGATTTTATTACGAACTTTTATTTTAAGTTTATAAAAGGATTTACCATCATCATCGATAGCTATATTAAGGCGAATTCCATTTAGGAAAGGAATAGAATATAACTTTTCTTTTAAGAGTTCGAATTGGTTTTCAGGGACAGAGATTTGACCGTTTATACCTTCTTTGGCAACGTAGATTCTTCCGAATACACCTACGGATTCTAGCAAGCGATAAAAATCGTTTCTGAATAATTCTGGATTTTCGATATGAGCGTACTGATAAAATGAAAGTGTTATTCGCTTTTCGTCACTTTCTTCCATAAGACGTTTTAATTCGTCTTTGTTCACTTTGTTGTAAAGTGCCATATTTAAAGAATTTTCGATGACAATTGCAGGTTATCCCGAAAAGGACAGACTTCTTTGTCTGGTTATATAAAGAGTTGCAAATTTAAGAAAAACCTCATTTTAGGACTGATTTAAATCAATGACAAATGCCCCTTTTTCTCGAATATTATAAAAAGGGATGTTAAGGAAAAGACTTTCATCTATCCATTTTTCGATATTCCATCTACTATTTGAGGCATCAAAAATCAGTAATCCAAAATTGTAATGATTTTTTAGACTCGCAATTTTTATTTTAGGGTTGTTTCGAATAATTAAATAATTAGTATAAATCTTCGAATTGGATAATGTATCCTTAGGGTGGTCTATAAAGGCAAACTTTTTATCATAAAATTGAATAAAGTCACTTTTGTACATCCATCTATCCAAAATATGATTAGTTGAGTCTTCGAAATGGAAAGTTCGAAGGTTGGAATATCCTTCTGACCATTGGTTATTTTGAACGGCATAATTCAGGTTTTTTTGATCGACTTCTGAATTTGTTAGGGAAATTAATTCAGAACCATCAAAAAAATCTATAGCCGATCCTTTATTGATGTGATAAACTACAATTTTTTTGTTCTGTGTACTTTGATACTTTGAGAATGAATGATTAAGGCTTATAAAAGTTAAAAAACAAAGGGAGCCAATTAGCCATTTGAATTTTTTGGTTTCTATTGCTATGGCTAATTGACTAATAAATAAGTAAATTAAAATAGCAATTATTCCGCTTATCCAAATACCACTTATGATACTTCCAGGAAGATTTTGAATGTAAAAAATTGATTGGTTGACTATTTCAATTAATTTGTTCAGCGGTTTTCCAATAATAAATCCCCATTCGGTATTAATGGATTCCAGTACAAAAAGGGTTAATCCTAAATTTAAAATTAGAAATGCGGCAGGTATTACAATTAGACCAGAAAGTAAAAAATATATAGGAAACTGGTGGAAATAAAATAAGGTTAATGGGGCTGTCCCAATTTGCGCCGCAATTGACATAGCGGATAATTGCCATAAATAATTTCTGATTTTATTCTTGATTAACCATTGTTTTGCGATTCTGGGTTGGAAATAAAGAATACTAAAAACGGCACAATACGACAATTGAAATCCAACATTCATTATTAAATATGGATCTATAAATAAAATACAAAAGGCGGAGGCTGCTAAAATATTATACGCATTCTTAGTTCTAGTTAATGCAGTTCCCAAAATAAAAATCGAAAACATTGTAGCGGCTCTTTTCACTGAGGGAGGCATTCCTGTAAGCAATGCAAATGACCAAATCCCCAATAAGGGAATAACAACTTTGGCTACTTTCCAAATTGGATGAAACCAAGTAATTCGATTCAACAGAAATATTTGAAAGATAAGATAAACAATACCAACATGAAGTCCTGATACGGCTAATACATGTGTTGCGCCTGTACCCGCATAGGCGGTTTGAATATCTTCAGAAATCTCATCTTTATGTCCTAATATTAGGGCTGAGCCGACGCCAAATTCATTATCCGATTTTAAATATTTTCTTAAAATGGATAGAAATTCCATCTTTAAAATTAATGCCGTAGAGCTTATAGTTTTGGATTTATTCTTTTTTAGAATTCGCCAATGGCCCGATTTAATAAATGTTTGAAAATGAATGTTTTTATAATTCAAAAAGCTTTGGTAATCAAATGAATGTGGATTTTTAGGAGGCTCTAATTTGAATATTGGATTCTGGAAAACCAATTGATCTCCATGGGCTAGTGTTTCACTAAGAGAATCTCTCTCAATAAAAGCTAAAACTTTACCAGTACAAGCTTTCAAATCTTCATAATCAGTTCCAGTGCTATTCATTATGAATTCTAGCTTAACCCATTTTTTTTTCAAAGGCATACCGTTGACTTCACCAATAAAAAAGCATTCATTTTGAGTATGATGTTGAAAATGATTTTCCTTGTTTAGATCATTATTTTCAATAGTCAGAATATAACCAAATACAGAAAAAAAGAGGTGAGAGGGTAGGGCAAGTATCCACCAATAGCGGTACCAGCCTTTTTGTAAATAGGCTAAAAAACTAGCAAGCAGTAAGAAAAATAAAATGAAATTAATTCCAGGGATTTTAATATTAAGGTGGATGGCAGATAGAATTCCGAATAAGAAAAATAGGAGCCAGCGGGCAAAAGGGGTTTCACGTGGGTTAAACATTTTTTAATAATATGGGGTTAAAAATAGAGATTGCCCCACTAAAATATTGATTTCTTACGACTTTGAAAAATAATTATTACAATTTGAATAGGGAAGAAGGAATGTAAAAGATAAAAGAGTGGCGTTAAAAACAAGACAGCCCATTCAGTACTTAAACTGAATGGGCTGTTAAAAAAGTTGGCAGCGACCTACTCTCCCACCTGATAGGGTAGTACCATCGGCGCTATAGGGCTTAACTTCTCTGTTCGGAATGGGAAGAGGTGAACCCCTATGCTATAACCACCAACAAATCTTTGTCTTTGTAGTTTATC
>JANSWP010000092.1 GCA_024743405.1 Bacteroidota bacterium
GATGCAGGGCATCGGGGAGTATTTTTAACGCCGCAAAAGTTCAAAAAATACATAGGCAAATGTCGGAGTTATTCTTTATGCGTTACTAAGATGATAAATATCACTAAAAGAAAATAGATCAATACCATATGGAAAGGTTTCCATCAGTATATTTGCACCTTCGTGACAATTTTACACTAAGTAATTAGTGAATGTAATATTTCATCGTTACTAACCGCTTTAACTATCGTAGAAAATGTCCATAAGAAAAACGTTCAACCCCAACTTTAAAATAATACTAATTTTAATTAGTCTGGCTATTTGCTACCAATTTCATGGATTCCAGCAATTATTCAGCCTCACGCATGCAGAAGAAATTGCATTAGTAATACTAATTGGAACCGCTGTTTTGTGGGTCTCTGAAGCATTACCCCTTTATATTACCAGCCTTGCTGTATTGTTTTTCCAAATACTATGGTTATTGCCCGTTTTGCAAGAAACAGGAATCCAGGCTCAAAAAGAAGATTTCCTTATTTCCTTTTTTGGCGACATCACCCTACTTTTTATGGGCGGGTTTGTGCTAGCAGCATTGCTTAATAAATATGGATTATCTCGAATGATTGCGAGGTTGATCCTTGAAAAAACAGGAAGTAGCCCGTCTAAGATTCTAATGTCAATCATTTTAGTTTCCGCCGTCTTATCCATGTGGATGAGTAATACAGCCACTGCAGCCATGATGTTTGCAATCCTCGGTCCTGTTATTATGGGTTTACCTGATACTTCACCATTTACGAAAGGGCTCGCGTTGGCAATACCATTTGCTTGCAATTTAGGAGGTATAGGTACCCCTATCGGTACTCCACCTAACGCCATTGCGATGGAATATTTACTTCAATCCAACATAGAAGTCACCTTCGCTATCTGGATGTTGATTGCGATTCCTTTGATGCTCGTTTTATTGTTTGCTCTTTGGAAATTATTATTAAAATTATACCCTCCTGGAAATTTACAAATCGATCTACAATTAGAAGCCCTTCATACTTTTGGCAAACGACAATATTTCGTGACTACCCTCTTTTTTGTAACCATTTTTGGATGGCTTACCTCAGGTTACACAGGCATTTCCAACGGCATGGTAGGCTTATTTGTAGTGATCGTTGCTTTTGGTGGAAGGCTATTAGAAACGAGAGATTTCAAAAATATCTCCTGGGATATCTTATTTATGTTAGGAGGTGGACTATGCCTTGGAGCTGGATTGAAAATAAGTGGTTTAACAGACACTATTGCCGGACTGATTCCTACGGACGGTAGCTTTTGGATCATTTTAGTTTCGCTTTTAATCTTGGCTTCCGTTATGACTACATTCATGAGTAATACTGCCACCGCCAACCTGCTTATTCCGGTAGCCGTATCCTTGCCTCATGGAGAAATCATATTAACCATTGCCATTTCCTTTATGTGTTCCTCTTCAATGGCTTTACCAATTAGTACCCCTCCCAATGCCATTGCTTTTGGATCTGGATTTTTAGACTCTAAAGAAATGCTTAGCTCAGGGTTATGGGTTACTTTTTTCGCGATGATCGGAATTATCATTGCTTGTTCTTTTTATTTGCCGCTGATTGTTTAATTTAGTCACGAGTAAAGAATAAATCCATCATTTCACCGATAATTATTTGTTCGTTGCTAAGACTTATGTTTTAAGATTTCCAAAAAAAAAAAATGGTAATACATATTCAAAAATGTCAAAACTGCGGATCAACCAATTTAAAAAATATCATTTTTAGAGAATCGGGAGAACCAGATCGAATTTATGCACAATGTCATGACTGTCAGGAATTTGTAGCAAGCTATGTCATATCACCCTTGGGTTATTACCATAATGGAAAGGGTTATGAATCTTTCTTGCGAGGCATACATCGGAGTGGCGAATTTATGAGTGGACGGAATATTAAAAAGCTGTTTTTGGATAGAAGAGACGGAGAAGAACGAGCTTTTACTAAAGTCATAGAAGAGCTTAAAAATAAAGAAAAAAAATCCTCAAAAAATGCTAACAATAAAAGAGATTGATTAAGGGAGGAGGAAATAAATAACCTACCAATTATTTCTAACTCAATGAATGAAAAAGGAATAGAGCTAATCGATCCAATTTTTCAATGACAATAATCACCTTTTAAAAGTGATATATCTCTCCTTATGACATCTCAATTCTCCTTTGTTTTGCAGTTATAAATTAATCAATAAAAAACTACAAACAATGGATTTTAATCTTAGTCAATACGGAATCGATGTAAAAGAAATTCATCGGAATTCAAGCGTTCCAGTACTCTATGAAATTGGTTTACGCCGCGAAAAAGGTACTGCTATTTCTGACACTGGTGCCTTGTTGGTTTATTCTGGAGAAAAAACAGGAAGAAGTCCTAAAGACAAACGAATTGTTAGGCACCCAGACTCTGAAAATAATATTGACTGGGGAGAAATTAATATTGAATTAGACGAACATGTATTTAATATTAATCATGAGAGAGCCTTGGATTTTCTGAATACTCGCGACCGATTATTTGTGGTTGACGCCTTTGCTGGATGGGACGAAAAATATCGCCTTAAAGTGCGAATCATCTGTACAAGAGCTTATCATGCTTTGTTTATGCAGAATATGTTAATCATGCCAACCGAAGAAGAATTAAAGAACTTTGGTGAGCCTGATTATGTCATTTTTAATGGTGGTGGCTTCCCTGCTAACCGATATACCTCAAAAATGACTTCTAAGACCAGTGTTGACGTCAATTTAGAGAAAAAGAAAATTGTTATTCTCGGAACAGAATACGCTGGCGAAATGAAGAAAGGTATCTTTTCTATCATGAATTATTTGATGCCTTTGGAGAATGTTCTTCCAATGCACTGTTCTGCAAATGTAGGAGAAGAAGGAGATGTTTCTGTTTTATTTGGACTTTCTGGTACAGGAAAAACAACCTTGAGTGCTGATCCTAAAAGGAAATTAATTGGGGATGATGAGCACTGTTGGACAGATGACGGAATCTTCAATATTGAGGGTGGATGTTATGCAAAAGCCATCGACTTATCTGCTGAAAACGAACCAGATATTTTTAATGCTATCCGATACGGAACTGTATTAGAAAATGTGGTTTATGATGAAAGAACTAGAAAAGTTGATTATTCTGACACTTCGATCACTCAGAATACAAGAGCTTCTTACCCGATCAATTATATTGACAACGTCCAAATTCCTTGTATTGCTGGATCTGCAAATCATGTTATTTTCTTGACTTGTGATGCATTCGGCGTTTTACCTCCAGTAAGTCAATTGACTCCTGAGCAAGCCAGTTATCACTTTATTTCTGGATATACCGCCAAAGTTGCCGGAACTGAAATGGGGGTTACAGAACCTCAAGCAACATTCTCAGCATGTTTTGGAGCTGCCTTTATGATGTGGCACCCAAATAAATATGCAGAATTACTGGCTGAAAAAATCAAAACGCATAAAGCGAAAGCTTGGTTGGTCAATACTGGCTGGACAGGTGGAGCTTATGGTGTGGGTTCAAGAATCAAATTGAAATATACTCGCGCCATCATTAATGCTATCCAAGATGGAAGTTTTGATAATGTTGATTTTGTAAAAGATCATGAATTTGGCTTCCAAATTCCGGTTAGTTGCCCGGGTGTTCCTTCAGAATTATTAGTTCCAAAAAATACTTGGGATGATAAAGAAAAGTATGAAGAAGTTAAAGAAAAGTTGATTCATCTATTTAGAGAGAACTTCAAGGCTTTTGAATCTAATGTGAACCCTGCAATCGTTGAGGCTGGACCCAAAACGATCGAACTTGTCTGAATAATATAAAAATTGCCATAACTTTCGTTTTCGCCTCATCATGTTCTACATGGTGAGGCGTTTTTTTTGTTTCTATATGTTCATTGACTTAGATGGTTTTAGATCATTCACAAAAAACATGGCTTCCTCCATATTGCCAACGACCTTGTACGGAACCGGTTGTTTCTGTAATTTGAATATACTTTTTAGGATGGCTCTCACCAAAGAACTCGGAATAATATAGGCGGTTTTCAAACAATATTTCTTCATTAACCCTTCCATTTCTTTCAACCAATTAGCCTGCATAAGTTGATGTTTTAAGCCTGGTAAACTTGCATTTGTGGCATCAAAAACCAAGGAAAACTGAGCCTTTTTCCTATAAAGATCCTTCAAATTATCAAGGTACTCTTTGAAATTTTCATCCGTCGAAGATGCTCCTGTAAATTCTACTATTACGATTGGATATTTGTGAAAGTGAAAACTTACATATTTCATAATAAAAGTACTTTTAGGATAATGAAGGTAAAATAGCGAAGTCAGCCACCCTTTGTTGGTAGCTGACAATCGCCTTTCAGATATTTATAGTCCTCTTAAGGAGCTATTCAGGAATGTTTATTGAAGATCAAGTCGAGTATATTCATACAAATTTTAATTGTTTGCGCGCATTTTTGCAGTGGAAGCAACCGCTAAAGAATAAATGACTAATCCAAATCCAATTTTATTGACTGCATCACCAATATTATAGATGATATCCATACTAGATGGGTCAAGGGCTCCACTCAACCATCCGCTACCTTCAATAGTCATATAACCTAATGGATAAATTGCCCATCCTGCTAAGACGAACCATGCCAAAGCTTTGAAAGCACTTTGTAAAGCTGGATCATTAGAATTATCTGCTAATTTTTTTGCAGAACCTAACCAAATTTCATAAAGAATACCAATGTAACCTAATGTCGAAATGAAACCCCATAATGGTGAACTGTCACGGAATACTGTTTCTCCTAAGTATCCTGCAACAAGCATCCAAACAGAGTAGAAAATCATTTTCCAAAGTAATCCAACTTTAGCGCCGAATGCCTTTAAAATTAGATAAAACTCAACGCACATTAAGGGTACCGTCAGAATCCAATCAATATATCGAAACTCGGTAGGCGACACTTGAAACTCCGCCCAGAAGTCACGCATATAAAAATAGTGAACGGCTGCAATGAAAGTAATTAAACCAGAAACTAACATTGAAGTTCTCCATTTCCCTTCCATATTGAAGTACTCAAAGAAGAAAAATACAGATGCGGCCATCATCGCCATCGAGCCAATAAAAAAAGTGAATCCTACATAATCTCCAGGTTTTAGACTCGTTAAAAATAGGTTTTGAAACTCAAAAATTTCCATAATAATTTTGTTTGATTAGAAAAATGTTAAAAGAGTCATTCACTTATGAATAACTTTATTTTTATTCATCTTGGTTTTTATAAATGTATAATAGATGCATCAATATGCTATGGGGTACAGTTATAATCGCGATGAAAAAGAAAAGTATTCCGAGGTTGAAACCAAAGTCTCTTGTATCTTCAAATACCATATACAACCCTGCTAAACCTGCGAAAGATATAAACGTTATTATAACTACCTGCTTTACATATTTTGAACGCTGATTGGGGTCTTCAAGAACACTTAAACTTATTATTTGATGATTCATGGAAGGCAAAGAATGCCAAAAAACAAAATATATACTGAAACCAATTAATAGAGGTGTACTGAAAAACAACCCGATGAGCAATAGAAAATTTCTGATTTCCCTTCCGAATTCTGAATAACTTATTATTTCTTTGTCAAAAAGATGGGTAATGTATACTAAGTTCGCGAAACACAACACGAATATCATAATGCCCTTCTGATTACTGGTCAAGCTAAGTTTAACTTGTGTTATTTCGTTAATAATAATTTGAGAATCATCAAAATATAGTATGATCGGAATTCCTAATACTGCTATACCCCAAATGAAATAAGTCAAAATTTTTCTTGAGGCCGAAACATTTTTCAAGTACTGCCAATTTGCCTCACCAAAATGATAAATAGAAACCAAAATAAAAAACGAGAAAGCTAGTAGGGGACTGATATACCAAATGATCAAATAAGAAAGGGTCAACAGTCCATAACCTATCGAAAATTGAAGTAACTGGTTATTAAAATTTTCTGTATTGTAAATTGATTGAAACACAAGAAAATCAGATGCTCCATGAATAATACCCATTAAAATGAAAAACAAAGAAAACGGAATAATGAAGTCTTCGACAGCTTCTTTAGGTAATGTAAGCCCTAAGATTATTATGAACACCGTAAGTACAGGCACGACTTGATAAAGGATAGCCTGTTGTTTGATAATATTTAAAAAAGCTAGTTTCATTTTGTCTATATAATATCCAAAAACTTGGCAACTATACGAAATAAAATTCGGATAACGATTCTCAATCAAAATAAAAATTTAACACACGCCTAACTATGAATATTAAAATTTGTTTAATTTTTTTTAAAAAAAAAATGAACTTAAAAAAAAAAAAAACATAATTAATTCATTTTCAATTTTTTACAAAAAATAATTTTCACAAAACGTTAATTATTTTTTAAAATCTAATATTATTTTTTTAAAAAAACTACTCAGGTATTTGAGCAGCCATAATTTGTTTTAAGAAAAAATAGGACATTAAGTTACTTGTTCTAAATGTATCAATGTTTGAGCGCAGGACACAAAAAGTGTCCTGTCTGAATTTAAATTAACCTTAGATTTTTTGTTTGACTTTGATATTTCGAATCGCCCTTTCAGAAGCGTTATTATCAGGCGGTATTTCCAAATCATAAAGATAAAGTAACAAGTAAGTGCGATATTTAATCATTGACTTTTGAAAGGTATGGGTTTGAGGAAAATGTTCTTTGCAAATAGGACGAACTAATAAACGATTTAGTCGGTGGTCCAAAAACACTAAATCTATTTGAAGATGAGGAAAAGAAAGTTGCACCGATAACGGTATTGATTAAGCTTTTGGGAAAAAGCTTTTGAATAGTATCAAAATCTCGATTATCCGAGGCTTTTAAAAAGGTATTTTTTACATTTTGCCAAATCCACATCCAGCACTTTCCACAATTCACTTTTACCCCCTTTTCATCTGCGCCCACATACTTATCCATTTTGATGTATTCAAAAATAGTCTGATAAATCGGGGTGGCTTTTTTGGCCGCTCTATTTAAAAGATTTTCGATGCTCTTGCTATCGTAGAAGGTAGTCCTAAGTTTAATGAACGATTAGCATAAATAATTCATCGTTTGAAATAACTAAGATATATCGTTCCGTCTCATCGATTTTTCCTTGATGAGACAGTTTTTTATTTATCAATTTAAATGGCTTGTAGGGATTTTACAAAGTCATCTTTTGGCTACAATTTAAATTTCTTCCGAAACCGATATCTAGCCATTTTCGCAGATTTTTCAGTAACTATTCTAAAAGTACCAATCTCTTTACTTTTCATATTAAGTCGAATAAACCCACTCAATATTCTTTCATTGGGAGTCAAAGTAGGATAGTTTTTTTCTGATTTTTGATAAAAAGCAAAGTTCGTATTTTAAATATCTTTTAGTAGGACATCTATTACTTCATTTGGTTGAAAAAAATGTTTATTTCCTTTTGCGGCTGTTTTACTTTTGGAGATAATTAATCTGCTGGAACGCGTTCAAATAACTTTAGCGAATCTTGCATATGATTGAAAAAACCATCCTTCTGAGTTAATTCTAATACAAAACTGGTCAGATATTTACTTTTGTATTCTAATTCATTGCTAATATTTCTGTTTTAAGTTACAACTATCTAATATTTGAAACCTTTTGGTGTAATAAACAATGACTTTTTCATCTTAAAATTTGAAACTGTGATTTCTTCCCATCCCATTGTAGGTCATCCCTATTCCCTATGGATCTTTGGCGGCTCAAAATGAGACCAACACTTTTCCAAAAGCGTCTTGAGCCAAATCAAAATCATGTAACTTTGTATGATCTAAACCAATCCCTTGAGTCGCCCAACCCTGATAATTTAGGCTGTCTAATTCAACTGCTTTTTCATACATTATTTGATGTGTTTTTAAAGCATTTTCTAATGCACTATGAGTATTAAAATAGTATCCTAATCTATAGTAACCTATTATTTCTCCTCTTAGGTAGCCTATTTCCTTTGCATCATTTATGGCAATATCCAATTCGACTTTCATACTGTCTAATTCATGATTGTCCAAAAATATTTTTACAAGTTTTAATTGCTCATCAATCAACTATTTCCAAATTGGTTGGGCTATTAAATCAGTACCAAATAAAATCAGGGAAGTAATTAATATAGGTTTCATATAATTGAAAAATTATTTCTTATTATTTGATAGATTAGGTAGGTTATTTTTTTGAAGAAGATGTTTTTTTGAGAGAACGTGGCGAAAAAATCAGATAAAGCCTTTGCTCTTGTTTATTTTTTAACGTTGTAATCTAAAAAAAGAATCCTTCAAAAAAATAAGATGTTTAGTAAATATTATTAGGAATTTTTTGTAAGGATTTGAAATTCGTTTTTTTTCTTCGAACCGGAAATTTTTCAAAAGGTCTGCCAAATAAGACCTTTTTTCTGATAACCTCTAGTTTACAGAGTACTTATTAAGGAATAATAATTACAAGCACTTATCTTATTCAAATGGGAAGTATACTTTTTCTGAAGAATGAATTCAAGTAATATTATTTCAATTAATTAAAATGATAAATGAACTGTATTCAATGAAAATTTTTTAGAAAACGTATTTTTTTGGTTTTGAGCCTCTATGTCATCTTGTAGGATTAGTAAAGTCTCTACATTTTATTGCATTTTTGTATTCAAAGAATTTGCATTAAATAATTTACGCAAATTTGGTGTATTAGTTTTTCATTTATAGAGGTATTTTTTTTAGTCTAGCGGCGCTACGGTCAAAAATTTTACCGAAGAGAAAAGAAAAAGGATAAGCTAAATATGTGAGCTATTATTTTTGAAAACCTTATTCTTATTTTGTAATAGAAATCGACAAAACAGCTTGAAGCTACAAACCCTGAAATAATGCTAAAAGCTAATTAAGATATATAAAATTTGTTTTCATTTGGTTTTTTGGGGTTATAGAGTGTTTCTGTATGAAACACTCTTTTTTTATTCCGCAATATTGCAACACCCTTCTCTGCTTAGGAATGGGAGGATAATAAATGTTTCCTCTGAGATGACTAAGAAGTCAGGTATTTCGAGCCTTGCTGTAGCTCCAACAAATTTCTTATACCTCGATTATTAATTCAAACTTGTTTTTACTCGAAGATCCATAAAATATAGATAACAACCGCTAAGCAGAAATCTTTGGTAAGCAAAAAGTAATTTCAATGTAGAAAGGTAATTTGTCTTTTGTCTCGATTACTGTTTCTTTCATTATTAATTATTTTTGGGTTTCAAAGAATGATAATAGGAAGTCCTTCACATGTTGAATCACTAACAAATGTTATCTTTAAAACCAAAACATCTATTCCCTGTTACCCCTTCATGAAAAATCAACAAATCCTTCAAGCCAGTAATATTTTAGGGCTAGTTCTAGTCCTTACACTTAATACACTTGCGGTCACCTTGCCTATAGCTGGTCGAAACACGGGCGAAATCTCTGACTTTTATCCTAATCTTTTTGTACCCGCAGGCTATGCATTTTCCATCTGGAGTATTATTTACATTCTGTTAATCATTTTCGTGATTATCCAAGCAAAAGGATTGTTTTCCTCAACGAAAAAAGCTCCCGATTATGTGCAAAATATAGGATGGTGGTTTGTTATTTCCTGCCTTTTTAATGCCAGTTGGATTTTAGCATGGCACTATTTATTGACCGCTCTTTCTGTAATAATAATGCTAGGCATTCTTACGTCCCTAATTCAAATCTATTTACGATTAGACATACATTATCCAAGCAATAAAAATCCACTTTTAGTAAGGCTTCCTTTTAGCGTTTATTTGGGTTGGATAACAGTGGCAACAGTAGCAAATGTAACAGCATTCCTGGTTTCAATTGATTGGAGTGGCTTTGGTATTTCCCCTATTTATTGGACAGTTATTATGATTTTGGTAGCGGCATCGGTTGGGGTAATTGCTTTTTGGAAACGAAAGGATGTTGCTTTTGTAAGTGTCCTAATCTGGGCTTTAGTAGCTATTCTGGTTAAACGTCAAAATGCCAATGTCCCAGAAGAATCCATGATTATTACTACCATTTATATTGCTATTGGCTTCTTGATTTTGAGCGCTTTGATCAGAATGTTTATCAAAACTAAAAGCAATGGATAATCGAGAAAAATTAATCACACTAAGGCCTTCCATTCCAACTATTACGGAAGAAAACCAAACCAGTGATTTTGAGCGATTTCAAAATCGTAGTTTAAGACCGATCCTAAAGTTTCAAAACGAATTATTAATTGAAGTTTTCAAAAATCACTTACAAAAAAGGAAAGGAGTTTTCTTTAACTTATCTCCAGAAAAAAAATTAGCCTATATCGAACAAATCTTACACAAGGATCAAAAATTTAGAAATTTACTAGTTGGATTAGTCATTGGTCAATTCAGTATAAGTGAATATTTATTTTTTCGAAAAGAAGAAAAAGAGTTAAGTCGCAGAGTGAGTGATTTATTGATTCAAAGATTACAAAGTCAATTGGAAGCATTCGGTGATTAAGCTTCCTCTAAAAAGTCGCCAAAATAAAATTTGCCCACCCAGTATAAAACCCGATGGGCAAAGCCATATATGAAATTAACCTGAAAAAAGATCTAGAATGTAAACCCAACTTCTACATCAAATTGACTCATTTTCAACTCAATTTCTTGATTGGGTACAAAATTACCTTGTTGAACTTGCTCAGGATCAAAATCTAACGGATTCCAACCTTTCACTGTATTACTAAATGCATAATTGAAAGAGAAATCAATTGATTTTCCGTTTCCAATTAATTTACTGAAACCTAAAGCAACATGGTTTTGAATAACACCAGGTGCTAAAATATTAAAGAGTACCTCGCTTTCTTGAACTGGATTGTTACCGTAAGAATATCCACCTCTCAATATCCAAGCATCTTCAACTGTGTACTCCGCACCAAACTTAAATATCGTCATGTCCTCCCAACCAAATCCCCAACCGTTATCACTGCCCAATGGGCTGAAATTAGGATTAGGATTACCTAATGGGTCAGTTGGCGAATTCTTCTGCAAATCCATTGGATTTCCGACAGAATTGATACCACTATAGAAAATCTGTTTAACATCAAACATTAAAGTCAAGGCATCTGTAGCCTCAAATGCTAATCCAGCAGTCCAAGTAGCCGGAACGTCAAAGTCACCACCCTCTGCAAATAATCCGGCATATTCATCAAATTCGCTCATATAAATTTTAGACTGGTAGGTAGCACCGAGGAATAAATGATCCACGATTTCACCCATATATCCAACCTTAAATCCAAAACCCATTGCATTGTCACTTCCATTATTTGTCAATTTGGTCGCATCACTAGAAAATCCACCAAAATTACTCAATCCATTGGCTTCAAAATATTGGTAAGAAGCAATACCTGTCAGACCTAAACTATGTTTCTCAGTAAGTTGCCGACTATAAGTAAATCCGGCAAAAAACTGTCCCATATTTACTCCTGTCGTAGTCGAACTTTGGTCATGAAAAGTCTGTGTCGGATAATCCGTATTCATCCCTCCGTTTCCGTAAAGAGCAACAGCAAAAGCATTCTTTTCTCCAAAAACCCAGTTAGCACCTGCACTAGGAATAATAAAGACTTTTGAATCACTTTCTATTGTACCTGGTACCAATCCAAAAGTTCCGGGCATTCCTGAAGGGTTTCCCGAAACAGTATACTGTCTATTTGGGCTGAAAACCGAAACACCGATATTGTATTTGGTGCCTAACCAAACATTCCCTGCAGGGTTTCCACCAATCAAGGAATAGTGATAATAACCGACCCCGACTCCCGCTGCCCCTTTATTCCAAGAACCGTATCCTAATGAAAAATAACCATCTGTAGCCATCGAATTAAAAGGAAGAAAACACAGGGTAAAAAATACCATTGAAAAAATCGATTTTAAAAATTTGTTGTTTTTCATTTTTTCTATTTTTAGTTGGTTAATTTTTTCTCTAACACATGAATACATGAACATTCTATCATGTGTTTAAGTAAAAAAAAGACAAATCAAAAACACACATGCATATGGAAAATTAATTTATCCTCTCCATAAACATTAATGCAAAAGAACACCTGAATGACTTTTAAATGGGTGATATTAGTCACGTTGGTTGTTGATATTTATCAGAATAAACCCTATGAAGAGAAACTTCAGAAAGGATATCCAATTTGGGGGTTGGAAACTAAAAATGGGTACATTAGAGAGCAGGAAATAAATAATGTACCCAAATTTTGCACAGCTATTTTTTCTTTACTGGGTTTGCTCGATGCAATAGCATCAAAGGCAAAAAATGCAGACATACCCAAAGGTATGGCGAGTATTTTTAACGAAAAATGAAGGAAAAAGAGCAAGTGAAATGGGTAGGTTATTTATTTCCTACTCCCTTAGTACAAAGATACCCAATGAGACATCTTTTCCTTTTTGCATTACTCCTTTCATTTATTCAAACCCCTTCTTCTCTTTTTGCTCAAGACAATGAAGAACCTGATAGACCTTATGATACTTATAATCGAGCATTTTTAAATGTCATACCTGAAATTGAAATCGGATTCCCTATCGGTGATTTTCACAATAAAATGGATAGAGATTTCATAGTAGGAACAGGGATTAGTATTTTCTATAGATTGAAAAACAAACCCATAGACTTTGGAATACGAATCGGAGATTTAACATATGATAAAGTTGTCCGAAGATTTGATGATGCGGATGGTATCAGATTAGTCAATAAGACTAAAAATAAAATATGGAATTCATATGCTGCATTTCGATATGAACCAAATACAAAAACAGGTATTCAACCCTACTTTGAAGGGTCATTTGGTTTCACTCGTTTTTATACAAAAACCTATTTTAAAGAAGCAGGTATTAATCTGGGTGATGATGAAAGTAATCCTAGATTTGATCGATCTACCCTAAACTCTGATTGGGGAATAACTTACGGTGGTGCAGTTGGATTTTATTACCGTTTTGACAAAACCTACCATTCTTGCATCGACGTTCAGGTTGGCTATCGAACAGGAGGGCTGGGTAAATTCTTAATTAAAAATGACTCAATTGGTATCCAAGCTGAACCCATTGATAATTTTCTAGAACGCCGAAGTAACCTAAGGCTTATTTCTTTTAAAATTGGGATATCGGTCTTTGGTTTTACAACCTAAACTTTCTGCTTTTTTTTAGAGTATGTCTTAATCGCCTTCGTAACGGCAAAAGAATCCTTTTCTCTCCTTCTCCCTCTTACCCAAATTTGTTAATTTTGATTTATTTAGTAACGAGAAAAGAATAAATCCATCATTTCACCGATCATCTTTTGTCCTAATCCGTCGTTATTTTTTTCAACAATAGCTTAGCTTGGGCTATTCCTTCAAAAAATGCCTAGTGTTAGAACAAAATCTGTATTTCCAAATGGCGGACTTATTATTTTCTCGTTACTTATAGTATTTATTCCAAAATGTGTTTGTTCATATTAAATGGAAAAATGAACGTAAATCCGAATCAATTGAAGGAAAAAATTGAACAACTACTATTAGAAGGTAAGATGAAAGAAGCTATTGCGGAGTTACTTCCGTTGGCAAATGAATCAATTTATAATGAGCTTATTCTGTTACAGATAAAACACAAACAAATAAAGGAGCAAAGCAATCTGAATCTCACAAATGGTGAAGCGATGAATCAAGATTATATGAATTTGCAAGATTCAGTTTGGAAAATATTAAATACTATTTTTGATAAAAAAATGGAAGAAATAGAAAAAAAGGAACCAATTGAGCCAACATCAGTCAAAGTGGAAGAGACCAAAAAAGAAGCCCCAATTTGGAAAAAACTATCTAGAATTGCTTTGATTATAGGCTTAATTACGGGTGTTGTAAGGGTATTGGATATGGCTAAAGACCGTATTTTTGGAAGTAATGTAGCAATAGATACAACAACAGTGACTATTTTAGTCAAAGGTCAAAATGAGATCCCTCTACCTCCTAAAGGCAAAGTTTATTTGACTTATGGTAATGCACATATTGGAAAAGAAATTAACAATAGCAATGAGGCGATCTTTACGGAAGTTCCAAGTGGATATTTTGAAGGAGGAAATAAGGTAAGTATCACTTTTGAAGACCCTAATAATGAGCCTTATCGAGCTGTTTTTGAGGATTCCTTATATCAATTAGTGCACAATGAACATATTGAGTTACTGGTCTCTTTAAAAGGTCTAGACAAATTATATGGCATTGTCAAAGATGCCAAATCAGGGGATTACGTTGAAGGTGCTAGAGTCAGCGTCTTAAATTTGGAAACCTTTTCGGATAAAAACGGTTGGTGGGAATTAGAAATAAAAGAAAGCGATAAACAAAGAAAATTCCATACCATTCGAAGCTCAAAAGAAGGATATAAAAACTGGGAAATTTCTAATATCCCAGCTCAAACAGATAAGGAAATTTCGATTTTATTAAAACCGAAATGATCATTTAAAAGCTAATCAACATCAATAATACTATGAAAACTAAACTACTTCTTTCCTTTCTAACAATGAGTGTCTTTTGCCAGGCTCAGCAAATTGACCTAAATGGAATTGTAACAATTCATAACAGTAAATACAGAACTGGTAAAATCCAATATGTCGAAAATACTCAAGTCAGTGCTGCTTTTACAATTCCAGATGGAACAGATGATAAAGGTACGTTCAGCTTGACTTTTGTGGGATTAGAAGGCGGTACTAAAATAGATTTAACTGCTGAAAAGGAAGGATTACAAGTCGTCAATTCGCATGACCTAAGTAATGTAGTCATTGGTAGAAAAGACCCTATCAAAGTAGCCATGGATACAAAAGGTAGGTTGGCTCAGAGTCAAACTGAATTTTACAATATCAGTAAGAAAGCACTTTATGCGGAGTATGAGCGAAAGATGTCAATTTTGGAAAAAGACGGGGAAGAAAAAGATCAATTACTCACCAAATTGAGCGAAGAATGGAACCAAGACATAAAAGAGAAAAATGAAGCCATTGAAGAACTCAAAAAGCAACTAGCTGACGCTGAAAAACGATTGCCCGAATTCGCTAAAGACCTTGCTTATGTAAATCTAGACTTTGCAGCAGATTTCTATATCGAAGCTTTCGAATTATTTAAAGCTGGAAAAGTGCGAGAGTCTATTGCCTTTTTGACAGATGCAAAATTGGAACAAGCCGCAGCGGATGCTTTTAGGGCTATCGAAATCGGAAAAGAGCTAACTGCACGAGGGAAGGAACAAGTAGGACATGTAATCGAAAGTTATCAATTAAAAGCGGATGCCTATAATCTATATTTTGAGTACCAAAAAGCTGCCGCAGTTTACCAAAAAATAATTGATCTATTAGAAAAAGTTGATCCCGATGATAGTATAGAATTAGCAAGAGCTTATTTGGATTTAGGTAATATTTATCACAGTATGGGATTGTACCAAAAAGCTTTGGGTTTTAAGCAAAAAGGTACAGTTACTGCTGAAAATGTTCTCAGAAAAGATGACCTTGAATTATGCCTTTTTTATAAACACTTAGCGATTAATTATCAGGATATTCCCAACCTGCAAAAAGCACTGGAGACTCAACAAAAATCATTGAATATTCAAGAGCAAGTTTTGAATGCTGATGATGGAGCAATTGCTGTATCTTATACAGTTTTAGCAGGCATTTACAGAGATATGGGCCAATATGAAACTGCTTTAGAAACCCAACAAAAAGCAGTAGCTATCCAAGAAAAAATAGCTACTTTAGATGATAAGGAATTAGCAGATTCTTACAGTAGTTTATCTTCTATTTACCAATTTTTAGGGGATCTAGAAAAATCATTGACCTTTCAATTAAAAGTTATTGACATTCAAGAAAAAATACTTGACCCTAATGATCCTAAATTAGGAACCGCTTATAACAATTTAGGTACAACTTACTTGGATTTAGAGGACTTTGATAATGCAATGATAGCAGCAAAAAAATCACTCGCTATTCGTGAAAAAGTATTACCTGCCAATCATCCATTATTAGCTCATTCTCATAATCTTATTGCTCTTGTATATATGTCCACTGGTGATTTTGAAAATGCGCTCATTGAGCAACAAAAAGACATTTACATTACAGAGCAGACTCTTAATTATAATCATCCTGACTTAGCTTATTCTTATACTAATTTATCAACGTTACATTATTACATGGGTAACCTTCAAGAGGCTATCAAAACTCAACAAAAAGCTACGAAAATTGCAGAGTCAGTATTTGAACCTGACCATCCTCAATTGGAGGTTTTTTTTGCTAGTTTAGCTTCTTTTTATCAATTTGATAAAGATTACACTAACGCTGTTATATTTTATAAAAAAATGGTAGAGATTAACCCTAATCAACCTAATATATGGAATACAATAGGCTCCTGTTACGCGAATATTAAAGAATATGAAAAAGCAATCCTCAATTACAATGAATTTTATAGAAGAGATAGCACTAATCGATGGGCATGGCTAAATAATACGGGACTAGTATATGCCAAAATGGGCAATTTCAAAAAAGCAAAAAAACATTTTAGCGAACTTCAAGAATTAAGACCAGAGGATGGATTTGTCTATCGAGATTGGGCAATGTATTACGCATTGCAAGGTAAAAAGAAGAAAGCCTTAGACAACCTGGAAAAGGCTGTGCAACTGGGCTATACAAAACTCAGTTGGATATCGACCGATGATAGTTTAGATAGTATTCGAGGGGAAGACCGATACAAAAAAGTCATTAATCAGCTTGAGGCATCAGAGGATAATTAAGACAACAGAATACACCTATTTTTCATAAAAAAAATGCCGTTGGTAGTACTCATTATAACTTTTTTTCCAACGCATAGCAGCTGTGGCATATAGTTTTGACAATTGAGGTCTGTCATCAGTAAGCACTTCAACATCAGATAAGTCAATAAATTTGCCATCGTAAAAGTGCTCGTACAAATTGTCAATTTTCTCAAAATTAGGAGCCTCATATTGAGTATTAGTAAAATCTTTCTCCTCTTCGCTTGCTAGAAAAATAATATTTCGAGAATCTTCTGATCCCGGAGTGACTAATATTTTTGTATTAAAACCTGATTCTAAAAAAGTTTTATATACAGAACGAGCGGCTTTTCCTGCTGCCCCTTCAATAAAACCATAGAAATTTGTCATAATCATTCCTCCTTGATTAAGAATTTTTCGGGCGTCATCAAAACCCTCTTTGGTTATTAAATGCTCAGGCACCGACTCACTTAAAAATGTATCAAAAACGATAATATCATATTTGTTTTTCGTCGTTCGAATAAAATGTCGGGCGTCATCAATAACTACATTGGTTTCAGGATCCATATTGAAGTATTCAACAGAAACATCCCAGATTCTTTTGTCAATTTCTACTGCATCTACTTCGTACCCAAGTCTATGAAATTGCTTTACGATAGTACCTCCTCCAAGACCCAACAATAAAACTTTAGATCCTTTCGGGAAAATACTTGCCGCCGTTGGAAAATAATTTGCCCAACTCCAAATACTGTATTGCATATCATTTTCATGTCCCACAAAAGTTTGAAGCGTATTATTCACCAATAATCCTCTTCCAATGCGTGCATCAGGCGTGATTTCAAAAGAAGGATGATCTACAACTCTGACTTGTCCTAAGATTCCCTCTGATTCATATAAGACATTATAATTAGGTGGAAATTCTTCCTGAACGCCTAAGTTCCAACCGCCCAAAACAAAAAAAGCAATAAATAATAATCCAGCGGTCATTTGTTTTCTTTTCAGTAATAGTATTGTTGGAATTAAAGCCAAAATAACTCCTACGACAAGGGAAGGTTTCGAAACCCCAAATTCAGGGATAAAATAAAACCCACTCAAAAAGGTCAAGAGAATACCACCTAAAGTCGAAATAGCATAAACATTTCCTGCGCTATTGCCTGCATTATTCGCTTCTTGTGTCAAAAGATTAATAATTATCGGGGATGTCATTCCCATAAAAACAAGAGGTGGAAACATAAATATTAAAAGTGAAATAATAGCTCCAGTTTGCAGATTGAGATTAATGGTCATCTCCATAATCCATTTACTCGAAATAGGCATAATGGAGAGAGAAAGCCCTGCAAAAATCAAAACCCAAAACAATAATCTATCATCATTCGCATATTTTTTTGACATAATACCGCCCAAAAAATAGCCCATAGTCAGACCTAATAAAGTAAGCCCTAAAACAGCAGCCCAAACATAAAGTGAAGTTCCAAAAAATGGCGCTAACATTTTTGCTCCTGCTAATTCACAAACCATTACAGAACCGCCTTCAAGAAAGGATAATAGATACAATAAATAGGTTGGTGTTTTCATGTATTGAGTGTTTGCATTAAATATAACAATCCCGTGTTTGTAAAAAATTTGGGGAGGCAGCGAACTGCTTCCCCAACTATAATTAGGCTAAATTTTATTATTGAAAGTTAAAGTATTAGTGTGACGCTACTGTATAATCATCTCCGTTAACTCTAGTTACAGATCCTCCATTTGCAATATTACCTAAAAGTAAAATACCACAAACATGAGGAGAAGCCATAGAAGTACCGCTCAAAGTTGCATAACCACCTCCTTTATAAGTAGATAAAATACTTGAACCTGGAGCAATATAATCAACTGGTGGCTGTCCATAATTAGAGAAAGAAGACCATCCATTACTACTAGTCATTGAAGCGACGGTGTATATATTTGCACCATTAGCTCTTGCTGGAGAATGATTATTTGCATGATCTGACTCATTACCAGCGGCAAGAGCAAATTTGCATGTTCCAGAAGCATTTACAACTGCATTATCAAGAGAAGTTGAAACGCCTCCTCCAAGACTCATATTGGCAACATCACTACTTCCTGCATTTGCACCAACATAATTAACTCCCGCAATTACACCTGAAGTTGATCCAGATCCATTATTGCCTAATACTCTAACAGGGACTACTGATGCGCCTGCAGCTACTCCAATTAAACCTTCAGAATTATCAAGTGCACCTACTGTTCCTGCGACGTGAGTACCATGACCATTACCATCGTTAGCACTATTTCCGCTAGCAAAATTTGCAGCATTCGCTACATCTACATTTAAGTCAGGATGATCAAGATCAATACCTGAATCAATAATCCATGCTCTCAGACCAGCTCCACTAACACCTCCATTTACACGTGTGATTCCCCAAGGTGTTTGTTGACCACCACCACCGCCACCGCCGCCGCCAGGAGGTCCTCCCATCGAAACTGAAATAGTCTGATCTTGTTCGATGTAATCAATTTGAGGATCTTTTCTTAATTCTTCGATTTCTGCCTCCGTAGTATTAATCAGAGAAAAACCTTTCAATGCAGTACCATAAACGAATTTCATCTTATCAGGTGAAATTCTATTTTTTTGAAGGGTATTCGATGTCTTTTCTTTCAAAAAACTTTGACGTTCTGTGTAAGTTTGATCATTTAAATCGATTTCGGCAAATGCTGTTTCCTTATAAACTACAATATACTGACCAGGAATAACATTGCTTGAGTAACCAATGACAGGAGCTTCGCTCGTCAATTCTCCTGTTGAAGAGAGGTCTTATTGTAATAATTGTGTTTCAGAGACATCTTTAAGCATAGTCTCATCGTCCTTAAAGCAACCTACCAAAACAGCAGTTACAATTAAAGAACAAAGAATCAACATCGTTTTGAACTTTTTAATACTAATTAAATTTTGGTGAAAAAATCTAGGTCATTATTGAACAGGTTCCAATAATAATATTTAGCCATTTAAAATCCCTTCTGTAAATGGTCTTTTACAGAAAAAATGAATTCTATTTGAAAAGAGAATGTGTTTGGAATGTAAAAAGTTAGGAAAAGTTCCTAGATTAATTTTGCCAAATCCTTTATTTCGGCACTTTTATAAAGAAAATTATTTATTAGGTTTAGGCATCAACACAAAATAAAAAAGCATTCCTAAATTAAACTTCAAATAAATGTAACGTATAATAAGAGATTATCAAATTTATATAAAAAAATATTTTTTTTGCTCATAATAAGGCAATACAGTCAATAGGTCGTTAATCACATAACCTGTCCAAAATGAAGCAATTAACTATCATAAATGCACATAACTTGCAATATGACAATCTTCATTTCTTGGGTAAATATTTCTCAGGCAAAAGCACCTCCTTGGTTTCTCCTAACCAATAAATCTGTACAATCCACCATCTTTCACCGTCATTCATCAGTTGAATACTATTAATTCCTCTAGCAAATGGTTGTGCATCTAAAAGCGTTCGGTAAGATTCATAAGTGCTAAACACATGAACTAAAGAGCCATAAGTCTCCACTTTTCGGCTAATTTCTACTTCATGAAAACCATTGTTTTCTAACCATTTGCCAGATGTCTCAGCATAGCTTTGGGGGGTCATCATTCGATAACCCACTTTACCATCTTTTCCTTTACCGCTGGGAATTAATCGGGCTTCTTCGATAAATAGATTATTAAATCGATCCCAATCTCTTTTTACCCCTTTATCTCCTGAAATAACCCCATAAAGTGCAGCCAAAATATTGTCCAAGCTACTCACATCTTCTTTGTAACGATCAGCAGCAGCATCTTCTTTAGGTGGAGTAGATTTATCTTTTTGAAGGGTTTCAAGATAAACACTTGTT
This sequence comes from Bacteroidota bacterium, assembly GCA_024743405.1. Lineage (GTDB taxonomy): Bacteria > Bacteroidota > Bacteroidia > Chitinophagales > Saprospiraceae > JANSWP01. Next base: position 20,718 of record JANSWP010000092.1, read on the forward strand.
TGTGACTTATAATTTTCATTTTCAGCAGATACAGCCCATTCGTAGGCTGTTTTAACAGTATTAATCGCTAGTTCTTTATCTCCTATTGCAGAATATATTTTTGACTTTAATAGAGCATATCGATAGTTTTGCTCACTTTTTGAAAGTGCTGCATCTATCCACTTCATCGCTTGATTCAGATCTTTTTTATTATGAAGATAGTACTCGGCAGCTCGAAAATAAACTCGGTGGGAAATAGTCTCAGGAGTTTTCAGCAGTTCTGCCATTTGCTTCTCAATTTTAGAATCTACCTCCACTTCTATGGGAAATTTAATGAGGGTATTCTCCCAACTCATTTGGACTTCACAAGATTTAGTGGTCACATTTCCAAATTGAATGGTAAAAGTCTCTACTTTAAGGGGTGTATGAATAGGCATCACCTTAAATCTAAAAGCATCATTCTCAGGTTTAACTTTTCCTCCTGAGATGCTTCGCATATCTGTTTTTTTGTGGATAATAATCGTCCATTCTTCCTTATTAGGAATACTATAAAGGGCATATGTCCCAGCAGATAAATCATTCCCAGCAATCCTTACCTCTTCGTAAAAAGTCAATTTGGTAGACGCATTGGCACCTGTTCGCCAAATTTCACCAAAAGGAACTAATTCACCAAAGATCTTACGTCCTTTGGCACTCGGGCGAGCATAAGAAAGAGTAATTTCTGTTAAGCCAATTTTTTGTTTGATCTCAGAAAATGGACTGAGAGTTGGGACTTTTAAATTTTGACCATGAAGACTGCCCCATAAAAAGAGGAGCACCAATAATAAAGTAGAACCTTTCATTTTTTAGCCAAAATTAGGAAAAAAATGAAAGGTTATAGTCTACCTCACCAAAGTTACATCTCCAAAGACCTCTCTTGTATTACCATTGGCAAAAACAACAGTTGCTTTATACATATAAACTCCAACATCTAGTTTCTCACCTCTAGTAGTACCGTCCCAACCTTTCGATAAGTCATTTGGTGCAATATTTTTTGCTTCAAATAATAGATCTCCCCATCGAGAAAAAACCTGGAAATTGCTGATTTCAAGAATTTGTTTCTCATTACCAAAAATCGTGAAATTATCATTCACGCCATCGGCATTGGGGGAGAAAATGTTAGGAATATAAAATCGCTGCTTGAAGTCAACGAAAATGGTAATTTCAGTAGTTACCAAACATCCAGCATTATCCACAATCGTTAAAAGATAAGTGGTTGACTCTGTGGGAGAAGCAGTCGGTGTTAAGCAATCAGAACAACTTAACCCCGTATCGGGTGCCCATAGAATACTTGCAATATTATTGCTTGGAATATTTGTAATTGGATTCAAAATCTGAGCCTCCCCTAATTCAATAGTCAACTCCGAATCCAGAGAAATGAAAGGCTCCACAACCGCTGGGATATTGACTGTTTCGAAATATAGGCAGCCTTCCAAATCTTGTATGACTACCTCATAATCTCCCTCTGGAAGATCTTCAAATAGAGTGTTAGCAACAAATGTATTCCCTCCATCTATAGAATATAAATAAGGAGGGGTACCTCCGTTAACTAATTGAATATCAACACTCCCTAAAATAAAATTACAGGTTGGCGCCTCAATTTGATATTCTATAGACTCAACAGCTGGTGTCAAAATAGTTTCAGTGATCACTAATGAGTCACACCCATTTTGATTAAATAAAAAGAGGGTATCAAAACCCGCTTCAGCTGGTTCGCAAGTGTTCGACATCAAATTGGTCTCATCAGAATTATTTAACGATGTAGTCGTAATGACTAGAGAATCACAGCCATTAAAATTCACTAAAATAACGGTATCAATACCAACTTGGGCAGGATCGCAACTTGCTTCCATTAATAAGGTTTCACTATCATTTACGAGTGTTGTATTAGTAATGACTAAACTATCACATCCTGAAATATTAAAGATCATAGTGTCTAGTCCTACCTGGTTGGCATCACAGGTTATAGCATTTTCGAAAGTAGGATCGATGGGTAAAAAGGTGGTTTCAGTAATCACCAATGAATCACAACCATTAAAATTCACTAAAGTGACCGTATCAATGCCAACTTCGGTAGGGTCACAGGTCTGATCATTAAAGAATGACTCAGAAGGCAAAAGTAAGCTGGTTGTAAAAATGACAACAGAATCACAATCTCCTGAATTGAAAATCAGGGTATCCACACCTACCAAATTAATATCACAAGTCATCTCCATATCAAAAGTTATATCGATTGGAGAGAATATAGTTTCCGTTATTATTAAAGAATCACAACCAAATTGATTGGTTAATATCAAGGTATCGAGCCCTACATCATTTGGATTACAAGAAACATCATTTAGTGATGTTATCGTTTCAGGTGCTAAATCAGTGATCGTCAAGATGGTAGAATCGCAACCAAATTGATTCGCTAAAACAACCACATTAATTCCTACTTCATTAATGTCACAGGTCAATTGATTTATGTTCGTTTCATCTACAGGCAATAGACTTGTGTTTATAATGACGATACTATCACAATTCGCCAGGTTATACACAATTGTATCCAATCCAACTTGGTCAATATCACAGGTTTGAGCATTATCAAATGTTGTATCTGCAGGAGAGAAAATTGTTTCTATAATAATTAAGGAATCACAACTAAACTGATTTGTCAAAAATAGAGTATCGATTCCTATATCATTAATATTACAGGAAAAGTCCATCATTGAAATTTCCTGACTTGGAGAAAGATTAGTTTCAGTAATAATAATGGAGTCGCAGCCAAATTGATTTTGAAAAAAGCTCGTATCTATACCCGCCTCACTAGGGTTACAAGTATTCTGAGTAAAAGAAAACTCTTGACTTGGGTTTAAGATAACCTCAATGATCACCACAGAATCACAACCAAATTGATTGCTCATGATCAGGGTATCGAACCCTTCTTCTGAAGGATTACAGGTGAAATCCATAGTCATGATTTCATCGCTCGGAAGCAAAGTAGTTTCGACAATTACAATCGAATCACAGTTTGCAGTTTGGAAAATCGTCGTGTCTGCCCCTACCATCATTGGATCACAGGTCGTTAATGGAATGAACGTCTCAATTGCATTTTGAAGGGTCGTTTCCGTAATAATTAAGGAGTCACAACCAAACTGATTATTTAAAAACAAGGTATCCAATCCTTCTAAATTAGGATCACAAGTTGTCGCCATCAATAATTCTTCACTGCTTGGCGAAAGTATAGTTTCGGTGATAACCACACTATCACATTGATTAGTTGAAAAAATCAGTGTATCAAAACCAACCTGATTTAAATCACAAGTCATTGCATTGTTGAAAAAAGTATCCACAGGTATGATCGTTAAAGAAATAGCAGTTCTATCATTGCTGGTACAATCACTCATCCCATCAACAGATTCAACATAAAAGGTATCTGCTTGGGAAGGAGTGTAGGTTGTTGAATTTTCTAAGAGCAGAATTCCTCCGGTTGCGGAATCATACCAATCAATTTCTAAACTTCCATTAGTAGTTGCAATTAAAGCCGGAATTGGTTCATTTTCACAAATGGTAACATCTGTGCCCATTGGTGGGTCAATGGGTGGACAATTACAAGTGGGTGCGACGATTGTAAAACTTTCATCGCAACCCGTATTAGTATTTGTAATTATGAGCGAAATATCATCTCCTGAGGGTATTAGATCTATCGTAAAGGTTCCATCCATGTTATTCATAACCGTTCCAGAAGAACTGTTTACATCATCCGCATTTGTTTCAATAGTTACGAAATAGTCGGATAGCCCTGCGTTACATTCCTTTTCCATTTCTTGGAAAGTAGGAAGTGCATTTACGTCTACATTTTCTGTATAATTATTGGCACATTGGTCAGCATCAGGAGAGAAAATAATGGTGGTGGTGGTTCCCCCTAACCCTGCAGGATCAAAAGTTGTACCAATGTCCCAAGATCCTGTGACACCATCATTAGAAGTATTTGGCAATGAAACGATGGCATCATCCTCACATAATGGCCCAACCAAATCAAAAGCAGGTGTAGTCTCATTCGTGACTTCAATATCTAAAGTAGTATTTGAAGCACATTGACCATTATCCGGTGTGAAATTAATGGTTACTGTTTGTCCACCTTGACCACTTGGGTCGAAACTAGTTCCAACATCCCAAGTTCCTGTAATACTATTATTTGAAAGCGTTTCTAAATTGATAGGATCATCCGACTCACAAAGTGGATCTATAGGGTCAAATGTCGGGTTAGTTTCTGGTGTTATATCAACATCCATCATTACTGAATTCGCACATTCATCCGCTATTGGGGTAAATGTTGCTGTTATGGTATTTCCTCCTTGACCAGTTGGATCAATTTCGGATGGATTCCATGTACCTTCTATTCCTTCATCAGAAAAAGTAGGTAAAGTCACTGGATCATCTGATTCACACAGTGGATCTACTTGTGTAAAGGTTGGTTCATCTGCTACATTAATAGTAACTGAAATAAAATATTGTTGCGCGCACTCTGCCGCACCTGGTGTAAAAGTCGAATTGATAGTTCCACCACCCTGCCCACTCGGGTCAATAGTAGCTGGGCTCCAGGATCCTTGAATTCCTTCATTCGAACTAGTGGGTAAGGTTATTGGGTCCTCCGATTCACAAAGTGGTCCTATTGGATCAAAATTTGGAAAGGCACCTGCTGTAACATCGACCGTCATTGAAGTATTAGCAGCACATTGGCCATTATCAGGTGTAAAGGTAGCAGTTACCGAACCGCCACCTTCTCCATTTGGATCAATTTCGGATGGATTCCAGGTTCCTGTAACACCTTCAAGTGAAGAAGTAGGTAAAGGTACCGCTGGGTCTGTTTCACAAAGAGTCCCGATTTGAGTGAATGTAGGCAAACTTTCAGCATTCACAACAATATCAATAGTGACTTGGCTATCAGCACATTGATTAGGGTCTGTAAAGAAGGTCAATGTTACCGTTTGTCCCCCTAACCCAAATGGGTCAAAAGTATTGGTTCCATTCTGCCAATTACCTGTATATCCTTCAATAGAGGTAGTTGGCAAAAAATAAATTGGGTCGCTTTCACAAAGTGGAGCAATAGGAGAAAACGTAGGTGTATCGTCTTCTAAAACGGTGATATTTAACGTTTGCATATCTGCACATTCGCCTGCGTCTGGGGTAAAGTTCAGCGTGACTGTCTGACCAGGGTACTGAGAGGGATCAAATAATGACCCAACATCCCAAGTTCCAACAACACCTTCATTAGATGTCGTTTGCAATGGCACCAAAGGGTCTGATTCACAGACATTTGCCAATGAATTAAAAGTCGGCGTGATAAATGGATCAACTGGAATATTTAAAGTGACAGTAGGCTCACATTCTAAATTTGGTGTAAAAGTAGCTTGGAGAGTATTTCCTCCCTGCCCTGACGGATTAATGGAAGATGGATTCCATGTTCCTGAAATGCCCTCATCAGAAGTGGTAGGTAAAGTTAAAGGAGGATCATTCTCACATAGATCGTCGATATTACTAAAAGAAACTTGAGCACAATTAGGCGGAAGATCACTTTCACAGAAAGTGTATTCAATTTCAATATCATAATCGACTGTAACTACATTTTGTGTAATAGCATCTAGTGGGCAATTGCAACCATTTGCATTTGCCAAATCATATTTGAAAGAAGGCACTATGTCAATTCCTAAACTCTCATTTGTATTGAAAAAAGAACCAAGGCAATCGGTAACAGAGGTATAGGGCAGAGGTAAAACAAAATTTCCAGTCCCAGGGTCAAAAACTAAATTTTCACCATTGGCACTACAATCTCCCATTCCTGGTGTACCACTATTCAATCCATCGCCCAAAACCGTGCAGGTCACCGCCGTACAATTATCATAAAGATTGGCATACAATCCTTCCAAATATTGTTCACAACAAGGATAACTTGACCAATCGAATGAAACGGAGTTAATAACTATTGTTAATTTCATTCCGTCAATATTAGCACCTGCGACACAGGGATAATCATTTTCAATTGGATTTGCATCTAATTCATAACATTCACTAGGCATCCAAGTAGGAGGAGCACAACAAACGAAATAATCATTTCGGTCAGTATCAAGCGTAGCATCCGTTTCGTCATAACACTGAATAAATTTGACCTCATTTGTCCCCGCAGAACAGGCAACTGGCAATTCCCCAGCATTAATGCTTGGGGTGCTTAAAATCGAATGATTGCCATTTTTATTTCCAATGAAAAAACTAAAAAGTGCTAAAGAACCAATTATGTAGGAGTTGTAGAATGCATTCATAGAAGGCAAGTGTTTGAAGTTCAAAAATTGAAGTAATGAATATTTATAGAATTTGTTGGAAAAGGGATCTAATAATTTGAATTATAAAACAAGTAACCAAAATAAAATTCTAAAATAGCCTATAAAAACAAAGATTTATTTTAAACATCTAAAATTTCAGTTATTTATCTATTAGATCGTTTAAAGGTAAAAATTAAATAGGTTTCCCTATTATCAATATTTTTGAATGCAATTATTGACGCAATGAAGATGTACTAAATTGGAAATATCTGGCAGGTATTTTTTTTTTTAATGTAATTGAGTACAGAATGACGTAATAATGATGTAATCCAAAACCAGCTAATAAATCAACTGAAGAAATTCCCATTCCTATTCCCCCTAAAATCCCCACTTTATCCCCGCCGAAAGGCTCGTAAACAAAAAGTTAAATCTGTTTTTTTTTGTGTTCCTAAACAAAATTCCTTTGTAAACTCCTACTCAAATTGTATCTTCGCGCGCTATTTCAAAATTTTAAATTAAAATCTGAATAACATGTCAATGTTCGCAGTCGTAACAATAGCCGGTCAGCAATTCAAAGTGACGGAAGGTCAAGAGATCTTTGTCCACCGGTTAGAAGCTTCCGAAGGTGACAATGTTTCTTTCGACCAAGTTCATTTGGTAGATAGAAGCGGAAGCATCCTATTGGGCACGCCGACTCTAGACAACGCAAAAGTCGGCGCAACTGTTTTAGGTCACCAAAAAGGTGATAAAGTAATCGTTTTTAAGAAAAAACGAAGAAAAGGTTACCGTGTGAAAAACGGACACCGCCAATCTTTCACGAAGATTAAGATCGATTCTATTTCGTCTTAAAATCTTCTTTTAAACCTCAAATAATCATCCATTTTTTAATCGAAAATAATTTAAATCATGGCACATAAAAAAGGTGTTGGTAGTACGGATAATGGACGGGACAGTAACAGTAAACGTCTTGGCGTAAAATTATTTGGTGGGCAAGTTGCTCATGCTGGAAATATTATTGTTCGCCAAAGAGGTACAAAATTCCACTCAGGTGAAAATACATATCTAGGAAGAGATTTTACACTTCATGCAAAGGTTGACGGAATCGTTACTTATAAAAAACGACGATTAGGGCGAACTTTCGTAAGTGTTATTCCTTTCGATCAGGTTAATGAAACAGTTGCCAAAGTTGAGGTGAAAGCTCCTAAAGCAAAACCTCAACCAAAACCGGCTCCAGAGCCAGTTGTTGAAGCTCAACCAGTAGCAGCAGTTGAAGAAAAAGCAACAAAAGCTCCTAAAGCAAAAAAAGCTGAAAAAATCACCCTACCTTCAGGTAAGAAGCTTAAGCTAGACGACCTCAAAATGGTAGAGGGAATCGGTCCTAAAATTGAAGGGCTATTGAATGCTGCAGGTATTGTAACTTGGAAGGATTTATCTAATGCTCCTGAGGAAAAAGTTCAAGGGATACTAGATGATGCAGGTCCTCGTTACAGAATGCATCAGCCAAAAACTTGGGCTAATCAAGCTAAAATGGCAGATGAAGGAAAATGGGAATTATTGGAAAGATACCAAGATTGGTTAGATGGAGGAAAAGAACCTGAAGGTGAAACTTTCGAAGGTTAATACAAAAGTTTTAGTTTTCATAGCTTTATATTTGGAGTCCTGTCAATTAATATGACAGGACTTTTTTTATATTTCCTCTAACACTCCTTCTGGCAACCAACCCTCCTCTCCATTCGATAGCTTAACTTTATGCCACTCTCCTATTTTATCTAATAAATTCACTTTAAGTCCCTCATGAATCTTGAGTATATCTGTACTTGCATCATCAGGACCACTCTTCAAATAAATAGACTCACTTATTAGGATGGCTTTTTCTGAATTATCCTCAAATTTTGAACGGCTAGATGCCAATGAGAAAGGTAAAATGGACAAAATCAATAAGATTATCCCAACAAAAAATCCTTTCTTTTTTTGAGTTCGTTCTTGCCCTATCAACCATAGTACAATTCCACCTACACCAAGCCACAAAAATAAAAGCCCCAGACCACTCCAAAATCCCTCTGATCCCATTTCTCTTAGAGATATCCACCATTGTTTCAAGAAAAATGGTTGTAAAATATCTATTTCATCTATGCGGTTTTCATTGGCAATTTTCAAATTATATTGAATATCCTCATTCCCGGGATCCTCCAATAATGCTCTTTCAAAATTCACTATGGCCTTTCCCAAATTTCCATTTCGAAAATATGCATTCCCTGCATTATAATACAATTCAGCTGAATATTCACCCTGAGTTAAAATGCCTTCATATACCTCAATAGCCTTACTATATTGTTTACTTTGATAAAAGTTATTAGCTTCTTGAAACTGGGTAAATGAGGTTTGTGCAATACTAATATTGGCACAAGCAAAAAATAAACAAAGTGTAATAATCAATTGGTAAACATCCAAAAACTCTAGATTTTTATACTTTCTGTTAGGCTCTTTCTTGAACATAAATCCCCTATTTAAAGAATTCAATTTCACTTACTAATTCTCATCTAAAACAAAATTTTTAGAGGAGGCAAAAAAAATTAAGTTAATGCATAGAGCATTAAAACCGAATCCCCCGACTTAAACCAAGAAGCTTAACTAAAAGCTAGTTCATCTACTTTTACGTCATGCTTTTTA
>JANSWP010000002.1 GCA_024743405.1 Bacteroidota bacterium
AAACTGCTTCTTTTTCAAAGTCTGTTAATTCTGATGTTCGGCTTGATTTCTTCTTTTTGCGTATCGTCATCTGTGTGCTTTTTTTGCGAATATCTCCTTTTTTTCAATTCGCTTCCTCGCACAGTTTAATGAACAGTCTCTGGATGACTGTAGCGGATGTGTCGTTATATCATATATTATTAGACTCTATTTTTCTCTTGGAAGTGCATGTTTTAATAAGATTCGTTTTTTCTCAGATTTAACCGTCTCATTATTTCGATGTCCCCAAATTTTGGATCTTGCCTTTTTAGAAGCTTCCTCTAAGTCAACAATAGGTTTCGGATAATCTCTACCTAGGCTAAATCGATATAAACTTTCTTCTAATAGAGTGATTTTCCAAGGCTCATGGATCAATTGATCAGGAAGTTTAGTGAGCTCAGGTACCCACCTCTTTATAAAAACTCCATCTTCGTCATGATCCTTTGATTGCTTTACTGGATTATAAATTCGAACTGTATTGACTCCTGTTACACCAGCTTGCATTTGAAATTGTGGATAATGAATACCGGGTTCAAAATCCAAAAATAACTTAGACAAATAATCTGCTCCTGGTTTCCATTTCTGCCAAAGTGGATGGGTCAAAAAAGAAGCTAACATCGCGCGCATTCGAAAGTTAATATAGCCTGTTTCATACAAACAACGCATGCAGGCATCTATTAGAGGATAACCTGTTTTTCCTGCTTTCCAAGCTTCCAAAAATTCAGTGTTTCCCTCTTTGTCTAAAGAGTCATAACCTCTATTGATATTTTCAAATTCCATTCTATCTTCCATTTCAAATTTCTGGATAAAATGGCAATGCCAACGCAATCTAGACGCAAAAGCATTGAACTGACTCTTAAAACCTATCTCTTCTTTTGCCAGTAGTTGTGCTTGATAGGCTTGTTTAATAGATAAGTTCCCCCATGCAAAGTAAGGAGACAAGCGACTGCATCCACGACGACTTTCGAGCGGTTTTGAAATAGATTTTGAATAAAGTCGTATTCGACCTTTTAGGAATGAATTAAGGTATTTTTGGGCAATAGTCTCCCCTCCAGGTTGGAAGTTAGCATTAGATGTTTTAAAATTTTCAGGAAGCGGCACCTCATTTATTTTATGAATAAACGAATCTGGCAACATGAATGAATTGAATTTTGACCAATCTGGCATTTCCAATGGTGCATCCATAAAGTTATACCATCCCTTTTGCCAACCTCGTCGATTTTTCAACTTTCGAATCACGCCATTACATTGGTACTCATGCCATTGGATATTATTTTCGTTACAAAACTTTATTACAGATTTGTCTCGATCATAGGTGATTTTCAATCCAGTTTCTTGATGAGAAAATATTCGTCGGATAGTAAATTCTTTTTGTAACGATTCAAAAAGAGGAAGGATTTCTGAGTGAAAAACAAAAACTTTCCCACCCATCGGTTTTAATTGTCTATTCAAGTCTTCTAGAGATTCCCAAATAAAGCGCCAGTGCCTTAAATCATATTGGGGAGCATTAATGACAGAAGGCTCAAAGACATAAATAATTAAAAGTTCTTCTTCCGCATCTAATGCCTTTTTCAGAGGCAAATGGTCTTTTAGACGCAAATCACGTTTGAGCCACAGAATATTCATTTTTACTTTTCAATTTGGATAAGTCGGATGAAATAAGGAACGTGGATAGAATAAATTTACGTTCTTTGAGTCGGTTATTTTTTCATTTAAGAAGGAAAAAAATACAGGTAGAGTCTTAGTTCTGGCGAGTATTTTTAACGAAACGAAATAAAAAAAGAAGAAATCATCAATGTAAATTTATTTTGTCCCCATTCCAAAAATTAAATCTCTATCAGTTCTTTATTAGGCTTTGCATAAGAAAGTCTTGCGATTTGATTAGTCAAATGGTAAGAATCTAACCCAGAACAAGTAATGCTTCCTGCTTTTTCAATGTCTAAAAACCCATCTGAATGCAAACTGTGCTCTGGAACATAAATAGACTGAATTTCTCCAATAATTAGAATGGTGTCATTCAGCTTAATGTCAACTTTTTCGCGAAAAATCAGTCCAATTTGAACCGGGCTTTCTTTGACGAAAGGTGCCTTAAAATTATCTTTATAAATAGGCGTCAATCCTACTTGATCAAATTCCGAAATCTCCTTTGGATACCTTGCAGAAGTCTGATGAGCCTTTTTATAAATGGCTTCGTTAATATGATTAAAAGTGAACGAGCTTGTTTCTTTTATATTGAAAAAGGTATTACGTTCAACAAAAGCTGGACGCGAAATAAATCCCATCAATGCTGGATCTGAACCTAGATGAATAACAGAACTTATAATTGCTAAATTTTCATTTCCCGCACTATCCACCGTCCCAACCAAATTCACACTCTTGAATCCAGATAAGGTATTAATTAATCGCAACCTAAACCGCCGCTCCATTTTCATAACATCTTCCTTTCCAAAACTTAATACATTCATAATCAAATATTTAAAGTCGAAAGTCCACCATCAACCCCAATCACTTGCCCAGTAATCCAACTACTTTTTCCTGAAAGCAAAAAAACTGCTAAATCAGCCATCTCGTCCGCTGTACCTACTCTTTTTAAAGGATGCCGATTACCTGATAGTTCTACTTTTTCTGGAGTCGAAAGTAGTCTCCCTGCCATGGGCGTATTTGTCAATGAAGGTGCAATACAATTTACTCTAATATTTGGTGCCCATTCTGCCGCTAAAGATCTTGTCAATCCCTCTACCGCACCTTTTGAAGCTGCAACAGATGCATGAAAGGGCATACCTTGTGCAACAGCAACAGTGCTAAACAAAACAACTGAAGACGCACCCTTTTTAAATTTACGTTGTGCTGTTTGAAGTATCTTCACCGCCCCTAAAACGTTAATCTCGAAATCCTCTTGAAATTGTGCAGACTTAAGCGATCGAAATGGCTTTAGATTGATACTTCCTGGACAGTACACTAAACCATCAATCGAGTCAGGCAAATCACCTTTATCAACTTCGTCTATAGTCACATCTAATGGTATATGCGTAACTGCTGGTATATGTTGTAAGGAATCGGAAGTTCTAGAAACAACCCAAACATTTGCATTTTCTGCAACTAATTTTTCCACCAACTTTAAACCTATACCTGAACTCCCCCCGACAATTACGTAATTATTATTTCCCATTTTCAGCTTTTAATAATTCTATTTTTTTCCAAATTTCTTCTGATTCTTCCATAATTTGAGCATAATGTCGAAGATCACCAGAGCGTTGAATATCACGTCCCTTCTCCAATAAAGCTTTGTATTCTTTTTCCAATTTTTTTGTGGGGTCTTTTTTAAATAAACCAAACATAGATTTTATCTTTTTTCGTGACACGCCTTTCCTAAGCCATTTAGGATATAGATGTTACACGGATAAGAAAATTTAAACTGTATTAAGAATTGGGAAACAGGGAAGGTGAGAAAATGTTTTCAATCTTCAACTCAAAAGTGGAAATAGTCTTGTTTCAATTTCAGATCATTAGTATTCAAAAAATCATGAATTTCTAACAATCCATCTGGGGAGGCTACTGCTATAATTAACTGAGGGTTTTTAAGGGTTTTTATGCAGTTGAAATCAGTCATTTTTGTACCGTATAATTCAATATTCCATTTTCGTTCATTATTACAAACCCAATGAAATGGAATCTTTCTCTCGAATAATAATCGAGCAATCTTTTTACCTTTTCTTCCAGCTCCCCAAATAACTAAAGGACGATTTTTATTATAATCCAATTTTAAAAAATAAGGGAGTTTCAATTCAAAATATTGGTTATTTGAATAAGTTTTGGAGGTGCGAGAAGTACGAGTGGAATAGTCTCTCCACTCGTGAGTAACTTCCTGATTTCCAATTACTTTTAATCGATTCTCATAAAAACGAAAACATAAATCATAATCTTCCGGGTAGGTATCAGGATAGAAAGCTCCACACCTAATTAGATCTTCTCTATAGACCATCCAATTGGGTGAAGGGATGACACATTCTTTATAGATTTCATCAAAATTAGAAGCATTCTTTATCAAACCATTCAGCCATTTTTCATAACGCTGATATCCTTCTTTAAGCCCTTCATCAGCAAAATATTTCACACAAGCTGTGGCAAGATGTCCTTCTCCACTTTTTAATAAGGTATATTTTAAAATTTCGAGTTTTCGAGGCATCATTTTATCATCAGAATCCATTCGAGTAACAAACGCTCCTTTACTTTTTTCAAATGCCAATCTTAGAGCCGGAATAATCCCTTTTGTTGTATTTTGATAGACTTTTATTCGAGTATCCTTTTTTGCAAAGTCATTTATAATTTTCAAGCTTTGATCACTTGAAAAATCGTCAACCACTATCAACTCCCAATCTGTTTCTGTTTGATTTTGAATAGACTCAAGACAATTAGGCAGGTAAGGCTCGGTATTGTAAACGGGTAAGAGAATACTGATCATATTTTCATTAAAACTTAAAAAAGCGACACTAACCTAGGTCAATGTCGCTTTCAGGAACAGCTTAAGGAGCAGGAAATAAATAAGGTACCCAAATTTTGCACAGCTATTTTTTATTCAGTCGAGGCAAAACACGCAGACATACCCATAGGTATGGTGAGTATTTTTAACGAAAAATGAAAGAAAAAGAGCAAGTGAAATGGGTAGGTTATTTGTTTCCTACTCCCTTATTAAAAACAATTGTTTTTAAACTGTTGTCGTCGAAAAACGAGCTGCTTCTTCTTTTCTATAATATCCAGAATCCAGTCGCTCTTTTATTTTCTTGAATGCTGTGATTGTCTCATCAATATCTTTAATGGTATGAGACGCAGTTGGAATCAATCGAAGAATTACCATTCCCTTTGGAATCACTGGATAAATTACGATTGAAGTGAAAATTCCAAAATTCTCTCTCATATCATAAACCATTGCTTTCGCTTCCGGAACTCCCCCTTGCAAATAAACTGGAGTTACACAACTATTCGTATTTCCAATATCAAAGCCTTCTTTTTTCAAATTACTTTGAAGATAATTTACATTTTCCCAAAGTTTATTCTTGAATTCCGGCATCGTTCTCAACATTTGTAATCGCTTCCTTGCTCCAATAACTACAGGCATCATTAAAGATTTAGCAAAAATTTGAGATCGCATATTGTATTTCAAAAAGCGAATCATTTCTTTACTTCCTGCGAAGAAAGCACCAACACTTGCCATCGATTTTGCAAAAGTCGAGAAATAAACATCAATTTCATCTTGTACTCCTTGTTCTTCTCCTGCACCCGCTCCTGTTTCCCCTAGTGTTCCAAAACCATGCGCATCATCAACTAATAACCGGAATTGATATTTATCTTTTAGCGCTACAATTTCTCTCAATTTACCTTGGTCGCCTCTCATTCCAAAAACGCCTTCAGAGATGACTAAAATTCCACCTCCTGATTTCTCCACCAAGTTGGTCGCTCTTTTCAAATTTTTCTCCAAACTAGCAATATTGTTATGCTCAAAAGCAAAACGTCTACCAGAATGTAATCGAACACCATCTACTATACAAGCATGAGATTCTGAATCATAAACAATAACATCATGACGAGATACCAATGCATCGATTGCTGAAAGTATACCCTGATATCCAAAATTTACTAAAACAGCAGATTCTTTACTAACGAATTCAGCCAATTCTAGCTCCAATGCATCATGCTCTGAAGTCGCTCCAGACATCGCCCGTGCGCCCATAGGATAAGCTAGTCCCCAAGCCGCCGCCGCTTCTGCATCCACTTTTCTGACTTCAGGGTGATTCCCCAAACCGAGGTAATTATTGATACTCCAGGTTATTACTTCTCTCCCATTAAATTGCATTCGACTATTCAACTCTCCTTCTAATTTCGGGAAAATATAGTAGCCTTCTGCATCCGTATGTTGCCCGAGCGAGCCCATATTTTTAGTGAACTTATCAAAAATATCCATCTTGAAATATTTAGTATTATTTGGATTATTGAATTGAAGTTACTGTTAGGCATTTATAATAGAAAGCAGCAATCAAGCAATTCAACAATTTTAATTGAATTATTAAATTATGAATTGATTAAGATTTCATCATTTTCTTCTAGAAGAGTAGATTCTTTTTCCATAAAACCTTGCTCATGCATCCATTCGTCATTGAATATTTTACCTAAATATTTACTTCCATGGTCAGGTAAAATAGAAACAACAACATCGGTAGGAAGAAATTCTTCTTGAAGCTCGAATACAGCTTGAATGCCTGCTCCACTTGAATACCCTGCTAAAATGCCTTCTTTTCGAGCCAATTCTCTAGCTCTCAATGCCGCATCCTTATCTGTTATTTTTATGAATTGATCAATAACATCGAAATCAACATTCGCAGGAATGATATTCTTTCCTGTTCCTTCAATCCGATAAGAAGAAATTTCATTTAGATCATAAATACCTGTCTCATGGTATTTTTTTAAGACAGAACCATAAGCATCTACTGCAATAATTCGAATATTTGGATTTTGTTCTTTTAAAAATCGAGCTGTACCAGACAAGGTGCCTCCTGTTCCGGCGCTAGCAATTAGGTGAGTTACTTTTCCTTTAGTTTCTTCCCATATCTCAGGTCCTGTAGAGAGGTAATGAGCCTGAGCATTTTCATTATTAAAATTTTGATTTACATAATAAGCACCAGGAATTTCCCTCGCCAATCTTTTTGCCATTTCATAATAAGACCGAGGATCATCTGGCTTGGCATCTTTTGGACAAATAACCACTTCAGCACCCAAGGCTGTTAGCATATCTACCTTTTCCTTAGAAATTTTGCTAGATGCTGTTAATACACACTTATAGCCTTTCACTGCAGCGATCATTGCAAGACTAAATCCAGTATTTCCACTTGTTGCTTCGATTAGGGTGCCACCAGGTTGGAGCGCACCACTTTTTTCAGCCACACTAATCATGTGGGATGCAATACGGTCTTTGGCAGATTGACCAGGATTGGAGCCTTCTAATTTGACATAAACAGTTGGGGTCAGGTCTTTGGTTACCTTATTTAACTTGACTAGCGGTGTGTTCCCAATTGCGTCAAGGATACTATTGTACGTCATGTTTTGAATTTGAGGATTGTCAGCGCGAAGCTGTACTCAGCGGGGCAAAGATAAGCCTTGATTTTGAAATTTCGGCTATGAATACGAAATTTCCACAAAAACGGCTGTTTATTTGAAATTATTCTAAGGAAGCGAACTTTAAGACTTCCTTAATTAATAGAAACAATATTTAAATTGGGAAAGGAAGGAAAGATTAGTTAAGATGCAACACTTTTAGCTGCTTTCATTGGAATGCCGATACATTTTTTTTCCATATAAGTCATCATCCTTTCTAATAATAGACGCGCATTTTCATCTAAAGACTCGATATCTTTTTTAAAAACTTCCGTCATTGCATGCTCTTTGACCGCCTTAATTTCGGTAGGTACGTTTTGCATTGCTCTCGTAATCTGTCGTTGACGATAGGTAATTTCAAATTCTTCTAAGTGTCTCTCTAAAAGCACCTCTACTTTAGTCACTTCTTTCTGACGGAAAGCTAAATTTTCTTTTGCCAAAAGCTTTAAACCATCAATTTCTATATGATTTACATTAAAATGTTCTACAACATCTGCTTCTACATTATTTGGAATAGCCAAATCAATGACCACTTTTTGAGTGATTTCTCCATTGAGTAATTTTTGATATAAATCTTTATTAATAATCGCTTGGGTAGCACCAGTGCACACAATCATACAATCAAAACCTCCTTCATGATTTTTTAAATCACTCAAAGAAAGAGCAGTTCCATTTAGACGTGTAGCTATATTTTGAGCTTTTTCAATCGTTCGATTGAAAATTGTTACATTACTATAGTTGTATTTAACTAGAAATTTAGTCACTAAATTATTGGTCTGTCCTGCCCCTACCATCAAAATTCGAGCATCTGTAGGCAACTCACACTTCATTAATTGTTCAATTGCCAAAGAAACAACAGAAACCGGCTTCTCGCCAATTCTTGTATTAGAATAAACGTCTTTGGCAGCTATGACGGCCCCATCCATTGCTAACCTAATATTATGACCAGTCAAATTCCAATTTAACGATTTGTCATACCCCTCTCGCAATTGGCGCAAAATTTCACGCTCTCCGACTACTAAAGATTCAACAGATGAACTCACTCTAAAAAGGTGCTCTAAAGAATGATACCCCATATAATGAACTACTTCTTCACCAATAAATTCAGCATTCAATGTAGGATTGATAGTTTGAAAAAAATCAGTGATAAACACCTCATCAACATTCGAATGGGTATAAAGAAAATAGATTACACGGTTACACGTAGGTACATACATCAACTCCTTTAAATTGAATTGAACTTTTAAGTTTTCAAGGAAAGATTTTAAGACTTCACCTTCCGCATTTGGAATCACGAACGCCCCAATCTTATTCAAATTAGTTTGTTTGTGTGTGACAGTTAATATGTGAAATCCTTTAGGCATAGATAATTTTTGTATATAACGGCAAAGATAATTGCCTATGATAGCTAAATTGTCAAAGTTTTGTAATAGGTGAGTTTAAAGACTTCTTTTTTGAAAACAATTTGAGAATTTTCAAAACGAAAAATATTGGACATCTTTAAAAATCTATTTCAATTGAACCCATTGTATTAAAGGATCAATACCCTGATTTCCTAGATTATTTCAGTAAAGAAGACTGAACAAAATCTATTTTCGCCAGATTTTTATAGTGGATCAAGTCATTTGATTGACAAAACCCTTTTTCAAATGCAGCCGTTTTAAATATAAAAACCGTCTAATAAGGAATAAAGTAGAAATAGATTGAGTAAAATAAACAAGTCAAAATGCTGAATCTAAGGCTACTCCAATTCTAAAAAAATTATTCTTCTTTTTAAAAAAACTCCAAAACCAAGAAAGAAATCCAGACTGATTATGAAAAAAATTAAGATTACCATTACGCTTTTCATTTCATTATTCACACTTATTAATTTAAATGCTCAAGAGCAATTCGAACGATTATATCGATCGACGAATTGGGAAAACTATGGACTTGACATCGTCCAAACTAACGACAATGGCTTCCTTTTACTTTCCGTCGGAAAACACCCCGACAGTATACATTTTCGCCACGCGAACATCACTAAATTGGAACCCAAAGGAGATATCCAGTGGTCAAAAAATTACGACTTTGATGATGAGATTTTAGCAAATGGAGAATTAACGCTCTTAGAAAATGACAGTTTTGCCTTTTCCACACTGTGTTTTAAAGCTATCATGAACAAAGTAATCACCAAAGCTGATGGTACGGGCGAGGTAGTATGGTCAAAAAAAGTGGGCGAAGTGGACTCTTCCATGTTCCTAAACCCATCTGGATCTGGTGACCTTTTGACTTTACCTGACGGTGGATTAGCTTTTTTTGATTTGGCAAGTAACCAAGTTACCGGGACAGATTTATTAATGACTCGACTTGATACCGTAGGTAATCTTTTGTGGTCCACGACGTATCAAAATAGTCTGAATGGAACCATATTCAACCAACAAACTTCAGATGCTGAACATACACTTAATAACGGTTTTGTTTTAGGAGGGACTGTTTCTAATTTGGCTTCAATTAATAGTTTAATACTCAATTTAGATTCTCTAGGAAGTGTTAATTGGGGAAAACAGTATAACCTAGAAATTGGAAATCTTTTAGCTTCCCAAATTCGAACGGTTGAATCCACGTTAGATTCCGGATATGTCGTCGGAGGCTCTTATACAAACACTTCGCAATTATCCTCCGGTTATGTAATGAAAGTGGATTCAATAGGGCGTATCGTTTGGACCTACTTGATAAATGATCCTAATTTTTTAGTAATTGCCAATGTTTTTATTAATTCGGTTTTACCTCAAAACGATGGAACCTTCAATATTTTAGGTGTTCATAATAACCCAAGTACGTTTATTACAAAGCCTTTTGTCATGAACCTTTCACCAGATGGCACGATCAATTGGCAGAATTACTTTTATGAAAATTCAAGTGCTGCTTTTAATATAAATTTAGATTTAGACAATCTAATTCCAACTCAAGATGGAGGAAATGCTGCTTTCGGATTGGTATACGAAGCAACAGGAATCAATAATACGCCTATTCCATATGTATTAAAAATCGACCAAAATGGGGAGTCTTCTTGCCAAGATACCTCTGCACTCTTAGCAGTGCCGATAAATGTAAATGTGGATAGTCTGGATGTAACAACAGGCATACTTACCAATATTGAGAACTATGATTTGGAAGCGGAAAATTATAATCAATTTGATATTCCCATATTAAGTTTAGATGCTCCTTCCTTTTGTGAAGGAGAACCCATTTTACACACTTTTGATGCCACTGTAGATGGCGCTGTTTCTTACGAATGGAGCACTGGTGATACAACAGCTATGATCACTGTTACACAAGAGGGCATGTACACGGTAATGGTACGAGTTGAAAAGGATATTTGTTTTACCATGTGTGATACGACAATGATTACGATTATTGGACCGCCAACTGCGGAAATCGTTCCATTTTTTGATGACTATTGTTCCAATGGGTTTGTTGTTTTACAAGCTCAAGGTGGTGGTACCGTCGAATGGTCAACTGGCGAAACAGAGCCTTTTTTATTGGTAGATGAATTGGGAACTTATTCGGTCACTATCACAAATCAATGTGGCTCTTCATCCGCTTCCATTACCGTTGATCAATTTCCTAGTGCGCCTGAAATCTCTATTAGTTCTAATACCAATAATTACTGCTTAGATGGTACCGCCATTTTGGGGGTCAACGGTGCTGAAGGCGCTCAATCAATCACTTGGTCACCTGTAAATGATGCAGTAGCAATCATTCAAGTTACGGATCTCGATCCAGTTTATTCGGTCATTGCTGATTGGAATTTTTGTGGTGCAGACACTGCCAGTATTCAGTTGACTCCACCAGTCGTAAGTGCAGATATTTCGATTGAAGTAGATTCATTTTGCTCGGCAGGATTTATCAATTTGATGGCAAATTATGCCAACGCTCAATCTATCGAATGGTCAACTGGAGAAACTACAGATGGTATAACGATTTCAGAAGCAGGAACTTATTTGCTTACCGCCATTTCTGATTTTTGTGATAATGATCAAGCAGAAATTGATATTACGCCTTGTATTTCCCCGTTTGATTGTGTTGAAATTCCAAATGCCTTTACACCTGACGGGGACGAAATAAATGATTCTTTTTGGCCGGTTATACCTGCAGAGTGTGCGGATATTCAAGTCGTCGAAATTCAAATATTCTCCCGATGGGGAGAGTTAATTTTCGAAACGACAGATCCAAACCAGCGATGGGATGGAAATTATGAAGACGAACCAGCAGCTTCAGATGTTTATGTTTATTCAATAAGGCTCGTGAATGGTATAGGAGAAAGAGGTACTCGAAAAGGGGATTTGACTTTGTTGAGATAGATTATTTTCTCACGCCCAAAGTCATCTAGAATTTTGGGCGTGAGTTTATCCTTTATTATTGATCTAACCACTCTTTAAACTCTCGAACTTTTTCCCGACTTATCAATATCAATTCTTCTTTTGATGCTTCCAATAACTGAACTTTTAGTCGACTATTCGAATACGTCATTACATCTTTTATCCCTGAAAATGACGTGAAAAATTTTCGGTTTAAGCGAAAAAAATGATTCGGATCCAATAAGTCTTCCAATTGTTCGAGGGTATAATCGATAGCATGCTTTTTCAATTTATTAGTCTTTATCCACGTCGTTCGATGTTCAGAATAAAAATACAAAATATCATCAGTAGGAATCGAAGAGAGGTGATTGCCGGCTTTGACAATAAAACGAGTTTTATACGCCTTAGACAGCATTTGCATGGCTTTTTGAATAATGTCTAGATCAGGTACTTGTTTTTTGGTAGGTATGTTTTTTATTAACGCATCAAATTGCTCAAAAGCTTGCGTAACACTTTCACTATCAATTGGTTTCAATAAATAATCAATCGAATTTACTCTAAAAGCACGAAGCGCATATTCATCATAAGCTGTTGAAAAAATGATGGGACAATCAACCGATATTTTTTCAAAAATATCAAAACTTAATCCATCGGCGAGTTGAATATCCATAAAACATAAATCGGGAGCAGGGTTATTTTGAAACCAATTTACAGAATCACGAATACTGTCCAATGTATCCAAGATTTGAATAGTAGAATCGTATTTTTTTATCAAGTCAGTAAGTCTTTCAGCGGCGAGTATTTCGTCTTCTATAATGAGTATTTTCATGTTTATCGATATCCGTCAGATAATATTAGGTGCTTAATTCAATTTCACAATTGGTATTCTAACTTCAAAAAAATCATTTGTTTTTGAGATTTCAACCTTTTTTTCGGAAATGAACTTATATCGTGCTTTAATATTTTCTAATCCGACCCCTGATTGATGTTGAGTTTGTTCCTTTTCTTGTAATTTATTTTTCATTAAAACACAATCTTCCTCCACTCTATCAATCTGAATCGTAAGTGGAAAAGCTTTTGATACTTCATTGTGTTTGATCGCATTTTCCAATAACATTTGGAGTGTCAAAGGCACCGTCATTTCATCATTTTTTGCTTCCAAATTCATGGAAATACTTAAATTTTCACCGAATCGTATTTTCATTAAAAAGATATAAGATTCCAATGCATCAAGTTCCTCTTTTAAAGTCACTACCTCTTTATCTCTTGTATCCAAAACATATCTATAAACTTGAGATAACTGCTTAATAAACTTCGCCGCTAAATCAGCATCTTTATAGACCAAATTAGAAAGGACATTAAAACTATTAAATAGAAAATGGGGATTGACTTGATTTTTTAAAGTCTCATATTGCGCTGCTATATGAGCCCTTTTCAACTCTTCCGCTTCCTTTACTGACTCTTTCCACGCCATTAAGAAACCGCGACCATGTAAAAACGATCCGATGATTATTGTAATAGCAGATGTTGAATAATAAATACCCGGAGTAGCCCTAGCCAAATAATCCAAAAAAGGGACTTCAAAAAACCACCAATAGTAAAGTGCATTAATTCCAACAACTATAAATATTGAATAAATGACGGTTGAGAACAAGGTGATTAAGACTCTTAAAATTGGACGATCAAGCCATGAAATATATTGATCCATTACATCAACCATCCATTCGATCCCTGCCCAAATCAATATGGAAATTACCGTATATGCGGTAATTTGCCTAAATAATACACCCCACCCAAAATCATTAAATGGTAAAAAAATCAAGGTCAAACCCAATCCGAAAAAAATACTGATTCGGACATATTGCCAAAGCGGATGTTTCCAAAAAACGAATTTCTTTTGAGCGGAAAGACTTGAGGATTGGTTAGATTCCATTTTTATGCTGATTAAATTAAACGTGAAAGGTTTTGAAAACCTTTCACGTTATGGTTCCTCCATTAAGCTTACTTCAAGTCTTTTTTTGCCATATCTAAAAAATAATCATTCGAACCTTTTCCCCACATTGGATGTAACGGACTTGGTGTCCGATAAGCCGCATATTTTTCATCCGCTTTTTCTAAAAGAGGTAATGCATTTTCTGCGCCGCCACCAAAGAAAGAGGGTGTAAAATAAGTGTTTGAACCTTTTAAATAATAGGGTCGAGGATTAGCAGGATTTAATTCAATTGCTTTATCACAAGCTTCATGCGATTTTGGACTATAGGTTGCCCCATTAAGCATAGGATCCAACCAGATTCTTCCTTGATAAATATAACCTTGAAGCGTGTATAATTCACTTTCGTTGGGAGAAAGTGCCATCGCCGCATCCAACGATTCTTGCGCTTTATCCAAATAGGGCTCGAATTCGCCTTTATTTTGATAGGCCGTCAATGCCATCATCATATTGGAATACGCATGGTAATACTTCGGCAACCATTTGTCGCTTTCTGCATTGGCAATTCGTTCAAACATATTCGAAGCAGCTTGCCATTGTTCTAAAGGTTGACGTTCATTGGAGACCATTTGAATACCTCTTTCCATTGCCGCAAAATATTTTTTGTCTTGAGCGAAAGAGCATGTCGAAATAAGAACTGAGATCGCGAAAATTGTGAGTTGTTTCATTATTTTCTATTTAGGTGTCGGCCAACAGATTTCAAGAGTTAGAGATCAGTTTTAAACATCTGACTCTAGGCACCTGATGCCCGCCAAATTAATTAGAGGTAACTCCATTATCTTTCGAATATTTCTGCCCGATAGAGATGAAACATCCGATAAAAAAGAAGCGTTTTGCAGGTGGTTTAACAGCAAAGCTTTCGTAATCACCCTCATCATTGGGGACAGAGCTAAACCGATAACCAAATGTATTATTGAAGCCAAGTATATTATTTGCCGAAATATGCAGCACCGTAAAATGCCCTAAAATATTGGTTAAATAACTCCAATTAAAGCTTAAATCTTGAAAAGCGGGAGTTTCCCCAGCGTTAAATCTGTTCGTATTTGGGTCATTATAAGGACGTGGACTTGCTAAAGAATAGGTCAATCCCATACTTGATGTCAGCTTCGGAAACCAATGTTTATAAACTAATGAAGTATTGTGTTTGGACGCAAAACTCGGAGTTGCTGCCGTCGGATATTCTCTCCAATACCTTTCCGTATCCAAAAAAGAATAAGAAATCCAGAAATCCCCATTTTTTATCAATCCGCCTCTATCGCGATAAAAAACATCAATTCCTTGGGCATGACCGTCGCCTGAATTATCGCTAAAAGATGGAGTCGACAAGTCAAATTTTACTAGATTTTTATACTTTTTATAGTACCCTTCTATTCGAAAAGTTTTGGTGCCTTTCATGATTTGATAATTCACCATATAGTGATCAGCACGTTCAAAATTCAAATCCAAATTATAACGCAATTGATCTTTCTCAGGTGTTTGATAAAACTGCCCAAATGCAAAAGAGACATTTCCATAGTCGCTAGTTTTATAAGCCAAGGACAACCTTGGCGCGACATTCCATTGGTTAAGAATATCAGAATACTCTAATCGTCCGCCAGCTCTCACAACAAATTTTCTTGAAAAATAAATATTCGTCTCTGCGAAACCTGATGTATAATTTTCGTTTAGATCAGTCAAAAATTCTTCGCCATCTTCTGAATTATAACCTTCTTCAAATACATTTTTCAAATATTCACCTCCAAATTTTAAGGTAACCTTTTCATTTATATAATTTGTCAATGTAGCACGACCTTGAAGGGACTGCTCTTCAGCTCGGACTTGGAACTTCTCTCTGATAAAATCCTTATTATAGGTATAAGCTGCACCCGCAAAAAATGTCCATTTGTCGCTCAATAATTCCTTAAAGGAAGTATTCACATAATAATTATCGTTCGTCAAAGAAAGTTGATTGGTATTTTTGATATCGCTCAAATCTGGATATTGCATTTCGAACCAATTGCGAGTTGCATCCGCATGCATTTTAAAAATACCCGTTTCCGAAGTTTTATGCCGAAAAATCACCTGCCCATTAGTCCCTTGAAATGGTTTATCCCATTGAATATTTTGTTTTGGCGCAATGGCTAGATAAGGCGCCAAATTCGTATAGGTTCCCGAAGCCGAAAGCGAAGTATGTTCCCATCGATGTGTATGAGAAGCCGAAAGCCCTATTGTCATCAAAGAAAGTCCCGTTGATGTTTCCGCTGCTAAATCTTGCGAATTCAAAATCAAAGCTGATGAGAGTGCTTGTCCATATTCTGCCGAATATCCGCCGGTACTAAACATCGTTCCTTTGAATAAAAATGGAGAAAACCGACCTCTTGCTGGCACATCGGGCACAGAACTTCCATAGGGATTTTGAACATACAGACCATCAATAAAAGTCCGCGTTTCATAAGCTGCTCCACCTCTCACGAATAATCTTCCATCTTCGCCAACGGTCTGCGTTCCTGGCAAAGTATTTAGTGCACCGGTAATGTCCGCCGATGCACCCGCCGTTGTCACGATATCTAGTGAGGTCAAAATGACTGCCTTTTTTTCGTCGCTCGCTTCAAATGCACCTGCAGTGATAGTTACGGTATTTAATTCGTTGGCTTCTTCAATAATTTTGGCATTGATTTCAACTGTTTCCGTTCCTATTTGAATGATCTTTTCAAGAGTTTCAAACCCAATATAAGTGACGACAAATATTTGTTCACCCGATTCATAAGTGACGAATTCGAAATTTCCATTTTCATCAGTCGAACCGCCATCGTAGGTATCCTTCAAAAAAAGATTTGCGCCTATAATGGACTCATTTTCTTCGCTCGTTATGGTGCCTTTGATCGTTACCTGAGAATAGAGTGTAGTCGTAAATAATAATGTAAAAAGTAGAGTGATTTCTTTCATTTTAGTTGAACTTTTAAATTCGACTCAAAGATGCGAATGAACTCTCCTTTTTGAAAATTTGAATGACTGAAATGTAGAATTTTGAGACTGAAATGTAATTACCGACTCAAATCTAACCAATCGGGTATCCTCAAACCATCCTTTCGTATTCTGTTAATAACACTTTCTAAAACTTTATCATCATACTCAAACCAATCGACTTGATGTTTTATTTTAAAATCTTCATCAAAATATAGCCAAATGGTAAACTTCATACCCCATTTGGAATCAACCAATTCACCATAATAATAGAAAGGATTCAAATGTCCATTTACCACAGCAACACTATCATTAGCAACCAAACTTTCAATTACCAAATGTTCTTGGTCAGGTGTAAGCTTATGAAAACCTGTATCGGGCCAATTGTAAAAACGCTCAAATTGCCAAAGACTATCCAAATGGATTTGCAATAATACATCGTCGAAGGTCATATCAGCTCGATAAAAAGAAAGGAGTTTTTGCCAGTCTTTTCTTTCAGAAAAAGTAGCGAAATACTCAGAGGCAACTTCCTGTACTTTTTCGGTTTTTGATTTTGAAATAGGAAGTTTCGTTTCCAAACTTTGATTTTGGCAGCTTGCCAATATCAAAATTGAAATAAGGATTGAAAATAATTTCATTGTTAGTTTTGAAATAAGGGATTCGAAAATCATCATTGAAAAAGATCAACGTAAGGGAGGAGGAAAAATATAACCTACCCATTTTACTTGTTATTTTTCCTTTATGCATCGTTAAAAATACTCGTCATACCTTTGGGTATGTCTGTGTTTTTTGCCTCGTCTAAAGAAAAATTAACTTCCTAAAATTTGGGTAGCTTATTTATCTCCTCCTCCCTAATGAAACGCTCAATGACAACAAAACGACTGCAATATAATAAGCTTCAATACCCCCAAACTCACTTTCCAAACATTCTTTTTATTAGAATGGGTGCCAAAAACCAATAAATTAAGGAGGTGTAAAAACCTGGGAAATAACCGCCATTCATTATGCAAAAAATCAAATGAACAATCGCATTTCCTGCCACACCCATAATGATAAAGAACCAAACAATCAGTGTTGGGATTTTTTTACCATAGTACAATCCAATTCCACCTAGAATAAAAACAAAATAGGCCCACATATTAAATCCAACAAAAAGATTGATGGAATAACCAGGCGAGCCGTCAATTAAAAATGGAAATCTTGAATAAAATTCACCTATAAATTCTTCCGTAAAATGTAATAACTGAATACCAATAGAAAAAAAATAGATTGGCACTATTCGGTCAGGATCTGGCATTTTTCGATACGTCGAAAAAAGATAACAGATATAAGAAATGATCATTGCAGGAACGAAACTGACAATTAATGATAAGCCAGAAGAAAAAGCGATAAAACCGCAGATTAATAATATTGAGAGAAGGGCAGGAACTAGTAAATTTAGGGTTTTGTTTTCCATGATTGAAAATAGTGATTTTTATAGAAAAAACACTGTCCGATTCCGTACAACCAACGTCCAAATACGCACATTTTTCCCCAAAAAAACCTGCACAAAGACTAATTAACAACTGATTATCAGCTACTTGGCACTACTGGCACATCCATTGCAATTCTTGGAATTAAATTTAGCTTAGTAAACTCACCTACTTGATTATGTTCAAAAATTACCTTAAAATTTCACTTCGTCAACTCGGTAAACATAAAGGTTATACAGTTATAAATATTCTTGGATTAGCCATTGGAATGGCATGTTGCTTATTGATTTTGATGTATGTTCAAGATGAATTGAGTTATGATAAATTTCACAAGGATGGTGACCAGATTTATCGAATGTCATTAGAGCGGAAATATCCTGGTCGGTCTCGTTTTTATGCAATTATTCCTCAATCTTATGCTCACACCGTGGCGTCCGAATTTCCTGAAGTTGAAGAAGCGACCCGCCTTTTTTTCTTTCAAGGCACCTTAGCAATTAAACATAATGAGACACTTTATGAAGAAAAAAATCGAGTATGGGCAGATAGTAATTTCTTTCAATTTTTCGACTTCAAATTACTTAAAGGAGAAGCAAGTGAGATTTTGAAAAAACCAAATTCAGTGGTTTTGACAGAAGCGACCGCAAAAAAATATTTCGGAGATGAAAATCCTATCGGGAAAGTCTTAGATATTCCCCAAAATCCAAATGATTTATTAGTGACCGGCGTTTGTGAAAATTTACCAGAGAATAGTCATATGAAATTTGACATGGTGATTTCTTCGACAGCCTTGCAATTTCTCCAACAACCCAACTACTTGAATTTTTCAGCTTATTCCTATTTAAAGCTATCACCCAATGCTTCGCCTGAAACGTTGGAAAGTAAATTTCCAGACCTAGTCGTCAAATACGCTTCAGGACAGGTTCTGACCCAGTTTGGTGTCAACTATGAAGAATATCAAAATCAGGGAAATGGGTATCGTTATTTTTTACAGCCCTTGCCTGAAATTTATTTAACATCTCAACTTGAATCAGAAATAAAACCGAATGGCAACAAAGCTCGCGTCTATATCTTTCTCGCTATTGCTATTTTAATATTGGTAATTGCATGTATCAATTTTATGAATTTAGCAACTGCTCGGTCTGCCGAAAGAGCAAAAGAAGTAGGGATACGAAAAACCTTAGGATCTGACCGAAGAATAATTGCAGGACAATTTCTTATTGAGGCCGTGACCATTAGCCTTATCAGTACACTTTTAGCTTGGGCACTTTTGCAGTTTGCCATTCCTTTTTTCAATGAAATTGCCAATAAGAACTTCACACCCGCTCAAATCGTAAATTGGCAATATGTTCCTGGATTGATTGGTTTAGGACTCGTCGTTGGGCTGCTAGCAGGAAGCTATCCAGCATTTATTTTATCCAATTTTAAACCTTTGGAAGTTTTGCGTGGCAAATTCGCCTCGACAAATAAAGGAGCTGTTTTGCGAAATTCTTTAGTCGTTTTTCAATTCGCGATTTCGGTATTTCTAATTATTGCAACCATTGTCGTTTATCGCCAGTTAGAATTCATGCAAAACAAAGAATTGGGCTTCAATAAGGAACATCTTTTGACAATTCGAGGTGCATTTGGAATGACAAAAGAAGATAATGAAACTTTTAAAAATGAATTAAAAAACCTCTCAGGAATCAAAGCTGTCAGTGGTTGTAACAATCAACCTGGGGATAATTATTTTGGAATGTCTTTTCAGCCAAAAGGTGCCACAGAAATGACTACAGGTAGTGGACTAATAGTAGATGAAGGATATATTGAATGCATGGATATGGAAATTGTGACTGGTCGAAGTTTTTCGGAGGAGTTTATGGATACGCTGTCAGTTATTGTTAATGAAGCGGCAATCGCAGAAATGGAATTGATTGACCCAATTGGAAAATCCATCACTTCTAATGATCAGTTTTTAAATCCGAACCCCAATGAACCTTCTGTTTATAAAATCGTCGGAGTAGTTAAAGACTTTCATTTTCAGTCCTTACATCAAGTCATTTCACCACTCTTTTTAATTCACAATCAGAGAAGTTTCACACCTGGTGTTGATGGGTTAATTACAGTGAGAATGAACCCTCCAAATTTTCAAGAAACCATTAGTAACATAGAAGGACTTTGGCAAAAATTTCAACCAGAGCAGCCGTTCAATTATGCTTTTCTGGATAATGATTGGGCAAAACTTTATGAGAAAGAAATGGATTCTCGGAGGGTCTTGAGTGTCTTCTCAATCATCGCCATTTTTATAGCCTGTATGGGACTTTTAGGATTAGCAGCTTATATTACACAACAGCGAACCAAAGAAATTGGCATCAGAAAAGTACTCGGCGCAACAACAGAAAATATTGTGACTTTACTCTCCAAAGATTTCCTAAAACTGGTTGCCATTGCATTAGTTGTTGCCTCTCCCATTGCTTGGTGGTTTGGGCAAAAATGGCTTTCCGATTTTGCTTATCGAATCGAAATTGACTGGTGGATTTTTGCTTTTGCAGGTCTTTTAGCTGTAGCAATTGCCTTTTTCACCGTGAGCTATCAGAGTATTCGTGCCGCATTAGCAAATCCGATTAATTCTTTAAAAGATGAATAACGGTAAGGTATTAGTCTCTAAGTAAGAGAACAAAAATAAAGTTGTCTTAAGAGTATTTAGGACAACTTTATTTTCCTCTTTTTAGCGTTTTATAAAATGTATTCTTATTAGCATTATCAGGTAACCCTGCTACTTGACCATCACCCAATTCTATAATTATCCATTCACCATTTTTCCGTTTGGCTATATCCACTGTAAAAAAATTACTATCTATTGCGGGAATTAGTTCTTTTAAAAAATCAATGTTAGGTCTAACACTTTCATAATCACCTTCATCCCAATAATTGAATGAAGCTATAACTTTTCCATATAAAATGAATAAGCGAAATTCTTTAGTTAAAGGCATTCCACTTTTTGAATGATTGGTCAATTTTTCCAGTTCCACAAATTCCCGAAAAACTAGACCTTCATTTATATCAGAACCTTGTAATTCCAAGAACTTAGCTATTACGGATTCTACTTTTTCTAAATCACTTGCATCAGGAATAAAACAAGCTTCATCCCAATAATGCTTTTGAGATTTCACATAATCTTTTAAAATAATTGGACTTGATCCAAAGCTATTAAGTTCATCTTGAAATTTCCTAATGTCAAAAGGGATATCCAGCTTCTTGAAAGTCGTTTTTGGCGTAAACGCTTTTATCACATGATAACTCTCTGGTAAATAATGGCAAAATATATATTCATGAAGGCTATTAATAAGTTCAACCTTTTTCTTCAAAAGTCCCTCATAAAGTAGGATATATTGGCTTGGTTTCAACATCCATCCTCGATAAATTCCAACCTCTTCTTCATCGGAAGGTTTGACCCTTCGTAATGCCATATCAATATTTCCTTTTTTCAATTCTTCAAAACTTATCAACGAAATAGAAAGTGAATCCTGCTCTGCAAAAGAGTATTCTTCTGCATACATATAATCAACTTCTTTGGGGTTAAATCCATTATCGCAAAAAATTATCCGCATTATCTTTATTTGTCTTAAAATTAAATGCTTAGGGAAGAGGAAATAAATATGCTACCCAAATTTTAGGAAGTTAATTTTTCTTGAGACGAGGCAAAAAACACAGACATACCCGAAGGTATGGCAAGTATTTTTAACGATGCATAAAGGAAAAATAACAAGTAAAATGGGCAGGTTATATTTTTCCTCCCTCCTCCCTTAAAAAATAAAATAACTAATCTCTAAAGAAAACCGTTCAAAAATAAAAATCAACTTTTTAATCAAACTTTCTACATTAATCAACCATTAAAAACAAATCTTCCTATTTTTGGCAACCTCAAATTTTCAAAAGAGGTTTAATTCAAAAAATCTTCATTTTATGAATAAAGTTGTAAAAAATGCCGAGGAGGCAATTCAAGGAATTAAAGATGATATGACCCTGATGGTTGGTGGATTTGGGCTGTGTGGAATTCCTGAAAACTGTATCACAGCCTTGGTTAAATCCGGAATTAAAGGACTGACCTGTATCTCTAATAATGCTGGAGTTGATAATTTTGGCTTAGGCTTACTATTACAAAATCGACAAATCCGAAAAATGATTTCCTCCTATGTTGGAGAAAACGCTGAATTTGCTCGGCAAATGTTGAAAGGGGAATTGGAAGTTGATTTAATTCCACAAGGTTCTTTGGCCGCCCGATGTCAGGCAGCAGGCATGGGCGTTCCTGCTTTTTTTACGCCAGCAGGCTATGGAACAGAAGTAGCAGAAGGTAAAGAAGTTCGTTGGTTCAACGGCAAACCACATATTTTAGAAGCCGCATTGGAGGCTGATTTTGCTTTGGTAAAAGCTTGGAAAGGAGACCGTTTTGGCAACCTTATTTATAAAGGCACCGCTCGAAATTTCAACCCTGCAATGGCAATGGGAGGGAAAATAACCATTGCTGAAGTGGAAGAATTAGTTGAACCTGGAGTTTTAGATCCAAACTTCATTCATACACCTGGCGTTTTTGTTCAAAGAATTTTCCAAGGCGAGGTATATGAAAAGAGAATCGAACAAAGAACCGTTCGGAGTAAAAATTAATGCGTTCAAGAACGATTTAACAATACATTGTTCATCATTTATCATTCAAAAAAACATGTTAAATAGAAACGAAATAGCCCAAAGAATAGCCCAAGAATTACGCGATGGTTGGTATGTTAATTTAGGCATTGGAATTCCAACTTTGGTTGCCAATTATATCCCTGAAGGAATTAGTGTCGTTTTTCAATCCGAGAACGGAATTTTAGGAATGGGACCCTTCCCTTACGAAGGCGAAGAAGATGCTGACTTGATTAATGCGGGAAAACAAACTATAACGGCAATGCCAGGGGCATCCATTTTTGATTCGGCAACAAGTTTTGCCATGATACGAGGAAAACATATTCAATTGACCGTTTTAGGTGCCATGGAAGTTTCAGAAACTGGAGATATCGCCAACTGGAAAATCCCAGGAAAATTAGTCAAAGGGATGGGCGGTGCAATGGATTTGGTGGCTTCTGCCGACAATATTATTGTAGCAATGAACCACACGGATAAAAGAGGGAATTCAAAATTACTGAAAAATTGTACCCTACCATTAACGGGAGTTCGATGTGTAAAAAAAATCGTAACGAATATGGCGGTATTGGATGTTACGCCTAATGGATTCAAATTATTGGAAAGAGCTCCAGGCGTAAGCGTGGAAGATATTCAAAAAGCGACTGCTGGAAAATTAATTATAGAAGGTGAAATCCCTGAAATAACAATCAATTAAAGGAGTAGGAAATAAATAACCTACCCATTTTACTTGCTCTTTTGCCTTCATTTTTCGTTAAAAATACTCGCCATACCTTTGGGTATGTCTGTGTTTTTTGCCTCAACTGAAAAAAAATTAGCTGTGCAAAATTTGAGTATCTTATTTATTCCCTACTCCCTAATCCACGTTGTGAGCTATTCCAAATTTTCGAAAATTTGGAATAGCTCTTATTATTTTGAAATCAGCTCATAAGACCTTCGAATCCAATCTATCAATTGCTCATTCAGATCTATAGGTTCATCAATAGAACCACATGAACCACGCGACTCTTAGAGGTTTGCAGACATTTTTTTATAGGCGGAACACGCTCTAGCTTTCCTAAAAAAACTCAATATCTAACCATTCTTTCTTCACTTCCGAAATCAACAATTCAAACAAATCTGCTATTTACTGGCTCCGTTTTTCAAATAAATATTATTTGTCACTAATCGGCAAGTATGCATTTGATTAGCATTTCTAAAACTTCCATTACAGTCTGTACAAATCCACCTAATGTTTTAAATTTCGGATCTATTCATACCAATTTTAACAGTCATTCTCGGTTTGGATTTCGAATAATATGTTCCATTCTGATAATGAATGAAATATAAAATCGTGAATTATTTACAAATATTTTCAAAATACCACAATCAATTGATTGTCAGCAAAAAATACATCACGCCAAATCAAAACCGAGAATAGCTGCAATTTTAACCAACTTCTTAAAATTATTTATAATAAGATTAAAAAAAGAAAAGAAAAACAATTAATTTCACTGATCAAACAAAAACATTTAATGTTATTTTCAAAACAAAACTAATAGATTATGAAAAAGCAACTAATCGCTTCTCTTGTCGGAGGCATCATTCTATTTTTTTGGCAATTTCTATCATGGAGCATGCTTAATGTCCATGGAGCAGAAATGACCTACACCCCTAACGAAGACAAGATTCTTGAAGTTTTAAGTGAAAATTTGACGGAAGGATCCTATTTCTTACCGGGTATTCCTCCAGAAACTCCTTCGGAAGAACACGAAGCTCTCATGATGAGTAATATTGGTAAGCCTTGGGTACAAATTCAATATCATGAATCAATGAGTATGGCTATGGGGATGAATATGTTTAGAGCATTTGTGATTGATGTCTTAGCAATTTTCTTATTGACTTGGATACTTCTAAAAATTCCTAACCTGGACTTCAAAACAACTTTGCTTTCATCCTTAGCAGTTGGAGCTATTGGCTATCTAACTATTACCTATTTGAATGCTGTTTGGTTCGAAACGAATACCATAGGACATCTTATTGATCTTGTTGTATCATGGGGATTGGTGGGCACTTGGCTAGGCTGGTATTTGAATCGTTGATTTTTGGATGAACTAAGTAACGCCAAAAGAATAACTTGATCATCTGGACGACTTATTCTTTTTGTGTTACTAAGCATAAAAAAGGTGAAAATCTGAGTTGATTTTCACCTTTTTTTCTTTACTAACTCCGAACGCTAAATTTGACTTACAATTAAATATGTATTGGACGGTTATCAGTCGCAGCCAAAGCAGCTTCCTTCATCGCCTCTGTATAGGTTGGATGTGCATGTGACATACGCGAAATATCTTCCGCCGAAGCCCTAAACTCCATCGCTACCACTGCCTCTGCAATCATATCTGCAGCTCGTGCGCCAACCATATGTACACCTAGAATTTCATCCGTTTCTTTGTGCGCCAAGACTTTCACCATCCCTTCGACATCTGTACTCGCACGTGCGCGCCCCAAAGCTTTCATAGGGAATTTTCCAGATTTATAAGGAACTCCAGCCTCTTTTAATTGTTCTTCCGTTTTTCCAACAGCAGCAACCTCTGGCCAAGTGTAAACGACTCCGGGAATTAAATTATAATCGACATGAGGCTTTTGACCGGCTATTGTTTCTGCCACAAATGTACCTTCTTCTTCAGCCTTATGGGCCAACATCATTCCTTTTATCACATCTCCAATAGCATAAATGCCAGACACGTTAGTTTCAAGATGCTCATTAACCTTGATTCGTCCTCGTTCGTCCAACTCTACCCCAATATTTTCTAACCCTAGATTATCCGTATAGGGTTTTCGCCCGATTGCAACCAAACAATAGTCTGCCTCCAATTCAAAAGTCGTATCCGTATCGCGTTTCTGAACTTCAATTTTCACTTTTGTCTTTAATCCTTTTACCGTATTAACTTTATGTTTCAAATGAAATTTTACCCCTAACTTTTTCAATGCCCGCATTAATTCTCGACTACAATCTTTGTCCATTCCGGCAATAATTCGATCCATAAATTCTACAACCTCCACCTCCGTTCCCAATCGCGCATATACTGACCCCAGTTCTAATCCAATTACACCTCCACCAATAACCACCATTCTTTTAGGCACCTTATCTATATTAAGGGCTTCTGTAGACGTAATGACTCTATTTTTATCATAATTAAAAGGAGCTGGAGTGATGGGCTTTGAACCTGTTGCAATAATCACTTTCTCCGTTTCAATTTGCTCTGTTTTACCATCCTCTTTAGCAATGCTTATTGTACTTTTATTAATGAAAGATCCATGACCAGTGTGAACTGTAATTTTATTTTTCTTCATTAAAAAGTCTAATCCTCCTACGGTCTGTTCTACTACCTCATTTTTACGCTTAATCATTTGAGGCATATTAATTTCTAAATCTTTCAAATTGATTCCATGCATCTCAAACTTGTCCTTCGCGTTATGATAATGCTCCGAAGAATCTAATAATGCTTTTGACGGAATACAGCCCACATTTAAGCAGGTTCCACCAAGTGTATTATATCGCTCAATGATTGCTGTTTTCAACCCTAATTGAGCACATCTAATTGCGGCAACATATCCGCCAGGTCCAGATCCAATGACTGTAACGTCGTATTTCATTTATATTAATTCAAATAAAGATTAGATCTCAATAATTGGCATGAAGACAAATTAATTATTGAAGCCTAATCGCCAAATTTTATTTTTTATTTCCTGGAGTTCGATTCCCTCTTCCTCCACCTCCTTTTCGTGGATTTCTACCTTTAGGCGCATTCGTTGCTCCCCTTTTATTACCATCTTTAGGAGTCCTATTTTGAGGATTTGGTTTAGGTTTAGCTTCATTCCTCGCAGCATCTTTAGCTCGCCCTGAAGGGGAACCTTTCCCCTTACCACTTTGATTTCGATTACTTCTATTTCCTCCATCTCCTCGTTGGTTTTGGTTTCGCCCTCTACCTCTATTCCGTCTGCGTCTTTTCTTCTCTTCTGGTGGCAATTCTATAACTCCTGTCACATCATCATCAAAATCGAGCTCAGGTTCTGAATCTGAATCAATAAGGGACTGTAAATCCACCAAATCTGTCGGGAATTGCCCCTTGCCATTTAATTCTTTTATTTCATGAACACGCGCCAAACTCAACGGATGGTGTTTTCCTCTCATTCCGTCTTTTTCATAAGCATAGTACATGATGCCTTTGAAAATATCAGTTTTTACTAAAACGGCTATCCCGGCTTCTGTTTTTAACCGATCCGCATTGTCTGGAAATTTCTCAAGAGCTTCCATATATGTGTCTAATTCATAATTTAGACAACATTTCAAACGCCCACATTGACCAGAAAGTTTGGCTTGATTAATAGCCAAGTTTTGATATCGTGCCGCTGCCGTCGAAACGGACTTAAAATCAGTTAGCCAAGTCGAACAGCATAATTCGCGACCACATGAACCAATCCCCCCTATTCGGGCGGATTCTTGACGTGCACCAATTTGGCGCATTTCAATTTTCACTCGAAATTCCTTAGCAAAGTGACGAATCAATTCTCGAAAATCAACTCGTCCATCAGCAATATAATAGAAGGTTGCTTTCCTTCGATCTCCCTGAAACTCTACATCCCCAATTTTCATGTCTAAATCCAGCGTTCTAGCAATTGCTCTTGCCCTAACCATAGTCGGATATTCCAACCCACGAGCTTCATCCAATTTTTCTAAATCGCGTTCATTCGCTCTACGCAAAACTCGATGCATTAAATCATCCTCTTTAAGTCTACGTTTTTTTAATTGTAACCGAACTAAATCTCCAGAAAGAGATATTCGGCCTACATCATATCCCGCTGAACTTTCAACGACAACCATATCTCCTGTCGACGTTCGATTTTGCATTTGATTAACGTAGTACCCCTTTCTAGATCCGTTTTTAAAAGTTACTTCTATAATATTGTAAGATTCTACATCCTGAATATCCATTGTAGAAAGCCAATCATACGTATTCAAGCGATTACAACCTCCAGTACTGCAACTTCCATTGCTTCGGCATCCAACTGGGGTACCATCTTTAGATTTTACTGAACATCCTGCACAAGCCATTTTATTTTCGATTTTTATTTTCGATTGACGATTTCTGACCTCTATTCAAACACCTCTATTTACAAGAAAATCGAGAATCGAAATTATATATTTGGAGCTTTTAGCTGTTCTCTAATTATTAACTATCGAACGGCCAACTGCTTTTTTGGTTTTCAAAATTTGATTCAATTGAATACTCGCATCCAAAAACAATATTTTAGGATTGGCATTTCGCTCTATGTAATACGAGCAATCCGTAAAAAGTTGGACTATCTGCTCGATTTGATCAAATTCTATGACTTTCGTCAAGTTATTTGCGGTTTGTAGTTCTTTTCCTCTTAATCTTACCACTGTATTGTTAGTCATTTTTACAGTCATGTACTCTCTCATAAAATGCAATCCATAACGAAGGAATTGCTTTTGATTCTCTCGACCAATTTTGGCAAAACCTTCCACCCAACTGACGAGATCCGGTCCATTGCCTATGTAACATTTACGCATCCATTCTAAAAACAGATTCGCATTATCATTTTCATCTTGCTCTAATAGTTTCAACGCTTCATTAAAGTTTCCATCTGACAAATATGCCAAAGAATGTGCCTTTTCTTCAGAAATACCTTTTTTCGATTTTAATCCCTCCACTACTTCTTCATCAGACAATTGGTTAATTTTTACAATCTGACACCTCGACATAATAGTATTTAAAATCAAATCTGAATTTTCCGCTACTAAAATAAAATTGGTGTTTTCAGGTGGCTCTTCAATGAGCTTCAATAAACGATTGCCTTCTTTTCCTAAAAATTCAGGCAACCACATGATCAATACCTTATTTTTACTTTCAAAAGTTTTTAAACTCAACTTTCGAATAATATTCAAACATTCTTCTTTATTAATATTTCCTTGTTTGTTTTCCGCGCCAATCCTTTGAAGCCAATCATTAACATTCAAATAGGGATTTTCATCTATCGCTTTTCGCCATTCAGGCAAAAATTGATCACTTTTAACATTTGTCCCAATTGTTGGAAATGAATAATGAACATCAGGGTGAATCAATTTCGAAGCCTTAATACAATTTGCACATTTGTCACAAGAAGCGCCTTCCGCTTTATTATCACATAATAAATATTGAGCAAAAGCCATCGCAAGTGCTAATTTCCCACAACCCGCTGGCCCCAAAAAAATCAAAGCATGAGGAATACGATCCCCATCCACCATTTGGCGAAGTGATTTTTTCACTAAAGATTGTCCAATGACATGATTAAATTGCATCGCAAATACTCAAAAATCATTCACTCAATAAATCAATTTTATTCTAGGAATTGACCCAATCCAGAATTGTTTCATCAATTGGGCTTACAGAGGAAGGCATATACTTTACGAGCTGACCGGATTCGTCTAAAAGGTATTTGTTAAAATTCCATTCGACGTTAGAATCTATTGAACCGTTCTTATTTTTATCCGTCAGCCATCGGTAAATGGGATGTGTTTCAATGTCAATTTTTGAAGCGAGGGGGAATGTAACCCCATAATTTTTATTACAAAAAGTTTGAATCTCGCTATTGGTGCCGGGTTCTTGTGCGCCAAAATTATTGGCTGGAAAACCGACAATGACTAATTTATCTTGAAACGACTCGTAAAGTTCTTGAAGTTGTGCATACTGAGGTGTATATCCACACTCGGATGCCACATTCACCACTAATATCTTGCGTCCACTGAATTCTTGAAAGTTGATTTCCGTCCCGTCAATTCCTTCTACTTTAAATTGATGTATTGAGTTCACTTATTTATGATTGTCGTTCGAATATTCAAAAATGTAAAAGTAGGGATTTTTTACAATTGTTATGTAGTTTCATTAATTCATTATTCTCAATCCTTATTCTTCCTCAATTAATTGATATATATCTCCCAAGTCTCGTCCCATTTCATCATAGTCTAGCCCATATCCAATTACAAATTTATCTGGAATCTCGAAACCTAAATAGTCAATCTTAATAGGATAATTAACCGCTTCAGGCTTCAAAAGCAATACTGCCAAAGAAACGGAAGCCGGATTCATCGCTTTTAATTTAGGTAAAAACTCATGCATAGTTTTACCAGAATCAATAATATCCTCTATAATAATAAGGTCTCGCCCCTGTATCTCTCTATCCAATCCAAAAACTGTTTTCACCTCACCTGAAGATTGTAAACCGTCATAAGAGGATAATTTCATAAAGGCAATTTCATAACTCAATTTACAAGCCCTCGATAAATCTGCTGCAAAAATGAAAGACCCATTGAGAATAACCAAAAAGATAGGCTTTTTACCCTTAA
Organism: Bacteroidota bacterium; assembly: GCA_024743405.1. GTDB lineage: Bacteria > Bacteroidota > Bacteroidia > Chitinophagales > Saprospiraceae > JANSWP01. The sequence continues at coordinate 29,956 of JANSWP010000002.1, forward strand.
AGTCTCTATCAATTTCCCCCGCCATTTCTTGAACTTTCTCCTCTATCATTTCTTTAGTCAAGAATGGTTTAAAATATAAATCATGTATTTTAATAGTGTTGTCCATTAATTTTTAATATTATTTTTTGACTGACTCCCAAATCCAAACTGTTGAACTGCCAGCTATTAAAGCCCATATTTATCAATCAAAAAAACTAAGCTTGTCATCGTCGCCACACCTAACTCCAATTCCCGTTTATTCACTGCATCAAAATTATCATCTGCCGTATGGTGGTAATCAAAATATCTTTGAGAGTCCGGATAAAAACCAAACAACATGCCCTTTTGATCTTTTAAACCTCCAATATCTGCACCTGAACCACCTTTTTGAAAACTCAGTCCATAAGGCTCTAGTAATGGCAGCCAAGCAGTAACTTTTTTTGCTTTTTCTTTAAAAATGTCAGGATGCCCATCCATGGTAAAACCTCTTGGAGTAAATCCACCTCTGTCCGACTCGATCGCAGCAACATGAAATTCACCTTTTTCATAAGAGACTTTTTGGTATTCTTTCGCCCCTGCTAAACCATTTTCCTCATTCATAAAAAGAACACATCGAATCGTTCTTTTTGGCTGATAATTCATTCTTTTTAAAATTTGTAAGACATCCATTGACTGCACACACCCTGCGCCATCATCGTGAGCTCCACTTCCTATATCCCATGAATCTAAATGACCTCCTACCAGAATTATTTCGTTTGGAAATTCACTGCCTTTGATCTCTCCAATTACATTGTAGGAAGGCTTGGGAGATAACATTCCGCAATTCATTTTCATATAAACAGAAACTTCCCCTCGCTTAAGCAAACTACTCAACATTTCTGCATTATTGGTCGAAATAGCAGCTGCAGGAATGGGGTTCACTCCTTCTCTATAACCCAATCCTCCAGTATGGGGTACATCATCTAATTTTGTAGTCATAGAACGTACTAATACCCCAATAGCTCCATATTTTGATGCTTTTGAAGCTCCAGAACCACGCTGATCCACAGCACCTCCATATGCTGCAAACGTATTTAGCTGAGTCGGATCTAATGGTCGATTGTAAAAGACAATTTTCCCTTCAATATTTTCTCGCCCTAATTCTTCAACCTCATCTAGACTTTTAACTTCAACCACTTGAGCTGAAATTCCATGGGGATCAGTTCCAACAGAATTACCCAGCGCTAGTGCCTGTAATTCTACCGATCCCATCACTGAATTTGAGATTCTAATAATTTCTTTAGCTCCCCGAACCCAATGTGGAACGGTACAAGGCTGTCGCCAAACTTTGTCTAAATTTAAGGTATCCAACATCTGATAAGTATATTCAACCGCCGCCGCCGCTTGAGGGGAACCCGCTAGTCTTCCACCTATTTTAGTCGTTAAATGTTCTATCCATGGATAACATTTTCCTTCAGTTAAAGCCTTATCAAAAATGGTTCTTATAAAAAAAGCATCTTCATCAGTACCTTGTTCATTTTGAGCCACCCCTTGGGTAACCGTCATAAACACACTAAGTAATAATAGAAAAAAAGCACCCTTGTAGTTATTTTCTGAAGGTTTCATGTTTATATTTTAATAGTAAAACTATAAGGAAAAGAAGGTGTTTTTAAAAAATAATTTTCCGAAAAATCAAAATAATATTTTGAGTTATTCTTTTTTTTTCAAATAAACCAATATTTCAGCTATATCTTCCTAACCTAATTCGTTTTCTTACTTTTAAAAAATCAGTTGGACGACAAATTTGAATAAAGTTTTTAGGCTTTTCGGGAAAAATACACTAACTTTGTTTCAACAAAGGAAAACGTACTTTTTACACGAAGCTTTGTTTAGTTCTTAAAATTAGTCTTTTGACTTAAAAATATAATTTGGTTTTATTTGGTTAGGGCTGAGGTAGTGCTGTGGTGGCGCTGCCTCTTTTTTTTGCCTCCTACTTTTCAAAACCCAAATATCCAATTTTTATTTTTTAATTTTTTCCTCCTAAAAAGTGTCTTCTTGTTTTATCCTCCGTCTAAAAGCCTAAATTAACACCTCAATACAGAAAAATTCTTTACATTCGCAGACTATAAAGATTGTTTTTAACAAAATAATTCTTTACAATTCACTGAAAATCAGTAAATTATACAACCAAGATTAAAAACAAAAAACTTAAATCGCTTTGGGTTTAAAATCCCCAGGAATGGGAAAGATAAAAAGAAATACAAAGCTATCTGATATTGAGGCTATCCGAGAATATCTTCGTACAAAGCAACCTCTGTATTTCAATATACTTTATAAGAAGTATTCAATTAAAGTATATAGCAAATGTCTATCTCTTCTAAGAGATGAAGGATTAGCAAAGGATGCTACTCAAGATATTTTTATTAAGATATTCCTCAATCTTGCAAAATTTGGAGCGCAGTCCAAATTTTCGACATGGGTGTATTCAATAACCTACAATTATTGCATTGACATCATTCGAAAAAAGAAAAAAATGCGAAGTATTTTTTCAGATGAAATGGAAAACCCTCCAGATATAGTTGAAGACGTACCCGATGCAGAATTATTGGAAATAGAAGTTAGTAGACTAAAAGTCATTTTAGATAAAATACCTGTTGGTGACAAAATGGTATTATTGATGAAATACCAAGACGAAATGCAAATAAAAGAGGTTGCAAAGGTACTTGGTAAAACGGACAGTGCTATTAAAATGAAAATCAAAAGAGCGAAACATAAAGCCAAACTAGTTTATAAGGAATTATATCCTGAAGAGCAAAATTAAAGCGAAAATGGAAGAGAATAATTTCAAAAGGCTGATGGCAGAGGAGGAGCTTAATAATCCTCCTCCTAAGGAAATTGAAGAAAACATCTTCAGAAACCTCCACATTTTTGAATTACTGGGGGAGACCGTGGAATTATATCTTCCAAGTGCGGCAAATCTATTTATCGATATGCTTGGAGGCTCTGTTGACCATGCGGCATTGGATAGTAATGCGTCCCATCTAATAGGTGGTCAATCCGATAATGATGATGAAAATAAATCTTCAAGTAGCTTAAATGAAGAAGACTAATTTTTAATTAAATCCTTTTTGGTATATATGAATAGCCCAAAAAATATTATAGATATTGTATTGAATGTACTTGGACAGTTTGCTAGTGCAATTCCTAATATAATCGGTGCACTAGTAGTTGCATTAGTAGGTTGGATTATCGCAAAGCTTGTATCAAAAGCAATCAGAAAACTGCTAGAAGGGCTAAAAATAGATAAATTAGCAGATCAATTAAATGGTACAGAAATAGTCGAAAAAGCCAACATAACCATTAGACCTAGTAAAGTGCTTTCCGCTATCATTTACTATGTTCTCTTATTAGTATTTTTGATGGCATCCGCGGAAGTCTTAGGCATGGCAATTGTATCCCAAATGATGGGTGACTTGGTAGCTTACATCCCAAGTTTATTGACTGCAATGCTACTCTTCGTTATTGGTATTTTATTAGCTGATTTCATAAAAAACATTACCCTTTCTACTTGTGCCACACTTGGTATCCCATCTGGAAAAATAATTGCAAATTTCATTTTTTATCTTGTCTTCTTAACATTAACCATTAGTGCGCTTCAACAAGCTGGTATCGCCACTGATTTAATTCGAGATAATGTCGTCGTATTAATCGCCGGATTAATGTTTGCTTTTGCTCTAGGTTATGGCTTAGCATCAAAAGATACAATGGCTAATTTTTTAGCTTCTTTTTATGTACGGAAGAAAATCAAAATTGGAGATTTAGTTGGCATAGATGATATAAAAGGAAGGGTTGTAGCTATGGACACAGCTTCATTATCTATAAAAAGTGGAGAAAAGGTAATCGTGATGCCTTTGCGGATTGTTTCTTCAAAAAATATGATGATTTTTGAAGAATAAATATTGACCTAAAAGTATGGTTGAATTTTGATTTTGGCAATTTTTCGGCAACTATCATTTTGCACAGCGTTATTTTTCTCCTCAAATTGCCCGCATTTGACTGCGAAAAATGCCTCCTTCAATAAAATATTTCCTCAAAAAATCACGCAAACGCAAATTCCAAATATACTCTAAGAGATTTAAAGAACCCTACCTTATTTCTGACTACCAATTAAAAATATCCACAAGATTCCTCTATCTTGCTTCCCAAGAAAATTCGTCAATAAAAAAATCGCATTTCGAAAATTTACACCACGATGGCAGACAAAAAACTATTCTTGCTAGATGGGCACGCATTGGTTTATCGTGCTCATTATGCATTTATCACTCGACCTTTAATTAACTCAAAAGGACTCAATACGGGGGCAATTACGGGATTTGTGCGCTCCCTTTGGGACATCCTAAACAATCAAAAACCTACTCATATTGGAGTTGCTTTTGATCCAAAAGGACCTACATTTAGACATGAAGAATTTGTAGAATACAAAGCCAATCGAGACGCTCAACCTGAAGATATCACTACCGCTTTTCCATACATCAGAGCCATAGTTGAAGCATTTAATATTCCAATAGTTGAAGTCTCTGGATTTGAAGCTGACGATACGATTGGGACATTAGCAAAGAAGGCTGAAAAAGAGGGGTTTAAAGTTTATATGGTTACACCAGATAAGGACTATGCACAATTAGTTTCTGAAAATATATTCATGTACAAACCTTCTCGGCAAGGCAATGGTGTGGATATTTTGGGTGTACCCGAAGTTCTAGAAAAGTGGGATATCAAACGCGTTGATCAAGTTATAGATATTCTTGGATTGCAAGGCGATAGTGTCGATAATATTCCCGGTATTCCTGGAATCGGTGCAAAAACGGCAGTCAAACTATTAGCTAAATACGACACAGTCGAAGGTCTGATTGAAAACGCTCATGAACTAAAGGGGAAACAAAAAGAAAAGGTGGAACAATTTGCCGAACAAGGTTTAAAGTCTAAATGGTTGGCTACGATTGACATTAATGTCCCAATTGACTTTAAAGCGGATGAATTAAAACTAGAACCTTTTGATAGAGAAAAATTGACGGAACTCTTTAAAGAATTAGAATTCCGCTCGCTTTCGAAAACCATTTTAGGCCAATCCGCCCAACCAGCTCAGCAAGGTGGTGTTCAGGGTTCTTTATTTGGAGATACTCCTTCTGCTCCTGCTCGAAAAGATTTTTCAGCAATACCTTCACACTCAGCTGCGACAAAAAATATTGAAAACACTAAACATGAGTATTTACTCATGGATACACCTGAAAAAAGAGTCGCTCTAATTGAAATTCTTTCAAAAGAAAAGGGGTTTTGCTTTGACACGGAAACAACAGGGATTGATGCCAACCAAGCAGAATTGGTAGGTATGTCCTTTTCTATAGAAGCTCATGGAGGGTGGTATGTTCCAGTGCCCGCTGACCAAGAAGCCGCCAAAGCAATTGTCCATGAATTTAAACCCCTTTTTGAAAATGTCAACATTGAAAAATATGCTCAAAACATCAAATACGATGGGTTAATGATGAAGTGGTATGGGGTCGAATTGAAAGGAAAGTTCTTTGATACAATGATTGCTCATTACTTATTAGAACCAGGACTTCGACACAATATGGATTATTTGTCGGAGACGTATTTAAAATATCAGCCAGTTTCAATTACGACTTTAATAGGGAAGAAAGGGAAGAACCAATTGAGTATGAGAGACATTCCCGTCGAAAAAGTGTGTGAATATGCAGTCGAAGATTCGGATGTAACGCTTCAATTAAAAGAGATTTTATCGCCAAAATTAAAAGAAGAAAACCTCAAGGAATTGTATGATACAATGGAGGAACCTTTAGTCAAGGCATTAATTGATATGGAGTATGAAGGAATCAACTTAGATTCCCAATTTCTGAATGAATATTCAAAAGAGCTAGGTACAGGTATTTTAGAAAATGAAAAAAGAATTTACGAAAAAGCAGGCGTCAAATTCAATATTGCTTCTCCTAAACAAGTAGGTGAAGTACTTTTTGATAAAATGGACATTCCCTATCGCTGGAGAAAAACTAAAACAGGACAATATTCTACCGATGAATCAAAATTGACGGAACTAGCAAAAGACCACGATATCGTAGCTGATATTATGAATTATCGAACGTTGGCAAAATTGAAATCGACTTATGTCGATGCTTTACCTAAAATGGTGAATCCTCGAACGGGAAGAATTCATAGCTCTTTTAATCAGGCATTGGCGGCAACTGGACGTTTGAGTTCGAATAATCCAAACCTACAAAATATTCCAATTAAGACGCCTGAAGGTCGAAAAGTTAGAAAGGCGTTTATTCCCAGAGATAAAGATCATCTGCTTTTAGCAGCCGATTACTCTCAAATTGAACTGCGAATCATCGCAGAAATCAGTGGTGATGAAGCTATGCTTGAAGCATTTCAAAAAGCCCAAGATATTCACAGAGCAACTGCTGCCAAAGTTTTTCAGGTAGATTACGATGCCGTCACCGCAGATCAACGTCGTGCGGCTAAGACTGTGAATTTCAGTATTATTTATGGTGCAGGCTCTACCAATCTCTCCCAACAATTAAATATTAAAAGAGCCGAAGCAAAAGAGATTATTACTCAATATTTTAGTCAATATAGTGGTCTTAAAAATTACATGGATAAGACGGTAGAGTTTGCTCGCGAAAATGGCTTTGTTAAAACTTTGATGGGCCGACGGCGCTATCTTCGAGACATTAATTCAAGAAATGCATTAGCCAGAACAAATACAGAGCGTGTTGCAATCAATACACCTATTCAAGGTACGGCTGCAGATTTAATTAAGATTGCGATGATTAATATTCATAAAGAATTTAAAAAGCAAAATTTCAAATCGAAAATGATTTTACAAGTGCATGATGAATTAGTTTTTGATGCACATAAAGATGAATTAGAAATCATCAAACCAATCATTGAGGATAAAATGAAACATGCAATTCCTGATTTGAAGGTACCACTTTTGGTGGGAATGGATACAGGAGAAAATTGGTTAGAAGCGCATTAGTACTTCTATTTTAGGATAGAACAATTATTAAAAAACAAAAGCCATGCTGTTGTAATAACAGCATGGCTTTTTAAATGACTTAAAAATAAGTCATTCATTGTTTTATTTCGTCAACGTTACTTTCTTAGTAATCAATTGGTCATCCAATTTGATATGTAAGTAGTACATACCTTCTGCCAAGTTTCCAGCCTCAAAAGGAAGAATTGTATCACCAGAAAGTTGTCCATAATTTCTTTGAGCAACCACTTGACCGATAGAATTCAATACAACCATTTCTACATTAGTTGCAGTTTCTAAATTCATTCGAACATAAGTTACATCAGAGAAAGGATTAGGGAAAACTTTAGCTAAATCGTGAGCAAAAACTTCTTTTGTTCCAACAATTGCATTATTGATAACCTCATCCCAAGTTTGAGAGTTAGCATTTACAATGTGACCTTGTGGATTCAGTATTACAGTAACAACGTGTAGATTTACTGTATTAAAATCAGCAGGAATTGCCACTGGATCAAAAACCCAAGTGTGACGCTCACCAGCTACCAAATCAGTTGGCAAACTACCCGTAACGCCATTGAAACCTCCAATCAACATTCTACCAACATGGTCATAAACCATTTGAGAAGCAGGAACTGTTGAAGGAAGATTTTCATAGCCACCCATTGGTCCATTTCCTCCACCAGCATAGAAGTTTGCTTGTCCATATCCATTACCACTTCCAGTTACACCATCTTCAACTAAGATAACTGCCAATCGATAGTTACCACTTACTGTTTGTTCAACAATAGCTTCAGAAGTAACTACGAACTCGCCAGTAGCTGCATCATAAGTACCTGCACTTTGGATTAATGCAGGAGGAGCCATTTGAACTCTGTTGAAAAAACGATTTTCAACATCACCAATAGTACCAAAACCGAAGTTTTCAGTTCTTTCATTAGACATGTTAGGGAAAGCAGAGATTCCTAAAGAACCATCATATTCAGCAACAGTCATTGGGTCACCATTATGAACAGCGATTCCAATAAAGTGATCTGGATAGTCTTCAAACATTTGCTTCATGAAAACTTCACCACGTGGGCACCAGCCACACCATGTTCCAGTTCCCTCTTCAGTAACAGCCATTCTACCAGGAGCAGGCGTTACACCCATTACATCTACAACAAGACCATTATTACTTGGGTCTTCATCTGTCATTCCATTAGGATTTAAAATAGACACGTTGAGTGCAGTTGTTCCTTCAGCTAATGTTAAAGGAACAGAATGAGTAAAAGAAGCCGTTTCTAATGGTTGAATATTTAATCCATTAATCGTTTCAGTATTGTCACCATTTCCATCATTCCAAGTTACTTCAATAGAGTTTATAACTTGTAATCCATTATTACCAATAACACCAGAAATAGAAACAACTGATCCAGTCAAACCACCTGTACGCATTGTCAAAGCTCTTAAATCAGGATCCAATTGTGGAGCTTCTTTAATAGTAATATTATCCATCGCATAGCCATACAACCATCCTCCTGCATCATCATAAACCCAAGCGAACATAACACTAGGCATTCCCGCATAAGCAGAAATGTCGATAGCTGTGTTTGTCCAACCTTGAGCACCACCAATAACAGAAACATCACTCCAGGTTGCACCATCATCAGTAGAGACAATAACCGTCATTGATTCCGTAGCACCTTGGAATGTTAACGCACCATAAAACATATCGAAATACAAAAATGGAGCAACTGCATCTGTTAAGTCAACAGCAGGAGCTGCCAATCTTTCATTAGATTTATCGCAATTACATGCATCATCATTAGTTCCCACCATATAAGATGAACCATTAGCTGGTATTGGGAAATAACCACTAGAAAGTGCTGCGTTAGTTCCAACAGTCCAACCACCATCAGTTGCATTACTCATTTGAGTCATATCGGCAGGTAAAACACCTGCTTCAAAGTCTTGGGAATAATAAGTTTGAGCACCTAGGCTCAACATACAAAAAGAAAAAAGAAGTGTAAAAAGCTTCTTCATAAGATTACGATTTTTAAAGTTTCAAAAAATAATTGTCTGTAACAAAGCTAGATTTTAAATTAAATTTAGCGTAAATGCAAAGGTACACAAATTAAGTTCTTACACATATATAATTAGGTATCTCTAAATTTGTCACTAACCAGACCTCAATGCGAAATAAAATTCATTTTACTGACTAACTTTAGACCCTTGCCAAACCATTAAAAATTGAATATCTCACAAATCCTATTCATTTTTTGAACATGAGTTGTATATACGTGTTTGGTTTTTAATTTGTATCAAAATATAAAAAATGAAAATTTCAGTTTTTAGAAAAGCACATTTCAATGCTGCTCATAGACTACATAATCCAAAATGGTCAGACGAAAAAAATCGTGAGGTTTTTGGACTTTGCAATAACCCAAATTACCACGGACATAACTATGAACTGGAAGTGAAAGTCACAGGTGAAGTTGACCCAGAGACAGGTTATTTGATTGATCTAAAAGATTTGAAAGACTTGATTAGCGAGCAAGTTGAAAAGCGCTTTGACCATAAAAATCTAAATCTCGATACAGAGGAATTTAAGACCCTCAACCCTACCGCAGAAAATATCTGCTTCGTCATATGGAATATTCTAAGAGAAAATTTAGATAATAAATTTGACTTGGCAGTTCGGCTTTATGAAACACCAAGGAATTTTGTAGAATATCCAGCATAACACGAACACAAAGATTTCATCATCCGTGAATATTATTTTTCAGAAAGAGGGAAGTCCAGGTTTTTCTATAGAAAAACCTGGACTTCCCTCTTTCTTTAAGGTTTAATTTTTCGCTTTCTGGCGAAAAATACCTTTTAATAAAGTCCCTTCTTAGGAACGCAGATAGATATATACCTATTTAAGTATAATTCGCTCCGCATACTTCTTTTCTCCACCATCTTGAGTCAAAATCACAAATAAAGTCCCTTTATTCGCTCGACTCAAATCAATATCTGTTAATTGTTGAATACTTCCATCGTAATTATTAAAGTCTCGACTATACACTTCTCGTCCAAAAGCATCTACAATCATCACAGAAGTTGGTGCAGCAGCGATTTTAAATTCCATACTCACTTTGCCTTCTGTTGGATTTGGGAATACTTTGAATTGATCAACTTTTAAGTTCTGAACCGCATCAGGCATTTCTGATTTAGCCACACTTTCTTTCGTCTGATCATCCAATTTGAATTTTACAGGCAACATCATCGAAACAGCGACCGCGTTTCCATCTTTTTGGGCAGGTATCCAATTGGGCATTGCTTCAATTACACGGATCACTTGTGCATCACAATCAACGTGTAATGACTTTTTAATTTCAGGATTTGAAACACTTCCATCTGCATTTACAATAAATTTTGCAACAACCATTCCTTCAATATTTTCTTTTGCTGCAGTTTTTGGATATTTCAAATGTTCAATAATATGTTGCATCATTGCCATGTTGGAGGATTTAGTTGCTTCTACAGGCGTTTCACTAACTTCTGTTCCTTCAAACAAAGGCATTTGATCAACTTCATCAGGTTTGAATTCTTTTGATTCATCGTTTGATAATTCGGTCTTGCCTTCCAATTTAAATCGAACTGGCAAGTTAAATTGAACATTTACATGCTTTCCACTTTGCTTGCCAGGAATCCATTTTGGCATTTGATTGACCACTCTCAATACTTCCTCATCGCAACCACCACCAATCGCTCGAATGATTTCTGGATTAAATAAAACACCATCTTTTCCCACAACAAATTTCACAACGACCATTCCTTCAATATTTTCAGTTGCCGCAGCTTTTGGATATTTCAGGTTTTTATAAATAAATTCCAACATTTTTGTTTGAGCGCATTTTTCTCGATCATTTCTATCTCCTATTTCTTCACATCCAGGGAAACGGGGCATTTCCTCCACCACGTTGAAGATTTCTTGTTTTCCATCAATAGCTGCTCTTTTAGGTAATTTTTTGAACCGAACCTGAACTTTACCTTCACTTAAATCCATATTATACCCCCTCATAAAAGCGACCATTTTCAAAACTCCATTAATCTCTTTTTCACAGTTCGGGTAAGTTTCTCTAAGGTTTTGATACGCCTCATTGACTTTTTGATTCGCTTTTTCATCCCAACCTTCTTTACCGTATTCAAAGGATTCAAATGCCTTTACAAATTTCTTGTCAGCCACTTCTTTGTCAAGATCACATTCCATCATCATTGTATTTGACAGTTCAATGGTATTCAAAACATCCTCCTTTGCAAAAAGGAAAATGGAGAGCGCTAGAATGGGCAAAACGAAAGCATATTTCAATAAAGCCTTTCGTTTTGATTTAGTTTTAGTCATCATTTCTAATCGTTTTTTTAGTTGTGAATGAAAAATGTTGTTCGCCAATGAAATCTGCATTCCGGACTGCGACTGTTTCAAAAGCAAACGACCATATTGTTTCTTTTTGGAAATTTGAAGTACCGAATCATCCGCCAAATATTCATGGACGATCCGAATAGATTTTTTATAAAAATAAATCAATGGGCTACACCATAATAATATACTCAACACCTCTAAAAAGAGTACATCTAGACTGTGTCCCTGCCATATGTGTGCCTCTTCATGTTTAATGATTTTCTGTTGATCTGTTTTTGAAAACGCGGGGTTTTCAATACTTAATGCTTTATTTAAAAAGAGAAATCCAAGAAAGGAAAAAGGAAGATGTGGTTTGGTCGTTTCAACCAATTTATAGCCATTTTTTTGTATAATACTTCCTGATCGATACAATTGAAAAATTTGAAAAAGACCATATCCGAGCCTCAGAAAACCTAACAAAACTCCAATCCAATATATACTGAGAAGAACCGTTAACGTCGAAATACTGGATGTCAAATTTGTTTCGGTAGCCGCGATGACTACTGCTTCTTCAAAAGTTTCAAGACCTATAGTAATCGTCTGTAAGTAGTATTCTGTCAATCCCTCCTCCTCAACAATGGGTGTCGAAAATTCTAATAGAGGAATCACTAAGCCCAATATCAATGTCCCCATTAGATATAATCTATTGGCCTGATGAAAGGTTTCTCTTCGCAATAAAAATTCATAAAGCAAATAAAATCCAAACCAACACAGACTTACTTCAAGTATATAATTTAACATAGCTATCAGTTGGCAATTTTCAATTGGTAGTATGCAAAGTGCTGAAAAGTACTAACTACATAATGCCAACTGAGAATTGAATTACTCTTCTTCCTGAATATTATCAATGAGTGACTCTAATTCATGGATATTAAGGTTCTTTTCTTTAACCATAAATGAAACTAAACTACTCATAGACCCTTCAAAATAATCACTGACAAATTTTTTAAGCGTAGTCTTTGAATAGGCTTCTTTAGTTATTTTTGGAAAATATTCATAGGTTCGACCATAGGCTTTATGGTCGAGAAAACCCTTGCTCTCTAAGATGCGTACAATAGAAGAAATGGTGCTATGGGGTGGCTTTTTCAAACCCATCGTTTCGGTCATATATTTCAATATATCACTCACAATGCATCGCTCTAGCTTCCAAATAATACGCATTACTTCCTCTTCCGCTTTTGTTAATTTATCCATGTTCAGTATTTTTTATTCTATTCCCGTTGATGATGGCACAAATCTAAAACGATTTTTTCACACATACAACTGTTTTTTAAATTTTATAACGTAAAATTACGTTTATAATAAAAATCACCACCTATTTCATTGAATAATTAAAAATTGAAAATGAAATAAAAACCTCCTTTTATTAGCGAAATTCCTGCTATTAGCTAGGTAGTACCTAATTACTTTCTATTTTTGTTTCCTTTTCATTCAATCTTTAGCATTCCAAAATTTATGAAGCCAACTATCTTGTTTTTATTTCTATTTTCTTTTTTATCGTCTCATATAAATGGGCAACATGTGCCAACACCAGCTCCAAATCAGTCTCAACCAATTGTTATCAAAGGAGCGATTGCACATTTAGGAAATGGTCAAGTCATTGAAAATAGTGCAATTGCATTTGAAAATGGTAAAATTACGGTAGTAGGAAATGCCAATGATCGACGGGCTTACCCTAATCATAAGGAAATAGATGCCAGCGGCAAACATATTTATCCTGGCTTCATTGCCCCAAATACTAATTTAGGCTTGGTAGAAATTGGAGCCGTCCGCGCAACAAGAGACTATAGTGAAGTAGGTTCTTTCAACCCCAATATTCGCTCCATAATTGCTTATAATACAGACTCTGAAATACAACCAACTGTTCGTTCTATGGGCACTCTACTCGCTCAAATTGTTCCCCAAAGTGGTCGAATCTCAGGTTCTTCTAGTATAGTAGAATTAGATGCCTGGAATTGGGAAGATGCAGCTTACGCATTAGATAATGGTCTTCATTTAAGATGGCCAAGTTCTTACTCTTATAGTTGGAGACAACGAAGATTGGATAAAAATGAACGATATAATGACCAACTTGAAGAAACTAAATCTTTTTTTAAGGAGGCAGCTGCCTATATGAAAAAAGCTAGCTCCACAACCAAAAATTTAAAATTTGAAGCCCTCCGTGGTATTTTTAGTGGTGGTGCAAAATTATTTATCCATACAAACACTGCTGAATCTATCGAAGCTTCCGTTATGATGGCAAAAAGCTATGGAATCACTCCTGTTATCATTGGAGGACGTGACGCTTGGATGATTACTGATTTCTTAAAAAATAACGATGTCTCCGTCATTTTAGGTGAAACACATAGCCTGCCAAATCGTCAACATGGAGACATTGATCAACCTTTTAAAACACCTGCACAACTACAAAAAGCCGGCGTACTTTTCGCTTTTAGTGGAGGGGATAATTGGCAAAATCGAAACTTAGGATTTCAAGCTGGCCATGCAGTCAGTTTTGGGTTAGAATATGAAGATGCCGTTAAAGCTTTGACTTCCAATACGGCTCAAATACTAGGTGTTGGCAAAACAGTTGGAACTATAGCAGAGGGCATGGATGCCACTATTTTTGTCAGTGAAGGTGATGCTTTAGATATGAGAACAGCAACTGTAACACACGCTTTTATTCAAGGAAAAGAAATTGATTTAGATAATAAGCAAAAGCAACTTTACAAGAGGTTTCAGACCAAATATGAAAGGCAACAAAATTAATTTTTCCTTTCAAAACGTCGAGCTTTCCAAAAGGACTCAACTTTTGGAAAGCTTTGTCCAATTTAAAATCAAGAATCCTAAGTCGGTAATCATTCAAAAATAACGGCTCACCAATCAAATTCCCGAGACGTCGCTAAAAAAATCCCGAAAAAAAAATGGATGAACCGCATGCTAACCACAGTATAAACGTCCAAAAGTTTTCATAGCTTTAAAAATCGAACTCAACTATTAGACTTTATTCCAAAAAGTTTTGTTCGGCTAAAACCTTTTAGAATAAAGTCTATTTAAGATCAGGTGTTTATTCAGTTTTTTAAAAAAAGAGAGCGTAACCTGTTTCTGAATATTTTTTATTTGAAAACAATTGTCAGCTTTTTAAATGAACCATATTTCCTGCAAGTTATATTTAAACAATCATCTCTAACAACCTCCTTAATTCAATAATCAGGTTTCTAAATGATTTATTCGTTCTTGTTTTTCTGCATTTCGGCTCTAAACCTATAAAACTTCAACCATCAAATAATTGAATTTATTGGTGATTTATTCTCTTTACCCGCTTACCAAAGAAACTCTATTAATCAGATTGCTTTCTTTTTTTTACAACTCAACTTTTTAATTTGACAATTCAACTTTCTTCCCTTTCAAAAGAATATTTTAACCTACACTTTTATAAGCAACTTCAATGAATCACTGTGATTGATTCCACAAGGATTCCTAAATATTCTATTGAAGAGTGTAATTTTAAAGACGACTGTCCGAGTTAATAGAGCTGTGTCTCAGGAGCTTTGAGTGTTTCTAAATATATTAGCACAACTCATAAAACAAAAAAATAACTCGGCTTTAATTATATGAAAATACGTAAAAGATACCTCTTTATTGTTCTTTTATTAATTGTTCTTGGCTGCTCAAGGTTAGAAATTATGACCTTTAGAAAAAGCGACAAAGACCAAGCAACAGAATTGCTCAAAAGTGGGCAAACAGATTTCCATTTTCATTCATACAGTTTTGAAGAAATGGAAATCCATTATACACATGTTGGTAATGATAGTTTGCCCTTAGTGATCTTGGTACATGGATCACCTGGTTCTTCTAGTGCATATTTAGATTATTTGAAAGATACAAAATTGACGAATGTAGCTCAAGTAGTAGCAGTTGATCGACCAGGTTTTGGATATTCAAACTTTGGCAAAGCGGAACCTTCACTAGAGAGGCAGGCAAAAGCATTCGAGGCTATTTTTCGACGTCACAGATCCAGTAAAGCTATTTTGGTTGGACACTCTTTTGGAAGTCCAGTCATATCAAGAATGGCGGCTGAATTTCCAGACCTAGTAGATGGTTTGGTTATTGTTTCAGGTTCCATAGCACCGGAGTTGGAGCCAAAAGAGTGGTGGCGAAAACCTGCTAATTTCTTTTTATTTAGATGGTTAACACCAGCAGCTCTAAGAGTTTGCAATCAAGAAATCATGCCTTTGTATTTAGAATTAGAAAAGATGTTACCTCTTTGGGAAAAAATTACTTGCCCGGTTTCAGTCTTTCAAGGCGATATAGACAATCTAGTTCCTAAAGAAAATGCAGCTTTTGCAAAGTATATGCTAATAAATAGTGATACTGTAAAAATTGAAATGATTAAGGGTGGCAATCATTTTATTCTTTGGAGTTTGCAAGATTTAATCGTAGAAGAAATCACTCAACTTATTAAATAACCTTATTTTTGGAATTGTGAATGTATTTAAATCATATAAAGATATTATTGGGTTCGATGACCGGTGGCTTATTATTCTAGGCATCCCTGTCGTCTCTTTCCTAATGACCGCTTTAATTTTTGGTGATTTACTTTTTGATGATATTAATTTTTTCATCAAAGAATGCGTTACGGACGCATTGATATATACCACTACCTTTTGGTTAATTTATCGCTATTTTTTCATTTTCTTCAGAAAAAGATATCCTTCTCCTGAGCAAACGAAAAAACGCATATTACTTGTAATCATTGGTGTCTTTGTTATTTACTTTATCGTCAAAAGTATTCTTGATCCAATTTTACATGACCAATTTCATGAAATAGCAATGAGTGAAAGACGCCATAAGATCGGAATGACTATTGGTTCCTTGATAATAACTTTTTTAGTTTTGGGTATTTATGAAACAATCGGATTTTACGCAGAATTGCAAAAATCTATTGTTGAAAAAGAGCAATTAGAACGTGAAAATATTCAAAGCCAACTCGAAAGCTTGAAGAATCAAGTTAATCCACATTTTCTTTTTAATAGCTTAAATACACTTTCTTATATTATTCCAGAAGACGCTGAAACCGCAGTTAAATTTGTTCAAAAATTATCAAAAGTTTATCGATATCTTTTGGAAATGCGTGATTCAAAATTGATTCATTTAGAAGAGGAATTAGAGTTTTTAAAATCCTATAATTTTCTTTTAAAAGAAAGGTTCGGCGAGAATCTAAAAATTCATATTCAGGTACCTGAGGAAAATTTAAAAGATCAAATCTTACCCTTATCTCTTCAGATTTTATTCGAAAATGCCATCAAGCACAATATCATTGCTAGTCAACGACCTTTATGTATCGAGGTTTTTATTGAAGACGGTAAAAGGCTGATAGTTAGGAATAATCTTCAAAAGAAAAAACAAACTATGAACGGTACCAAACTTGGACTGGACAATATCAAAAATCGATATCGCTTCTTTTCTGATTTAGAAGTAAAAATACTTGAAACGGATGGCTATTTCACCGTCGTCTTGCCTTTATTACCTCGTGCAGTTTTAGTCTAAGAAACCGCCATAATTCCTTCCACCTTTTTATTCATCAATCTAAACCATAAAGGAGGAATCAATGCCAAAAGAATCGAGTTCGGATAACCATAAGGTAACTGAGGGCTTTCGTCAAAATGTCTCAAAACTTGATATTTTCGAGTTGATTTAAAATGATGGTCAGAGTGGCGAGTTAACTCATACAATAATATTCTACCAACTTCATGATTCGAATTCCAAGAGTGTGTCGGCATTACATTTTCATATCGTCCGCTTGGTAATTTTTTTCTCATGAGCCCATAATGTTCTATATAATTCACAGATTCCAACAAAAGAAACCCAATAATCGCAATGGTTATAGCAAATAAAACCATTTTCCAACCAAACAAAAACCCAATCGTTGATAGATATAAGATTTGTATGATTTGAAACCAAATCATTTGGTTATGAAGGCTTAAAATAGAAGTATTCTTTTTCCGCAATCGCTCATTTTCTAATTTCCAGGCATCCAAATAACTATCCTTGGTGGATCGAAACCAAAAAGCATAAATACTCTCACCATATCGAGAAGTGGCAGGGTCTTCAGGAGTCGCAACATTTTTATGATGCCCTTGATTGTGCTCAATAAAAAAATGCATATAAAGAGCTGTCACTAATAATATTTTAGACATCAATTGTTCATATTTTTCTTTTCGATGCCCTAATTCATGCGCAACATTAATACCTACCGTTGATATGATTATCCCAACGCTCAAGGTCATTCCAATTACTTCATAAGTCATCAACGATTCACTCGAAATCGTTGAAAAATAGATCCATAATATAGCAAAATGCAACGGTAGATTTAGGTAAAGCATCCAATCAAAGAATTGGTTTGATAGACGGCTAGGCTCTTCTAGCTCGTCAAAATTTTGGGTCGGCTTCGGAAGAAGAAAATCGAGAATAGGTACAATTCCAAAAGTTATAATAACGGTACTATAAGACCAAAATCCTCCAAAATAAACTGCAAAGAAGGCAGAGATAGGAGGAATGAGTGCAAGGAGATATTTAGCATCTTTTAACATTGTAAATCTTTTTACTTTTGCGACTTCGGAGTTTCGGTAATTAATAACCAAAGCTCTGAACAAGAATACTGAACCCTTGTTTCAAAGGCGATTCATTAACAACTCTTACAAATTTATTTAAAAATGAGTAAAGGATTCCACAAATTAACTGTTCAAAAAGTAAAACGTGAAACAACTGACACAGTTACCTTAACTTTTGATATCCCATCTGAATTAGAAAATGATTATTCCTACAAACCTGGACAATATCTAACATTAAAATTCAACCTTAGAGGTAGTGAAGTTCGTCGGGCTTATTCTATGTCAAGCGCACCTTATGAAAGTGGAATTTCAGTGACTGTGAAGCGAGTGAAGGATGGATTAGTTTCTAATCATATCAATACTAATATTGTAAAAGGAGACAATATAGAAGTAATGGTTCCGGAAGGCAGGTTTTCGCCGAAGTTGAATGAAGAGAATAAAAAGGCGTATTATCTATTCGGTGCAGGAAGTGGCATTACACCTTTAATGTCTATTCTAAAAACCATCTTAGAAACCGAGCCTATGAGCTATGTTTATCTATTGTATGGTAATCGTAATGAGGATGGCATCATTTTTAAACCTGAATTGGACGAATTAGTTAAAAGGTATACTGGACAATTTTTTGTTACTCATACGCTCAGTGCTCCAAAAAAAGTGAAAAGTGGCTTTTTCAAAAAAGCTAAAATAACATGGGAAGGAAATGTTGGGAGGATTAATGAACAGTCCGTTTCTACATTTTTAGATAAAAATAAGTCCATTCACAAAACATCTGAGTACTTCGTTTGTGGCCCCGGTGGCATGATTGATACCGTCGAGAATCTACTCATTCAAAAAGAAATAGACGCTAAAAATATTCATACCGAACGCTTCGTCAATGCTAGCCAAACGGCTAAAAGTGAAGGCGGTATTGCAGGTGCAAAGTTGATAGCTCAATTGGATGGTAAAACCATTCAAACTACCATGAAACCAGGTAAAACCATTTTGGATGCGCTCCTAGATAAAGGTGCAGATGCACCCTACTCTTGTACAGCAGGTGCTTGTGCAACCTGTATGGCGAAAGTAACCAAAGGTTCTGCAAAGATGGATGCCTGTTTCGCATTGGACGATGATGAAGTTAAGAATGGTTTCATACTAACTTGCCAAGCACATCCTACAACCAATGAGATTGAAGTGACCTTTGAGGTCTAATTTGAAAAATGAAAAAGTCAGAAGAACGATGTTGAATAGAATTATTTTTGGTTTTTAAGGACATCGTTCTTCCTACTTCCTTAGTAGTCTTTCAAACTAAAAGTGTCGGTAAGGTTATAGTGTTATTTTCGTCTGAACGAGGCAAAAAGCACAGACATAACCTTAGATATGGCGAGCATTTTTAACGATGTGCAGGCGGAAATAATACCAAAGATTATCCGACTGTTTTAGCTTGAATGACTACTAAGTGGGTTTACCCTTGTTGAGCAGCTCTTTCGCCAATGACTTCCATCAATGCGATGCTACCTCCGCCTAATATAAAGGCTCCTAAAGCAAAATACAGAACTAACATAGCTAAATCGAGTTTTGAGTGAACAAATAAATACGTTTGTCTGGAGATTGTAATTTGTTAAAGAAGGGCTAACGAAGGGAAAATTTCCTAGGAAGCCCCATGCAAAGCAATGAGTAGACAGTTCTTTTTTAGTAATAGAACACGAACCATCTTAAAAAATAAAATTCAATTCATTGTAAATTTTACTGCATATGTTGCACGGGATGTATTGTGGGATATTATCTTTTATATTATTATAGATAACAGCTATAGAAAGACAATTATCTTGCCAATTTTTAAAATATGTTTTTTTTATATGTATTTTATCCTTTTCGAATAACTATAACTAACTGAACCCATACATTGATCTAATCAATGATGGGTACAGTATTTTTCTTTAGGGACTTCGTAAATAATAATCTACAGATTTCGCTTGTCCTTTTTCCTTTTCTCCTCGTTACAATTTTTGACCATAGCACAACTATGCTAAAAAATTTTGTCTCCAATAAAGAAAAAATTACTAAGCCAAATTAGCATAGCTTATTAATTGCGAAGGACCTTAATTGACAAGAAGGGTTGTCCTCAATTATTGACATTGAAAGCGCAAATCATTAATACTTGGTTACAATATGTATGGGGTTGAATTTTAGCTAATTGAGAACGGATGTAGTTAAGTTTGAAGGGGGTAGTAGGGGAAGAATCTATTAAAGAAGTTAGAATCTTCTAGTTCGTTGTGCTGACATGTTAGAAACCAATGTGATTCCTCCACCAATAATGAAAGCACCCAAGACAACGTAAAGAATGAGCATAGTCCGTTAAGTTTTGTGTTTAGTGAATATTTGTCTTAATTGGAATTTTGATATTGCTAATTTGGTAAAAAATATACTATTTACCAATTTATTTTGCAAAAAAGAAAATAATAGTAATAAACAGCCGAAACATAACGGACTATGCTCCTCTTTCCATTGAATTTATAGCATTTTTATACGCTTTTTCCCTTAGTGCTCTACAACTTCTTCATTCATCACTTGCACCTGATGGTTAATCGACTCCTCATGAATGGCTTTCAAAATGACAGAAATAAAGCCCTCACTGAGCCCATGGATATTTCCTTTTAAAATAGCCGCCTCTAAAATTTCATTCCATCTAGTAGGCTGTAAAATGGAAATATTATTACGTTTTTTATACCCTCCAATTTGTTCTGCCACTTTCATTCGGTTACCTAACAAATTCATCAATTCATCATCAATCTCATCGATTTGATGCCTCAAATGATCAATGGTTTCCAAAAACTCAATATCATTAGTACTTTCATCTCTTACCACTAAGCTATTCGTTAGCTCTTGAAAAATAGCTGGTGTAATTTGCTGTTTTGCATCACTCCAAGCCTCATCGGGTGTAGGATGCACTTCCGTCATAATGCCTTCAAAATTCAGATCCATTGCCTTTTGAGCAACTTTCAAGAGCGTATCTCTTCGACCACAGATATGGCTATTATCACAAATGATTTGAATATCAGGAAATTGTCTTTTCAGTTCAATTGGAATTTGCCATCGAGGTACATTTCGATAATTAGAATCCCCATGGTAGCTAAACCCTCTATGGATAACTCCGATTTGAGATATACCTGCCTTGGCAATTCTCTCAATGGCTCCAATCCATAGCTTCAAGTCTGGATTGATTGGATTTTTTATCAAAACTGGAATTTCTGTACCGGCCAAAGCATCTGCTATCTCTTGCACAGAAAAAGGATTGACAGTTGTCCGTGCACCTAACCATAGCACATCAATTCCGTATTTAAGCGCTTCAAAAACATGCTCTCGGTTAGCCACTTCAGTTGTAACCTTTAAGCCGGTTTCTTCTTTTACTTTTTTGAGCCAAGACAAGCCGATCGTTCCTACCCCTTCAAATGAGTTTGGTCGAGTACGTGGTTTCCAAATTCCTGAACGGAAAAGATCAATATTTTGGTCGGCAAGTGCCCTTGCAGATATCAAAACTTGCTCTTCAGTCTCTGCGCTACATGGACCCGCAATGACAATTGGGCGTTCTTTTTTTTGAAATACTGGTTTGATTTGCATGGTATTACGTTTATTGAATCTAAACAGTTGGCAGCTTTTTAACTCTTAAAAAGAGATAAAAACATTTTAAAGACTGATCGCTGCGAACTAAAAACTACTTTTTAAGTATTTTCTTTATTGAATTTGCTTCTTCAATTAATTTGTAAAAGGTTTCAAAATCATTTTTAATCAAAAGGCTTCGAAATCGTGCCAAAGTATTAATGTGCTCATCCAAAACATCTAAGATGTTATCCCTGTTTTGCCGAAAAATAGGTGTCCACATATCAGGGGAACTCTTCGCCAAACGTACTGTTGACCCAAACCCACTACTTGCCAATTCGAATATGCGTTCTTCATCTCTTTCTTTTTCCAAAACGGTCAATGCCAAAGCAAAAGAACTAATATGTGAGATGTGAGATACATAAGCGGCATGTACATCATGCTCTTTTCCATTTAAAAAAGCAATGTTCATTGGAATAGACTCATACAAGCACTTCACTTTATATAATGCTTCTTCTGAACTGTCCATTTCGTCACAAATTACCGTGTATTTATTATCGAATAAATTCGGGACGGCCGCCTCAATACCTGAAAATTCTGTTCCTGCCATTGGATGCGTCGCAACGAAATTTTGACGTTTAGGATGATTTTTTACAATCTCTAGTAGTCCTTCTTTTGTCGAACCAACATCCATAACAATCTGATCTTCAATTAGGCTTAAAATATTCGGCAATAATTCTAACATCACATCCATAGGCGTCGAAAGAATAATAATATCCGCCTTATTGACGCCCTCTTCCAAACCTACCCCTTCATCAATAATTCGACGACGCAGGGCTTTGTCAATACTTTCATTGTTTGCATCAACACCAATTATATGCTTCGCAAATCCATTCTCTTTTAGAGTAATCGCTAAACTTCCTCCCATTAATCCTATACCTATAATCGTTATGGTCATTTATAAAAAAATCTAATTTTTTGAATAGCTTTTTCAAACGCCTCTACTTTATTACAAAGTGATGCTCGAATATATCTTTCTCCTCTCGACCCAAAAATGCCTCCTGGTGTAATAAAAACATGAGTCTTATTCAAAATCTCATCAGAGAGTTCAAATCCATTTCGACAATCATTTGGCACTTTTGCCCAAACAAACATCCCTACCGAATCTTTTGAATATTCACAACCGATTAAATCATATAATTCGTAAACCTTTTCACGACGTTTTTCATAAATTTTATTTAAGTCTTTATACCAATTCTCATTATTTCGTAATGCTTGGACTGCCGCTAATTGAAGTGGACGAAACATTCCCGAATCCATATTCGACTTAAATCGAAGAATTGTTTGAATATAGGCTGAATCACCCGCCAACATTCCTATGCGCCAACCTGCCATATTTTGGGATTTACTCAAAGAATTTAGCTCCAAAGCTAATTCTCGGGCACCTTCTACCGAAAAAATACTCAACAAGTCATCATTCAAAACAAAACTATAGGGGTTATCATTGACAATTAATATTTGATGTTTTTTAGCAAATGAAATTAATTGTTCAAAAAACGATTTTGAAGCCTTAGTTCCTGTTGGCATATGAGGATAATTGACCCACATCAATTTGACTTTCGATAAATC
Organism: Bacteroidota bacterium; assembly: GCA_024743405.1. Lineage (GTDB taxonomy): Bacteria > Bacteroidota > Bacteroidia > Chitinophagales > Saprospiraceae > JANSWP01. The sequence continues at coordinate 53,183 of JANSWP010000002.1, forward strand.
ATGCTGTTCAATTGCTTCAAAGTTTGGCAACCAACCATTTTCTTCAAATAACTCATAGTCAATTACCTCTGCGCCCGCCAACGTCGAAACCGTCCGATAAGCTGGATATCCTGGATTCGGAACCAAGACTTTATCTCCATTCTCCAAAAAAGCCATCGCAATATGCATTAAGCCCTCTTTTGAGCCAATTAATGGCAAAATTTCATTGGATGGATTGAGGTCTATTTTGAAATATTTACGATACCAACTCGCAAATGCTTCCCTCAACTCAATGATCCCCGAATAACTTTGATAAGCATGATTATTCGGATTTTTACTTTCCTCTATTAAAGTATTGATCGTCTCTTCTGAAGGCGGTAAATCTGGACTTCCAATTCCTAAATTCAAAACCTCAATTCCTTCGGCTCGCATTGCGGCAATTTCTCTCAACTTTTTGGAGAAATAGTATTCTTTAACATCGCCTAATCGATTCGCTGGTTTTATAATCATTTTTCTATGGTGTCAAATTTCAAGATTAAAGTGTAAGGCGATTTGTTAGTGTTCCGGAATTCAACTAACTCCAAAAACCTTCTTTTAATATTCAAAATGGTCGCCTCCTTCATACGCTCCCATTACTTTCAAATTGGTTGTCAATGGTCGAATTGCATCTAATGCTTGTTTCCAACTCACTTTACCCTTAATTACAAAATCAACAAAGAACATATATTCCCATTGCTTCCCAATAATTGGTGTAGATTGAATTTTGGTCAAATTTAAATCATAAGCCGACATCAAAGCCAACACTTTATGTAAACTCCCAACTTCATGTTCAATACTAAAACAGAGTGAAACCTTGTTCGCAGATTCAATTTCTTCCACGGTTTCTTCCCTTCTCAAAACTAAAAATCTAGTATAATTTAGTTTGTTCGTTTCGATGCTTGATCCTATGATTTCCAAACCATATAAATCAGCTGCCAATGTGCTCGCAATAGCTCCCACATCCTGTAAATTTTCATCTCTAACAATTTTGGCACTTAAAGCAGTATCTGTCGTTTCTACCAAATGGATATGTGGATAATTCATAAAAAAACCACGGCACTGTGCAATTGCCATGTAGTGAGAATGAACTTCCTTTAAATCCTCCACTTTTTGACCGGGAAGAACCATTAAATTTTGCTTAATTCTCAAATAGACCTCACCGACAATTTTTAGTTTCGAGTCATTTAACAAATTAAAATTGGGCATTATTGACCCTGCTAGCGTATTCTCAATCGCCATTAAAGCCGTATCTGCTTCTCCTTTTTCCACCATTTCAACTACTTCATTAAAAGTATTCGCTGGTGCAATAGCGATTCCTTCTTCTTTAAAAAACAAATGGGCGGCAATTTCATGAAAGGCTCCTGAGTACCCTTGAATGGCAACTCTTCTCACCTGAATTTCCGAATCACTATCAGTCGTCGAACTAGTTTCTTGCATGATCATTTCCTATGCGTGATTTTTTGAGGCAAAAAAAAAGCCCCAACAGTGTAGGACTTTTATGTATATCAAGTTGATAATATTCAATAAAGTCCCTACGGTGAACCGTAAAAGAAAAAATAAAAAAAGTTAAAATTTTGGTTATGGTTAGGTTGCATCGTGTTTGGTTAGGTCTAGTCAAAAAAAAAGTCCCGCAGTGCAGGACTTTAAATTTTATCTTTTATCGAACAACAAAATTTTTAGCCCTTTTGGATTAACCAAAAAAATAAAAGCTAAAAAAGTAAAATGAAAAATTGTTATTCGAGTTCATATCATTTATTTAATAGGCACAAACCTATGATCTTATTTATATAAATGCAAATTTGTTTTGTTTTTTTTAAAATAATCCCAATGAATCAACCAAATTAATGTCGATTTATTAATTCTTTCCGATTACATCAACCTTAATTCGCTCATCTCGATTCGCCAATTCCCATGTTGTATGAAAAACTAACTTGGCGATTTTTTCCATTTTATCAAAATTAATTTTCTCAACAGTGTCCGAAGGTTTGTGATAATCTACATGCGTTCCACTGAAATAAAAAATCGCGGGGATTCCTTTTTCCGCAAAATTATAATGGTCAGACCGATAGTAATATCGATTTGGATCTTTGGGGTCATTGTATTTATAATCCAATTCTAAATTCGTGAAATTCTTATTCGCCGCCTCGTTGATTTTATGCAAATCAGTACTCAACCTATTCGATCCAATCACATAAATATAATTTGGATTGCCTGCATGTTTTTCATCAACCCTTCCGACCATGTCAACATTAACATTCGCCACAGTATTCTCGAGTGGAAAGATTGGAAATTCGGCGTAATACTTTGAACCTAAAAGTCCTTTTTCTTCACCACTAACTAGCATACACAATACACTTCGGCGAGGACCATGCCCTTTAGCTTTGGCTTCTACCAGTGCTTCTGCAACTTCCAAAACAGAACTGGTACCCGAACCATTATCATCTGCGCCATTGAAGATCGATTCTCCCTTTTTGCCTAAATGATCATAATGAGCGGTGACTACTACCACTTCGTTTTTCAATTTTTCATCTATCCCTTCAATAAATCCTAAAACATTTGAACCCAAAATTTGACGAACGGCTTTCTTTTGATTCAACTCAATTTTTGATTTCAGCTTTACGTTTATAGGTTTTCCTGATACTTTAATCTCATCTCTCGCTTTTATGACCTTATTATAGTTTTTACCCATAATCTTTTTTGCAATTTCTGTTGAAATGAAAAGATTATTAGCATAGTTTTTTTCTGGAAATTCTCCCGCTCCAAACCTCATCCCCCCTGACAATAAGTATTTATTGAAATCTTGAAGATTCTTTTTGAAACTATTATCAATAATTAAAATCGCTTTAGCTCCCTTTTCATAAGCTGTTTTTGCCTTTCTACGCCAGTTCGAAGTCCATGTCGATGCCTCTTCAGAACCTGTCAAATGCGAAATACCATCTCTATTCATTGGCTCACCGTCATAAATCAATAATACTTTATCCTTAACATTTACCCCTTTATAATCGCTATATTTTTCATCATCAATTCCATATCCCAGGAATAAAACCTTTTTCGCTTCAACCTTTTTATCACTATTAGTATTTGGATATGCATAATATTCCCACTGATGTTTAAACCGTTTCTTATTAATGTTCAAATTAATATCATCCCAACGCTCACGAGTAAACGCAATAGCTTGAAAATAAGAACCTTCCTCAACAACTCCTGGCAGTCCCATCATTTTGAATTGCTCCGCAAGATAATTAGCAGCTTTTCGCTGTCCTTTGGTTCCAGTTTCACGTCCCTCAAAGTCATTAGATGCTATAATTGTCAAATGATCTTTTAATTCAGAAGCAGTAATCGTATTTGCTATTTCTTGCTGAATTTCATAGGGATTGTATTGTGAAAAAAGAAGAGAATTAAATGACCATAGAATTAATACAAAAATTAGTCTTTTCATGCTTTAGTAGTTTTCTTGCTAGGAAAAAATCAGTTAAAAGTGAAAAATAGCGTTTCAAACAAGACTATTAGAAGGGATGGTGTTGAATGTCTAATTTTGTGATGGATGAGAGAGATTTAAAAAAATTGGATTAAGAACAAGCAATCTTCCCAACTCTCCGACCGTGTCGCCCACCTTCAAATTCACTATCTAAAAAAGCTTTGACCATATCTAGAGCCATTTTTTTACTTACAAACCGAACTGGAATAGCCAGCACATTTGCATTATTATGCTGTCTTGCCAACGCTGCTAAAGATACCTTCCAACACAATGCCGCTCGAATACCTTGGTGTTTATTTGCTGTCATAGCTACACCATTTCCACTTCCACACAGTACAATGCCTAAATCAGCCTTTTTGTTTTCGACATTAGTTGCCACAGGATGAACAAAATCAGGATAATCGACTGATTCCAGCGAATTTGTGCCAAAATCTAAAACTTCGATTCCTCGTTTATTGAGCAATCGCTTGATAGAGTCTTTGTATGGAAAACCGGCATGATCGCCGCCAATTGCAATGGTCTTAATATTCATAATGATATAAAATTAAAAATCTTTGGACAAGGGTAAGTCCTCATCCAAAGATTTTGATAGTTACAATTTTTGCTCACCCCATTTAATCAGGTACATTCATTTTAGTTAAATCATAATCAGCAAACATCTCTTCTATTCTCTTCAAAAATTCTGTATCTCCTGCTTTTTCGACCTCTCGCTTAATAGCAAATTGAGTACCCATGGCCAATTCGAAATCTTGACCAAAACTACCTGTTTCTCTCTCTAAATGTCTTGGATCAATGGATTGATAGAATTCAAGATGATCAAGTGTCTCCGTAGCCAACGTTTCAATATGTGACTTAGCCTGCTCATATCCGCCCGCATCGATCATAACTTTTAACATTTGCCAAGTATTGTAATCATATGTAAAATTAAAATTAGGGAAGGACGTCAAATATTTTTCGATCAAATCAATCGCCTTCTGATTTTGACCTTGACGCTGTGCAGCCCGAGCAGCCCGCATAATAATCACTCGATGGCTCTGAATACTTGGTCCATAACTTCGATCCACAAAAGTTTCCGTCTTATCAAAATTACCCCATCTAAATTTATTCATCACATTATCATACACGTGATCAACGCTCACTCGACCATTCCCATAGACATATAGACCTTTTTCACTAGTTGATTTGACCGGGACGATTCTCAACCCTAAACCTTCTAACTGCATATAATCATCTAAGCCAAACATTTTATCAGGTCGACACGTCACAGCAAAATAAACTGGGCGATCCCAGATATTCGAAACAATGACATCCAATACTGCCAATTCATCTTTAACCAAATAATTTTTGCCGTTCAAATTAATTGGAATCTGATTAACAACCCCAACTGTATCCGCAGGCGTTAATGCCCCAACTTCAACAGCCTTATCCAAATCAACTGGCAATGAAACATTTCGCGTAGGCATGAAACTATACAATGTTCGACCACTCTGACCTTTTAAAATGTGGTCTTCTCCAATCCATTTTAAGAATTGCTGAGCCGACATTGGTTTATCATTTCCGCTTGGGTTATAATACAAAGTGGTATTTCGCTTTTTACCTCGATATGATTCTCTTGGAATAGTCATTTTAATTGGAGGAGAATCATTTACTTTTCTTCTTAATTGGTCAATGTACCAATCTACTGCGATCAAACTTAAATTCACTACCCTAACATCTGTCCGTATTTTTTCAACCTCTTGGGCGTACCAAAGCGGATAGGTATCATTATCACCATAGGTAAATATAATCGCATTCGGTTCGCAAGATTCTAGGAAATTAGACGCATAATCTCTAGCTCCAGAATGATGACTTCTAGTATGGTCATCAAAATTGACGGTTCCCATTAAAAGTGGCGCAGACAATACTATTACGGAACCTAATACAGCCGCCGCTTTACCGTCCATTTTGGAACGCAGGATTTCAAAAAGCGCAAGTGCACCCATCCCTATCCAAATAGCAAATGTAAAAAAGGAACCTACCAGTACATAATCTCTTTCACGAGGTTCATTCGGAGGCTGATTAGAGTAAATAATAATTCCAATCCCCGTGACTATAAACATCGCTAAGAGGGCCATTGCGTCATTGGTATTTCTCTTTAAATGAAACCAAAGCCCAAAAAATCCAAATATTAACGGAAGCAAATAATAATGATTACGTGCCTTATGATTTTTCATTGCCTCTGGTAATTCATCCATATTATAAAGACGAGATTCATCTAAAAATGAAATACCTGTCGACCAATGCCCACTTTTTTTATCCCATGAATAATAACCTTGTTCTCCATTTTGACGACCTGAGAAATTCCACATAAAATATCGCCAATACATCCAGCCCAATTGGTATTTGAAAAAATAATTAACATTATCAATAAATGTGGGCTCACCATTGGGCTTATCTATCCAATTTCGATATTTTTCAGGACGACCTTGTGTCGCATCACTCATTCTAGGAAAAAATAATTTACCGCCATATACGTAAGAAACTTTCTCATCCACAATTGCATATTCCTCAACCGGATTCCCTTTATCATCTTGTGTTATTTGTCCGTATCTTTCTTCTATTTTATTATCAACTGGATCCTGAGTAAAATTTGGTCCATATAAAAGAGGGCGCTCTCCATATTGTTCCCGATTCAAATAAGGCAATAATCTCATCGGGTCAGAAGGATTATTCATATTAATCGGTGTATTGGCATTTGCCCGAATAACAACCACTCCAATTGTTGAAAATCCAATCACCACCATCATACCACTCACTAAAGCTAATTGCATCAATGCATTTTTCTTTTGATGTGCATATCTCAACCCAAAAAAGAATATGGCAGCTACTATCAAAACGGTGGGAATGATACCTGTATTAAATGGCATTCCAAATCCATTAACAGTCATTAATTCCATGTTTTTCCAAAGGCTTGGAATACCCGTAATGACTAATTTCTGAATGATTCCAATGACAACTACACCAACTCCGGCAGAGCCCATAGCCGTCAAAAATTTGTTCATATTAAACCCATTATCACTTCGGTAAGCATCATAGCCAATATAACCAATCACCGATACGACTAAGGCAAAAAGACCAACTCGCATCCCAAAACTATCCACCAAATTTCCAAACTCAACAATAAATGAAGCCAAGATGATAGCAATCAATGGTGCAGCCACAATCGAAATTATAGTTCCTAATCCTCTCAATATTGGGCTATTGATATTCTTTTTATAGGCATACAACATCGCCAACGCAGGGAAGGTCAACAAACTCAACAAGTGGACGCCCATAGAAAGAGCCGCTGTAAAAAACGTCAGAGCAATCCATTTATCTGACTCAGCAGAATCTGGTAAATAATACCATTTAGTCCCTGCCCAAAGTGTCAAACAGGTAAAGAAGGTAGACATCGCATAAACCTCGCCTTCAACTGCTGAAAACCAAACAGATGTCGCAAATGCCATTGCCAAACCACCTGCAATACCAGCACCTGCTAAAGCAATATTTTGACCTTCATTAGTCTCTTTACCTCTTCCGACTAATGCTAGTTTCCCAAAAAGCATGGTCACCCAACAAATAAACATGGCACCAAAGGCAGTGCATATTCCTGACATAATATTCACCGCAAAAGATATGTTTTCCGGATTGGCAGCTGTATCAGAAAATAACTCTGCTAAATAGGTGAAAACTCTTCCAACCAAAAGAAACATCGGTGCCCCTGGAGGGTGAACTACCTGTAATTTATAGGCTCCTAAAACAAACTCCCCACAGTCCCACAAACTACCTGTGCGCTCAGCGGAAAGAAAAAAGACAACAGCAGCAATGGCAAAAACTAACCAGCCTGCAATATTTGTGATTCGTTTAAACGAGTTCATTGATCTTAAAATATTTCTTCGTGATGATGAATTAGGAATAATAAATCTATCGCCCAATAATTATATCAATAAATACTTAATTGATTATCAGTCATTTACCATTCATTCTTCTACATTCTAAAATGTTTTGGAAATACATCTGAAAAAAGCGATGCAAAAGTAAGAAATTTTGCCATTGGCAGTTAACCATCCGTATGTGGATTGGCTTTATGCCATCAGTTTATCATCCATTGTTACACAAACTTCAATCACTGGTTCAGATTTTCAGCTAAAAATATCTCAACATTTTTTAACCAAATTATCATTTCAAGGAATGATGAAGAATTATGTTTTTTATTTTGGTCTGACTATTTTGCTCTTTGAGGCAACAAAAAACGTAGACGGAGTAGGGCTTCGACGGGGCTTTTTAACGAGAATTAAATTTATAATCAGGTTCAGGACACAGGGGACAGAAATAAGCATTTAAACCTGTCCCCTGTTTTCTGAATTTATCCTAATAACTTTTTGACAGTCATTGAAATCGTTTTACCATCTGCTTTTCCAGCAAGTTGACTCGATGCCATTCCCATTACTTTACCCATATCTCGCATAGAAGTTGCGCCAACTTTTTCAATGATTCCTTTTAGAAAATTTTCTAAATCTTCTGCACTCATTTGAGCTGGCAAATATTTTTCAATGACAGCAATTTCTTCTCGCTCAATAACGGCTAGATCTTCCCGTCCTTGTTTGATGAAAATTTCCAAAGAATCTTTGCGCTGCTTCACTAATTTTTGAAGCATTTTGATTTCTCTTTCCTCATTCAATTCTTGACCGCTTCCGTCAGTCTTTGCTAATAGAATAGCGGCTTTGATCGCACGAATCCCCCTTAAAGCACCTTGATCTTTAGCTTTCATTGCAGCTTTCAAGTCTGTCATGATTTTTTGCTCTAAACTCATAATTGTTCTTTTTATTAAAAATTATATTTACGAAACATCATCCCTAACTCTCCTAAGCCCTATTTTTGTTCCCGATGTTTCATTAGATCGCGAATTTGCGAAAATAAACTCAACATTTCTTAAATTTTCATACCTCACTCAAGACACATGAAATTTCCAACACCCATACCCATCAAAGAAGTTGCCCAAAAAATTGGTGCTATAATAATTGGAAACGACACCCTTTTAGCTAATGGAATTAATGAAATTCACAAGGTCGAAGAAGGGGATATCACTTTCTCCGACTTAGCCAAATATTCAAAAAAGGCGCTAAAATCTTCAGCCAGTATTATCATTTTAAATGAAGAAGTAGATTGCCCTGAAGGTAAAGCGATTTTAGTTTGCGAGCATCCTTTCAAGGCTTACGACCAATTAGTTCGTGAGTTTCGTCCTTTTCATCCTTTAACAACTCAACTTGACCCTAGTTCAAAAATCCACCCGTCCACTATTATCGAACCGGGCGTAGTCATCGCGAATAATGTGGAGATTGGGGAAGACTGCCATATTCAAGCGAATGTGGTTATAATGGAACATACCATCATTGGGAACAATGTGACGATTCAAGCTGGAAGTATGATTGGAACGGATGCTTTTTATTTCAAAAAACATGATGATGGAACTTTTGAAAAATGGCGTTCTGGTGGACGAGTCATTATTAAAAACAATGTAGATATTGGGGCTTGTTGCACGATAAATAAGGGCGTTTCGGGTGATACAATTATAGGTGAAGGTTCAAAATTAGACTGTCAGGTTCATGTGGGTCATGGCGTAGTGATTGGCAAAAATTGTATTATCGCTGGTCAGGTCGGAATAGGAGGAAAAACCATCGTAGAAGATAATGTCGTCCTTTATGGTCAAGTAGGTCTCTCTCCTCGAATTCGAATTGGGGAAGGCGCAGTTATAAGCGCACAATCTGGTGTTTCGAAAAGTTTGGCTGGCAAGAAAGCCTACTTTGGCTCTCCTGCCGATGAAATTCGAACAAAGCAAAAAGAATTAGCTGCTTTAAGGCATTTGCCTGAGTTCTTCCAAAATTATTATGATTCGTAATTAAAGAATAACTCCATCATTTCATCTCCAACTAACAGACCTATTATTTGCTCTTTACTAAATCTTTGTCACTTTCAATTTAATTGAATAATCATCTTTATCAATCTTTACTCCATCTTTTGGATAGGGGTTTACTTCCATCATTTCGATAGTATAATTGCCAGAATTCCCTTCTGCTCCGCCTTTTTGCTTTCCTTTTTTAGTCAACATTAATGTAGTTTCGTTAGCCATTAATTTGACCACCACTTTACCTGCCTGAATACAATTGACACCTTCTGGACATCTCGAATCCTCTGTCACATCGGCAAAATGAATTAACATATCACCATCATTTAATTTTGCTTTTTGATTCATTTTCAAATCAAAGTCTTCATTTAATTTAAACGAATCGTATGAAGTGGATTGGGCAGCCTTTTGGTCACAATTTGAAAAAAGAAAAAAAACACACAAAATGAATACGAATGATGGCAAGCTAATTTTTCTCATGATAATTTTTTTTGTTATGTAAGATGATTAATTTTTTCTAGTTTTGGAATCGTCAAATCTACGAATCAAAACACAAACCAAGAACTAACTTTCTCAATATGGATTTTCGGCGGTTGTTCGATTTGTTACTCTACCAAGAGGCTAAATATCCGCAGAAGAAAGCCCTTTCCTTTAAAGATGGCTATCGCTGGACCTCTTTCTCTACGAGCCAATGTATCGATATTATCAATAAATTAAGTTCGGGGTTTTTAGATTTAGGATTAAAAAAAGGAGAAATGGTGGCCATTTTGGCGCATTGTGGAAGCCCCATTTGGAATTTTGTTGACCTATCTTTACAGCAGATTGGAGTTGTCGTTGTTCCTATCCATTCTGTCGTAACTAATGAACATTTGATTTATATCTTAAAAGATTCGGGCTCGAAAATTTGTTTCGCCTCCAATAAACAGATGTATGATAAAGTATCCGCTGTGAAAGACAGCGCCGTAAACCTTAAAGAGATTTACACTTTTGAAAGATTGGACGACATACCATATTGGGAAAGCCTAAAAACACCACCTTCAGAAAAGCATCTTGCCCAATTCGAAACCTTTAAAGCTGCCATACATGAAGACGATTTAGCCACGATTATTTATACCTCAGGCACAACTGGGCAGCCAAAGGGGGTCATGCTTTCACATAAAAATATCATTAGCAATATCAAAGCTACTATTTCATTAGTGCCCATTAATTGTGATAAAAGAGTCATTAGTTTTTTACCCATGAGTCACATTTTTGAACGCATGGTGACTTATACATATATAGCTGTTGGCGCTTCTATTTATTATGCCGAAAGAGTAGAAGAAGCAACTGATCTGATGAAAGATATTCGACCACACTACTTTACAAGTGTACCAAGGTTACTCGAAAAGTTTTATGAAAAGATTGTAGAAAAAGGCAATGAAAAAAATGTCTTATTTCGAAAAATTTTAAGTTGGTCCATCAAACTAGGACAGCGATATACTAACGACAGAAAATTCAACCTATGTTATTGGCTGCAATTAAAAATCGCTAATATTTTAGTTTACAGAAAATGGCGAAAAGCTTTAGGTAATAAGGTTCAAGGTATTTTTGTTGGTGCTGCAGCTTTACAACCTATGTTAGCACGACTTTTTTCAGCGGCGGGTATTCCTGTTCGAGAAGGATACGGACTAACTGAAACTTCCCCTATTGTTTCTTCCAATCATTTTGAACCTGGATTATTTCGATTTGGAACAGTTGGGCTTCCAGTTCCAGGAGTTGAAGTAAAAATTTATCAACCTGATGAATCAGGAGAAGGGGAAATTTTAGTGAAAGGGCCAAATGTCATGATGGGTTATTACAATCGTCCAGAAGAAACGGCAAAAGTAATTCAAGAAGATGGCTGGTTTCATACCGGCGACATAGGGAAGTTTGTTCACAAACGCTTTTTACAAATTACGGATAGGAAAAAGGATATTTTTAAGACTTCTTCAGGAAAATATGTGGCTCCACAAGTCATTGAGAACCAATTAAAAACCTCTGCTTATATTGAACAATGTATGATTTTGGGGTTTAAGCGCCCCTTTGTTACTGCTTTGATTGTACCTTCTTTTGCAATGTTGGAAAATTGGTGCAAAAAAAACAATGTACATTGGACTGCACCAAGGTATATGGTTTTGAACCCTAAGGTTCAAACTTTTTTCCAAAGTATCATCGATGATTGTAATGATCGACATTCGAATCATCAAAAAATAAAGAAATTTACACTTTTATATGAAAATTGGACAATTGAAAAAGGGGAAGTGACACCAACCTTAAAATTATCAAGACCTAATATTTTAAAGCACCAAGAAAAAAATATCGAAAAAATGTATAAATAAACATTTCATATAGAGTTGGTGCATAATCAATTATGTTATCAAAAGGAACGGCACAACTGATTATACACTCCTCTAAAATCCTTATTTTTTCTCCGGCTTACCTATATCAAAATCATCTAAAAATCCAGTGTGAAAATCACCTTTTCTGAAGCTCTCATCACGCATTAATTTCTGATGAAAAGGAACTGTTGTTTTTACACCTTCAATAATAAACTCATCCAAAGCTCGCTCCATTTTTGTTATGCACTCCTCCCTAGTTTGAGCTCTACAGATTAATTTAGCAATCATCGAATCATAATAAGGCGGAACGGTATATCCTGCATAAACATGCGTATCTACTCGTACACCATGTCCTTTTGAACTATGGAACGATGTGATTTTTCCTGGACTTGGTCGAAAATTATTATAAGGATCTTCCGCATTAATTCGACATTCAATCGCATGCATTGTAGGGATATAGTTCTCTCCTGAGATTGGAATTCCAGCAGCAATTTTTATTTGCTCTTTTATCAAATCATGATCAATAACTTCCTCTGTAACCGGATGCTCCACTTGAATACGGGTATTCATTTCCATGAAGTAAAAATTTCGGTACTTATCAACCAAAAACTCTACCGTTCCAACACCTTCATAATTAATACACTCGCCAGCCAAAATTGCGGCAGCACCCATTTTTTCTCTCAATTCATCCGTCATAAAAGGCGATGGGCTTTCTTCTAATAATTTCTGATGCCGTCGTTGAATTGAACACTCTCTTTCGGATAAGTGGCAAACTTTTCCAAACTGGTCACCTGCGATTTGAAACTCAATATGACGTGGTTCTTCAATGAATTTCTCCATATACATGCCATCATTTCCAAAAGAAGCTCTCGCTTCATTTCGAGCCATATTCCATTGAGTCTCAAACTCTTCATCATTCCAAACGATACGCATTCCTTTTCCTCCTCCCCCAGCTGTTGCTTTGAGAATAACTGGATATCCAATTTTTTTTGCCAATTTTTGACCTTGTTCTACACTTTCTAGTAACCCGTCTGAACCAGGTACTACAGGTACACCGGCTTTTATCATGGTTTCCTTAGCGGTTACCTTATCCCCCATTTTCCGAATATGCTCAGGAGTTGGCCCAATAAATTTGATACCATACTCTGCACATACTTCTGCAAAATCTGCATTTTCTGATAAAAACCCATATCCCGGATGTATGGCATCTGCATTCGTAATTTCAGCAGCAGCCATGATTTTAGGTATACTTAAATAAGACTCAGCAGAGGAAGCTGGTCCAATACAAACAGCTTCATCAGCAAAACGAACATGCAAACTTTCTCGATCGGCAGTTGAAAAAACAGCTACTGATTTAATACCCATTTCACGGCAAGTACGAATAATGCGGAGAGAAATCTCTCCACGATTGGCTATGAGAATTTTTTTAAACATATTTCGATTTATGATTTATCTCTCAGGATCTCCTATGGAGAGAATAACGAATTATTGTTTCTTAAAAATAGTCTGAATCCAAAAATCAACTTGGTTCAACTAAGAAAAGGACTTGGTCATATTCGACTGGCTGAGCATCTTCAAGAAGCACTTTCACAATTTTACCTGAAACCTCTGACTCAATTTCATTGAATAATTTCATTGCCTCTACGATACAGACTACATCACCAACCGCAACCGAATCTCCTACTTTTGCATAGGCTGGCTTATCTGGAGATTGTGACCTATAAAAAGTTCCGACGATTGGAGATTTAATTTCCAAATAATTCCCAGTTTCCTTTGGAGTAGAAGCATCTTCACTTTTAGCAGGTGCAGGTGTAGATGGCACAGGTGCAGGAGCCGCTACAATAGGCTCTGGCTGTGGCGCTGGTGCAGCTACCTGCATCATCGGCGCAGGGGAAGAGACGACTTGAGTCGTTCTAGTTTTTAAGTATTTCTCAGTTCTAACAGCAAGTTCAAAATCACCATCTTTCATTTTGAATTCTGTTAGATTCATTTTGTTGATAAGCTTAATTAGCTCTTGTATTTCTTTGAAATTCATATTGTGGAATTAGCGTTTTGATTTGGTGAAATAGTACTCTAAATCGATACACAAGTTACCCATTCAAAATTAAAAGGACACTCTAATCTCTCACTCTTTCTATATAAGCCCCTGTCTTTGTATCAACTCGTATTTTATCACCTTGGTTAACAAATAAGGGTACTCGAACTTCCATATCGGTCTCGATCGTTGCTGGCTTCATTGTATTCGTTGCCGTATCTCCCTTAACACCAGGCTCTGTGTAAGTGATTTCAACAACTACACTTGGTTCCATTTCCATTTGAAGAGGTACATCTTTTTCTGAATGAAAAAGTACATCTACGACAGCTCCTTCCAAAAGCAACCCTGGGTTATTAATTAAATGTTCCTCTAATTGAGTCTGAGAGTAGTCCTCTGTATTCATAAAATGATAGCCCAAATCATCATTATATAAAAATTGAAATTTTCGTCTTTCAACTCTTACTGTATGGATTTTATGCCCCGCAGGAAAGGTATTATCTACGACTCTTCCATGGGTCAAACTCTTCAATTTAGTTCTTACAAAAGCATTTCCTTTTCCAGGCTTCACATGCTGAAATTCCACAACTGACCAAATGTCATTGTTGTATTCAATACACAATCCATTTTTGATATCTGACGTACTTGCCATTGGGTAGAATTATTTTTAATAGAATGAAAAATATAATAATTTTCTAAAAAGTGACGCAAAGATAAGAAAGAGTTCAGAGTTCTTAGTTGCTAGTTTCACCTTAATTCTAAAAGGCTTCACTATTACAATGCTTAATAAGCCCATTTTAACCAAACTGCTCCCCAAGTAAATCCCCCTCCAAAGGCAGTCAAAATAAGGTTATCTCCTTTTTTAAGTTGACTTTCATAATCCCAAAGGCATAGAGGTAGTGTCCCTGCAGTTGTGTTACCATACTTTTGGATATTTACCATAGTTTTTTCCAATGGAAAATCTGACATCCTGGTCACACTATCAATAATTCGCATATTAGCTTGATGCGGCACCATCCAAGATATATCATCATTAGAAAGGTTATTACGAGACATTACTGTTTTAACGGTGTCTGTCATGCCTTTGACTGCAGCTTTAAAAACAGGCCGCCCATTTTGAAAAACAAAATGCTCTCTTGCAGTTACGGTTTCCATCGTTGCCGGATGCAACGATCCACCTGCTTTTTGATGAAGGAAATGCCTGCCATTACCGTCACTTTTTAAAACAGAATCCATCACTCCAACTTCTTCCTCCGTTGGTTCTAAAAGAACGGCACCACCTCCATCTCCGAAAATCACACATGTTGTCCTATCGGTATAGTCAATAATCGAAGACATCATATCTGCACCTATCACAATAACTTTTTTGTGAGATCCTGATTCTACAAATTTTGCTCCTGTTGTCAAAGCATATAAAAAACCAGAGCATGCTGCATTGATATCAAAGCAAAATGCATTCTTGATTCCAACCTTATCAGACGTGATATTTGCAGTATCAGGGAAGGGCATGTCAGCAGTAACAGTCGCACAAATCACTAAATCAATCTCGTCAGGAGAAGTTCCTGTTTTTTCAAGAAGTCCTTTGACTGCTTCCACACACATATCCGAAGTAGCTTTACCTTCTCCTTTTAAAATATGACGTTGCTCTATCCCCGTTCGGCTTCGAATCCATTCGTCATTTGTATCGACAATGGTTTCTAATTCAGCGTTCGTTAAGATATAGTCGGGCACATATCCATTTACACCGGTTATTGCGGCTCTGAGTTTGGCCATAGTGAATTTTGTATTAGTTTGTTTAATCCCTTGATTTTTAAAAAAGAGGGCGCAAGGTATAAAAATGTGTTTAGGTGTTTGTCAAATTAGTGGAGAAAGTAGGACGGAAAATTTAAAACGGTTACAAGGATTACTAATATTCAATTCTTCTTACCAAGAAGAAACCATCATCTCCTTGTTTTTGATAAAGTGGCATTAAGATCAATCCATCTTCATCTGCTCGAATTTCTCCGTGTTTATCCAATGCTAATAATTCTCCCTTTTCAACCGCTTGAAAGTTCTTATAATCAGGTTGCATTTTGAACTCATCTCCTGGATTAACATTATGAATCATAATTAATTCTGCTACTTTAGGTAACCCGGAAGAATACTCGATCAATATAGAATCATGTCGATTTTCCACATCATTAGCCCTGACACATCCAATGGTTCTCATACAATTGGTGATAGCAGCAATAGCTCGATTAACGGAGAGCAACTCATTGTGTTGACCTGCTTCGAAAACGACTGGAACCATTTCCACCCCAAAATTTTCGGTGATGAAATAATGTAAACTCGTACCTTTTAACCCGACTGTATCCAACATTTTTGTAATGACCGGGGCATGTAACTCTACTGCAATTCTAATACTTTCAGGATTGTTGGTCGCAATCGAAAAAATCCCTCCATAGGCTGTCGTCGTATGAATATCCAACATCACAACTTTAGACGGTTGATAGTCCTCAATTTCACTTTCAATAACTTCTAGAAGTTCTTTCATCTCAATATCTTCCGCGTCCAGTGTTCCATTATTATTATTCTTAACACGATGTACATTCTCTTCCGTCCACGCTCGATTCAAATCTTTTTCTAAGAACCTTTCACCCCGCCTCATTGCCTGAACGTTTCCAATAAGCCCTATTATTCTTCCACAAAAATTAAAAGAAGGATTTGTGATTGGTTCTACTTCTATCATTTTCAGCATTAGGTCTAATGCCTTTACACCAGCAGGTTCATTTCCATGCATTCCTCCAAAAACGATCAGTAACGGTCCTTTTTCTTTACCGGTGTATCGCCCAATAATTCTTTTCATGTTTTTCCTTTCGTGTCATTTGTTCAATTAATTGTCTCTCGTAAAATGGAGCATAAAAATACAAAAACTGTCATTGAAACTTGAATTTCAATTTGATTCCTATTTTTACCCCCAAAATCAATTATCCATTTATGTCTAAAACATTATCCATTATCATCCCCGCTTATAATGAAGCCAATACGATACATTTCATTTTGGATAAGGTTCAAGCTGTTCAATTGATTCAAAATGTTCAAAAGGAAGTCATTATTGTTAATGATTGTTCAAAGGATGATACTGAAAAGGCAATTTTCAATTATCAAAAGACAAACCCTCTTTTTAATATCCAATACTTCAAACATGAAACAAATCAGGGGAAAGGTGCAGCACTCCATACAGGAATAAAAAAAGCATCTGGTGATTTTATCATCATTCAAGATGCTGATTTAGAATATGATCCCACCGAATTTAATTTACTCCTACGACCTGTTCTAGATAACTTTGCCGATGTGGTTTACGGTTCACGATTCATGGGAGGAAAACCCCATCGTATTCTATTTTTCTGGCATTCTATCGGTAATAAATTCCTTACTGCTTTGTCCAATGCTTTTACCAATCTCAATTTGACAGATATGGAAACCTGTTATAAATTATTCCGATCCGAAATCATAAAAAATTTAACCCTAAAAGAAAAAAGGTTTGGATTTGAGCCTGAAGTAACCGCCAAAATGTCCCGTGTACCAGACATTAGAATCTACGAGGTAGGTATTTCTTATTACGGACGAACTTATGAAGAAGGGAAAAAAATAGGTTGGAAAGACGGATTTCGTGCAATTTATTGTATCCTGAAATACAACCTCTTCTCAAAATAAGTCTCGATTTATCTCTCTATTTTTTTTGCGAAAACAACCATTCCAAAAAAGATGGTTCTGCAAAAGCCTTATCCCAACTATTGTGATTTACGCCTGGATATTCTGTATAACGAACATTAGCCCCCAATTCTTTTAATACCTGATACATTTTCCGCGAACCTTCTACTGGAACAACAACATCCGCATCTCCGTGAAAAATCCACATCGCTGTATTATCAGCATATAATTTTGCCACTAATGGATTTCCTCCACCACAAATCGGAATTGCTGCCGCAAAAAAATCAGGCTTCCTAGCTAATAAATCAAAGGATCCAAAACCAC
The DNA here is from genome assembly GCA_024743405.1 of Bacteroidota bacterium. Taxonomy (GTDB): domain Bacteria; phylum Bacteroidota; class Bacteroidia; order Chitinophagales; family Saprospiraceae; genus JANSWP01. The sequence goes on from JANSWP010000002.1 coordinate 71,008, forward strand.
CCATTGAAAGCCCACAAAGATAAATTCGGCTATTATCGATCGATTTTGTAATTAATAAATTGTCAATTAATTCTAAAACCAACTCCATCGGTCTTGTCGCTTTTTCAGAAAAAGGCATATTACAGCTGCCATCTTCCATCCTAGAATCCCAGTCCACATTTGACCACCGAACGTTTTCTGGACATTGAGGAAAAACGACAATCGCAGGATGTTTTTCTATGTTTTCCAAAAACAGTTTAGCCCCGTGAACTAGTTGTAATTCATTATCATTGCCTCGCTCACCTGCCCCGTGAAGAAACAAGATTAGCGGATAACTTTGATCCTTATCAAAATTTTCAGGCAAGAGCATTCTATAAGGCAAATTATCTCCTTTGGCGCTTAAGAAAGTCTTTTTTTGAAAAGTGGATAAATTTTGAGCTTGGGAAATAGACATTATACAGAATGACAATAGAAATAATAAAAAAAGGGACTTCATCGAAATATTTTTATTTATGTGCCGAAAGTTTTGTCTTTTTGTAGGAAGTGAAGTTCGAACAAAAACCTAAAAATTAATCGAAATGGCAAAAAAAAAATTAAAAAAGAATGATTTAGAAGAAATAATGAAGCAACTTCCGTTTCGAGAAAGAACTCGAATTAAAGAATCCCAACTCACTCCTGAATTGCTAAAAACTGAAATTGAAAAGGCTCAAAAAGCGATGACTCGTGACAAGTATTTCGGAATTCCCTGGTTTTTGGCCTATACAATTTCTTGGTTTAGTCTAGGGACACACAACATCACCTATGCAATATTTGTTATAGGGTTGATTTATTTTTGTTATGCTATCTTTACACAAGGTTCTTTCGGATTAAATCGAAAAAGAGTGAAAGTATTTGAGGAAATGTTGAATCACTTAAAGAAATAAATATGAAAAATCCCTTTAAAAAATTTGGATCCTTTTTCTCAGAAAATAAATTCTTAGAGAAAATAAAATCTTATGGGCGGCAAGCTGGTTTGAAAACGATTTATACTGCTATGTTACTTTATTACGCTTTCAAACGAAAAGAAACACCAGTTTGGGCGAGAAATATCATACTTGGAACCTTAGGTTATTTCATCGCTCCAATTGACGCTATACCAGATTTAACGCCAATTTTAGGTTTCACCGATGATGTTGGCGTTTTAGGTTTTGGGTTAGTTACCATCGCCTGCTATGTAAATGACGAAGTCAAGATCAATGCTCGAAAACATTTAAAAAGATGGTTTGGAGAATATGAATTGACAGAATTAGCAGAGGTCGATAATCAGCTCTAACATTATTTTTTGCTCAAATAAAAAAGGTTCAAAGAAAATACATCTTTGAACCTTTTTTATTTGAAACAATAACAATTGCTATTCAATTACTCATTTTTCTATTCTGTGGTTACTTTTGCATAAAAAACTACCGTGTATAAAATTCTTATCAAACCCTTCTTTTTTCTTTTTCCACCAGAAAAGGCGCATCATTTGACACTGTTTTTATTAAAATTGGTTTTGTCCATTCCATTGGTCAATCTCCTTTTTAAATCATTTTATGCCGTAAACGATAAAAAACTCGAACGCTCTGTTTTCGGATTGACCTTCCCTAACCCCGTTGGTTTAGCTGCGGGGTTTGATAAGGATGGAAAGCATTTTCGAGCAATGTCTGCTTTGGGTTTTGGATTCATAGAATTAGGAACCGTCACACCAAAAGGTCAAGTTGGAAATCCTCAACCACGTCTTTTTAGACTGCCCGCAGATAATGGTTTGATTAATCGAATGGGCTTCAATAATGAAGGAGTAGACGCATTGGTAGAAAGATTGAAAAGAGGCAAACCAAGAAATTTAATTATTGGTGGGAATATTGGCAAAAATAAAGTTACGCCAAATGAAAAAGCCGTAGATGACTATGCCATTTCTTTCGAAAAATTATTCCCTTATGTTGATTATTTTGTAGTGAATGTAAGTTCGCCTAATACGCCAAATTTGAGGGCTTTACAGGATAAAGAACCACTGACAAAATTACTTTCCCACCTTCAACACCTCAATAATCAAAAACCCAACCCCAAACCAGTTCTTTTAAAGATTGCACCTGATTTAACAGATGGTCAATTAGATGATATTATAGAAATTGTCAAAAACACTAATATTGCTGGCATTATAGCTACCAATACCACCATTGCTCGAACAGGATTAAAAACTGATGAAAAAAATATAGAAAAAATTGGCGCTGGCGGACTTAGTGGCGCACCCGTCAAAGAACGCTCTACGGAAGTTATTCGTTACTTACACAACGCCTCCAATGGGAAATTGAAAATTATCGGAGTAGGCGGAATCGGCAGTCCTGAAGATGCTATTGAGAAACTAAATGCTGGCGCTTCGCTTATTCAGGTTTATTCATGTTTAGTTTATGAAGGACCCTCTCTCATTAAACGAATCAATCAAAGGATTTTGAAGAATTCTTAATATCTAGTCGCAGCCCTGTAAGTATCACTTGTGTATAAATAGTCGCTCGACGATAGCTCAAAAGATATTATTAAAAAATGCCATGGCATCCTTTTTGGATTTCTATTCGTAGGTGCATATTTAAGAAGCCTCAACTTTAACGTTTAAGGCTTCAATCAGTAAAAATTCGTTCAAAAAACATTTTGGAGTTAAACAGCTCACTCTTCCTTTTTCCGTAAGTCGCTACATGGAAAACCAGCCTGTTATATGTTGTAATAGGTTGACATTTTACCATGCTAGAGGTAAACGCTCTTTACTCATTATTAAACTTTGTAGCTATGATTACTAAAGAAACAACTATTTTTTACAAGGATATCCGCTTTTGGATGGTCATGGTCTCTTTGATAATTTTGATAGGCTTGACTTTGAAAAGTTATCCGATTCGATAAATGCTGAGGTTGTCAAAATTGTTTGATTAATTCAATATTTACGATAACCAAACAATTTTGACAATTTAACTATTTCACAATTTTTAAGCTCATATCAAGGCTAGTTGCGGAGTGTGTCAAAGCACCTACAGAGATGAAATTAACCCCTGTTCGAGCAACTTTTCGGATATTGTGAATATTTATACCGCCAGAGGCTTCTGTCTCAAATTTTCCATCAATTGTACCGACAGCTTCTGCTAAAATAGGAATTTCGAAGTTATCTAACATAATTCTCGTCACCTTACCTACTTTCAAAACTTCATATAATTCTACTAAATTTCTGACTTCTATCGTCACCCCTAAATTCAATCCATTCTCCTTTTGGTAGGCTTCAACACGTTCAATCGCTTGTGTAATTCCACCACAAGCATCAATGTGATTATCTTTAATCATTATCCAATCAGAAAGGCTATCTCGATAATTCATACATCCTCCCAATCGAACTGCCCATTTTTCTAAAAACCGAATCAATGGCGTAGTCTTTCGAGTATCTAAAATTTTCACATTCAGATCTTCTACCTCAAAAAGAAAGCGATTACTCAAACTCGCGATTCCACTCATTCTTTGCATCGTATTTAAAAGTAATCTTTCCGCTCTCAAAATAGCCTGTGAATTTGCCTCTACCTCAAAAACGATATCACCATAACGGACTGATTTTCCATCTTTGATATAGACCGAAATTTCAGCAGTTGGGTCGGCTGCTTTTAATATTTTTTCGGCAATTTCAACCCCTGCAATCACGCCAACATCTTTAACCAATAATTTAGCTTTACTTCTCGTGTTAGCAGGTACACAAGCCAATGAAGTATGATCCCCTGAGGGTACATCTTCAAACATCGCCCTTTTTATAAATTCATTTAAGTATGCTTCTTTTTCAGTATCTATCATGATTTGTTTTCTTCTTTTTTTGTCAAAAATGGCTGTAAATGTAAGATAAATTTAATTGTTTCTTCGCCTCTTTGCGCTATTGTTATCCTTTCAAAAAACATCACTTCACTCCATTTTCCTTTGCCTGTAGATTCAAAATATTGCCCATATGGTAACAAGTACGACAACGAGGTTCATACAAGTCCTTTTCCCCTAAAACGACTGTGTCACCTTCCATTGTCAGGCGGTAAGAATGGGTAGCAAGATTGCCACAATGCTGACAAATAGCATGCACTTTAGTAATATATTCTGCAACTGAAAGTAGATTAGGCATTGGACCAAATGGCCTCCCTTTATAATCCATATCCAATCCTGCGGCAATGACTCTTTTCCCTCTAAGAGCAAGCATTTGAGCCACTTCGGGTAAATCCATATCAAAAAACTGCGCCTCATCAACACCTACAACACTCACTCCCTCTACCAACTCCAAGAGTTTTTTTGAAGACTCAATGGGAGTAGCCAAAATAGAATTTTCATCGTGAGACACCACTTTTCTATCGTCATATCTAGTATCCACTCTGGGCTTGAAAATTTCAACCTTTTGGTTGGCAATTTTTGCTCGTTTCAACCGCCGAATCAGTTCTTCTGTTTTTCCAGAAAACATAGATCCGCAAATAACTTCAATCCATCCACTTCTTTGCCCTTTAAAATGAGGTTCGAGAAACATCCCGTGTATTTGTTTTTTGTATTTAGACGTTTTAGTATTAAATCACTTTTTATAATAAAAATTTAATCCCAAAAACACTCAAACACAACTCTTGATTAATTCGTTAAAAACCATACTTTTACAAATCTTTTAATAGAGAAAGCTAAGACGAAATTACGAACTTCGAAGCAACAACTCTAATAATAAAACTACCAATTACAAAAAATCAATTTGCAAAAAATGGACTTAAATAAAGCTAAAATTCTGCTTAATAAAATTGCCTCTTTACATAAAAGTATGAGTGCCGATGCCAATAATATTTCTGCGATTGAAAAAGATTTAATGATGAATTATGTGAGGCAATTATATGATGCTTATCTATATGAAAGCGCCCCACAAAAAATGGTAGAAGTAGAAACACCAAAAGTAGAAATTATTAAATCGACCCCAAAGCCTCACAAAAAGCCTATGGTGAAAAAGGAGCCACCAGTACTTGAAGTTCCACAGATTATAGAAAAGGAAATAGAGATTGTCGTACCAAAACCGAAAACTCCAAAGCCTAGGGTTATTGAGTTACCTGATTCTTTAAAAGAAATATCAGAACCAATGCCCTCACCAGAGCGAACTTCTCCACCACCAGCCCCTGAGCCTCAACCAACTAGTGCCATAAAAATCAATGCTTCTCCTGAAATTGAAGATCTTTTTGACATAAGAGCCGCAACAGAACTTTCCGAAAAATTGGCTTCATCTCCAATTAAAGATCTTAAAAAATCAATGGGACTGAACGAAAAGATTTTTACCATAAATGAACTATTTGGTGGGGATAAATCTGCATATGACAATGCGGTAGTCACTTTAAATGGGGTTAAAAACTTTGATCAAGCAAAGGCTTATCTAATCGAAAATGTGGCTTCAAAATACGGTTGGACCGAAAAAGGAAAAAGAAAAAAAGCCACAAACTTTATTAAATTGGTTCGACGACGATATACCTAAGGAACGTGTAAAGAATAACAACGGATTAGGGCAAAAGGTGGAGCTATTCGTTACTAACTACTTTCAAAACTTTAGCGTATAAATATGAAGAGCCCTAAATGTTCTTCATCTATACATTAGAGTATATCTAAAAATTTCACAAACTGAGAATCAATGATTTATGGTTCTGGCGATAAATTATTAAGGGAGTTTGCCTCGGCAAATGACCGCAATAATTTGAAGGCAGGTTCATAAAGCGTTGGTTTTTAGGAAATAAAAATTTAGACATACTCTTAGACTTGTTTCTAAATAACAAATTTTTACATGAAAAAAATTGCAGTTTTTACTTCGGGTGGTGACGCACCTGGCATGAATGCGTGTATTCGCGCAGTTGTCCGAACTGGTTTGTATTTCGGCATGGAAGTATATGGTGTTTATCGAGGCTATGAAGGATTGATAAAAGATGACTTTGAAAAATTAGCTTCAAAATCAGTTAGTAATATTATCCAAAAGGGGGGTACTTTTCTGCATTCAGCAAGGAGTGAAAGATTTCGGACAAAAGAAGGCAGAGCATTGGCTTATAAAAACTTAACCGCTCGTGGAATTGATGGAATTGTTGCGATTGGTGGCGATGGAACCTTCACAGGGGCAAATGTTTTCATGAATGAATACCCTGATATTTCCATTGTAGGTTGCCCCGGAACTATTGACAATGATTTATTTGGGACGGACTATACGATTGGTTATCTGACTGCTGTCAATACCGCTATGAATGCCATTGATAATATAAAGGATACCGCAGGTGCTCATGACCGACTATTCTTTGTTGAAGTAATGGGTCGGGATGCTGGTTTCATAGCATTAAGAAGTGGAATCGCAACGGGGGCAGAGGCAATTATGGTTCCTGAAACAAGTACGGACAAAGCAGTCTTAATGGAATTCTTAGAAAATAATTATCAGAAAAAGAAGTCTTCTGGAATTGTGATAGTGGCTGAAGGCGATGAATCTGGTGGCGCCAAAGAATTGGCTGAAATGGTTCAAGAAAAATACCCTAAATATGACATTCGTGTTACTATTTTGGGTCATGTCCAAAGAGGCGGTCGCCCTACCTGCCTCGAAAGAGTTAATGCAAGCCGAATGGGTTTAGAAGCCGTAAAAGCATTGATGAATGGACAAAAGGGCGTAATGATAGGCATGGTGAATGCTCAAATCACTTATACGCCATTCAACAAAGCGACCAAACACCATTTAGATGTAAATAAAAGTTTATTGGAAATGGTAGAAATCTTGTCCTGATTTATCCAAAAACTCAACCTTTCTATACAACAAAAGGCATTTTGGTTGTTTATTTAAAATAATCAGCATTTCAAAAAAAATAACCTGTGGATCAAATAGTACAACCAGCCAAAAAAAATCGTTTTGTCGAAAGCCTAAAATTACCTTTTCAATTTTTAGTCTTGATATGGGTAGTTCATCTTGTTCAATTTTTATTAGGGTTGGATTTAGGTTTTTTAGGTATCTATCCGAGAGCTTTTTTTGGTCTTAAAGGTGTACTTTTTGCTCCATTGATTCATGCTGACTTCCCTCATTTAATTCATAATTCTACTCCATTCTTTGTGCTCTCTGCTATGATTATGTTCTTTTACCGTAAAGTAGCTGTACGGAGTATTATCATGATTTATTTGTTGACCGGTTTAGCAGTTTGGCTATTTGCTCGATCCGTTTTTCATATAGGTGCAAGTGGAGTAGTATATGGCTTAGTTTCGTTCGTCTTCTGGAATGGTATTTTTCGACGCAATGTCAAATCTATTATTCTTGCCCTAATTGTTACTTTCCTTTATAGCGGGTTTTTTATGGGCATTTTACCTAATCAGGAGGGCATTTCTTGGGAAAGTCACTTACTAGGAGGCATCATCGGTATCTTTACCTCTTTCTGGTACAAAGATGAAATTGAAAGAGATGAACATAAAGAGATTCCCTCTTGGGAACGAGAACCTAAGTTACAAGAAGATACTTTTTTTCTCGACCAAGATATTTTTGAAAAAACTAAGGAGGACAGAATTAAAGAAAAAGATGATGATCTCTCGGATTGGTTTTCTTCAGGAACTTTTAGATAAAATGTTTCAACATAATGACCTCTCTATCTGCCAAAAAACGAAAACGACCTCTCGGCAGGTCTTTTTTCGTTAGGCCTGCAAAATAGGTTCGATCTAATCTTATTACTTTATACCCAACATGTTCAAACAATCGCCTAATGACGCGGTTCCACCCCAAATGCAATTCAATTCCAATTTCATTTCGCCCTGCATTTTTGACATAATCTATGCCATCCACTATTGCGACTCCTTCTTCTAATTCAATTCCATTTCGGATTTTTTGTAAATCTTCTCTCTTCACCGGTTTATCCAATATCACTTGATAAACCTTCTTTACTACATGCTTTGGATGGGCTAATTTAGTCGCCAAATCCCCATCGTTTGTAAGTAATAATAGCCCTGTTGTGTCCCGGTCAAGCCTTCCGACAGGATAAATCCGCTCTTTCACTTTTGTCCCAACAATATCCATGACAGTTTTTCGTCCACGATCATCTTTCACCGTAGTAATTACATCTTTTGGCTTATTCATTAGGATGTAAACCTTTTTGGTTTCGGTAACAATTATTTTGCCTTTATATTTTATGACATCACCTTCTTGAACTTGATAAGCCGGATTAATTTCAACCACTTCATTTACAACTATTTCGCCTTTTTTTACCAATTCACCAGCTTGTCGGCGAGAGCAAATACCACAATGTGCGACATATTTATTGAGGCGCATTCCTACAATAGAAGGCGTAGAATCTTCAGAAGACTCTAGCTTAGGAATTTTATTAGAGAAATTATTTTTCTTTTTCAAAATAAATCAATCTTGAAGATGTCAAATCAGAAAAGGGTTTGAAAAATTTAATAGTCAAATTTTCCAAACCCTTTTTATTAATGCTTGGCTAAGATTTAGATTTTTCAGGCAGATGATTTCAATAAAGGTAACAAGTCTATTGGCACTATTCCTCTAAAATGGAATATCTTCATCATCATTCATTCTAGAAGGACGAGTAATTACATTAGTCGTTTCAAATGGTGCACTAAATGTATCTTTAGGTAAATCATCGAAATTCGGATCACCTAAATCAGCGAATTTAGCAAACTCATCCACGAATCTAAGTTTTACTGTTTTTGTTGCACCATGTCTGTTCTTTGCAATAATTATTTCAGCCACTCCTTTTAGAGATTGTCCTTCTTCATCTTCCAATATTTGATAATATTCTGGTCGATAAATGAACGATACCATATCCGCATCTTGCTCAATGGCACCAGACTCCCGTAAATCAGAAAGCTGAGGACGTTTTGCACCACCACGCGTTTCAACTGCTCGACTCAATTGCGAAAGTGCAATTACTGGAATATTTAATTCTTTTGCCATTCCCTTCAGGGCTCTTGAGATGGCAGAAATTTCTTGCTCTCTATTTCCTTTTTGGTTTTCACCACCGCCACTCATCAACTGCAAATAATCAATAATGACCATTTGGATATCATGCTGCATTTTTAATCGGCGACACTTCGCACGCAATTCAAAAATATTAATACCTGGCGTGTCATCAATAAAAATGGGCACTTCACTCATTTTTTCAATAGCACTTTGTAACTGTTGCCATTCGTATTCTTCCAATTTTCCATTCCGCATTTTACTCCCAGAAATCTCTGCTTCCATCGAAATCAATCGCTGAACCAATTGGACATTTGACATCTCTAAAGAGAAAACGGCAACTGGCTTTTGAAAATCCATTGCAGCATTTTTGGCAAGTGCTAAAACAAAAGAAGTCTTACCCATACCAGGTCTAGCTGCTAAAATAACCATATCGGAAGGCTGCCATCCCGAGGTCAACCGATCTAACTCTGTAAAACCAGTAGGAACACCTGTCAAACCATCCTTTTTATTTTTCAACTCCTCTAACATCTTTAGCGTCTTACTCGCCAAAGATCCCATACTTTCATAATTCCGACTCAAATTATTTTGAGTGATATCAAAAAGCCCTTTTTCCGCTTCATCTAGTAAATTGAAGACATCAGTGGTATCTTCGTATGCGTCTTTAATAATTTGTGTAGAAACCTTTATTAATTCTCGCTGAATATGTTTTTGAGAAACGATTCTTGCGTGATATTCAATATTCGCAGAAGAAGCAACACGTCCAGTTAATTCAACCAGATAATAAGCACCTCCAATAGCTTCCAAATCACCAGATTTTTTTAATGATTCAGAAACCGTAAGCATATCTATCGGCTGTGATTTTTCAAAAAGTCTTAAAACTGCTTTGAATATTAATTGATGAGCATCAGCATAGAAACTCTCTGCAGAGAGAATATCCATAACTACAGGTAAGGCATCTTTATCGAGCATAATTGCCCCTAAAACAGCTTCCTCCAATGGTAAGGCCTGAGGGGGAACTTTCCCATAAATATTTGGTGAGAAAGTTTCCTTGTCGCGCTGGATTCTTGGAAAATTTCCTCCAGCTTTACTATTTTTAAATTTGTCTGGTTCAGCCATTTACGTCAATTTTAAGATGATGTTCAATACTACTGCATGTTCTAGGCTAGAAGACAAAACTACAAGGTTTTATTTATAAACCATAAGTTGTAAAATTAGCAAAGAATAATCGAAATGTTGAAAACATTGACATAAATGTTGATAACCTAACTTTCTTTGTCAACAACTCCCAACTCTACTTATTACATCTTATACGTTTAAAAGAATAGGTTTTGTTACAAATCTCAGATAAAAACCTAACTACCTGAATTTCAAAACACTTTAAATTAGTTTAAATAAACCTTAAGCAAGTATTGATTCTAATTCACAATCTATGCGAATTTCAGAAATTGTTGAAAAAAGATCTAAAAGATTTTTCCACAGCAAATACATTACTAGATTTTTTCAAAAAAAAATCCTCTCCCTTATACCAAACAGGTTTTTTGTAATATATTGCACCTCAAGAGCGCATAGACGAATTTAAACATTAAATATACCTTAAAATTCATCTATGATGTCTTTTAATGGAGGTAAAAAAACTACATGAATCTTACAAAATTTATTGATCATACTATATTAAAACCCAACTGTACGAAGGCTGATATCGAACGAATTTGTGAAGAAGCTGACCTATATCAATTCCCCACTGTTTGTATTCCTCCCTTCTTCGTAAAAGATGCCGCTAATATTCTTGAAGATAAGCTCGTCAAAGTAGGTACCGTTATTGGCTTCCCTATGGGTTATTCTACTACTGCCGCAAAAGTTGAAGAAATTAAACGATCCATTAATGACGGGGCAGACGAGGTCGATGTAGTTGTTAATGTTTGCGCTATTAAAAGTGAACAATGGAACTATGTACGTAATGATATTGATAGTGCGACCCGGGCCGTTCACCTAAAAGGAAAAGTCATCAAAATAATTTTGGAAACATGCCTACTTACCGCTTCCGAAATCAAAAGAGTGTGTGATTTTTGTACCGAAATTGGTGTAGACTATGTCAAAACATCTACTGGCTTTAATGGTGAAGGTGCCACCAATGAAACCGTTGCATACTTAAAGTCCCTACTTCCATCAAATATAAAAATCAAAGCTTCTGGCGGCATAAAATCTCAAAACCAAGCTATTGAACTTATAGAGGCAGGCGCTAATCGTTTAGGGTGTTCTTCTAGCCTTCAAATCGTAGAAGGGCATTAGTTTCTGTGAATTATCTATTATCTTTGTGACAAAAAAGAAGCATGAAGTATATTTTCCTTCTCGCAACTATCTTATATTTCAGTAATAATCCATTATTCGCTCAAGGAACTATTACAGTAAGTTCGGAAGCTAAAATTTCGAAAATGATGGATCGGTTTGTCGAAATAAATCAGTCCAAAAAATTTATTGAAGGTTGGCGAATTCAACTATTAGCTACTTCAGATAGACAACGAGTGGAAACTGCCAAAGTCCAATTTCAATCTCTATACCCTAATATTTATGCTGATTGGAAACATACCGCACCTTATTACAAATTAAGAGCAGGTGCTTTCGCATCAAAGCTGGATGCGATAAGAATGCTTTATGTTTTAAAACAAGACTATCCAACAGCTTATCCAACTAGAGATAATTCGATTCGCCCATCAGAATTAATTTCTGGGTTGTAGGTTATTTTCTATTGACTTTTTTCTCAAAATCCCTCATCCATTTTTCTAAATCATTGCCATAAATTTTTTGGGCATTTTCAAACGTCTGATTCGGGAGTAGATCTAAAAAATTTTGCTTTCCGCCTTCTTCAATTATTAATTCTATAAAGGCCCCACCTACTGCAAATAAAATTGCCTCATTCACTACTTCTGGATCTTTCCAGATTTTCTCGATAGAAATCTTTTCAAGATTATTTTTTTTCAATGCTTTTTTCGCAAAAGCAGTTCTATTTCTTTTTAAACCATCAAAACAAACACCCATCCCTTCAGTAATGAATTTATTTTTTTGAACAAACTCAGTAATCGCATAATTAGAAATGACATGTGCTAATTCATACCCTGGAGTTTGAAATGTATAACAATGCAACAAACAAGCTTCTGGCTTTGAAAATCCCAAACTAGTCCTCAAGTAGCGGTAACCTTCCAATTGTGATTTCCAGATAAAAAAATCGACTTTCTTGGGCAATTCAGATCCGAAAAAATTCTGAATGTTTTCATACGCTTTTGTTCGCTCAGATATATATTCCGCTACATCCCCAAGCATTTTTGTGTCTTGGATATGAAAAATTATATGGTCTGTTTCGAAAGTTTGCCAAGACTTATACACATTCTCAAATCCAAATAAAAGCAAGGTATTTTGAGTATCGTAACTGGCATTTTTAGTAGCATTCAATGAACGAGCTTCTATTAAAGCGCTTTTTGACTTTTCATACTCTCCCTTCATAAAATGAATCTTCCCTAAATAGTCTAAAGCCCAAGCATCAATATAGGTTTCCATATTAGGTGTTTCAATTGCCGCTTCTAAATAAGGTATTGCCTCTTCTATTTTTCCAGTTTGAAACAAAGACCTTCCCACCACCATACTCACCTGAGGGTTCTTCCCTTCATTTTTCAATTTCTTCTTGCCTTCTCGAATTAAGGTCTCATATTTTTGCTCTCGGAATAAACTTCCAAGGTCTGTATCCACTTGAGAAAAAATAACAGACGAAAAAATAAGTATCCAAAAAATGGGCAAAAGTGTTAGTCTTAATATCATAATTAAATTTTTATCGGTTTTTATAACTCTAAGGAATTTGGTCTAGATATCCCAATCCGACTCGTTCTTTTTACCTTTTAGAAACTTTTAAAATGAGTCCGTAACAGGGCTTCACAATAATTTTAAAAATTACAGAAAGAAAAAAATTACTTCGTCATATTGGCAACTTTATTTATGACGTATTCCTAACGCAAATATTAAGCCTTTGATTGAAAATATAAGATGGAAAGTTTTTAGAATGGATACAAAAAAATCAGGGTCAAGACTCTTAGTCTTGACCCCTGAATAAACACCTAAAACCCTATTAGCTAAATAAATCTCTTTATTAATAACTCGCTAAAAATTTATTATTTCTTAAAAGTTTTCAGCAAGGAAATAATTTCAATATTGCTTTCGAATAATGATATGTTTATAGAAGAAATAATGTTCAGGTAATTCTGAAAAAAAAGTTTTTTATCTAATAAAAACCCAAAACAATGAAACCCAAATAGCTGACTATCAATCATTTAGACATAACGTTAAAAATATTTATTTTTTGAAATTTTATTGGGAAGGATTCTTTTTGAGAAGGAATTGATTAACTATTTCAGGATGATGGTTCAAAAAACTTTGAAATCTTTTCTTACTAGGTATGAAAGTTATTTTTTTTCCAAAATAACCCGATTGCTTGAGGTGTATTTTCACTAAGGTGAATACAAAATAATCTAGCTCTTCTATTTTTTCAATATTATGATAAGGATATCTGAAATGCTTTAGAAAATCAGTCACATAGATAAATTCAGGATCCATTTCTACTCTTTTCAATTTAAATAAAGTAAAATACAACAATACCACTCCTGTTAGAAAGAAGATAATAGCACCAATTTTCAAAGGCATCTCTGGAAGTGCACCTAAATTTCGAGTATCTGTAAACCAAATTGCAGCCGTAAAAGCTCCAAAGAAGACTGTCCAAAAAGTGGGGATAAAGAGTTTTAAAAGCAACGTAAAATTAGTGGAAACACGCTCCATATTATGATGATTAATGACTTTTAATTAGGGTTTTGCAACTACTCCAAATTCTTTTTCGTGTTGTTTCTCGACCCTTTTTGCTATATGAATACTAATTTCATATAAAATAAATAATGGAATTCCAATTAAAAACTGAGTGACAACATCAGGGGGAGTCACAACCGCCGCCAACACTAAAATGATGATAAAGGCATGTTTACGATACGTCCGCATAAATTCTGGCGTTACTAAACCTGCTTTTGCCAAGAAGAAAACAACTATAGGCAATTCAAAGATTAGCCCAGAAGGTACGGTAAACATTATCATGTAATTAACAAAAGAAGATAACGCAACCGTTGCCTGATCTAATCCAGCTAAAGGATAACCTGCCAAAAAAGTAACTGCAAATGGAGAAATTACATAGTATCCAAAAAGGATTCCCATAAGGAAAAGACCTGAGCATATCAAAACAATTCCTCGCGTTGCCTTTTGTTCCTTATCATAAAGTCCTGGCTTAACAAATCGCCAAATTTCCCAAAAAAGATAAGGGAATGCCAAAGCGAAAGCCAAAATAACAGACACTTTTATGTGTGTAAAGAAGACCTCTCCTAGTTCGATTACAATGATTTTCAAATCAGGTGGATAAAAGCACAATGTTTCTCCCATCCCGATTAATTCAGAAAAGCCACAGATCACTTGATACGTTAAAAAAGAATCGTATCGAGGCGCAAAAATGATTTTATCAAAAACGAAATCTTTTGCTAGAAAAACGATTATTCCAATAACAAAGACAGCGGCGATGGAGCGAACCAAATGCCAGCGTAGTTCTTCTAAATGTTCCAAAAAGGACATTTCTTTTTCTTGTTCTTCTTCGTATTTATCTACATCAATTTGATCCAATGGCATAGCTTAATACATTTTCGGCAAAAGTAAGAATTAGTTTGATTCTCAAGCTTTAAGGGGGCATTTTTAGATTGATAATAAATTATTTTACTTAAATGTGTTTCTTTTTTTACCAGAAAACATTATTACATCAAATTATAAGATATACATACTATTTCTAAGCCTATCATTTTTTAAATACAAGTTTTAAGTCAAGGTGTAATGCAAGTTTGAGTCAAACTCCTCCTATAGTACGCTTATTAGGTTGATTTTGTAGATAATCTATTATATAAAATCAGTTTCATCAACTTAGTTAGATGCTTACTAAGGCTCAGCTACTCCTGCACTTAATACTCAAAAACGCTCCTAAAGCTATGTCTATTCCAAAAGAACCTAGGCAGCTGATGATTAATTTAATGTATTTAGTCCTCACCGCTTTACTCGCACTTAACGTTTCAGCAGAGCTTTTACACGCTTTCTTTAGTATTGATAAGAGCTTAAATGAAAGTAGCACATTAGTCGAAAAGTCAAATAAACAACTTACAAAAGCTATAAATGAACAGGCTGATGCTTATTCACAATTCGAGCCTTTCCGAAAAAAGGCATCAAAAGTCCGTGAAACAGTTGCCAGTTTCCATAAATATGTTGGTGACCTAAAAGTTGAACTTACAGAAAAAGCGGGTGGGATTGGAAAAGATGGTTTTCCAAAGCGAAAATCAGATAAAGACATAACAACACGATTTCTAGTCATTGAAAAAACGGGGGAACAATTAGAAAACAGGATTTTAGAAGCTCGGAAGGAGCTCTTAGCATTAGTGGATGATGATGAAATCAGAAATCAATTGGCACTCAATATCCCTTTGAATATTGAGCCTATCCCAGAAGATTCGGATAAAAAAACTTGGTCAGAATTTAAATTTAAGCAAATGCCCGTAGCTGCTGTTCTACCGATGCTTACCAAATTTCAACATGACGCAAAAATTGCCGAAACTGCCATTTTAAATCATTTTTCAAATGAAATCAGTATCACGACAATGACTCCAGATGCTTTTGAACCTGTTATCGCCTCCAATAAAAATTATGTTATCAGAGGAGAAGAATTTCGAGGAGAAATATTTCTAGCAGCATACAGCTCTACTGCTGATAATATTTCAGTAACCGTGGATGGACGGGATTATCCAGTTCAAAATGGTAAAGCAGTCTTTACCTCAAACCCAAGTTCGATTGGCGCCAGAAATCACAAAATGAAGATCAAGTTGAAAAACCCATTAACCGGTGAAGTAAAAAGCTTTGAAAAGAATATTTCCTATGAAGTTGGCGACCGCTCTGTAGCTATTTCTTTAGATAAAATGAACGTTTTCTATGTTGGCGTCGAAAACCCAATCTCTGTTTCTGTAGCAGGTGTTCCTTCTCCAAAAATTAAGGTGTACGCAACTGGTGTTGAGTTGAAAAACAATGGAAATGGAAAATATTTCGCCATTCCTGGGGAAACAGGAAACGCTTCTATAACTATTTCTGGCGGTGGTTTGAAATCCACGACCATGGAATATACCGTCAAGAGAATTCCCGATCCAGTTTTAATGATGGGTAATAAAAAAGGTGGGACAATGAGTCCTGGCGAAATGAAAATCCAACCCGGTCTTATTCCAATGCTAGAAAACTTCGACTTTAAAGCCAAATGTAAAATCGACGAATTTGAGGTGGCGCGAGTAAGAGATGGAGATGTAGCAACTGCCATGAATAAAGGTGGAAGATTCGGAACTGCGGCGAAAAGACTTACTGAAAAAGCAAAACGCAATGATATTTATTATTTCGACGGTGTATATGCCCTATGTCCTGGTGATAAAGTCCGACGAAAACTAAATGGAATTTTTTTCAAAATCAAGTAAGTGCTTGGACAGAAACAAGTTCCATATTTGACGAAAACTATTTATTTGCCAGACGAGGCAAAAAGCACAGGCATATCCTTAATTATGGCGAGCATTTTTAACAAAATATGGTAAAAAAATAGTCCGTCATAATATGTGTGAGTTATTTCTGTCCAAGCACTTAACCAACTTTAAATAAATTCCTCAATCTATCTAATCAACTATTTAACCATGAAACAAATCCTTTTTGTTCTAGTAATTTTATGTACCCATTCAATCCTTACAGCTCAGCCTTTAAATGATATTACAGATCGAAATGTGCTAAAAGAGAAAAGATTGATGCCTTATCAACCTATTCATGAGCGCGATATTCTTTGGGAAAAGAAAGTATGGAGAGTTGTCGATGTTCGAGAGAAAATAAATTTACCTTTTATGTATCCAGAAAAACCATTTTTTGAAATCATGACAAAGGCAGCGTTGGACAACCAAATCGACCTATATAGCGCCGAATTTGATGATTTTTCCAAACCCTTAACCAAAGAAGAGATTTATGGATCTTTATATGAAAGAGATACCTTGGTTCGGATTGATCCAATAACCTATGTGGAAGAAATTGTGCCCATCGAAAATTCTATTAATTATGAAAATGTAAAGCGATTTCGAATAAAAGAAGTATGGTATTTTGATAGTAAAACTTCTTCTTTAAATGTCAGAATTTTAGGGATAGCTCCTTTACTCGAATCATATGATGAAAATGGAAATTTCCGATTTGAAAAACCCCTTTTTTGGATGTATTATCCTAGTGCTAGAGAGACGCTTTCTCGTGAACTTATCTTTAATGAAGGAAATGACAGTTCTCCATTGACTTGGGAAGATTTATTTGAAATTAGAAAATTTTCTAGCCATATATACAAAACTTCCAACGTCAGAAATAACCGCCTTCAAGAAATGTATTCAGGAGTTGACCTATTATTGGAAGCAGATAAACTTAACCAAGAGATTTTTAATTATGAACATGATAGATGGTCCTTCTAATCTTCTAAAAGAAATTGAAATATTTGGAGGAAGGTGCCAATATCTTTTTTCCAAGCCTTTAAAAACAGGAATTGACAGCAACATATTTTGGGGTTGAGCATTAATTTTCTCGCCCCAAAAGCTTTATTGAGGGGTAGGGAAAAAACAACTTACTGAAGCTAGGGTAGCTTATTTATTTCCTCCTCCTTAACTATAATATTTGATATTTTTTTATCCATAAAAATACCCAACTTATCGGAGACCATTCTTGTTTTAACTATTTTTAAAAAATCCATTCCACCAAGTTGTACCTAAAAGACTTACTTTTGCGTCCAATTTCGGTAAACCTTTGGCAGTCGATAGCTTGCAAGCATTAAAATCAAGCAAACTTCGAACTGCTTAGTGCCAACTGCTAACCCAAATAGAGTGGATTTATTTCTTTATATATTATTATTCATTGGAAGTTTAGGACTATTATTAAAATCTTCCGATTGGTTTGTTGAGGCCGCTGAAGAAATCGGGCTTTCATTAGGAATTTCTCCCTTTATTATTGGGGTGACTATTGTGGCATTTGGAACTTCTTTACCCGAATTAGCTTCTTCTATTGCAGCTGTTTTAGCAGGGCAATCTGAAATTGTAATGGGTAATGTTGTTGGATCAAATATTGCAAACATTCTTTTGGTTCTTGGTATTACGACCATCATTGCCAAAGAAGTTAAATTAGATTTTTCCGTTTTAGACATCGACATCCCCTTCCTATTAGGTTCTTCTTTTCTTTTATGGTTTACGTTAAGTGATTTCAATCTTTCCATATTTGAAACCATCATTTTACTATCGTGTCTCGTACTCTTTTTAATTAATTCTTTCAAACGGGAAGAACGAGCGGATAAGAATGCCCGTCCCGAAGCAGGTTGGAGAGCTTATACCTTATTAATTTTAGGGGGGATTTTTGTTTATTTGAGTGCTGATTGGACAATCACGGCTATTCAAAAACTTTCCGAAATTGCACAAATTAACCCTGAATTAATAGCTTTAAGTTTAGTCGCTTTGGGTACTTCCTTGCCTGAAGTTGCCGTTAGTATCGCCGCTGCAAGAAGAGGAAAAACAGGCATCGCTGTGGGAAATGTTGTTGGGTCTAATATCTTCAACTCCTTTGCGGTATTAGGCATTGCGCGGCTTTTTGGAGATTTGACCATTCCTGAAAATATTGTTGATTTTAGTCTTCCGTTTATGGTTGCTGTCACCCTGATTTTAACAGTGATTAGTGTATCAAGGATCATCTCTAGATGGGAAGGAGTCCTCTTGGTAATCTTATACATTTATTTTATGGGAGAAGTTTTTAAATCCGCTTTTTAAATAACTTTGTCCATGACAAAAAAGTGTTAGTCATGGTAAAATGTCTTTCCATTCTTTCAATATTGGTATTTACGCTATCTTGTACAAATTCAAGTAAGGAATTTGTTCCTAGTCTTGGTGAAACCATTACTCAATCCGTTCTTTTTCAAAAAGATACCTTTAAACTTAACGGAACAGATAGTCTAAACCAGCCTGTACTAACAATCGAGGGTAAAAATATTGTCGTTGATTTCAATGACGCCATCATAGCTGGCTCTAATGACAAAAAGTGGCCCAACGAGTTTTATGGGCTTGCCATTCTAATTAAGAACAGTCAAAATATCACCCTCAAAAACGCTAATATTCGTGGTTTCAAAATAGCTGTTCTTGCCGAAAACGTAGATAGCTTAAAGATCGAAAATTGCAACTTCGGTTATAACTATCGTCAAAAGCTTAAAAGTATCCGGGAACGTGAGAACCTCTCTGATTGGCTCAGTTATCATCAAAATGACCAAGATGAATGGCTTCGATACGGCATGGGGATTTACTTGAAGAATTGCAATAATGCACTTGTCAAAAATGTGCATATCACAGGCGGACAAAATGGATTGATGATGACTCAATGCAATAATGGCCTTTTTTATAATAATGAAATCAATTTTAATTCCGGAATTGGCATTGGACTTTACCGAAGTAGCAATAACCAATTGTTGCACAATAAGTTAGATTGGAATGTGCGTGGATATTCTCATGGTTTTTACAGTCGAGGTCAAGATTCAGCAGGCATTTTAGTATACGAACAGAGTAATGAAAATACTTTCGCTTTTAATTCAGCAACACATTCAGGCGATGGTTTTTTTCTTTGGGCAGGGCAGACCACTATGGATACAGGAGAGGGTGGGTGTAATCGTAATTTAATTTATGGAAATGATTTTTCACATGCGCCGACGAATGGAATTGAAGTGACTTTTAGTTCAAATAAATTGATTAAAAATATTTTAACCGAATGTCGATATGGCGTTTGGGGAGGGTATAGTTATCAAACTTTAATTGAAAAAAATAAAATCGAAGACTGTGAGTATGGAATGGCTTTCGAACACGGAAATAATAATTTAATAATTGATAATAGGTTTAATAATTCAAAAATTGGAGTCCAACTTTCGGAAAGAGATAAACAACCCAATGATTGGGGGTTCTCAAAAAATCGAGATATTTCAAGTCGAAATTATCACTTATTGTACAATCGATTTGATAATATTGAAAAACCATTAAACATTGTAAACACCAAAAAAGTCTTAATCGAAAAGAACCATATTTGGAGTGAGGTAGGCGATTTCCCTAAAAGTAAGGGCAATGAAAAAATTGTTATTTATGATAACAAAGGTTGGAATAGTTTGAAGAACCCGAGATGGAATATTAATGGCGATTTGATTGAAAATGAAGAAGAGTGGTTATATGTTACAGATGAAATTAATATTGAAAAATTAAAAGATGGTTTAAATGCTTTCCTCCCCGAAAACCATCCCCGAGGTCGCCAATATATTCTCATCAATGAATGGGGACCCTACGATTTCAAATACCCTGTCATTTGGCTCCGTGAAATAAATGAAAATAAATATACATTTCTCCTCCTTGGGCCTCAAGGAAATTGGAAATGTATTGATGGAAAAGGGCTTAAAAACTTTGGACCTAAGACAGGCACTTTCCCAGCTACCATCGTTGCCGAAAAAGACTCCAATAGTGACGAAATTGCACTAGATTTAGTATTTATTGGAGAAGAAGTAACGGATCAATTTGGCAAAAAACATAGGCGTGGCACGGTCTGTCCTTTTTCCTTTTATCGATATCAAAAAACATTAAATTGGAAAGTTGATTGGTATGAATTTGATGACTCAAATGACCCATTAAAAAACTACACCGTATTTAAAGAATTAAAAAATAAGTCACCTCAGAAAACAGAATTTACGACAGATTTAGCTTACACCTGGTGGCAAAGTCCAGGCAATGAAATTAACCCAGACAAGTTTGCCACTTTTGCTAAAACTGAGGTTAATATGGATAAAGGCAAATATAAAATTCAAATTACCTCAGATGATGGATTGAAATTTTATTTGGATGGGACATTAATTATCGACCATTGGGATATCCATGTACCTGCAACAGATGAAGTTGAGGTGAATCTTGATGGAAATCATATTTTTGAGATTGAACATTTTGAAGGAGGTGGTTTTTCTACCTTATCTTTTTTAATAAATAAATTGTAACCCAAACTTGATTTTGTCGTCTAAAAATTAGAACCTTTGACTTAGTTTCAAAACTAAACTAACCTTATCTTTTTGGGGTTTATCTGCAATTCAAATAACGAATTCAAAAGTTTAAACCAAAAAATCGATATTTGGAGTAAAAAAGTAAAATTATGACTGCTGAAGTTTCCTTAGCCTTAAAACATTATAATAAAAACGGATTCTTAAATATTGAATCTGACCCTACACTTGATCTTTTCGAAGAAATTGAAAAATTAAAGCGCGAAAAAAACGCAATTATCCTGGCCCATTATTATCAGGAATCTGACATTCAAGACATCGCAGATTATATTGGTGACAGCCTCGGACTATCTCAAAAAGCGGAAGAAACAGACGCAGATTTGATTGTTTTCGCAGGAGTCCATTTCATGGCTGAAACGGCGAAAATCTTAAATCCTTCAAAGAAGGTTTTATTACCAGATTTGAAGGCTGGTTGCTCCTTAGCAGATTCTTGCCCTCCTCATCTTTTCCGAAAATATAAAGAAAAATACCCTGACCATGTCGTCGTAAGTTATATCAATTGTACAGCAGAATTGAAGACGTTGACAGATATATGCTGTACTTCCACGAATGCTGTTCATGTTATTAACAGTATTCCGGAAGACCAACCAATTATTTTTGCTCCAGACATTAATCTGGGAAAATATTTACAGAAAAAAACGGGTCGTGACAATATGGTATTGTGGAACGGTGCGTGCATGGTGCATGAAATTTTCAGTCATGAAAAAATCACCAAGTTGCGCCTTCGACACCCAAATGCAAAGTTTATCGCACATCCTGAATGCGAACCGCATATTCTCGATACGGCAGATTTTATTGGCTCTACGACAGGACTCTTGAATTTTACCATTAATGACGAGGCGCAAGAATTTATTGTCGCAACCGAGGCAGGTATTATTCACCAAATGGAAAAACGTTCGCCGCATAAAACATTCTATCCCGCACCTCCAAATAATACTTGTGCGTGTAATGAATGTCCACACATGCGACGTAATACTTTAGAAAAATTATATACTTGTATGAAATATGAATTGCCTGAAATCGTAATGGAAGATTGGGTAATTGAGAAAGGTCGAACTTGTATTGATCGGATGTTGGAAATTTCTAAAAAAGCAGGTTTATAAGGACTCAAAAGTTCAATGTTCAAAAGCTGATATGCTTTGAACATTGAACTTTCACTCAATTTTACTCTTTCCCAGAAATCACATAAACTCGCCCAGACTGAAATCCATTAATCGCACTCCAAGCTGATGTCACTAAGAAATCTGGAATGCCATCTTCGTTTATATCTCCCAAATTTGTTGTATCAAACCCTAATGTTTCGCCTGGAACTTTGCCTGTAATCGTCCGGATAATGCTCCCATCTTTTCCTGAATAAACATAACACTTTCCGCCAGAAGGTGCTTTTCCTCTATATTGCCAAGAAGCAATAATCAGATCATCATGCCCATCTAGATTAACATCGCCAGCGTCAGAAACACCAATTCCAAATCCATCGCCAGCCGCTTCACCTGTCCAAGAATAGAGTTGCTCACCTGTCGCACCAGAATGAACATACACTCGTCCAGTTGACCGACCCAACGCTGCATTTGCCCAATCAGAGGCATAAATATCAGGCGTCCCATCTCCGTCTACATCACCAACTACGGAAAGAAACATCCCTCCTAATTGCCGTCCTGTAGAATCTGCTTCAATAACAAAAGCAGGTTTATCCGAAAGATCTTTATATACATAAACTTTCCCTCCATTATTTCTACCCGCATTTGGTGCACCGAAAATCATAAATGTTTGTTTTCCAATGGTAGCCCCTCCACAAGCTGTTCCAAAGCCGTCGCCAATTTTTTCTCCTTCCCATGTTTTCAAAACCTTCCCAGATTTACCAGAATAAATATGAAATTTTCCAGCGTGACTAATTGAATTTCCATTGATTGGGGCACCCCAAATTTGGTAAGGTTCGCCAATTAAAATATCACTATGACCGTCACCATTTATATCACCTAAACCTTTTGCTGAACGACCGAATGCGCCCGTTGAATCTACTCCTTCCCATTTCCAAATCTGCTTTCCATTTCTGCCATTATAAACAAAAACTTTATTGACTTGAGGAGCTGTTGCCACAACATCTGGAATTCCATCAGCATTGACATCGCCCGCCATTTCGATACTTAAACCCAAATTTCCATTAACGTCTTCACCAACTTGGCTCCATAATAATTTGCCTAATTTTCCAGAATAAACATAAATTTTTCCAACACCTTGGCCGCCTTCATTACTCCCGATCGAACTCGTAATCATATCATTAAATCCATCTTTATCAACATCACCAATATTTCGTGCAATCCATCCAAATTGGTCATTGGTAACTTCCCCAACCCACTCATGGATGATCTCGACATCTTCCGAAAAAGGGTCAGCAAATTCTTCTTTTGATGGAAATAGGTTTTGATATCGAACATCCTCATTGAATAATTGATCAAAATTACCCACATTCGTCATATTAAAACTACCCTTAACTTTCAATTTATTTAAGATTTCAAACGAACTATCCAAATCTTTTGCCATTGCATGAGCCAAACCAGTTTGAAACATCAACCTATCCGAATCGGGATTTAAAGAGAGCGCCTTTTGGTAGTTCATGACCGATTTCTCAAAGCTCTTGTTTTGTCGATGAGCCAAGCCAAGTGTAGCCCATAATTGGGCATTTTCAGTATCACTTTTTAATAATGAATCAAGTATCGAAATCCCCTCATCAATATTTCCAGAATTTATTTTTTGTTGAACTATCTGAAAAGTATTTTGACAAAAAATAGAGGTTCCAACTATCAAAAATGAAAAGCCGAAAAAAAATCTTAAAAAGTTTCTTGCTTGAATCATGATTTTTACTTCTTATGAAAATATCTTATAAAGAACGAACCAAATTAGTTATTTGTCTGGTTAGGGAAGCCATGAAAATTCATTCATTCATCAAAAAAGGAACCGCTCATCCCAATTTTTGCGAAGATTTTCTTCTTACTTTTGAAATCACTTCTAAATATTCCCTTTTCGCTGTCATGGACGGTTGCTCTTCAGGAAAAGAATCTCATTTTGCATCGGCATTTTTTGGTAAAATCTTTAAGAAAATCGCCCTAAAAAAGAGCTTCGAATTGCTCCGAAAAAAGGATATTGATATCCAAATCAATGACCTTTCTACACAAATTATAAAAGAATTTTGGGAAGAACTGGTATTTCAAAAAGGTCAGCTTTTACTTAATAAGGATGAATTATTGAGCACCTTTTTAGTATCAATTTATGATCGAAAAAATCAAAATTTAGTTCTAAATATTGCTGGTGATGGCTGTTTTTCTGTTAATCAAGAAATCATTTTTTCAGACCAAAAGAATCATCCAAACTACCCTATTTTTCATGTTTCAAAACCTTTTGACGAATGGTTTAAAAATGAAGTTGTAGTTATTGAAAAAACGAAAATCTCAGACTTTTCTATTGCAACGGACGGCATCGAATCATTTATTAAGGGCGAAGATTTAACTCAATCCATTTTTGAAAATCCACCCTTTCTTTTTCTTTCTCAAACTGAATTCCTAACTCATCCGAATCCATTACTCTGGCAATTTCGGCAATTAGATAAGAAAGATATTTTACCTTTTGACGATCTGAGTATAATTCGAATCGTAAATCCCTAAAAAATCTATCCCTTAAATAAATGTGTTAATCGAAGAAAAAATTGGGTGTACAGTTACTTAACTAATTTAGCCGCCCTAAATTTGTTAATTATGAATGTAACTGAAAACATCAGCATAGCGCTCCGCGCCGTTCGTTCGAACATGTTGCGTTCCGTTCTAACCTTATTAATCATCGCCTTCGGAATTATGGCTTTAGTTGGAATTTTGACAGCTATTGACAATGCTATTTTCTCTTTAAGTGATAATTTTTCTCGCCTTGGGGCCAATTCTTTTAGTGTTTTTCCAGCTAGAGAGGGTGTTAGTGGTAATCGAAAAGGGAAAAAAGCCAAACGTGCCGACGTTATTTCTTTCAAGCAAGCAATGGCATTTAAAGAACGTTTCGATTTTCCTGCCAAGGTTTCTCTTTCAGCTTGGTGTACTGGAAATGCTGTTGTAAAATATGAACAAGAGAAAACAAATCCGACTGTTTTACTCGATGGGGTGGATGCAAATCATGTATTTGTAAAAGGATATGAAATTGAATATGGTCGAAATTTTTCTGAAATAGAAGTTAACAATGGTAGCAATAAAGCCATAATCGGAATGGAAATCGTTAAGACTCTTTTTGACGATAAACCAGAAAGAGCACTTCAAAAAACCATTGCTGTTGGAAATATTAAATATAGAGTCATCGGTATCTTAAAATCTCGTGGCTCAACGATGAATCAAAGTGATGACCGACGGGTATTAATTCCTTTGATGAATGGGAAAAGATATTATGGCTCATCGAAAAAAAATTATCGCGTTGAAGTAGCTGTTCTCAATCCAACCGATATGGATAATGCTATGGCTGCCGCCACTGGATTATTTAGAAATATTCGAAAGCTTAAAGCCGCTCAAGACAATGATTTCCGAATCTTCCATAGCGATAGTTTGGTTAATATTATTAAAGAAAATACTACCAATTTGCGCCTCGGTGCGGTCATTATTGGTCTGATGACATTATTAGGTGCGGCAATTGGTCTGATGAATATCATGCTCGTTTCCGTGACAGAAAGGACTCGCGAAGTGGGTATTTGTAAAGCTATTGGCGCCACCAAACAAAATATCTTATTACAGTTCTTAACCGAAGCCATTGTCATTTGCCAATTGGGAGGAATAGTAGGGATTTTACTCGGAACACTTATAGGTTATGGGGTTGCCAAAGCCATGGACGGCAATTTTTATACGCCATGGAATTGGATTGCTCTGGCAATTCTTGTGTGTATGGTAGTTGGAGTTGTTTCTGGATTATATCCTGCATTGAAAGCAGCACGCTTAGATCCTATCGAGTCTTTAAGACATGAAGGATAACGTCAAAAAAATATTTTGATTTGATCTGGGTTTTACTAATACTTTGGTTCAAATTATTCCTCTTTGACAAATTCTTATTAAATAATCCGTTAATTCGTACTCATTTACTATTTCACCTAATGTCAGATAAAACTGTTTTTGTTACTGGTGGTACTGGTCTCCTCGGTTCTTACCTCTTACGATACCTTGTTAGAGAAGGATATTCGAATATTCGAGCATTTCGACGACAAAATAGTCCAACTGAATTGGTCAACCCTATCAAAGAAAAAATCCAATGGATAGAAGGTGATGTCTTAGATGTTTTTGCCTTGGAAGATGCTTTAAAAGGAGTCAGCCAAGTTTATCATTGCGCCGCAGTTGTATCACATAAGCCTAGTGATCACAAAGAAATGATGGAGGTCAATAAAGAAGGTACCGCAAATCTGGTCAACGCATGTTTGCAGGAAGGTATTGATAAACTAGTTCATGTAAGTTCAATTGCTGCCATAGGTCGACGGAAGAAATTAAAAGTTATTAATGAAAATACAAAATGGGAACGAAGCTCTTGGAATAGTCAATATGCAATCAGTAAGTATCAATCCGAAATGGAAGTTTGGAGAGGAGCCGCTGAAGGATTAAACATTGCAATAGTAAATCCCTCTGTTATCTTAGGAAGTGGTTTTTGGAACTATGGCGTTGGTCCTCTTTTCAAGCGAATTTGGGAGGGATTCCGGTATTTCCCTGTCGGTGCAACCGGATATGTAGATGCTCGCGATGTAGCTCGATTTATGATCAAATTGATGGAAAGTGATATTTCAAATGAACGCTATATCCTAAACGCAGCAAATCTTTCCTACAGAGAATTTTTCAATCTTATTGCTAAGATTTTAGACAAAAAAACACCTAACATCGAAGTTGGAAATTTCGCCAAAGAATTGGCTTGGAGGTTAGATTGGCTAAAATCAAACCTAACAGGCTCGGAAAGGTTAATCACCAAAAACTCGGCAACTCATACTTCTCGCACCTTCATTTATCAAAGTCAAAAATCCACACAAGTTTTTGATTTTCAGTACCTACCTATCGAAAAAACCATTGCAGAGATGGGTAATCAATTTAAAAACGCAGCTAATCAGCAATGGAAACCTGACTTTCTACCATTGACTTAATATAACTAACTTTCCATTCATTAAATTTTTCCAAAATATCTTTTGAAACCGGACCGACTTTTCCATCCCCTATTACAATATCATCTATCTGAACTATAGGATGCGCCCCTTTTGTAGAACTCGTAATGAATGCTTCCTTGGCATTTTTTAACTCTTCAACTTTCAAAACCCTTTCCTCTACTTTATAATATTTTGGGGCGAAATTTAGAATTTGTTTTCTAGATATCCCCTTTAACACAGAATTACTAGCTGTCACCAAAACATCATCCTGTGTGACAATAAAAAAATTGGCGCGAGTTGTTTCTAATATATTCGTGCCGTCATGAAAAAGTACATCTGAAGCACCTGCATTTTGAAGGTCTTCCAAACGATTGATCCCAACTATATAATTAGTCGTTTTGACTTCAGGAAAAGTTCGAACATGATGGTGGAGTAAAAGTTTGACTCCTTTTTCTAATACATCTTGAGTGTATACTGGCGTAGAATATTGTAGAATCAATAAATTGGGATTGGTTGGCGTATATCCATCTACTGAATAGCCACCAGTTAACACTAATCGAATAGCCCCATTCTCAATTCCATTCTTTTCTATTAATTTTAGAATTTGTGTTTTCAATCCTTCTCGAGAAAAAGGAATCTTTAGTCCCAACCTTTTTGAAGAATGCTCAAATCGCTCTAAATAATCTTCAAAAAAATAGGGATATTTCGATTTAAAAAGAAAATAATCAAACATCGCATATCCTCTTAAAATAGAAAGGTCATTTACCTTTAAAGAAGCTGTTTCAGCTGAGATAATTTCACCGTTTATACTATAGTACTTTATCATTTATCAAAAAATTAAAATGAGAAGTTAGATTTATTTTTCTAAGTTCTTGGACAAAATCAAATTGCACTTAAGTACTGAAACATCGCGCCAAAGGCGCCCGTTGCAGTAGAGGAGGCTTGGAAGGGATTCCAATTTAAAAAGCTGAAAGTCACCTTTTTAAATTGGAATCCCCTCCAAAACCACCATTTACTGGAGCGAGCCGCTTTGCGGAATGCTCCAGTAATCTATAACTTGATTTTGTCCAAGCACTTAGGCAAAAATACACTAAAGCAAGATTATTTTCCGATCTAATTATTAATACCAAACTAAACCTAGGCTCATATTTATATCATTTGAATTTTACAATCTCTTTGCATCAAACTTTTATTTATCAAAAAACATCAAACTTTTGCCATTTTGTTTTTAATTCCTATTTTCAACCCCCTTTTAATATATTGGCAAAATTTAATTTGGCAATTAAAGGATAAAACTATTTTTTCAAAACAAATAGTTATTGACAGGCTCTAATCGAATTTCTGAAAATATCCAAATCTCGAAATATCAACTTTCCCTATTGATTTTCAATGATTTGCAATTTCAAGATTTGAATATTTTCAATCATGTTTACCAAATTTTAAACAAGTTTTAGATATGGCGCACGATACTAAGAACATTAGAAATGTTGTTTTGCTCGGTCACTCTGGCTCAGGAAAAACCACCTTCGCAGAAACGATGCTTTTTGAATCAGGTTCTACCACTAGACGGGGAACTGTTGAAGACGGAACAACCGCTTCCGATTATACAAACATTGAGCAGGAAAAAGGAAATTCCGTTTTCTCTGCCTTAATGCATGCAGATTGGAGAGGCAACAAAATTAATATTCTCGATACGCCAGGCTCTGATGATTTTGTCGGAGAAGTAGTCTCTTCCATGGCAGTCGCAGATACTGCAATTATGGTTATTAATGCAAAGAGTGGAGTTGAGGTTGGAACAGAGTTGCATTGGGAGTCTGTCGAAAAAAATAATAGACCTGCTCTTTTTGTTATTAACCAAGTAGATCATGAAAAAGCGGATTTTGAAAAATCATTGGAAGAATTAACCGAAACTTTTGGTTCTAAAGTACTTCCTGTTCAATATCCTCTCAATGTGGGAGAAGGTTTTAATACCATCGTTGATGCCTTAAGAATGACCATGTATGTTTTCCCCGAAAACGGTGGGAAACCCGAGAAAAAAGATATTCCAGATTCAGAAAAAGACCGTGCTGCTGATATGCACAATGCTTTAGTTGAGGCCGCTGCAGAAAACGACGAAGAACTGATGGAACGCTTTTTTGACCAAGGATCCCTTTCTGAACAAGATATGGCTTATGGTTTGAGGCTAGCCATTGCCAGTGGAGCAAGCTATCCTGTCTTTTGCTGCTCCTCCACTAAAAATATGGGTACAGGACGTATTATGGGTTTTATTAATGATGTATGCCCATCACCACTCGAATCACCTGAAATGAACCTAGAAGGTGGTGGAACCCTAGCACCAGACTCAGACGCAACAACTAGTATATTCATTTACAAAACCGTTTCTGAACCTAGAGTTGGGACTGTTTCTTACTTTAAAGTTTGTGCTGGAACATTGAATAGTGGTGATGAATTGACAAATCCTAATAACAGAAGTTCGGAAAGATTGGGATCTTTTTTCAGTGCTAATGGAAAGATCAGAGAGAATGTTGAGTCTTTAAAAGCTGGAGATCTAGGGGTCGCAGTAAAGTTAAAAAGTACCCATACAAATAACACCCTAACAGCGAAAGGAGAAGATACTCAAATTGAAAAAATCCAATTTCCAAATTCTCGAATTAGAGTTGCAGTCAGCCCTCCGAGTAAAAATGAAATGGAAAAATTAATGAAGGCTTTATTCCAAATTGCGGAAGAAGATCCTACGTTGATTGTTGAACAATCCAAAGCACTTAAACAGACTTTGATTCATGGCCAAGGACAGTTACATCTCGATCTAGTTAAATATCGAATTGAGAAAGTTTATGGCATTACAATGGACTTTATGAGACCTCGAATCTCCTATCGAGAGACCATCACCAAAATGGTTCAAGATTCCTATCGCCATAAAAAGCAATCAGGAGGAGCTGGACAATTTGGCGAAGTTCATATGCGAATTGAACCCTGGCATGAAGGTATGGGTGCACCAGCGGAATTGAACGTTCGAAAAGAAGAAGTTGAAGAATTGCCTTGGGGAGGTAAATTGGTTTATTTATGGTGTATAGTCGGTGGCTCAATTGATGCCAACTACTCAAATGCTATTAAGAAAGGTATTCTTCAAAAAATGGAAGAAGGTCCTTTAACTGGTTCTTATTGTCAAGACTTGCGAGTTTGTATTTATGATGGAAAAATGCATCCAGTTGATTCAAATGACATGGCATTTATGTTGGCAAGCTCAACTGTTTTCAAAAATAATTTTGTCAAGGCGGGTCCTAAATTATTAGAACCTATCTATGATGTTGAAATCAAATGTGGAGATGATGTGATGGGCGATATTATGGGAGACCTGCAAACTCGGCGTGCTATTATTTCTGGAATGGACTCTGAAGGAAAATATAGAATCATCAAAGCTAGAGTGCCTTTAGCTGAGATGTATCAATACTCTTCGACACTTCGTTCTCTTTCTCAAGGTCGAGCTAAATTCAACCAAGAGCTGGCTGATTATAGCCCTGTTCCTGGCGATCTTCAAAAACAATTGATTGATGCTTATAAAACTTCTCAAGAAGAAGGATAACATAAAATAAAGATCATCTAAAAAGATCAAAACGGTTGTCGAGTTTCGGCAGCCGTTTTTTTATTGAATTCTATTATTTTCGCTGTATGACCATAGATCTAATAATCGTACTCCTGTATTTTGCGGCTGTTTTAATCATCGCTTTAAGTGGTCGACAAGGTAAAGACACAACAAGTGAAGCCTATTTTTTGAGTAACCGAAACCTCCGTTGGCATTCGGTAGCCATTTCGAGCATTGCCACAAATATTCAAGGTTATCAGTTTTTGGGCATGATGGGTTCTGCCTACCTCTATGGATTGGCTCAGGCAAACCTAGAAATCAATGCTATGCAAGGTATACTCATGGCGGCATTTATCTTTGTTCCTTTGTATTTGAAAGACAGAGTTATCACCATTACCCAATTCATCAAAAAACGATTAGGGAAAACGGTAGGGTTATTTTATTCACTCGCTAATTTATTCCTTTTTTCAACGATTGGATTAGGTGCAGCTCTTTTTTGGGGCGCTTATGCAGCCGATTTAGTTTTTGCTGATTATCTATCTTTTATTAGCGAAAACCGACTAATTAGAATTGCCATTTTGATAACTGGGCTCGGTATTTTTTCGGCGATTTACACTTATGCAGGAGGATTAAGCGCGGTTGTTCGAACGGATATCATCCAATTTGCTATTTTATTCACAGGAGGTGTTGTTGTATTATTCATTTCTATACATCATTTAGGTGGGTGGAGTCAACTGTATGAAAAAACACCAGACTTGATGCACCTTCATTTGCCAAGTGATCATGAGCAAATGCCTTGGACATTGGTTCTTGGACTCTTCCTTTTGAATATTAATTATTGGTGCGCCAATCAATCGGTCGTTCAGCGTTCACTTGCCGCTCGAAGTTTAAAAGATGCACAAATTGGGTTGATGGTCGGAGGGGTAATGAAATACTTTATGGCTGTCATTATCGTTGTTCCAGGCATTGCATTGGCAGGCATTTTGGGTGATAACCCTTTAACAGAACCCGATCAAACTTTCCCATATTTAGTTACAACCTATTTGCCCGTGGGGGTTAGAGGATTGATTCTTTGTGCACTATTTGCTTCGTTGATGAGTACAGTAGATTCAACTTTCAACTCACTAGCCACTCTTTGGTCAATTGATATTTATAAGGAATACATTAATAAAAACGCAACAGATTATGAGGTAGTCAATGCAGGTCGAAAAACCATTCTTTTCACGCTGATTACAGGTGTATTGATGGGATGTGTTTTACTGTATGTCAAATTTGAAAATCCAGAAGCCGCCTTTACACATACGCTAAATGAATTGCGCTATTATATCAATTGTGGAATTGTCGTTTTGATTTGTACAGCAGCATTCTTATTGATGCCTAATCATAAACTTACTTTAGTAGCGTTTTTGATAACCATCCCTTTACATTTATTTTTGCAAAATAAAATCCCAGCACTAAATGAACTAATTGAATTCCCTAAAATAAATTACTTCGTACGGGCCGGTTGGGTCATTCTCATTGCTTTTCTGATAATCGCTATACCGACCATTTTGAAAAATGGTTTTAGGAATTGGAAAGATTATTTTGAAGCGGCATCTCCAAAATTAGCCAAAACCGGATGGGGTTTAGCTGCTTCGTTGGTAATTTTACACATTCTATTTTCTTAAGGATTCCGAAAATAACAACCTATACATTTAATGAAAAACATCTGGTATTTTGAAGAAGTTGATTTGAACGAAATCCTTTGTCCCCATAAATTTAAAGACCATTGCGATATGCATCCGATGGACTGCTATAATAAAATGGATTTTCTCTTCTCTCCCGGAGATCATGCAAAAGAAATTTACTTAATCGCCGAAGGGAAAGTCAAAATTGGCTATTACGATGACGCTGGAAATGAATTTGTTAGAGCCATTTTAGGAAAAGGAGAACTATTAGGGGTATCGGCTTTTTTAGGAGAAAAAAAGCGCAAAAATTTCGCTGAAATAATTGAGGATAATACCTACATCTGTAAATTGGATGTCGATAAGGCAAAGGAATTGACAAGAGATTATAGAGGCTTCGAATTTGAAATTCATAAAAGAATAGGACAGCGCATCCAAAAATTAGAGCGCCGAATAGAGATCTTATTATTCAAGGATGCTCGAATACGGTTGATTGAATTTATTAAAGACCTTGCCGAAGAAAAAGGAAAACCATCTGAAAAAGGTATAGAGATTCAACATGATTTGACTCAAGGTGAAATTGCTAAATTGATCGGTACTTCCCGAAAAACAGCTTCACTTCTTTTAAATGAATTGGAAGACGAAGGGTTAATTTCTCAAAGCCGAGGTATGATGATCATTCCAGAGTTGAACACCCTAACTTGAGCGCCTTAAAATTAATGATGTCCGCCACTAACAGTTCCCGTTGCCGAAGTTACTTTTTGTTCTTTTACGAATAACCAAAGTACTGCAGACACGCCCAATGTAATCGCACTAATAATAAAAATCATATTTTTATTCGCCTGCCCCTCTATAAAACCACCAAGATTGGAAGCAACGATTTGAGGCAACACTACAGAAAGATTGAATAAGCCCATCATCAAACCCATTTTGCTTTGATTAACCACCTCAGACATGATCGCAAAAGGCAAACTTACTACCGCACTCCAACCAATACCAATAATTGCCATAAATACAAAAAGAGAAGTAATCGACCCACCCATAAATGCCAATAATAGATAACCCACAGACATGATCGCAATCGCCATAGTATGAGTCCGAACTCTCCCAATTTTTTCTGTTATTGGTTCTAAAACTAAAGCTGGTAAAATAAAGCCTACCGTATTCAATATTGCAAATGCGATACCTATACTGAACCCAATTTCATTGTTTTGAGCATCTGTCAAAGTCGCGGATGTATCAAAGCCCATGATATTTTCCTTTATATAAGCGAAAGTGTAAATAAACATTGTCTGAACACCAATCCAAGTGAAGGCATGAGCAAAACATATCTTTAAAAAGGCTGGCCAATTTGTAGCTCTCGAATCTTCGGAAGAAGTTGTTTTAGAATCATTTGCAGCTTCCAAATAACGCGGTTCTTTGATAAATAAAACCGGAAAAACAGAACAAATCAAAACAAAAACTGCCCCAAAATAAATTAGAAAATAATTATTAATAAATGCTCCAATCAAATACGCCATTACACCAAAAAAGCCCGAAATAGTTTGCATCCACGTGAAACCTTTCGTTCGAGCATCTCCTTCAGGTGTGACATCCGCGATTATGGAGCGAGCAGGGTTAAAACTTACATTTATTGCCAAATCTAATGTTAATGCGATGGTCAAAGCAACCCCAATCAAACTATCAAAACCCAAGGCATCATTAATGACATCAATAAATGGTAATGCTAATATCATTAAAGCGGCAATCGTCCCTCCAATAATGATAAACGGTCGCCGCCGACCATTCCAAAACCAGACATTATCACTTAAAGCACCTACAATGACTTGTCCTAAGATTCCTGCCATCGGTCCTGCCAACCAGACTAAGCCAATCTCATGAATATCAAGCCCATACTTAGAATTAAGAATCCAACTTAATGCCGCAATTTGAACACAAAGTGCGAAACCCATTGCCGTCGCAGGCAAGCTGAGGAGTGCGTAAAAAGGTTTGGTAATCGTTTTGTTTGATGACATTATTGATAGTTTTTCTATTTTTTGACAATAGTTCTAAAAAACCTTGATACTAATGAAGTCGAAGCAAACACGCTTCCCAAGGTCGCAAATTCAGTTCATCACCCAATTTCTCACAATCCGAATAATTACAAATTACACATTCTTTTGCAGTCATTCCTTCAGGCATTTTCACCGTTTGATTGTCATCACTAAAATTCAAAGTGATCAAAAATCGCTCATCGCCCATAATTCGTGTATAGACAAAAAGACTCGGATCCTCAGGCATTAAATCTTCAAAAGCCCCATAAACTAAAGTTTTGCTCGCTCTACGGAACTTGAGCATTTTCTTATAAAAATTCAAGATCGAATTAGGATCAGCTTCAGACTCCGCAACATTAATTTCAGGATAACGGGGATTCAAATCAATCCACGGTTTACTGCTGGAGAAACCTGAATTTTCGGAATCATCCCACTGCATTGGCGTCCGGGCATTATCACGTGAAGTATGTTTTAAACTCTTTAAAAATTCCTCTTCACTTCCACCCGCCGCTAGG
The DNA here is from genome assembly GCA_024743405.1 of Bacteroidota bacterium. Taxonomy (GTDB): domain Bacteria; phylum Bacteroidota; class Bacteroidia; order Chitinophagales; family Saprospiraceae; genus JANSWP01. The sequence goes on from JANSWP010000002.1 coordinate 106,097, forward strand.
TGTTTTTGATGCCCATCGAAAACTTGCAAATCGCGATATTTATCTAAAGATTCCCAAGAAACGTTGGTCATTCCGATTTCCTCCCCGAAATAAATATAGGGCACACCACGCTGTGTCAAAATGAACATTCCAAGCAATTTGGCAGACTCCTTTCGATATTCTTTATCATTTCCAAAACGGGAAACAATGCGCGGAAAATCATGATTACCTAAAAAGGCTGTATTCCAACCGCCCATATGGATCAATCTTTCCCAGTTTGAAACGATGGCTTTAAATTCAACAAGGTCATATTTCTTCAATTTGAAAAAATCGTCTCGGTCAATATCCATGTGGTCGAAATGATAAATCGTGTGCAATTCATTCCGATCTTCACCGACATATTCCAGGGCTTGTTCAGGCGAAATCCCAGGCCCTTCACCAACCGTCATCATGTCATATTTTGAAATAACTTCCCGATTCATTTCATGAATAAATTCATGCAATCGAGGCCCATTGGCATAAAACCGTCCATAATTTCCGTCAAATGTTTCCTCATTCATATTCGGAAAACTCAAATCTTTGGAGATAAACGGCAGTACATCTATCCTAAATCCATCAATCCCCTTTTGCATCCAAAAATGCATGATATCATAAACTTCCTGGCGGACTTTTGGGTTTTCCCAATTCAGATCTGGCTGTTTAACAGAGAAAATATGGAGGTAATATTCTCCAGTCGTTTCATCCAATTCCCAAGTACTTGGCGCAAAAAACGAGACCCAATTGGTTGGTGGCGTTCCATCCTCATTTGGTGGCTTCCAATAATAATAATCACGGTAAGGGTTGTCTTTCGATTTCTTCGCTTCCTGAAACCAAAAATGCTCATCGCTTGAATGATTGGGCACTAAATCAAGAATCAACCGAAGATTTCGTTCTTTCATTCCCGCCAATAAATCATCAAAATCCTTCATACTCCCAAATTCATCCATAATGTCTCGATAATCGCTCACATCATATCCATTATCGTCATTCGGAGATTTGAAAATTGGGCTTAACCAAATCGTTTCCACACCCAAATCAGCAATATAATCCAGTCGATTAATGATACCTCTCAAATCGCCAACACCATCTCCACTGCTATCTTGATAGCTTCGTGGGTATATTTGATAAACGACGGTTTCTTTCCACCATTCTTGTTTTATGTCTTCAGGTTTAACTTTTTGCATAATGTATTTTAAATAAGTTCTGTATTTTCAAAAATTAGAAGCCCGAATATAGGGATATTACCGATTTTCATTTTATCTAAACCCACAATTTGGTAAGACTTCTTGCCACTTTTCTATTTCCAGAAGCCCATTACTAAAATAAGCCCTTTTGAGTTTAGTTAATTTCTTAAACTCTTCAGGTAATTTGATCGCTTCCTTTGGATAAATAAGCACCTCTTTCAGACGAGTTAATTGTCCAATTTCGGGTGGGATATTGATCAAATTATTCCACCATAGGTTGAGCTTGGTGAGTTTAGTTAATTCAAAAAATTCGAGTGGAATAGTATGGCTTTCAATAGCACTGTTGAGTTGTAAATCTTTAATTGTTTCATGTTCAAAAATACCCGTAGGAAAGGATTTAACATTATTCGAGATAATCACTAATCGTTGTAAGTTCCCTTTAAAAATAGGTTGTTTTAGTACTTCATTAATTTCATTTTCAGTCAATCCTATTTGGATTTTTAAATATTTAGGATTTTCTAATAGGGAAGGAAGAATCTTTTGAAACATCTCCTTACGATATGGTGAATTTCCGTCATCATATCCAAAAAATCGTTCTAAATTTAAACCTGTTTTTTTATAAACCGCTAGCGCGAATTGTCCCAATTGAGGAAAACTCACTAATTGTTCGTACTTATAAAATCGAGGATATTTTTGTCCAATTTTGGATGGATCATTCAATAATTTCAGGGCTCCTCCAGATAAACTTCCTTTCAGCAATTTTCGAATTTTCGCTCGCACTTTTGTGTCCACGCTAGTTTTTGTGACAGCAATAAAATCCATTTCCACCTCATCGGGCAATCCATGATTCATCACCATTTCCAGAGCGACCAACTCATTAGCTGGTGTATTTGACCAAAGCAATCTGCGGATATTATGAATAAATTCTTTCGGAGTGTCCTCTTTTTGAAGCATTCCAGGATTCACATTTTTATGCCATTCCGCAAATTCTACTTCATGAAATAAAATGCGCTCTTTTCCCCAAAAATCATCGGGCATTTTGGGCTTTTTACCTATCAAAACATAGGAGACTTTTTCCGTTATTTTTTGCGAATATTTAAAACCAACTTCTTCTAATTGTTTGCGTAAAAGAGTCTTCTTTGATTGAGTTGCCCCCAAAATCGAAACATAACTTTCTGATATATTTTTTGCATTTTTCAGAGAAACCTGATTTGGGTTTAGTTTGTATATATCATTTAAAATAAACGTGTGTAATTCTCGACTACAGTCAGTAAGCACTTCCAATGTTTGTACTTTCATTTCATCAGTCAGAGGTTCTTTCCCATAATTATTAAATAACCAAAAAGCCAAAATCGGATGGTATTTTTCATCCACTTTTTCTTTGACATACTTAATCAAACTATGTATATGAACCAGTGAATTTTCTTGAATCCGAGGGCAATCAACTAGCGTAAAAGTTGTAATTCCAATAGGAAAAATGGAAGATGGAACATACGATAAATCGTGACAATGATAAATCCCAAATTTCATAACATGCTTTAGATTTTTAAGGCTTTCTGGAAATGCCTCAAAACCTGCTTCTAAAATTTTCACATCAGAAAGTTCAGTACAATATTGAATGGATTCTGGAAGTATTTTAATTTGGGGTAGTCTAGAAAAATTGATTGCTTGAATAGACGAATTTTCCTTGCCGAAAGTTGGAATTACTGATAATTCAGCCAAGTTTATCAAACTCAATCGCTCTAAGTTGGGTAGTTCATTAAACTCAAAATCTATCTCATAAAGACTTGCCAAACCTCTCAAATCCAATTCCTTTAATTTTTTCAGATATCGTATCGGCGTTATTTTTTCTAACTCTTCACATTCAGTGATATATAGTCTTTCTAATTTCTGGAGTTTTCTGATAGATCTAGGCAATTTTTGAATCTTCAAATTGAAAAACCCAAGCGAAATTAAATTAGCGTTTTGAGTAAAAGAATCTGGCAATTCTTTTATTGGACATTGCGAGAAAACGATGTCTATCAAATGTTCATTTTGAAAAATGGAAGGCGGTAATTCAATTTCTGAATAAGCTGTTCCTAATCTATAAACTGATAATTTTTTCAGGTTTTCTAAATACTCAAAATCATTAGGAAGCCCTTTAGTCTTTAAGAGATCATGAACCTTTATCTCTTCCAATTGAGTCATTTTATCCAATCTTGGAAATTCTTTCAATTCAGACATCCGAGACAATGAAAGAGTTTTCAAAGAGACCAAATCCCTGATGCCGTGTGGTAAGCATTCTATATTCAGACCAGCAATATGAAGAGATTCAAGTTGTTTTAATTGTGGCAAAAATTCAATATCATTAAACTTTTCCGCTTGAATCACCAACTTTTTAAGAGAAGATAATTCAAAAAAAGATTTAGGTAAATTGAGCTCTTTCCCTCCAAAGTGAAATTCCTCAAGATGATTCATTTGCCCGACAATTGAACAGTCCTTCAGATTTGTACAATCGTCAATTTGCAATTCTTTCAATGGATGATTTAGTATTTCAATAGGCAATTCAATCAATTGTCCGGAGCGAGAAATTTTCACAGACTCGAGTCTGGTTTTCCGTAAAAATTCAGCTATATATTTAAAATGATTAGGTTCAGATTTCCTAAAAGCTGTTTTTCCAAAATCGAATCTAACGGCTTTTAAATTAACTAATTTTCGAACAATTGAATCGACCGGAATAGAATTCGTAATTATCAAACCAGTGTAATTTGATTCGGTATAATTCCAGTATGCCGTAGAGGTAAAAGTGTATTGATTCATATTTCCAATGTCAGATTTTCTTGATTTTAAAGGAAAAACCTTTCAATTTGATCACTCAATTTTTGAAAATCAACTTGCTCAATAGGGTGTGGAAAACCTTCAAAAGTCTTCAATTTCCCATTCGATAATTGGTCAGTAATCAATTGAGACTCCTCCAAGGTCACCATATTATCTTTCGAACCAAGTCCAATCAAAACTTCATGAGAGATACAATCAAAATCTTCCAATTTCAATGCCTTCCCATTTCCTAAATCCAACATCATTTGAGCAGTATTTTGAAGCACTTCTTTCCAATCTAAAGGCTTGTGTCTTTTTTGAAGCATGTCAGCAAATTTGGGCACTTTTTCTTCGATTTTTTCTGGATTGAGCATTTTGACTTCTTTGGCGGCAGATTCAGGAGTCCAATCGAATTTTGTCCCTAAAGTCATGATTTTCTGTACGCTTTCAGGATGGTTTCTTGCCAAGACCAGTGCTACATACCCTCCCATACTATATCCGAAAAAATGACTCGATTTAATGCCATTTTCTGTCATAAAACCTTGAACATTTTGACTAAATAATTCCATAGAATAATCCGAGGTGGAGGCACGCCCCCCATGTCCTTCAAAATTGAAAGCGAATACTGAAAACGATTCCGATAACAAGTTTTTTAATTGGGAAAATTGGTTTTCACTTCCCAATGCCCCATGAAGTAAGATTAGATTTGGTTTCATTTGATTTCTTATTTTTAGAAATTGAAAACTTGGAACCTCAATAATAAGGCAACTTTCGGATTTATCCTTGTCCTTTCTTTTATTGTAACCTATAAACAAAACAACTAATCATGGTAAAGAATCGGCGCAACTTCATCGGAAAATCAGCTTTAGGAGTCTTTGGTTTATTTTCCTTCTCGACTTCACTCTATTCAAATAATAATTATCCCCTCATTGAAAATACTAATCTACTTCAAGATGGAAATGGAATTAGCCCACTTTACCCAACACAAGACTATGAGATAGTAAGAGAGGTAGTTGGGGCAGCACATGCTAGATTTGACAGAGTTAAAGAACTGGTGACTGAACGACCTGAGCTTGCTAAAGCAACTTGGGACTGGGGCTTTGGAGACGTCGAAACTGCTTTAGGGGCAGCCTCACATATGGGACGAAAAGACATCGCTGAGTTTTTGATTGAGTACGGTGCACGACCAGATATTTACACATTCGCCATGTTAGGAAAAATGAATGCAGTAAAGGCTATGATTGAAGATATGCCTGGTCTCCAGAGAATAAATGGCCCTCACGGGTTTACTTTGATACATCACGCTAAAATTCGATTGATGCGCAAAAATGTGGAGGGTGAGGAAAAAGAAAAACAAGAAACATTGGTAGCTTATTTGGAGTCTTTGGGTGATGCAAATATTCGTGCTAAATCTTTAGATATCTCAGAGAAAGAACAAAAAACCTACATAGGGAAATATACTTTTGGCAATGGTAAAGATGAATGGTTTGAAGTAAAACTGAATAGACAAAAAACACTCTCCATGGCACGTGGAGATAATTTTGGTCGCGCTTTATTGAAGGTCGATGAACATACATTTGCTCCGGGCGGTGCACCATCTGTTCGTATAAAGTTTGATGTAACCGATGGGGTAGCTAAAGCCGTTACCGTTCATGATCCTACACCAATTGTTAAGGCAACGCGTATTTGACTTTAATAAAAACAAAACATCCTGAGACTTATTATCTCTGGATGTTTTGATAAAACTTAGCCTTGCTATGTGAATATCTAGCATATATTTTACTCCTCTCCCCCACAAGAGAGAATCGTTCTTTTATTTCCAATAACCATTGGATGCTGCTTCATAGGAGCTACTTCTTTTGAAAGATTATCTTCAAGGTAACGCTCAATCTCACCCAAGCTAACATTTTTATCAGCGTCCATATCTGCTTTCCCTCGAAGACCTTTCACCAGATGATAAGTAAATACCCCATGACCACCGCCCCACTGTTCCCCTTCTATACTATATTCATCAGGTTGACAGGAAATAATTTTTGTCTCGTTGGCTTTTTGCATGGCAAGGCGGGCTGTAGTCAATTGAGTTCCGTTAATACTATTTCCTGATAGTTTCCCAGGATGACTAGTATCGGCGATAAGTAATACTTTTACATTTTTCTCTGACAGTACTAACATTACATCTTCTAAGTCTCTAAGGGATAGACAACCTCCTGCCATATATATTCTTGAAGGAGCATTCCAACAAAGTAAGTAACCAGGCTGGGTTTTACTAAGTCGTTCTACATCTCCATGACCTGCAAAATAAATAATAACCTCATCTCCATTCTTGCTTTTTTCGAACACATAATCCAATCCCAAGAACAGCTGTGCCTGCGATGCTTTTCCATTGGTTAATAAAATGATATTTTCTTTTGGAACTTGTCCACCATCATCAGCTGCTAAATAGTCAGCAAATAATTCAGCATCCTTGTGAGCATACTGAAGATCTGGAATATTTTTATCTTGATAATCTGAAATCCCAACAACAGCCCAAGTAGTGGGCTCATCAGCTGGCATATCTTGAGCGATTAGAATTATAGAATTTATGAGAAAGAAAAGGAAGGCAGCAATTTTCATAAGACCTAGTATTTATTAGGTTTAATTTTCTAAAGTTAAGAAAGTAAAATGATTATAATAATTCTCTACCCTCCTAATTTGAGGTTTGATACAACACTATATTTGTTATGGAATGAAAATGTTACCTTCTTAATCAAAATGGGTTGGAAAAAGCTGTTTGATCTAATTATTAATAATGATTTTTTTCGTAAAAATCTTATTCGATTTTTTTACTTTCAAGAAATATATACCTGGGATTAAATCCAAACCCAATAGGATGGAATCCTGATTTTCGATTTCAAAATGCTCAATACTTCGTCCGATTTGGTCAAAAATTTCTATGTCAATTTTACCCATATTCGAATTCAATAATTGAATAGTGAACTTGCCCTTTGTTGGATTCGGGAAAATGATAATTTCTTCCGACTCCAGTAATTTTAAATTATTTACATTAGAATGCGGATTTGCCTCAATTGCTCCAATCGAAGGAGGACTTGCAAAACCTCTATCAAAAAAATCCAATTTCGGCTCATCTACGGAAACCCCCGAACCAGCGGCCGGACTGTTCATAGGAATGTTATAATCATCATTATCAGGATCAGCAAAAAGAGGATTTTGATTCAAAATATTATTCAAATCTTCGACGGGAATACTCGGCCCGACCCAATTTGGATTGTCGAAATTGCACCATAGATTATTCGAAAAAATGAAAGTTTCGGGTGCAGTATTAGATCCGATATTGGTTTCGGTTGAAAGATTATTGCCCAAATACACGATGTTATTTCGGAATGTATTGTCGCCACATTCATAAAACCTATTAGGGTCAACAGTTTCTTGAAGAATTCGAATGACCCAATTTTCTGGACGATAAATGGTATTATTCACTACCTCCACATTGACTGAACCGACATAAGCCACCGCAGCCCAAGAACCCACAATGACATTGGAATAAACTTGTAAATCCGCTGCTTCAAAATGCGCCGTATCGGGTCGAAAAAATTGAAGCCCTGTACTTCCACCAAGGTTCAGAGTCCGATTACCTCCATTTCGAAAAAAATTACCTTCGATTCGAATGTATTGAGCACCACCCTTAGTCTGAATGCAATTGGTTCCCATATTTTCGAAATAATTGTCTTCGATAACTCCGTTGTGACAGCCTACCATATCAATACCGCTTCCACCGTCCGCCCCATTCAAAAATGTACAATTTCGAATTTCAAAAAAATCCAAGCCTGACAATTTCAGCAAATCATTATTCCCATTTGCCGACATGTCCTGAAATGTGCAGTTTTCAAAAATAACATGATGTGCCGGAGTGGAATAATCACCACCGTCGTCTGTATTCACACCATTACCTGTTTGATGTTGAAAAATCAGACCACTAACATGTAAATAGGCAGGGTCAACGAATTGAATGGCATTATTTCCACCTTCCAAAACTGCGGTTTCATTTGGCGCATTCATTATGTAAATCCAAGCATTCACCGAGCCCTGTAATTCAAAAATATATTGTCCGCCTAAGTGCGTTCCTTCATGAAAAAGGATAGTATCACCGGGTTGAGCATCTGGGGCTACCTGTTCCAAATTTGTGTATGGAAACCCGTTTCCGATGTGTAAAGTTGTGGCGTTCATTAAGTAATAGGAGAGTAAAAAAAGAATGGAAAGTAAAATTGATTTCATTTGATTGTTCTTTCAGATTTTTAGGAATAGAATAAGTTTTGTAATAAAACCTATTAGAGTATGTCTAATTGCAGGATGGCAAAGAACAATGAAATGCACCCAAAAATATTATCAGGATAAAGCTTGACCTGATTGGCTTTAATTTGATAAGAAATAATCAAAAAAAAGTGTAGCATCCCAGCCTAGAATACTACACCATCAATTATTTTACACTGATTTGCTAAACTAATTCACTGTCGCGATAAGATTTTTGAGGAACAGCCTGAGGTTGATTGTTTCCAGAAATAACCCAATAGAAAATAACTCCCAAAAAGGGGAAACAAATCATCCCAAATATCCAAGCTAATTTTTCCCAACTCTCTAAAAAGTCGTTTTGTATAGCATGTTTGACCGCACTTATCCAAAACAATAAGTACAATAACCCTAAAGCAACTCCACATGCAAAAAGCACAATTACTATTCCCATAATAAATTGATTTTTAATATTTTATAATAAACTCTCATTAAGAGCATATTTAAAAATTTTCCGATTAAGAATGGAAAAATGGGGGACACAAACTTTCTGTGCCCCCTATACTTATGGTACGTTATTGTATCCTCAAACTAATTCATCCTTCCAATTCCCATCTTTATCAAACTTCTTACGCAGATGAATTTCTGTCAAAATAACCGTTAACAAAAGCCCAACAACTAAAAAAATAGAGGAGAGCATTATCGAAGTTTCTAGGCCAAAAAACACATGCATCAATACTTGGAATATGGTTGTTAGCACACCCATCTTAACCATCATTTCCATTGAATATTCATTGCCTTCTTTCCACGTGTTCTCGTTTTTCATAGACATCGGTGTGCGATAGCCATAAATATAATTGATCTTTTTAGGCGGATATTTTTTAAGCAAATACCCAACTAAAATAATTAAAGGCCCGATGATGAGATGAACAAATATTGATGCCATAATGGTGAAATTTAAAGTGTCTACACAAATTCTTCATGATTCTTAATCATGTTCTTTTGTCCAAAAAGATAATATAATATAGTACCCAGTACAGGCAACATAATTACCAAAACCAACCAAACTAATTTATCATTATTTGCAAAATCATGACTTACGATCTCGATGATGGTTTTTACATAAATGATAATCATTGTAACAACAAAACAGAATACAAAAAGCGCTATCATTTTTAATTGAATTATAGATTAACTTTTTCTTTTTTGAGTTCTCCAAAATCAAACTGATAAAAGAAAAAAGACAATCTTTAGGTTTTTTACTATTGAATCAGGATTTTAAAAGCGTGACCTTTGAATGAACGATAAAAAGCATAGAGATTAGATTATTTTCATTTGGCGCTATTTATCGAAATAATAGATACAATAATGCATTATCTCTCTGTCAAATACATTATATCTCGGCTAATTTCTTGTAAAGATCGACGAACTTTAAGAAGCTATTAAGGGAATGAAATTAGGGGGTAGGGAATAAATAAGATACCCAAATTTTGCACAGCTAATTTTTCTTCAGCTGAGGCAAAAAACACAGACATACCCAAAGGTATGGCGAGTATTTTTAACGAAAAATGAAGGCAAAAGAGCATGTGAAATGGGTAGGTTATTTATTTCCTACTCCCTTACTGTTTTTATTTACTGAGATTTTGTTCAATAGCTGAATTTGTCTTTTTATAGAGCCTCAATAAAGCCTCTTCAAAAGAAATAATATCAAAACAAAAAGGAGAAATAAATTGTAGGGTTGTTTGAAGGTTAGCTCCCGTATCCATTTGAATCAGAGAATTCAAATATTTCTCCCCTATCGCTGAATAATCCTTTTGAACGAGATCCACCTCCGATAATTGAATTGCCAAGTCGATATCTAATCCAGCTAACGCCCCTGTAACCATAGCAGTTTGGTAAGCCGCATTTTTTAAAGAACCAACTTTAGTTCCACGCCATACATTTGACATAAACTGATCGGGTGATAACTCTAATTGCTCTTTGAGCGAATATTTTTTTTGATATGTACGGATGCTATCTAACAAGCCTTTATGATAAATCAATAGTTTTTCAACATTTTTCTCATTGGCTATCAATTCTTTATTCATGCTTTCTAATAAGCGATTCTGTAAAGCTTGTTCCTTATTTTCCTCATTCCAATTATTAGCTACCAACCCCAAATAAACACCTATCATTACTGGAAATACTTGAATACAAATAGTTTTCAGAAGCTTATAAATTCTTTTTCTTTTGGTTGTCATTGAGTTTCAAATTAGTGAAGATTGAAGATAAGCTTTTACTTTAAATTTCAGAAAATTCGGAAAAAAATACATTCGCTAACATTAGGTCAGTCCAATTTGTAACTTTGCACTCTTTTAATAGACTTTATTCTAAAAGGTTTTATGAGATAAAATTTTGGATTTTGTTTTCAATCGAGGAACGCACGGAACCTAATAGCCTTAGCCATTAAGGTGAGTAAGTGACGAAGAATGAAGGCTAAAGACTAATTTTTAGCCGTACAAAACTTTTTGGAATAAAGTCTAATGTTCAGAATCAATTAATTAAAATTGAGAAAGTGAAAATTCTGAACGATAAAATGAGAATTCAGAACAAAAATATATGAGTAATATAGTAGCCATTGTGGGTCGTCCAAATGTTGGAAAATCGACTCTTTATAATCGTCTAATCGGAGGACGACAATCGATCGTTGATGATGTAAGTGGCGTCACACGTGACCGCCAATATGGAACTTGTGTTTGGAATGGAAAAACGTTTACAGTAATAGATACTGGTGGATTTGTACAAGGCTCTGATGATGTCTTTGAAAAAGCTATTCGTGAACAGGTCAAAATTGCCATTGATGAGGCGAGTGTGATTATATTTCTTGTAGATGTGACTACAAGTATTACTGACTTGGACGAAGAAATCTCTAGTATGCTACGTCGAACAGATAAACCTGTTCTTTTAGTTGTTAATAAGGTCGATAATCACGAACGGCTAATGGAGGCAAATGAATTTTGGAGCCTTGGTTTTGAAGAAACTTTCTTCCTTTCTTCTTTGACTGGAAGTGGCTCAGGAGATATGTTGGATGCAGTTACAGAACATATTGATGAAGATAATGTCATTCAGTCTGATTTGCCAAAATTTGCCATTATAGGACAACCCAATGTCGGAAAATCTTCCTTTACTAATGCCCTCTTAGGGGAGGAAAGAAACATTGTGACTGACATTGCAGGTACAACACGAGATAGCATCCATACTACTTATAAAAAATTTGGAAAGGAATTTATCATCGTTGACACTGCAGGTATTCGAAAAAAGGCGAAAGTGCATGAAAATTTAGAATTCTATTCCGTCATGCGGGCTATCAAAGCAATTGAAGAGGCGGATGTTTGTTTGTTAATGATTGAAGCCCAAACAGGTATAGAGGCCCAGGATATGAGCATTTTAAAAGTAATGCAACGCCGCAATAAAGGACTCGTAATTTTGGTAAACAAATGGGACTTAATTGAAAAGGAAACGAATACTGCACGTGATATGGAAGCTGAAATCAAACAACGATTAGCCCCTTTCAATGACGTACCCATTATCTTTATTTCAGCACTCGAAAAGCAAAGAATCTTCCAATCGATTGAAGCAGCGCTTGAAGTTTATGAAAATAGAAACCAGAGAATCAAAACTTCAGAATTAAATGAAGTGATGCTCAATGCAATTGAAAAATTTCCGCCACCAGCTCATCGAGGTCGATATATCAGAATTAAATACGTAACTCAATTACCTACTTATTTTCCAGCTTTTGCCTTCTTTTGTAACCATCCAAAACATGTGAAAGAAAATTATAAAAATTACTTGGAAAATCAGTTACGCAAACATTTCAACTTTAAGGGCGTGCCTATCTCTATATTCTTTAGACAAAAATAAGGACAATGAAGCTGCTTCCGCATTCGGTTGGCATCTTCAAATAGGCTAAACTAATACGCTTTCCAGTTATGGATGTCGTACAAATAAAATTATTGGTTTTGGTTTTAGACGAGGCGAAAAAAGTAGTGATAGCCAAAGTTCTCACGAGGCTTTTCAACGAAGTATAAAATCAAAAACAGCATTTTATGTGCGACATCAGTAATTGAAAAGCGTATAAGGTATTATTATCTCAGATATTTGGGTTAATAATACCTTTCCTAGAACCATCGTAATGAAGAATTAGATTAATTTTCATTCCATAGAAGAACTAGCTAATCCTCTGTCAATCGGTATTACTAAATACAGGAAAATATATATATCAGACTTGCTACTTTTGTCTTTTTAGGGCTTTAGCAATTAATAACCTACGCAAATTTTGCCTCGCTAAAAGAAAAAAGGAAAAGCAAAATGCATAGGTTATTATTTTCGAAGTCCCTTATTTAAAGACTTGTAAAAACTGCCTCTGCTGCAGGATTTCTCAAAAACGACGCTAGCAGACAAACCATAAATACAATGAAGGCAATTTTAATATCTAAGGAAGGGTTTTGACTCGTTTTCATAGGACGGTGTAAGTTTTGGCAGATCGGATTCGAAAACAATAACGTTTTCAATTCGATGAGGTTATTCTAAAATAAAAATTTGGAAATTTGTCAGCGATTAGATTGATAAGGAAAGTAAAAATTAAAAATGCGGCACAATAATATATAAATTATACATAAGAATCCACCCCACTAAGAAATAATCTAAAAGAATTATAATTTCTCCAATTAAGTGCTTGGACAATATTAGGTACCATATTGCGCGCCGTCGCCTACGGCTGCGCCCTAAGGAGGTTTGGAGGACATTTGAACTTAATAACCTGATTTTCAGGTTATTAAGTTCAACTGCCTTCCAAGTCCACCATTACTGGAACGGGCGCCTTTGGCGCGATGTTGCAGTATTTAAGTGCGACTTAATTCTGTCCAAGAACTTACTAATTAGTAATATTTTTGCTCTGCCTCTACTATAAAAATATGGAAAGCCTCCTTTTAGATTATTTATCCAACCATCCTTTAAAATCAGACACTCGCTCTCTACTAACAATAATTTCACTTTCAGGCTTCGGTCTTAATTCTAGTATTAGTCGACTATTAAACCAAGTTGAAATTTTTTGGATAGATTTGATTTGAATTAAGAACTTTCGATTAATTCTAAAAAAATGATCAGGATTTAAGACTTTCTCTAATTGGTCAAGCGTATAATCTATTATATATTTTTTATTAGCTTCAATTTGAGCCAAAACAGAACCATCTTCAGAATAAAAATAGGTGATTTCTTCAACTGGAATATAATTTAAGCTTTGTCCAATTTTAACCAAAAACCTTTCCTTATAAGATTTTTCAGTAAGTGCTTCGATCAATTTCCCTATACCTTTATTATCGTATTCCTGTTGTTTTTGAAAAAATGCTTCAAATTTATTTAAGGCATTTTTCAGCTCATCTGGATCAATAGGCTTGAGTAAATAATCAACACTATTTACTTTAAACGCTTTAAGTGTATACTTGTCGTAAGCGGTAGTAAAAATAACCGGAGTAGAGACTTCGGCTTGAGAAAATATGTCAAAACTAAGTCCATCAGCTAGCTGAATATCCATGAAAACAAGATCCGGGGCTGGAGAATTTTGGAACCAGTATACTGCGCTTTCAACACTATCTAAGACCTCCACAATTTCAATATTCGACTTCTCCGCCTTTATTAATTTAGTCAGGCGTTTGGCGGCAGGTAATTCGTCTTCTACTATTAATATTTTCATTTTACAAGAGTCTTCTTATAGGTTTTTTGAGAAAACACACAAGGTTTAGTTTTGTTGAAAAATGCTTCAATATCTCACCCTTTAAAACCATACAATTTTTCTTCTTGTATTATTCAAAGGAATTAGAGAGGCAGTTTTTAACTTATTTTTTGGCGAAGAAATTCTTTTTTTCCTTGAATGACTACTAATGAATGAATGAATGAAACTGGAATTTCTTTTGAAATCCCCATTCAAAAAGGCTAGTAATTTATACGATTCGCTTAGAGTATGTCTAAGATGCTTTGTTTTGAATCACTGGTAAAGGAAGAGGAAATAAATTTAAATCGAAATGTATGATGGCACTCAAAATAATTCTTTTGAAAAATCAGTTTAGTAACATCAATGAAATTTAAATACAAAATCAAAACACGATACATGCAAAAACCAAAATCCAGCCTTCCAAAAGTCACAGGTTCATTTCTTAGTTTTTTTATTTTCTGCCTCCTATTTTCATTTTCTAGCCAAGCTCAAAGTGGTTTCGGGATTGGGCTTCAAGCGGGTTCTCCTTCTGGTATCACTGCCAAAATATACAATCCTAAAGATATATCATTAGAGTTTTTAGCAGCTTGGGATAGTCGTCGAGATATGTACTTCATCAATGTTCATGGGCTTTATGAACAACCTATTGGACGGGGTCCAACAAACTTATTTTATGGACCAGGAGGATTTATTGGAGGTGAAAGACAAAGAAATACTGTTGAAGAAGGAGATGTTTTCGTTGCGGGAATAAGTGGTTCGATCGGGATTAATATTTTCTTTGGGGATATAGAAGTTTATGCACAAGCAACACCACGGTTTAGTATAATTGGAATAACTAACTTATCCCTTGGTGGTGGAATTGGAGCGCGCTATTATTTTAATTAATATCTTGATTTGCTAGAATCAAAAAGAGCATTTGGAATTAAACAGTAATCCAAATGCTCTTTCTTCTTTATTCAATAACGTTATAAGTTAAAGAATTAATCCGCTTACCTTTTAGGCATAAAAACGCTATCCAATGTATCTCCATCAAAACGTCCGACTGGGTCATTGTGTAGGTGCTGATAGGTTGCGGTAATAAAGACTATTTCTGCCGCTGATAGAGCCGCATGTAATATAAGCGCCATTACGATTCCTGCTACGATTCCAACTACTGGATTTACCATTGTAATCAATAAAACCGTCACAAAAGCAATGACAATATATCCTAAGAAAAATAGTATT
Source organism: Bacteroidota bacterium (assembly GCA_024743405.1). Classification (GTDB taxonomy): domain Bacteria; phylum Bacteroidota; class Bacteroidia; order Chitinophagales; family Saprospiraceae; genus JANSWP01. Next base: position 121,352 of record JANSWP010000002.1, read on the forward strand.
CCGAATCCAAAGTTGGCACCGATTGCTTCTCCCCATTTTGATTTCATCAACTCCGCTGATCTTTTAACAGCATCCATTGGAGAGATGTCTTCATAAGCCAATATTGGGACAACAAAAAAAGTAGCAATAGACCAAGCAAGTCCCGCCAACCCTGAGATCATTTGTCCTAAAAAGCCTAATCTCTCTTTTAAAATCTGCATTAATACTCCTACCGTTGCAGCTAATACTGCCCAGTTTAAAATAGTCGTAAAGCGAGAAGATGCAAACTCAATTCCATCTCTAAATCCAACTTCTTCTCCGTCAAAAACTCTCCGAGCGCAATGAACCAATCCAACATTAAAAAAGACAATGATAAAATAACAAAGTAAGTAAAAAATGAAAAGGACAACATAGCCCATATATTCTCCGAATGCCTGTTCCGCCCATTGGTCATATTCGACTCCAAAAAGCAAAACAAAGCCGCCAAAGAAAGTTATACAGGCTGCGACTAAAGCTATACCAGAAATGAAAGGGAAAGCAAGTAATTTTGGATTCTCACTGATGGTCTGAAGACTGGTTAATCCAAGATTCCAACCATTTTTGATTCGAGAGAAAAAGCCCATAATTTTATACGTGATTTAATTTTATTTTCAAAGTTGGAAAAGAAAAATTTATATATACCGTTTTTTCCAAAAATGAAAATCAAGAAATAGTTTTGAAAGAATTCAACGAATATGCAAACCTTCGCCCCAAAAATGCAAAAAACGTCGACCAATAAAGAATCGAAAACGTCCAATCTATGAGAAACAATTCAAAACTAATTAAGTGAGCATTTGATAGAAATCTTCAATGATCAAAAGTGATGTTCCTGTAAAATGCTTATCGGGATTCAGTCGTTTTTGATGAAAATCAAAAATCTCATCCTCTTTTGACATTAGTTTACTCAAGGTACGAATGACTTTGCAAAAGCGGGCAAAATCGCTCGATTGCGGAATATCCTTTACGCCCAATATATCTAGTAAGCTTTGAAACCGATCAAAATTATACAGTGTATAACTTTCTGGATACCGAAAAGCAAGATAAAGGGATACTATCTGATAACCATCATCATGATAATGATTATTTTCTATGGAACGAGGGTTTAATTCTTTGTATTCTCTCAACAATTCATCACAGTGAAAAACGAATCGGTCAACTCGTCCCACAATTTCTTTTTCCTCATTGAAAAGATCCTTAAACATAAATCGTACAAAGTCTGGTTGCATCTCAATGAATTTGAGCATGACTCTCTTTGGCTCATAATTCGTACTTTTCCAAAGCCGTTTAGTTTCTGAATTTTGAAGACTTCGGTCATACATTTCAGCAAGATCGGTAGCATTGATATCCCAGTTTTCTTGAAAAACCTTCAAGGACTCCCATTTGAAAAGGACCTTGTCAGGCAATCGATTTTTTGACTTCTGAATAACCTGCCGTCGGACATGATTTTTATACTTTTGAAAAGTAGCTTGTATTTTCTGTAAATTCATTCTTTCAAATTTCGTTTTTTTGAGCGCCGTCAAAAGTACACAAACCTCCAAACTCAACCACCTATTATATACTTTAAAAAATCCCCATTATATTAGCTGCGTAACTTTACTCAAATCATCTTTCTTATCATAAAACTTTCGATCTGTGACAAACTTCGACTATATTATCATTGGTGCCGGTTCTGCAGGCTGTGTCTTAGCTAATAGATTATCTAAAAATCCAAACAACCAAGTTTTGTTATTGGAAGCAGGTGGTCCAGATTCGAATCCATTAGTTCATATTCCTGGTGCTTATTGTGATTTATTTCGGACTAAAGTGGATTGGTCATTTTGGACAGAACCACAAAAACATGCCAATAATCGAAGAATCTATTTGCCACGTGGTAAAGCTTTGGGTGGGTCAAGTTCCATCAATGCGATGGCTTATGTGAGAGGAAATAAAGAAGATTATAACGATTGGTCAAAAATGGGCAATGAAGGATGGAGCTATGATGAAGTGCTGCCCTACTTCAAAAAATCAGAACATTTTCATCAAATTGGAGAAGTCGAACCTGATTTCCATAATCAAGGCGGGGAATTACATGTCGAAAATGGAACAAAATTCAGAACACCTTACGCCGATGCTTTTGTAAAAGCAGGTACTCAAATCGGAATCCCGCAGAATAAAGATTATAATGGATCGAATCAAACTGGCGTGATGCGCTTACAATTTAATATTAAAAATGGTCGGCGGCACAGTGGTGTCGATGCATTTTTGAAACCCGCCCTCAAAAGATCCAATTTAAAAGCTATAACAAAAGCTCATGTCACCCGAATTTTGATTGAAAATGACAAAGCAGTCGGCATTGAATATTCAAATGGGAAAAAAACTATTCAGCTCAAATGCAACAAAGAAGTAATTGTTTCAGCAGGCGCATTTCAATCACCACAGATTTTGATGTTATCAGGTATTGGCAATTCAAAGGAATTAAAGAATCATCAAATAGAATGTAAAAAGGAGTTGCCTGGTGTGGGTCAAAATTTACAGGATCACCTCTTTTTTAACGTTTCTGCAATCTCCAAGCAACAAAAAGGAACAAATCATTATATTCCTCAACATCGGAGAATTCTGCCTTTATTCGAATATCTATTTAAGAAAAAAGGGCCCTATACCATGAGTCCTTTGGAAGCAGGTGGGTTCATCAATATTGATGACCAATCAAAAGAACGAGCGAATTTTCAATTCCACTTTGCGCCTATGCATCTTGGAAAAGGGTATGATTATGACATGTATGATTTGTCGACCTATCCATCACACGATGGGTTCACCATTTTACCGTCCTTACTCAAACCGGAAAGTCGTGGCTATATTGGTTTACGTTCTTCAAACCCAATGGATGCACCAGTTATTCAACCTAATTTCTTAGAAAAAGAGGCGGATTTGAATCAATTAATTAAAGGCAGCAAAATCGCGTTGGAAATGATGGGTCAATCTGCTTTTTCACCATACTTGCAAGAATTGATTTCACTACCAGAAAATAGCTCTGACGATGTAATTGCAGAGCATATTCGCAATAGTATGGAGACCATTTATCATCCAATTGGAACTTGCAAAATGGGAAATGATGAAATGGCAGTTGTGGATTCCGAATTACGTGTTCATGGTATTGAAGGTTTGCGAGTAGTCGATGCCTCTATCATGCCAGAAATCATAACAGGAAATACAAATGCGCCTGTTTATATGATTGCCGAGAAAGCAGCGGATATGATTTTGGGAGAAGTTTCTGTAGCGCAAAACAAAGAAATTGCCCCTTACTCTTAAATTATCAAAAACGAATCTTGAATACAAACACCTTTCAAATCCCTTTCGAAGATTTTGGCGGAGACGGCCCGATTTTACATTTTGCTCATGCCAACGGTTTTCCTCCAAACACTTATCAACGATTTTTAAAACCTTTTACAAAATCGTATAAAGTCATTGGTGTAAATCAAAGACCACTTTGGCAAGAAAAACCAAATGCGACTTCTAATTGGCATCAAGTCTCCGAAGATTTAATTCATTTTTTGGATAGTCAAAATTTGAAAAACATCGTCGGAATGGGACATTCAATGGGAGCAGTCGCTACCCTTTTTGCAAGCATAAAACGCCCCGATTTATTTAGTCATTTGATATTAATTGAACCTGTTTTCATTCCTCCTAAACAAATATTTTTATTTAGCCTGACTCCTTCCTTTCTACAAAAAAAAATGAACCCAATGATAAAAGGAGCATTAAGGAGACAAGATGTTTGGGGAAATAGAGAAGCCGTTTTTGAGTCTTGGCGGCGCAAACGCGTTTTTTCAAAATGGTCAGATGAAGTTCTTTGGGACTATGTTAATGCAGCCACTAAACCAAACAAAAGTGGACAATTTGAATTAACCTATAGTAAATATTGGGAAGCCAACTATTATGGGAGGGTTCCGAAAATTTGGGGCGATTTAAAAAAAGCAACCCACCCAATGATGGGTATTCGAGGAGCAAAAACCAATACCCTTTTTCCAGAAGCTTGGAAAAAATGGAAATCACTTCAACCCAATGCAACCTTTTTAGAAATGGAAGATGTTGGACATTTAGTACCAATGGAAGAACCTGCTCTTATTAGCGAAAAAATATTAGCGTTTTTGAAGAACTAAGGAACTCGGAGAAAATTTTAAGTGAGAATTTGACAATCCGCATTCAGAATTCTATTTCTTATTGAATAATCACCAAATTTGCGTGAATTTAAAATTGATGGAATTGACCTTGTAATTTTATAACATAATGAAAAAAATATTAGTCGCAAACAGAGGAGAAATCGCAATTAGAGTCATGCGAACTGCCCAGAAAATGGGTATAAAAACAGTCGCTGTTTACTCAGAAGCAGATAGAAATTCACCGCACGTTCGTTTTGCAGACGAAGCTATTTTATTAGGTCCTCCTCCCTCTAACCAATCCTATCTATTAGGTAAAAAAATTATTGAAGAAGCAAAAAAACTGAATGTAGATGGCATACATCCAGGATATGGTTTTCTAAGTGAGAATGCTGGTTTTGCAAAATTAGTGGAGGAAAACAATATCACCTTTATTGGTCCAAAACCTCATTCCATAGAAATTATGGGAAGTAAATTGGCCGCCAAGGAGGCAGTCAAAAACTACGACATCCCAATGGTTCCTGGTATAGATGAGGCGGTTGAAGATGTCGAAAAAGCGAAATCTATTGCTAAAGAAATTGGCTTTCCTATTTTAATAAAAGCCTCGGCTGGTGGTGGGGGAAAGGGTATGCGTATAGTCGAAAAGGAGGAAGATTTAGAAGAACAAATGGAAAGAGCGATTAGTGAAGCTATCTCAGCTTTCGGCGATGGATCTGTCTTTATTGAAAAATATGTGACGTCTCCTAGACATATTGAAATTCAAGTCTTGGCAGATACTCATGGCAATATAGTTCATTTGTTTGAAAGAGAATGCAGTGTACAAAGAAGGCATCAGAAAGTAGTTGAAGAAGCCCCTTCGTCTGTATTAACACCTGAAATTCGAAAAGCAATGGGAGATGCCGCCGTCAAAGTAGCCAAAGCTTGTGATTATGTGGGCGCTGGAACCGTTGAATTTTTGTTGGATGCCGATAAAAATTTCTACTTTTTAGAAATGAATACTAGATTGCAAGTAGAGCATCCCGTAACAGAAATGATTACAGGAATTGATTTGGTTGAACAACAAATCAAGGTAGCACGTGGGGAAAAACTAGCTTTTTCACAGAATGATTTAGCCATAAACGGTCATGCTGTAGAAGTCAGAGTATATGCAGAAGATCCACTCAACAACTTCTTGCCGAGTATTGGAAATTTGAGTACTTATCAAGTACCAGAAGGTGAGGGTATTCGAACGGACGATGGTTTTGAAGAAGGCATGGACATTCCGATTTACTATGATCCAATGATTGCTAAACTCATTACATATGGCAAAAATCGGACGGAGGCAATTCAAAAAATGATTGAAGCCATTTCAAATTATAAAATTGAAGGAGTACAAACAACATTACCATTTGGAAAATTTGTTTGTGAACATGATGCTTTTAGGTCTGGAAATTTTGATACCCATTTTGTCAAAAACTATTACGCTCCAGAAAAGCTCAAAGCGCAGCAAAGAGCCGAAGCCAAAATTGCAGCTTTACTTGGATTGAAGATATATTTAGAAAATAAAAAGCAATTGAAAGTAATTGATGTAAAGGAATCAAATTGGCAAAATCGCTAGCCATTAAATCAAAAAAATGAAACAGCCTGATTTTAAAAATATTCCTTTCAAACGTCCTGAAAATAATGCTTCAACTGAAGGACAAACTTGGCAAACGCCAGAAGGAATCGAAATAAAATCTTCATATTCAAAAGAAGACATTGAAGGTTTAGAGCATTTGAATTTTGTAGCAGGCATTCCGCCTTATTTACGAGGCCCATACTCCTCTATGTACGCAGTTCGTCCTTGGACTATCCGACAATATGCTGGTTTTTCGACCGCAGAAGAAAGTAATGCTTTTTATCGCCGAAATTTGGCACAAGGACAAAAAGGTTTGTCCGTTGCATTCGACTTAGCGACTCATAGAGGGTATGATTCTGACCACGAAAGGGTGAAAGGAGATGTTGGAATGGCAGGGGTGGCAATTGATTCGGTAGAAGATATGAAGGTCTTATTTGATCAAATTCCTTTGGACAAAATGTCTGTCTCAATGACTATGAATGGAGCCGTGATCCCAATCATGGCCTTTTATATAGTAGCAGCAGAAGAGCAAGGTGTTGATAAAGTAAAACTCTCAGGAACCATCCAGAATGATATTTTAAAAGAATTCATGGTTCGCAATACTTACATTTATCCTCCTCAACCTTCCATGCGTATCATTGCCGATATTTTTGAATATACCTCTCAAAACATGCCCAAATTCAACTCCATTTCTATAAGTGGATATCATATGCATGAAGCAGGGGCGCCAGCACATTTAGAATTAGCATATACGCTTGCAGATGGACTAGAATATATTCGAGCCGGAATAAAAGTAGGTCTAAAAATTGACGATTTCGCACCTCGATTATCTTTCTTTTGGGGAATTGGAATGAATCATTTCATGGAAATCGCAAAAATGCGGGCAGCTCGAATGTTGTGGGCAAAAATCGTAAAACAATTCAATCCCACCAATCCAAAATCAATGGCTTTGCGGACCCATTGCCAGACTTCAGGTTGGAGTTTGACTGCACAAGATCCATTTAATAATATTGCTCGAACTTGTGTCGAAGCTATGGCAGCAGTATTTGGAGGAACACAATCTTTACATACTAATTCTTTAGATGAGGCATTAGCTTTACCAACTGATTTTTCGGCAAAAATTGCACGTGACACTCAAAAATATATTCAAACTGAAACAGGGGTTATAAAGGTCGTTGACCCATGGGCTGGTTCATATTATGTAGAATATTTAACGGATCAAGTAGCTAGAAAAGCATGGGAATTGATTGAGGAAGTCGAAGAATTAGGAGGTATGGCAAAAGCGATTGAAAACGGTTTGCCAAAATTAAGAATTGAAGAAGCTGCTGCCCGAAAACAAGCTCGGATTGATAGTGGTATTGATAAAATTGTGGGCGTAAACATTTTCCAAACAGAAGATGATAAGGAAATTGATGTCTTGGAAGTAGATAATACTGCGGTACGAGAGGCGCAAATTCGAAGTATCAAAAAAATTAAAAAAGAAAGAGATGAAAACGCGGTTCAGAATGCTTTGAAAAATTTGGAAAAATGTGCTCAGAATGGGAAAGGAAATTTGCTTTCATCAGCTATTGAGGCGGCAAGGCTGAGGGCTACTTTAGGTGAAATCTCCAAAGCTATGGAAAAGGCATTTGGAAGATATAAGGCGCATACCCGTGCAGTGCAAGGTGTTTATTCAAATGAAATAAAAATGAATGAATCATTTCAAGAAGCAAAAGCTTTAGCAGATAAATTTGCGGAATTAGAAGGTCGCCGTCCTCGAATTATGGTCGCCAAGTTGGGTCAAGACGGGCACGATAGAGGTGCCAAAGTTATTGCCACTAGTTTCGCAGATTTAGGTTTTGATGTGGATATTGGCCCACTTTTTCAAACACCTGAAGAAGCCGCTCGTCAAGCAGCTGAAAATGATGTGCATATTTTAGGTATCTCTTCTTTGGCGGCAGGACATAAAACTTTAGTTCCTGATACCATTAAAGCGTTGAAAAATTTGGAAAGAGAAGATATTATGGTGATTTGTGGTGGAGTGATTCCGCCCCAAGATTATCAGTATTTATTTGATGCAGGAGTGGTTGGCGTATTCGGTCCGGGAACAGTTATTGCGGAAGCAGCAAAGGAGATTTTGAAAGTGATGATTGAGGGGATTGAGTAACAAGCTAAAACAATCAATAAAAAAGCCTCACCGAAACTCAATTCGGCGAGGCTTTTTAGTATCTAGAAAGTCATTTTTATAACATTGGCGCAATAACCAAAGCTACAACTGACATCAATTTCAATAAGATATTCAAAGAAGGACCAGAAGTATCTTTGAAAGGATCACCAACTGTATCACCAACAACTGTCGCTTTGTGAGCGTCAGAACCTTTATAATACATTTTACCGTTGATTTCAACACCTTCCTCAAACATTTTCTTCGCATTATCCCAAGCACCACCTGCGTTTGATTGGAAAATCGCCATCAAAACACCACAAACAGTTACACCTGCTAATAATCCACCCAACATTTCAGCACCACCACCGAAACCAACAATTGCTGGAGTTACAACAGCGATTAAGCCAGGAAGAACCATTTCACGAATAGAAGCCTTAGTTGAAATATCAACACATTTGCTGTATTCTGCCTTTCCATCTGCTGCGTCAAATGTTTTTCGATCAGCATCATTCCAATCCTTCATTTCTTTTCCGTCATTCTTTTTCATCACAGCAAGAGCTGCTTTCAATTCAGGAATATCAGAAAACTGACGACGTACTTCCTCAATCATATCCATTGCCGCACGCCCGACCGCATTCATAGAAAGGGCAGAGAACAAGAAAGGTAACATACCACCAACTAACAAACCAGCCATTACTTTAGGATCTGCAATATTAATAGAAGTGATACCCGCAGTAGCCATAAAAGCAGCAAATAATGCTAAAGCAGTCAAAGCCGCAGAACCAATTGCAAAACCTTTTCCAATAGCCGCAGTTGTGTTTCCTACTGCATCTAATTTATCTGTTTTTTGACGAACCTCTTTTGGTAATTCTGCCATTTCAGCAATTCCACCCGCGTTATCAGAAATTGGACCATAAGCATCTACTGCTAATTGGATACCTGTATTTGATAACATACCAACAGCTGCGATTGCAATACCATATAAACCAGCTACTTCGTGTGCGCCAATAATTGCCGTTGCCAAAATCAAAATTGGAATTGCAGTTGATTGCATACCCACACCCAAACCAGCGATGATGTTTGTTGCTGCACCAGTCAAAGATTGGTCTACAATACTTTGTACAGGTTTTGTACCAGTTCCAGTATAGTATTCTGTGATTTTTCCAATGGCAAGACCAGCAACCAAGCCCATAAGAATGGCATAAAATACGCCCATTGCACTGTATTCAGTAGCTCCAATAGTCCAAGAATCTGGAAGTATGGTTGTTACAATAAGAAAAGTAGCAACCAACATCAAACCAGCAGAAATAAATTCTCCCATATTTAATGCTTTGTGTGGATCTCCACCATCTTTTACTTTTACGAAGAAAGTACCAATGATAGATGTAATGATACCAACACCAGCCAAAACCAATGGCAATATAACGGCATTCATTCCACCAAAATCATTTGTTGTTTCAAAACCTTGAGTAGCACCAATAAAAGTAGCTCCCAATACCATTGTACCAATAATAGAACCTACATAAGATTCAAACAAATCAGCTCCCATACCAGCTACATCACCAACATTATCACCAACATTGTCCGCAATAGTTGCAGGATTTAAAGGGTGATCTTCAGGAATACCAGCTTCAACTTTTCCTACTAAATCCGCTCCAACGTCTGCTGCTTTGGTATAAATACCACCACCAACACGAGCGAATAAAGCAATAGAAGATGCACCAAAAGAGAACCCTGTCAATATAGTGATTACTCTTGTCACCTGATCGGCATCTGCAACGCCGAACATATTACTATATAATAAAAACAAAGTTCCAAGTCCTAAAACACCTAATCCAACAACTCCAAGTCCCATAACCGCACCACCTGCAAAAGCAACTTCTAATGCTTTCCCAAGACTTGTACGAGCAGCTTGAGTCGTTCGCACATTTGCTTTTGTTGCGACTTTCATTCCGATGAATCCTGCTAAAGCAGAACAAATTGCACCGAGAACAAAAGACATAGCTACCAATGGAGAAGACTCCGCAGTATTTCCGCTAATTCCTAAAAGAACAGCAACTGCGACTACGAAGATCGCCAATACTTTGTATTCTGCTTTTAAGAATGCCATGGCACCATCAGCAATGTGTTTAGCAATTTTTGCCATTTTTTCTGACCCGACATCTTGTTTTGATACCCAAGAAGATTTCCAAAATGTGTAAAGCAATGCAATTACACCAAATGCGGGAATCAACATTGTTAAAGTACTACCCATAATTTTTATGATTATTTAGTTTGTTAATTACCTGATTATCAACCTCGCAGCTCTAACTTTTTCAGCAAATTTGACAATTAGACAATTCTCAAAAAGGTTCTAGTTAAAATTTCCCCTAGAATAGGACAAGGTTCAATATTCGATGAAATAGCCAATTGGCTGAAAATCTTTCAATTACGAATATTGAACCTTGACTTATCTAGGTTTTTCGTTTCGGGGCGCAAAAGTAAGGCAATATTTTATTTTGACCAAAACAAGATGGGTATTGGTTCATAAGGATTTGCAATAACACTACTATTTAGGCTGTATAACCTCTAATAATTCACTCATCATCATGGCTGTTGCTCCCCAAAGTGTTTTTCCATTCACATTATAATAGGGGACATTCTTTAAAGTCATGTTTTGTCCGACCTTTAAATCGGTCTCTTGAATTATATCTGTTTTCTGAAAATCTGCAAATGGCACCTCTAAAATAGACTTGACCTCTCCAATTTGAGGAATGAATTCAGGTCGATAATTTAAAAACCCTACAAAGGGATAAACTAAAAAGTTGCTGACTGGAATATACAATTCGGTTAAGTTTCCTAGAACCTTTATGTCTTTGGCATTTACTCCTACCTCTTCTTCGGCCTCCCTCAATGCCCCTTGTTCATAGGTTGAATCTTCTTTTTCATATTTCCCCCCTGGAAAACTGATTTGTCCCTTATGCCTATCATTAGGGTTGCTAGAATCACGTTCGATAAAAACAATATGAGAATCTCCATCTTTTGGATAAAACAACGCTAGGACACAAGCCACTCGTGCATCTTTAGGTGGTGTTCTGTAGTGTTGTCTAACTACATGAGACATTTTATAATGGGCAGTCAACCCAGGTAATGGTGCTTGTAATTTTAATTCAACTTCCTGGATAAATTCAGTCATAAAATAAATTTCACAGCTTTTACAAATAAAAAAACCCCGACAAAATGCCAGGGTTTAACAAACATACTATGAGAAAACAACTTATAAGTTTTTAAATCTTGGGGTTTGATACTTTTAAGTAGTGTTCTAAAGCCATTGTCATGGACGGTGTTTCTGGAGCAGGAGCTTTTATATTTATCTCTAACCCTCTATCAACAACCGCCTTACTGGTACTATTACCAAACACAGCAATTCTAGTTTGGTTCTGTTTAAATCCAGGAAAATTGTCATAAAGCGACTTAATTCCTAATGGACTAAAGAAAACCAAAACATCGTAGGTTATATCTTTTAAATCGGAGAGGTCACTACTCACTGTTCTATACATCATCGCCTCTTGCCAATTAAATTCATTCTCATCCAAAAAATTCGAAACAGCTTTGGCACCAAGATTGGAACACGGCAGCAAGAATTTTTCCTTATCCTTATGCTTCAACAAATAAGGCTTCAAATCCATTATTGTACGCTTACCTGAAAACACTTTTCGCTTTCTGTATATGATGAATTTCTGCAAATAATTAGCTACTGCCTCTGTTAAACAGAAGTATTTAGTATCCTGAGACATTTCGATTCGCATCGCAGTACACATACGAAAAAAATGATCAACAGAGTTTTTGCTAGTTAAAACGATAGCAGAAAATTCGTCAGGTCTGACTCGTTGTTTGCGAAATTCTTTTTCCGTAACTGCCTCAACGTGTATGAAAGGGCGCCAATCTATTTGCAATCCAAATTTCTTCTCCAATTCATAGTACGGAGAGCGTTCAGGCTTGGGTTGTGATATTAAGATCGATTTTACCATTTCGTGTAAGTTTCCCAATGCTTTACCATTTGTAGCCATCCACTAACTATTTTTTATCTTTAATTATTAAGATTTCTTTCTAGACCTCTGCCAATAACAATACTTTTAATAGTATTAGGAGAGGTACGATTTCGACAGTGCAAATATACAACAAAAAGTGAAACTTGTGATAGGCAAGAAATCGGTTCCCTATAAATAGTACTCTTAAAGACCTGAATATATAGAAGATTCCGATGAGTGCGAATGAACCATACATTATGGATGAAATGAGTTCTTCTGTCCCGTAAGAGATAAAAATAATAAATGGGAGTAACGCAATACCGAGGATGATATTGAAAACAATGATCGTAAAACTATAAACACCAATTTCCTTTTGAATAGGAAAAATACCGCTGACGATTTTTAATAAAATATGTTTTAAAAGGAAAACCAAAGAGACGCCTCCAATACAAAAAAGTAGTCCATACAAATTACTTTCTGAAAGAGAAATTCCAAAATGTCTCAATATTAGGAATACAAATGTTCCCAAATTAACAAAGAACAATAAATACAGTATTTGGAAAGGAAAAGAAGCTATACCTCTCTGATCCCGATGAAGTTGACCAAGTATATTATCATTTAAAAAACCCCGATAAGACGCAGAAATAACTGATCTGAAGATGGTAAAAATCAATGTTACAATTACCATTAAAACGAGTAAAGTAACAAATAAAAACTGTCGATACTTCTCTTCACTTGACTTGTTTGATTTAGATTTTTCAGGGGTAACCAAATTAGGCGTAGCAGGTTTGTTGGGTTCTATTTCCGCATTTTGACTAGCAGTAATATTACCGCGTTTTATATCAAAAGGATTCCCTGTCGGAGTGGAGGCTGGGACCTCCTTGATATTTAAAGAAGGAGACGTATTTTCTAACCTTGGAGTTAATTCAAAAGGGTTCCGTTCCTTTTGAGCAATTGATATTTCGCTTTTACCCAATAAAAGGATAAAAACCAAAAGAATAAAAAAGGAGCTTGATATTTTATTCGAATAAAATTTAAGCATTGGGCAAAAGTAATCGTTACCCACTCTTTTTCTAAATATTCAGATGAAAACTTATGTGTTATACATGCTCTTTTTAATAATGAATAAAAAAGAAGGGTTGAATCTATTTGTACTCCATTTCCTAAGGCAATACAACCATCTTCTTGACACTAGAAAAAGAAGCGGTGCCATTTGAAATCAGAAATTGACAAAATACGAGTCCAGAAAGATTCTTATTATTAGAACTCCAGCTTAAAATATAATTTCCCTCCGTTTGTTTAGCTTCTAGAACCGTATCGATCACTTGACCCAAGTGGTTCAAAATCAATATCTTAACCAAAAAAGTATCATTTAAACGATACTTGATTTGGGTTTCATTCTGAAAGGGGTTCGGAGTATTTTGTTCGATTTGAAATGGCAACTCCTGAATAATTGAACCAGTCGAAAGGGGATCACATTCACCACCAAAATTTTGACAAAAAGTACGCTCGGGCAGTGTACAATCTAAAATATAAGGATTTGGCTTTCCATCTTGATATTCTGAAATTTTTAAATTTCTATCCCATTCATTTTGATCCACTCTATCTGCAAAATGCCAAGCACAAAGTGTTGTTCGTTGAGATTCGAAAAAATTCGCATTTGCCGCATCTGCTTGATCCTTATACATCGTGTAAAAATAGAACATGGAACGGGCAACATTTCCTTTGTGGGCTTCAGGAACTTCAAAATAATTACTCGTTCGTTCACTGTATAAATCAATATTTTGAGTCGGGATATTTGATTGAGAATTATCTAAATAATACCATTCATCTGTTTGATTATCAGCAATCTCACCAAATGGTAAATTTCCACGATCCGCATTTACATCTGCTCTCGTTGCATATAAATGATGCATATCTCCCCTTGCTTGACCAGTTGCCCCTAAACTTTGAGGAAACGTATGCTCTGTATTCAAACCTAAATCAAAAGCTGTCTGAGTGGGGTCTCCATTCGGATTTAAATAAATTTTATATCCAGAATAAACACAAGTCATAGAATCATTTGGACTATCAATATTCCCAAATAACGTATCCCGAGCCATTCCTTGAGTAAGATTCAGAACTGGTTTATAATTATCCACTAATTTGTCTAATAACACTTGCCCAAAGTCACCAGGGAAAACAGATTGATGAAACTGAGCCTTCAAATTAAAACAACAAAAAGTAAGAAAAAGGAAAGCAATATGTTTATTCATTTTATCAAAATATGAAATGCTAATCTCCATTTATGAAATCGCACTCCTGATGAACTGAAAACTGACGAATGCTATTCAAAATCAAGTCGCCCAGGTCTTTCCAACCTCAGCCAAAGGCACACAACCTTCATAAGTTTGTGGAAGTGGGTCATATTGTAAAACCTCCGAAACACCAACTTCAGAAGTAAAAAAGCCTAATAAGGTCAATTCTTTAATCATATTAAAAAACGGCCGATTAATATCGGAATCATAGTCTTCTTTATTTATTATCGCATAGGCAGCTTCATCGTATTTAGTCAATAAAGCATTTTGCTCCTCTACATCTAACTGAACGAAAGGTTGCCCATAGGCAGACTTAGCATCAGCTTCAAATTTAGTCAAACCATCCAAAAATACCTTTTGATCATCTTTGTCATAATTATCCTTCAACATAATATCAATAAACTCAGGTACACCAACATCCTTGGCTCCTGGAGAATCTGTTCTAGGAATAATTCTTTCTGCAATTGTAGCAACGGTATCAGCTTGACTTAAATTGAAAAATCGAGGCTCCCAGCTAAGCCCTTTTGGCTCAGGTTGACAACCATTTAATATACCCACAATCGCTGCTGCAGATATAGTGCCCCCCATTAAGAATGCTGTTTTTTTTATTGCGTCTCTCCTATTCATAATAATTGAGTTTTGAAGACTAGGTTACAAGTTTAAAAACATAGTTTCTAATTTCACAAGCCCCATCTTTGATCTCTAGTTCTTTGACAAATTAGGCGATATTTTTATAAATTACCTTTATTTAATTCTTTAACAGCAAAATCACATGCTCTTGCCGTCAAAGCCATATAAGTTAAAGATGGATTTTGGCAGGCCGATGAAGTCATACAGGCTCCGTCAGTCACGAATACATTTGGAGCATCCCAAACTTGGTTGTTTTTATTCAACACAGAAGTTTTCGGGTCACGTCCCATTCTTGCTGTTCCCATTTCGTGGATTCCGTGTCCTGGAGCCTCATCTCGATCAAAAGTGTCAATGTTTTTAAATCCAGCTGACTCCAACATTTCGGCTGCAGATTGTGCCATATCCTCCCTCATTATTTTCTCATTTTCTTTAAATTCGCAATCAATCTTAAGCGTTGGCTGCCCCCATTTATCAGTCTTGTCAAAATCCAGGTTTACCTTATTTTCATGGTATGGTAACATTTCACCAAAACCAGTTAATCCCATTCGCCACATCCCCGGGCTGGTTATTTTTTCTTTCATATCTGCCCCAAAACCTAATTCTGCAACCATCGTTTTCCAGTCTTTTCGGCTTGCGCTACCCTGATAACCAAACCCTCTTACATAATCTTTTCGCTCAGAATTATTATCTCCCAAATTTCTAAATCGAGGGATATAAATACCATTCGGACGGCGCCCTTTATAATATCTATCGTTAAAACCATCGTAATCTCCCGAAGCTCCAACCCGAAAGTGATGATCCATCAAATTATGTCCTAACTCTCCTGATGAACTTCCCAATCCATTATCAAAAATGTCTCTTGCTGTATTCATGAGTATAAAAGTAGATCCAAGCGTTGAAGCATTGCAAAAGATCACTTTCGCATAAAATTCCATAGTCTCATTCGTTTCAGCATCAATTACGCGTACACCTGTGGCTCGTTTTTTATCTTTATCGTAAATCAAAGAATTCACAATAGAATGAGGACGAAGGGTCATATTTCCCGTTTTCTCAGCCACTGGCAAAGTGGCGGCATTACTGGAGAAGTACCCTCCAAAAGGACAACCTCTTCGGCATAAGTTTCGATGTTGGCACTTGCCACGACCATTATGAGGCTGTGTCAAGTTTGCGACTCGTCCAATGGTCATCGCCCTTCCAGAAAAATGTTCCGCAATTTTTTCTTTAAGATGTGTTTCAACACAATTCATCTCCATAGGTGGCAAAAAGTTACCATCTGGTAATTGAGCTAAGCCTTCATTTTGTCCACTAATTCCCGCAAATGACTCTACATAGTCATACCATTTTTTGAGGTCTTTGTATCGGATAGGCCAATCTGCACCATGACCATCTTTGGCATTAGATTCAAAATCCATCTGACTCCAACGGTAGCTTTGTCGCCCCCAAATCAAAGAACGCCCACCGACATGATAACCTCGGATCCAGTCAAATTTTTTGACTTCCGTATAGGGATTATCAATATCATTGGCAAAAAAATGTTTCGTAGATTGTCCCACTGCATAACCTGTTCTGGATTGAATCCGATAAGTGGTTTCACGCTCCTCAGTAGTTAACCTATCTCCATACTTTAAATCCCATGGTGCCATATTCATCGTCGGATAATCTTGAACATGGCGGACATTTCGTCCTCGTTCTAAAACTAAGGTTTTCAGTCCTTTTTCAGAGAGTTCTTTCGCAGCCCAACCACCGCTGATTCCGGAACCAACGACAATGGCATCATAAGTCTGTTCTTTTTGACCTTTCAGATTCAAATTACTCATGTGTAAGTATTGTGAAGTGACAATGTTATTTTGAGGTAAGCATTTTAAAGTGCCGAATATAAGACAAGGATATGTTTTTTTGAAATTTGATTCTATCGAAATAATATTAAAGATCGTGTCGAATCAGGTACTTTGGGTCTTCCAGATATTGCTTTTCTTTTTCTTTAGAATAACCAAAAGTAGCATGAGGTAAGAGTCGGTTTAAAAAGCGAGAAACAACTTTCAATTCTTTTTCAGACATAGTTAAAGACATATCATTTCCGTCTATCATTTTAAAATACATCAATCCTTTTTTCGAAAACTGAAATCCGAAAGGCATTCGATTGGTCACTACAGAATAAACCCAAACAATTTTTTCAGGTTCATGAGTTAATATTTTCATCAAATCACTGTCTTCAACGCGTTGTACCCGTAAGGCTCCCCATGAATATTTTATTCCATAATAAATGAGTACCCAACTTAGGATCAGAATATAAATGTTTTGGCTGAATCCAAAGGTAAAGGCAATACTTCCTACAATCAGCACTAACAATGCCCCTATGGTTTCCATACGTAATTCTTTTAAAATAGCCCCACAGAGCATTTGCATGGCAGGATGATTATGATATGGAATAGGTTTTTTCAAATCTTAGAATGCAAACAAATTTATTTTACTTCACTAAAACATAAACAATTTGTTGTTAAAGTCATTTTTCGTTTATACTTTTGTACGAAGTTAAGTCTAAGGATTGTGAATTCGTTTTAGTATGATTTTTAAACTGTTATCTTGCAGCTTTGTTGGCGAATTTTCAAAAAAAATCACTCAAAAATAATATGGCAAACGGACAAGTAAACTATACCGAAGATAATATTCGTTCACTCGACTGGAAAGAACACATCCGAATGCGCCCTGGTATGTATATCGGGAAACTAGGTGATGGTTCTGCACCCGACGATGGTATTTATGTCCTTGTAAAAGAGGTCTTTGATAATGCCATTGATGAGTTTGTTATGGGTTTTGGCAAAAATATAGAGGTGAAAATTGAAGAAGGTATTGTTCAAATTCGTGATTATGGTCGTGGTATTCCTTTAGGAAAAGTAGTTGATTGTGTCTCAAAAATCAATACTGGTGGAAAATACGATTCAAAAGCCTTCAAAAAATCAGTCGGTTTAAATGGTGTTGGTACAAAGGCTGTAAATGCCCTGTCCAACTATTTCAAAGTACAAGCTGTCCGTGAAGGGAAGACTAAGGTTGCCGAATTTGAGCAGGGTAATCTCCTGAAAGACCACCGAATTGCAAAAACAAAAGAGGAAAATGGAACCATTGTTTATTTTAAACCAGATGATTCTATCTTCAAAAATTATCGCTTTCGTCCTGAATTTATCGAAAACCAACTTTGGAACTATGCCTATTTGAATGCAGGTTTAAAAATCCATTTCAACGGCAATATTTTATACTCTAAAAATGGACTTTTGGATTTGTTAAATAAAAGAACAAATCCTGAAAATTTACGCTATCCAATCATCCACATGAAAGGTGAAGACATTGAGGTAGCGTTGACTCATGGAAATCAATATGGCGAGCAATATTATTCCTTCGTAAATGGTCAAAATACGACTCAAGGAGGTACGCATTTAAATGCTTATAAAGAGGCCCTTGTAAACACAATTCGCGGATTTTTCAACAAAAACTATGATGCGAAAGATATTCGATCCTCTATTATTTCTGCGGTAAGTGTAAGAGTAGAAGAACCTGTTTTTGAATCTCAAACTAAAACAAAACTAGGCTCTGATAAAGTTGGCCCAGGTGGACCAACTATGCGAACTTTCATTAATGATTTTATTAAAACGCATCTAGATAATTTTCTTCATAGAAATCCCGAAGTCGCTCAGTCAATTGAAAAAAGGATCAAGCAATCCGAACGAGAAAGAAAGGAAATTGCAGCCATCAAAAAAGAGGCAAATCAAAAGAATCGAAAGGCAAATATTCACAATAAAAAACTTCGTGATTGCCGAGTTCATTTAACAGATTCAAATAGAAAGCACCCTGAAGAAAGTCGATTAAAGACAACTATTTTCATTACAGAGGGAGACTCTGCGAGTGGTTCTATTACAAAAGCACGAGATGTACAAACTCAGGCCGTATTTAGCCTTCGCGGAAAACCAAAAAACTGTTTTGGATTGACTAGAAAAGAAATCTACCAAAATGAAGAATTACACCTTTTACAACATGCCTTAAACGTAGAAGATGGAGTTGACTTTTTAAAATTCAATCAAGTCGTAATTGCAACTGACGCCGATGTAGATGGTATGCATATACGTTTATTGTTATTAACTTTTTTCCTTCAATATTTTCCTGATTTAGTCCGAAATGGACATCTCTATATTTTAGAAACACCACTGTTTAGAGTACGTGACAAAAAAGATACTTTTTATTGTTACAGCGAAGCAGAAAAGCAAGAAGCCACTAAAAAATTAAGGGGCAAAGCAGAGATTACTCGCTTTAAAGGATTAGGAGAAATCTCACCAAATGAATTCGGAGATTTTATTGGTGAAAACATCAAATTAGAGCCTGTTATTTTACAGAAAGATACTGATTTGGAAGAAGTACTTTCTTATTACATGGGTAAAAACACACCTAATCGTCAGCGATTTATTATTGATAATTTGAGAATTGAAAAAGATGAAATAGAAGATACAGATGATAAATCTTATTTAAAACCTGAAACTGAAAAGGTATCAGATCCCGAATTAGAGTATGTCTAAGGAATGCAATAGGAGATAGTTTATCTTTCTAAAGTCGTAAATACACTCACCTTTGCTTCTTTTCTTACAGACTGACTTTTTGTCTTACAATTCTAACTTACCATCACATTATTTTGCGTAATTTTATTAAATTATGCCAATAAGACCACTGAATAATAAAAAAGGTTCGGTGGCATAAATCTTGACCATTTGCGTAAGATTTAAAAAAACTATTATTTCTGTCAAGTTGACATAATTCATGATAGAATGATAAAATGAGTAACTGATAAAAACACCTTCATACTCATTTCATTATTCCCTCATTTCTTTATTTTTTAGAATGCGAATATTTGAAGAAATTTTTTCACAGCGTGGCTTTGATGAAGATACGGATTTTATGCCCCTCATCACTGTAGATGAAGAAGATGAGCGCAATATTCAGGAAACATTTCCTGATATTTTGCCGGTTTTAGCATTGAAAAACACGGTGCTTTTTCCAGGTATTGTTATTCCAATTACGGTAGGACGTGATAAATCAATAAAAGCAATTGAGGAAGCTTACAATAATAATCGCATCATTGCTGTGCTTTCCCAAAAAGATGCAAAAATAGAAACCCCAAATGCAGAAGACTTATTCAATATTGGTACTATAGCTCGAATTATTAAGCTCATAAAAATGCCTGATGGAACGACCACTGCTATATTGCAAGGTCGAAAACGGTTTAGCTTAATTGAATTATTAAGCCAAGATCCTTTTATGAAAGGTCAAATAAGTGAATTGACTTATGAAGATGCAGAGAATAAATTAGAATTTGAGGCCTTGATTTCTTCCATTATGGATAAAGCCAAGCAGATTATTGAGCTTTCACCACAAATTCCTTCTGAGGCAATTGTGATGTTGAAGAATATCAATAATCCAAGTTTCCTATTGAACTTCATTGCCTCCAATTTGGGTAATAAAGTATCTGTTAAGCAATCGATTTTAGAGATGCACAATTTGCGTGACAAAGCACAATCGATTGTTAAACACATGGATGCAGAGTTACAACTCTTGGAATTAAAAGACCAAATTGAGAGTAAAGTTCGAACTGATATTGAAAAACAGCAGCGTGATTATTTCTTAAATCAACAGTTGAAGACCATACAAGAAGAATTGGGTCAAAACCCACAAGAAGATGAAGTTAGACAACTAATCTTGCGAGCGAAAAAGAAAAATTGGTCTAAAGACGTAACCAAAACTTTTGAGAAGGAGTTGTCAAAACTCCGAAGAATGAACCCACAAGTTGCTGAGTATTCTGTCCAGATGAACTACTTAGATTTACTTTTAGAGCTACCCTGGAATGAATATACTGTCGATAATTTTGATTTACAAAAAGTCAAAAAAGTATTAGATAAGGATCATTACGGATTAGAAAAAGTTAAAGAAAGGATCTTAGAACATCTTGCCGTTTTGAAATTAAAAGGGGATATGAAAGCTCCAATTTTGTGTTTGGTTGGTCCTCCTGGAGTTGGAAAAACTTCTTTGGGCAAATCAGTTGCAAGAGCTTTGAAAAGAAAATTTGTTAGAATGTCTTTAGGTGGGTTGCATGATGAATCAGAAATTCGTGGACATCGAAAAACCTATATTGGCGCAATGCCGGGTCGAATTATTCAATCTTTGAAAAAAGTTAAATCTTCTAATCCCGTTTTTATTTTGGATGAGATTGATAAAGTAGGAAAAGATTTTCGTGGAGATCCTTCTTCGGCACTTTTAGAAGTTCTCGATCCTGAACAAAACGGAACTTTCCATGATAATTACTTAGAATTAGAATATGATCTTTCCAAAGTATTATTTATTGCCACCGCCAATAATCTGAATACTATTCAGCCAGCTCTATTAGATAGAATGGAGATCATTCATGTAAGTGGTTATTCATTAGAAGAAAAAGTCGAAATTGCGAAAAAGCACCTCATTCCAAAACAACGAGAAGATCATGGTTTAAAAGCTAAAGACATTCGCCTAACTCCAACAACAATTGCGAAAGTAATAGAACAGTATACTAGAGAATCTGGCGTTCGTTCACTTGATCGACAGTTGGCTGGCATCATGCGAAATACTGCCAAAAAAGTGGCAATGGAAGAGGTTTATAATATTTCAATCAAGCCCGAGGAATTGAGAAATATTCTTGGACCAACACGGTTTTCTTCAGATCTTTATAAAGAGAAACAACCTGCAGGTGTAGCAGTAGGTTTGGCTTGGACAAGAGTAGGTGGAGATATTTTATTTATTGAGGCGAGCCTAAATAAAGGTAAAGGAGGCATGACTTTGACGGGGAATTTAGGAAATGTGATGAAAGAATCCGCAACAACTGCATTAACCTACATCAAAGCCAATAGTGAGTCTTTGGGTATTGACCCCAAGGTTTTCACAGAAAATGACATTCACATTCACGTACCTGAGGGCGCTATCCCTAAAGATGGTCCATCCGCAGGGATCACCATGTTAAGTGCATTGGCTTCTGTTTTGATCAATAAACCAATTCGATCACATGTTGCAATGACTGGTGAAATCACTTTGAGAGGAAAAGTATTGCCAGTAGGAGGAATCAAGGAGAAAATTTTAGCTGCAAAGCGAGCAGGAATCAAAAACATTGTACTTTGTCAAGAGAACGAAAAACATGTGGAAGAAATTAATCCAAATTATATCAAAGGATTGAAATTTCATTATGTCAAGCGAATGGAAGAGGTATTAAGCTTTAATTTAGGAATTAATAAAAAATCCTAAAAACCACTATTCAATCAAACCTTTTCTAAACGGGTAGCGTCTTAGTGTTGAGCGAATATCTACGTTTCATAGAAATATTTATTAAAAGGAAATTTCCAGCACATGAAAATGAAGTATTGTTTAATAGCGTGTTTTTCGATTTTGTTTTCAATTCAACAAAACATAGCACAAGTTATAGAGGATGATAATTTAGTCCAATTTTCAGGTATGGTGCTGGATGGCGCAGATGCTGAACTCGTGCCAATTCCTTATGTCAATATCCTTGTCAAAGGTAAATCAAGAGGTACCTATTCAGACTTTAATGGCTTCTTTTCTATCGTTGTAGAAAAAGGTGATGAGATTGAATTTTCGGCAATTGGCTATACGACTATTCAATTTATCATCCCAGATACCTTAACCGATAATCGGTATTCTTTAGTTCAACTAATGTCACGCGACGCTATTAACCTTCCGGAAACAGTTGTATTCCCTTGGCCAAGTCGCGAGCATTTTAAATTGGAATTTTTAGCAATGGATGTTTCTTCTCAAATGCAAGCAAAAGCCTCCAACAACATGGCTCAAGAGTCATTGGAGAAAATGCGAAATGACGTTCCTAATGATCCAAAAGAAAACGCAAATTATTACTTAAGACAACAAGCTCGGGAGTTTTACTATATAGGACAACAACCTCCGATGAATATTTACAACCCAATTGCATGGAAACAATTTTTTGATGCTTGGAAACGAGGGGATTTTAAGAAGAAGAAAAAGTAAATTTCTGTGCGATAGAAGATGCTCGAAAGATAAATAAAAGCCGGTTAGATTATAAAAATCTAACCGGCTTTTTTCTGCCCCATACTTTAAAATGAGCTTAAAAACCTGAAACAGCAATTACTTTTGAGCTCTAAAAATCAAGATTAATGCTATAAAACCAAATAACATATTAGGCAACCATACACCTACAAATGGAGAAAGTGATTGATTCGTGGCAATGGTAATTGAAAACCGAGATAGAAAAATATAAACTGCCCCAAGCGCCACCCCAAGTGCTAAATTAAGCCCCAAACCTCCACGAACCTTCCTTGAAGCCACCGCCATTCCTATAATCGTGACAATAAAAATCGTGAATGGATCGGCTGTTCGACGATACAATTCTATTTCATAAATTTTGGTGTTGCCGATTCCCCGTTGACGTTCTTCCTCTACAAAATCCTTTAATTGAGGAGTTGGAATCATATTTTTGGTATCATCATATCGGACAAAATCAGAAGGTAAAAGATTGATTGTGGTATCTAACTTTTCCTTTTTTTCAATTTTGAAAGTCTCTTTTAAATTATCAAAAGTCCGAATTTCATAATCTGTCAACTCCCAATGATTCGGCAGACCTTTCCATTGAGCTTTTTCCGCTTTTATAAAAACCTTTAATTCATTTCCCTCAAAAGTCTCCCATCTAAATTTTTTAGCCAGTGAATCTCTCTTAAAGTAATCTCTCACATAAATTTTCTCATTCGGCGAAATAAACATATGCACATCACGCGTCTTACCTTTATCCTTTTCTTTTTCAACATATTTATGAATGAATTCAAACATTTCTTTGTTCGCCATAGGAATGACAATATGATTTCCAAACAAGTGAATTGAAGCAATTGCTCCCCCTGCCAATAAATAGGGAACCATTAATCTCCGAAAACTCATTCCTGCATTAAGCATGGAAATAATTTCAGAATTAGCTGCCATTCGAGAAGTAAAAAAAATTACCGAAATCAAAGTAAAGAGGGGCCACAACATCCCATTAATGAATAATAAAAAATTGATATAATATTCACTTACCACCTGTTTGGTACCTAAATCCTCATCAATAAATTCTTCCACCTTCTCACTGAAATCAATAACCACCGCAATCATGGTAAAAATCAAAACGACGAAAAAAAATGTCGCTAGAAATTTTTTGATGATATATATGTCTAGTTTTTTTAGCATTCTTTTATCAGAACAAAATTCAATGGAAACTTTCTCTAGTCTTTTCCAAATTTTAACTAAATAGTCTTTCAGGCTGAAATACTACTGAGAGTATGTCTAAATTTTT
Source organism: Bacteroidota bacterium (assembly GCA_024743405.1). GTDB lineage: Bacteria > Bacteroidota > Bacteroidia > Chitinophagales > Saprospiraceae > JANSWP01. Next base: position 145,556 of record JANSWP010000002.1, read on the forward strand.
ACTTCCTAAAAACCAACACTTTATGAACCTGCCTTCAAATTATTGCGGTCATTTGCCTCGGCAAACTCCCTTAATAATTTATCGCCAGAACCATAAATCATTGATTCTCAGTTTGTAAAATTTTTAGACCTACTCTAAAGGATATTGAAAAAATATAGAATTCAATTAGAGATGTAATAAAACAACCCACAAAGGTAAATAATGAGCGGAGAACTTCGAACTCAAAAAAATAGCCCCGACAAAAATGAATGCCGAGGCTACGTATTCTGGAATTGTTTCTAGCGTCAATTACATCTTCAACATTTCGGTAGAAGCGACATAGTCATCACCAAATAGCTGAATAAGATAAAACCCTTTGTTAACATCACTCACATCAAAAGCCTTTCGATTTGTACCAGAGTTAACTTCAATTTGTTCAATCCTGATCACTTTTCCTGAGATATCAACAAAACGAAGTTGAAAAACACCTGTATTTTGGCTTGTTATTTCAATATTCAATTCGTTTTGAACTGGGTTTGGATAAACAGAAAGATTTGCCAATTCTCGAATGGCTGAGCTGGTGTTGTTAGGCTCTTTTTCTCCAATAGTAAGAGTAGTCACACCTACTCCATCTCCAGAGCTATTTCCATTCCCATTCACTAAAGCCACAGCAGAATAAAAAGTAACCTCACCTGTATTAGCATCAGGAGCAATCCATTCTAAATCAAAAGTATTTGTGGCGCTAATTGAATTGTGTTCGGCATACGACCTTCCACTTAGGTCGACAGTCTGAGCTTCAGAGCCTACATCACCCCAAGATCCAGCTTGGCTATCACTACCATCTAGTGAAACGGCTTGAAAACCATACCCTGCGGGAGCACCACTACCAGCGACTCCCGTTACACGAAGTGTATAACTCTTTCCTGGTTCGTATTGATCAACAAGATCAGTACCGTCCAATAATTCAATACTTGCCGAAGCAGCAAAAGCATTATTAGCATGACATCCTGCATTTGCACAAGTACCCATATTGCCAACACTTCCCGGGGCACCTGCAACCTGTGCACCAAGAACAGTCCCGGGTCCAGCAGAACGACTTTGAAAAATAAAAGCTAAAAAGGCAAGTGCAAAAATTTTGTAAATAATTTTAAACTTCATACGCCACTAATTTTTGGTTATTTTTTTGAATTCGAAAAAAGGAGCATAATTCTCTGAACTTCTTTTATCAAAAATTCACTAGTTTATTATCTGACCGAAAAATGACAAAAAAGCTTAACATATAGGACTCTATGGAAGAAACTTTAAAGGATTCGTCATTAGTCATACAAAAAACCATATTCTGGATTTTTTCCAATACTACCCCTGTAGTAGTCATAAATGAATTTAAAATCTTCCTCTTGATTCCAACTTGGGAAAAAGGGTTCTGAAAAGCCCACTTCCATTTTTCCAAAATCAAATTTCACCATTACAATCGGTACATTCGCTCCTTTAGCGATATAATAGAATCCTGTTTTCAATTTATCAACCTTCTTTCGAGTACCTTCAGGAGCTATTGTAATTGAAAATCTTTCTTTGCTATTGAATATATCTACCACCGCATCTACAAAATTATTGCGTTTACTTCTATCTACGGGATAACCGCCCATCCAATAAAAAAAGAACCCAAAAGGCGACTTAAACAAACTATCTTTTGCTAGGTACTTTACATCACCCTTCCAAGCACTTCTCAACAAAAAACCTAGCGGAATATCCCATGCAGAGGTATGAGGCATGGCAATGAGCACAAATTTTTTCACATGATGAGGATACTTCCCCGTAAGTTTCCAACCCCAAATTCTTAAAATAAACCTGCTAATTTTACTAAACATCTAATATAACCGTTATGATTAAAAAACCTATTGAACCTGATTTAAAGCTTGCTGTGCTTTTTCATTCTTAGGATTGATTTTTAAAATTCGCTTCAAAATTTTTATCCCTTCTTCATTTTCTTGTTTTACAAACAAAATCGCTGCTTTATTTAATAATGCCTGCTCATCATCAGGATCTAGCAAAATGGCTTTATCAATTAAAGCCTCCCCCTTTTGAATTACTTCCCGAAGTACGTAAATGTAGCCCAAATTACAAAGCGCAATGGGACGTTTTTCATTCTCTTTCAAGACAAATTCATACTCCATTTTAGCTTTTTCAATTTGATTAAGATTAAAATAAGCCGTTCCTAATTTCTCTCTAAACTCTAAATTCAAAGGCGTAAACTCAGTTGCTTTTTCAAAATATTTGATTGCATTTTCAAAGTCACGATTATTAAAAAAAGCTTGTCCTATTCTATAAGCTGTCCATTCATTTTTTATTTTTTCACTAGGAATTTTTGAAGCAACTTGAAGGATATTTTGATATTCTTTTTTTGCAAAAGCGTAATGAATCATAGTATTGAATTTCTCCTCAAAAGGCTGATTCGACTGATCCAAATAATACTTTGCAGAATCTAACATAATTAAAGATTCCACATATTTATCAAAAGTAGCCAGATAGCCTTTCGCCATTTCTAAAGGAGTTGCTTTTTCTTTTGTCAAAATTTTCAATCCTAAAAATTGAGCCCGTTCATTCGAGTTAGTAATATTTTTGCTAAATTTAGAATTGTTCTTACTAATAAAATGATCCGTTATATTCACATGAGGAATATCGATACTACCAGATTTTGGCGTATGACAGGAGACACAATCATTGTGCTCATTCAACCTTTTTTCTTCGACGACAGAACAGGCTCTCGGAGATTTATGGCAATTTAAACAAGTTTTATTGAAATTTACTTTGTCTGTTATTTCCACACTTTTATGTGGATTATGACACGTAATACAGGACATTTCGGAATTCAAATAGCATTCACTCAAACGGAGACGATCTGCTTGAGAAACCATGATGAACTTTTCGTGCGAATTGGTATACCTCGGTAAGAAAACATTCAATACCTCATTCAATTGCATACCTGGTTTGAAATCAAAAAATGTTCTCCCTTCTTCCAAAACCACAATACCTTGCAAATGACATCTTTGACATAAATCCATTTGTAAATCCCGTGATAGATACCTCGGATTCACAATCGAATAATCCACATACTTTGATGTGTCAATTAGTTCTCCAGCGAGCTTTTCTTTGACATGAATCTCACCTGGTCCGTGACACCGTTCACACTCAATTCCGGTTGGCATTTCGGCGTATTTATTAAAGGAGCCTTTCTCAAATTTTGGAAAATGATTATGGCAAGTAATACATTCTGTCGTTAAATATCGGGCAAACCGTAAATTCCCACCATCACGAAAACCGGGCGCCATATCCCATTTTTCTTCTTGAGTGTAATAGGTCACAGGAGCTTGAAAAATATACCCTCCATAATTCAAAATATGAGAATTGGTATGTTGACCTGAGCCAATTATATAACTTATCTTTTCGGTTCTTTGGTGAATTGTATCTCCATCTTCCAATCGAAATTCCGTGACGAACATCGTACTGTCTTTAAAAAAAGGGAAATAATAAAAATCACTTTCATAATCATAAACCAAGGCATAATCACCAAATTTTGCGTCTGTTTTCGTCAGCGTTGCGTGATCAAAAGACCGACCCATTCATTCCAGTATGGATAAAAGTTTCATGAATTTCATTATGGCAAGAACGACAGGTTTGCATGCCCATATATTGGACACCAGGCTCTGAAGATTTAAAAATTCATTTTGAACAGGTTCCTCCAAACCTTTTTTACAGTAAAGAAAAAAAAGTGTAATAAGGAAAAATATAACAATTCGGGTGAGTTTTCTTGACGAGCACATTGAAAAAAAAGGTTGAGAAAGCGAAGATTGAGTCGTTAAACACAAATTCAACTTTCAACTTCTCAACCTTCGTTCAAAAGTTTAATTTACATCAGGTAAAAAGCTAAAGTTCTTACCATATTCTAACATTTGTTCAGTAAAATCGTCTGGATATTCAACCTTAAAATCAGTAATTTCCCCAGTGCTATTTGTCACAGGAACAATTTTTGGATTAATAAACCCACCATATGGCGGAATATTTAATCTTTCCGAACGAGCCAACACTTCATCATGAATTTCACGATCAACTTGAACGCCATATGTTTCAATCAAATTTTTGCCTGCTTCATAGTCACCCTGAGATGTTATTCGCTGAACTTCACGTAATAATTCACCGAATAAAGCACGTAATTTTTGATAATCCGTAATCTCAAAATAGGTCTTTCCATCACGCTTGACCATATCGATAACATTATCTGCCTTACCTTTTTCATAAACCCAATGAGCAACCGTTGCACGATTTCTCATATGTGCCTGTTGGATTGTTTTACCTGGCAAAAGTCTTCTTAATTGAAGCATCATCCCATTTTTGATGTAACTATCATATTCTGCTTTTCCAACTTCGTCACTTTCGACTAAGCCCAATTCCACCAATTTAGGATCCATAATGAAATATAATCCTACCAAATCAGCTCGAGCCTCTTCTAAAGGAGATGAGTAATTTTTTAAAGTTTCTTTTGGTGTGGCAACGCCCTCTTCCAATTTCCCAGATGCATGCCCGATAACTTCATGCAAAGCAGTGTGCATTTTTCCAGCCAACCCTCCATACTTCTCTGCTCGATTTTTTTCTTCTGTATCATGTGCAAATTCATCTAACATCCCTGGTCCATCTGCTTGAGCATAGGCATGAATGATATTCCCCAAACTTACAGATTTAGAACCTAGGGCACGAATCCAAGGCGCATTTGGCAAATTAACACCAATAGGCGTAGAAGGAGAAGCATCTCCAGACTCACCCGCAACTGTCACCACTTTATATGAAATGCCGACAACCTCTTTCTTTTTATGCTCTGGCATTGTCGTCGAATTATCTTCAAACCATTGTCCATTATTTGCTACAACTGCCATCCTTTCAGAAGCATCAAAATCAGTGATTTGAACAATCGTTTCATAAGAGCCCGTGTATCCTTTAGGATCCTGATAAACCTCAACAAAACCCATTATATAATCAATGTCTCCTTCAGTCGCCTTCGTCCAAGCAATATTGTATTCAGACCACTTTCTCAAATCTCCTGTTTGTAAATATTCAATCAATAACTTCAATGCATTTCCTTGAGGTTCATTTTCTGCAACAGTCACTGCTTTTTCAAGCCATTTTATCATTTCCTTTATTGCTGCACCATACATTCCATTTGCTGAATATACTTTTTCTTTCAATTTTCCATCTTCACCCCTTACTAATTTTGAATTCAAGCCATATTCTATAGGTTCAGGGTCATTTTCAACTTTTATAGAGGCATAATAAGCGTCTACCTCCGCTTCGGTTATATCAGGGTCGTAAAAGTTGACTGCGGATCCTATTACCAAACCTGCCTCAGGGTCTAAATTCACTTTTTTAGCATCTTTATCTGCAATAAACATTGCTTCGAATGCTTCATCACTTAACGTCGCACCAGTCTTTTCCATCAATTCTTTATAATATTCACTCGAAAATCCAGGTAGGAATTTATCGGAAGAATAATGGTGATGAATGCCACTTGCGAACCAAACTTCCTTAGCATATAGCATTAAATTTTTCCATTCTTCGACTTCTTTATCACCGCTATAATTATTAATGATATGCTCCAAACTATGTCTAATTGCAAGATTATGACGGTAGTTTTGATCATAAGAAATATCGCGCCCTGCTAGACCTGCTTGTACCAAATAATAGACTAACTTTTTCTGATCTATTGTTAATTTATCAAACCCTGGCATCTGATAACGAACTATCTTTTTGTCCGAAAAGTTTTCAGGATTCCAATCGAAATCGTCGAGATTTCCAGTTGAAGTCGTGTCAGTGGTGGTTTCGGCAGATTGAGAAGATGGATCACCACAACCTATCAAAAGAAAGGCGGCAAACCCAAACGAAATAAAATACTTTCTCATGTGAATATTTTTGTTTTAAAAATGATTGGTCGAAGATAAGGAAATGGCGAGAAATGAAATTTAGTTTTTCGTAGTGGGGGGTTCTTTTTTGGTTAAAAGCAATACAATCCCTGCTTCTTTGTCGGATTTTTGATTTCGAAGCCAATATTTTAAAAATTCTTCTTTCGAATAAATTCGTTTTCCATAAGCAGGATCAGCGACCCAAACCCTATTCCAATCAGCTTTATAAACGACGACAAAATGATTTCCATTCCAATGAATAATAGCTGGTAAAGGCGCGGCATCAACAAAAAAATGAAAAGGAATTTTTACGGCAATTGGCTCAAAATCTAATGAATCTGAAGCCACACTCAGTCCCCACAAAGAAGTCCCCGTACTGTCTAATTTTGCCCATTCAGATAATTCTTCAATCGTACATTTTTCATCATATCATTCTGCAATCATTTGGAGACAAACAGGCCCACAATCCAATGAATTTTCTTGTAAAATGATTGGAAACTCTTTGCTTAAATTTTGACTTTGGGAATTTATACTAACCAATGTCAAAAAGACGAAAATCGGGAATAATCTATTTGAACTTCTCATAAACGTCATCAATCGCCTTTGCCAATTTTCTATCCTTTTCAGTCACTACTCCCCCCGCATCATGCGTATTCAATTCAAATTCGACAGTATTCCAAACATTTCGCCAATCAGGATGATGGTTTTGACCTTCCGCATAAAAAGCAACTTCCGTCATAAATGAGAAAGCCTCTCTGAAGTTTTTAAATTTGAATGTAGCTTTAAGCTTATTGTTTTCTTCTTTCCACATAAATTCCTCTACCAGATTTAAAAAAATAAGTTATAGATTTCGGACTGACCATATTTTTATTTTTGGAGGCAAAAAACACAAGCGATGCAGGGCATCAGTGAGTATTTTTTACGAATTCAAAGGAAAAAAGTCAAGTCAAGATGTATATTTTATTGTTGTCCCAATCCTAAATGTTGATTGGGTTCATCTCATCATTGAAAACACAACCAGAAATTTTTGTTAACACTTTAGACAACAACCTCCTGTTCAATATAATTATTAGTGCTTAATATTGCCTGATGATTTTACTTTCTTTACGATTGTTCCATCCTTGTACGGCTGATAATATTTTTCCAAGAATAGGTGATGGTCATTTCGAAATTCTGAAATACCCCCAATTTTATGTAGTAAGTAAATATAACACCATGGCAAATCTAACTGGTAAGGCAAAAATCCATTTCGAGCACTTCTTGGAAACAGATGATGATTATTATGCCATTCCCCCGCCACATAACCTGGCCAAATTTGATTAACTGACAAATCCTCCCAATGAAAATCTATCCCTTCTTGTCGTTTATCTTTACCTTTCCCATGTCCTTCGAAATTAAAGGTTCTTACTCCAACTGCCCAAACTCCTGCACTTGCAAATAATGTAAAAGCTAAAGCATGTCCGCCTATTAGGAAAAAAACCAAATACCAAAAACTCCAGTTCAAAATCCAATAAATAACTGATCGAGTAGGATTCGCAAATGAACCCCATTTTTGATATTCTTCATAAGTATTAATGTACATGCCTGTATGGGTCAAAAATCCCTTTACTTTATGATAATCGTCCTCACTCAAGTCTTGTGCAATTTTTTGATGGTTTACATCCGCCAAAAAACAATATAGTCCTCCTGCCAAAGCATTATACGGATCACCAGGTCTTTCAGATTTGGTATGATGAACATGATGAGAAATGACATAGGCTTCTTCAAAAATGACCTTAATAACTAAATTTCGAGTCAAGAATCGCCAAAAAACATTCTTAAAGCGAAAAGCTCGATGGGTGGAATAGCGATGATACCAAATTGTTGCATGTGACCCCATTAGCACCATGCTATAAAGAAACCCAACTAAGGCTAATTTCCAAGAGAAATATTTAACAAAAAAAAGTATAAAAAAAGGTGAGATTGCCAAAAGCCAAAACCAACTCAGAAAGCCAAGCCAATTCTTTTTAGTTTTAAATATATTTAATCGCTGAAAAAATTCAGAAAAAAGCTGTTTTGGTGTAGGCTTTATAAGTTCACCTTTCTTGTCCATCCAACCATATGAAGGCGGATCCAGCATTCTATCAATCAAGGTCATTTATTAGTTAGGTTTTGTGTTTATATGAGTAAGAGTTAGATTTCTTATTTAAGATTTAACGTTTATTGGTATTTAGATGAATATACACCTAATTTTCTTGATTCCGTCTTTTTACTAACCTAAAATTAGCAATAAAAAACATTACACCTAATCCAATAAATAGCAGTCCACGCAAAACAAAACTAATATCCATATCAAAAAATCGGGAAATAATAAGCGCGGTGATCGTTAATAAACCCAAATTCAAATAACCTAAATGATCATTATCTGTACCAAAATTGATATAATAAAGTCCGATTGTTAACGCAATAACGTTTCCTAAAACCGCCGCAATGATCGAGTTATTTATACCTATAAAAAATAAAACCGGGTATAAGAAAAAGGCGATGGAAAGGGGGTTGATTTTTAGTAAACTCTGGACTTCTCTTTTTTGGATAAATAAGTAAGTTGCAAGTCCAGTAAACAAAATAGAAATCCAAAACTCGGAAGATTTCAATAAACCACTTTTTTCAAATATATGATCAAACGCCTCTTCCCAAAAAAGATTAAAGCTTGAAATGATAAAAATGATAATCAATCCTAATGCGCCCAATAGTCGAAAGGGATTTGCAAAAAGCCCTTTTGAATCTAGAAATTTAGACTTACCCAAAAGGAACAATAAACTGAAAAGCGAAGTATAAGCAATCCACATCAATTCAGGAATATCATCTGAAATAGTACCTAAAACAATAGCGATTGAAGCTACCAAGAACCAGGAATGGAAATTGAAAAAATTACGCTTTTGGTTTGTTTTCCAAAGTCCAAAATAATGAGGTACAACTGCCAAGATTAAAGGGATATATAGATAAGGCATACTTGATCTGTATCCGTATCCTCTCTCAACCGCGTACCAAGTTATCCCTCCTATGTAAAGTAAAGAAACCATTGAAGACGGCATTAAATAAACCAACGGCAAACCCAATAAAGACCAAGTCAACAGAAAGGAACCTAAATCTCCCTCAATATGATAAATTTGACTAATTAAAGAGATCGCTGCACCAACTGCAAAAAATAAAAATACTGCCGAACCTTCTGCCCAACTTCGATTTCCTTTTTTCTTAAAAAGTGAATATCCACAAGCCAATTGACCAATTATCATTGGCAAAAAGGCGAAGAATGTTTTGATTGGTTTGCTCAAATTATCCCAGTTGTGAGCCAGAATTAAAATGATGCCTAAACCAACCAAAGTTGCACCAAGCACGCTAAAGATCAAAGTCAATCGACCTCCTGAATCTGTTTTCTTACTGTCATAATAAGCTTGAATCTTTTCAGCAATTTCCTCATTTAAAATGCCTGCTTCAAGTAATTCATTAAGATCCTTAACAATTTTTCTACTCATAGTAAGGATATTTACAAAATGTTGAAAATCAAATAATTGGAATAAAGGTAAAACGGTAGTTCGACTTTTCAAAAGAGGTTTTGCACAAACCCATCACCACTAGACTTAAATTGAATATATACCTCTTCGTGGCTTTGTGTCATGCCATGAGATATTAACTTTGCCTTTGATGAATATTATTGAACACATAGACTTCATTGATGCTTATATAATGGTGACAACGGGATTGTCTTTGTTTTACCTATTGATTATTTCGGTTTATTTGTACGGTTGGAACAAGATTCCATCATGGGAAACCCCAAAAAACTTCACTCCAAAAACAAAGGTTTCAATTTTGATTCCTGCTAGAAATGAGGCTGAAAAGATCCTGAAATGTTTAAATGCTATTCTAATTCAAACCTACCCAAAAGATCTTTTTGAAGTCATTGTCTTGGATGATTTTTCAACAGATGGAATGGCAGATTTAATCTTAGACAAATTTCAAAATATAAAACTCCTAAAACTATCTGATTTTCTCTCTGAAAAAGACACGCAATCCTTCAAGAAAAGAGCAATTGAACTGGGTATTGAACATTCATATGGAGAGCTTATTCTGACGACTGACGCCGATTGTGAAGTCCCAAAAAATTGGTTGGATTCTATCGTCTCGTTTTATGAGGAAAAGCAACTTAAATTCATCGCTGCTCCAGTCAATTTTCATCAGGAAAAATCAATTTTTGAACGCTTTCAATCTTTGGATTTTATGGGAATGATGTGCGTGACAGGCGCTGGAATCCAACTTAGATTAGGGAATATGTGCAATGGAGCCAACTTGGCCTATGAAAAATCCGCTTTTTATGAGGTCGGCGGTTTTGAAGGTATTAATCAAATCGCATCTGGAGATGACATGCTATTGATGCAAAAAATAGCTGAAAAATATCCTTCAAAAATTGGGTTTCTAAAAAACCAGAACACTACCGTTTTAACAGAAGCCAAACCAAACCTTGGTTCATTTTTGTCTCAGCGAATACGCTGGGCTTCCAAATCTACGAGTTATAAAGAATGGCGAGTAACTTTTATTCTCGGAATGGTATTTTTGTTTTGTTTAAATATTTTGAGCAGCTTTCTATTAATTCCATTTTTAGGAATTTTAGGGGTGAAGGTTTTCCTGAGTCAATTAACAATAAAAATGATAATTGATTTCATTTTTTTGGGTAAAATGACCCGCTTTTTCAATCGAAAAGATTTAATGAAAACTTATTTGCCTAGTCAACTTTTACACATTTCATATATTGTTGTCGTCGGAATTTTAGGAAACTTGATAAAAAAATATGAGTGGAAAGGACGGCAAGTTTCTTAGGAATGTGTAAAGAATAAGTTAGGGTATGTATAAAAATTTCACAAACTGAGAATCAATGATTTATGGTTCTAGCGATAAATTATTAAGGGAGTTTGCCGAGGCAAATGACCGCAATAATTTGAAGGCAGGTTCATAAAGCGTTGGTTTTAGGAAGTAAAAATTTAGACATACTCTTAACTATTGGCAATCGAATACAGGAAAAGCAGCATTCGGAAAAATAATTCAAACCTAAATTTTATTATGGAAAAATCTATTTATAAACCCATTAGTTGCGACTTCCATTCAGAATTGGAATTGCTAGCCTTGAAAGGAACTTTGTGCAAGATTTTATATAAAATCGACAATGGGAACATCACCCACACAAATGGTATAATAAAAGACCTTTACACTTCAAATAAAGAGGAATTTTTACTTTTACAGGATTCCACTAAAATCAGGTTAGACAGGTTAGTTAGTGTAAATGGGATGGAACTTAAAAGCTACTGCTAAATGTCAAATCTAAAAGCATTAATGAATAAAATCCCACAAACGGGTAAAGTTGAATGGATTAGCATTCGACCAAAAAAATGGGCTGATGTCAAAGAAGTAGAGGCTGTAGAAGTTAATACGGAAGAAGGATTGATCGGCGATCATTACAGTGGGAGATCCGGTAAACGACATGTCACTTTGATTCAATCTGAACACCTTGAAGTTGTGGGGAAAATATTGGGAAAAGATAAAATCAAGCCTAATGAGACACGCCGAAACATAGTAGTCTCAGGTATTAATCTATTAGCATTTAAAGAAAAACAATTTCAAATTGGTGAGGTAATTTTAGAGATGACGGGTAATTGTCATCCGTGTTCAAGAATGGAAGAAAATTTTGGGGAAGGCGGTTATAATGCAATGCGTGGACATGGCGGAATTACAGCAAAAGTAATTCGAGGAGGCAGGATTCAAAAAGGAGATTCGGTAACACTTTTCATAGGATAATTCATAATTCACCTAACAAAAATTGACCTTTTGTAAGGTCATTAAAGAATGAAACAACTAATTTTTTTGAAGAACATTAAAAACTCAGCTTTTTTTATAACACTCTTCAATTGGGAATATTGGCCGATGTGGTTGACTAATATTCCTGTGGTTTTCATTTGGCTTTGGTTTGCATTGAGAGCTCGGAAATTATTTTTTTTCACTGCTGTCAACCCTGTTATTGAGACGGGGGGTGTCCTTGGCGAATCAAAAATCAATATACTCAATCGTATCCCTAATGAGGTGCTCCCTAAAACTATTTTTGTCTCAAAAGATGCTGATTTCCAGGGTATTCTAATGAAGATGAAAAGCTTAAAATTAGCCTATCCAATTATTGCTAAACCCAATATTGGTGAAAGAGGATTATTGGTTACAAAGATTGATGAGGAAGTAAGGCTAAAAAATTATTTTCAAAAAAACAAAATTGATTTTTTGATTCAAGAATTTGTGGATTTACCTTATGAGTGGGCGGTCATGCATCATCGTCTCCCCGATTCAAATGAAGGTCAAGTGACGTCTATTTGTATCAAAGAACCTTTGAGTATTATGGGTGATGGAATTGCCAATATTCGCACTTTAATGAGACAAAAACCACGGGCTGTTTTGCAATTGAATCGATTTGAAAAAGACGCCCAGCCTCTTTTAAACCAGATTCCTAAAAAAGGAGAAACCATTGAATTAGAGCCTATTGGTAACCATTGTAGAGGCACTAAATTTTTAAATGGAAATCATTTGATTGATGAACAATTGAATGCTACCTTCAATCAAATTGCTGCTCAAATGGACGGCATTTATTATGGGCGTTTTGACATGAAATGTGCTTCTCCAGACGCTGTAAAGAAGGGTGATTTTAAAGTACTAGAATACAATGGAATTGCTGCTGAACCTGCCCATATTTACGACCCTACTTACCCCCTTTCCAAAAAATATCAAGATATTTACCAACACTGGAAAATCATTTTTAAAATTTATAAAATCCAGCAAGCAAAAGGAGAAAAAAGTATGTCATGGAGTGAGATGAGGGCGAGTTATAAAACTTATTCTAATTATATGAAATCGTTAACTTCTTAAAAATTAACTTTCCAAAAAAATCAAATTCTTGGAAAGTCTATATCTATCATATCTGTGGAATTTCTTATTCATTTTTCTTTAGGATTCATATTGAGCTTCATTGGTTCCCTCCCATTAGGTATCATCAATATGACAGTGGCAGAAACAGCGATAAAAAAGGGCTTTAAAGCTGGTTTAATGATAGCGATTGGCGCTTCCTTTGTTGAACTTATTCAGGCATTTATTGCCCTAAAATTTACCTGGATTTTTGTTGAAAATCCTGCTGTAGAATCAGCTTTAGACATAATCGCTTTGATCGTTTTTTGGGGATTAGGATTATATTACTTTTTCATAGCACAACCTGCTCAACCTAAAGGAAACAAAGAAGAAGAAAACTCTAAAATGTCAGGCTTTTTAAAAGGCATGGCCGTTAGTTCTGTGAACGTTTTGGTATTTCCATATTGGATCTTTTATGGAACTTATTTAACTACAAATGGCTGGATGCAAATGGAAGATGAGTTCGTTTATACATTTGTAATTGGTGTAATGATGGGCACTTTCACCCTATTATTTTTATATGCAAAGTTGGGATTATTAATTACAAATCGCGCGGAAAGATTAACAAGCTATGTCAATAAATTCATTGGATTAGTTTTTATTGCTTTTGGAATTTACCAAGCTTGTAAGACCTGGGGTGGTCATTAGAAAACAGGAATTGTTAACTTTGATAAAAATTCAGAAAAAACAACATGGATATTGTCAATAATTTAATAAGCTTTTTCCTTTTGTATTTTGCTATTGGTTTCCTTTTCGCACTCTATTTTGCGTTTAAAGGCGCTGGAAAAATTGATGAAGGCGCGAAAGAAGTTACCTTAACTTTTCGATTATTGATCTTTCCAGCGAGCATTGCACTTTGGCCTTTTTTATTAAAAAAAGTAATGACAAAATGATTTATTCTTTACGAAAGCGGCATCGTTATACTTGGATGATATTGGGCATTTTATTGCCTGTTTTTTTTGTTGCGGCAGTAATGGCTATTCCGGAACCAGCCATTGAAAATGAATTTGAAGTTAAAAAACCAGACGCCTTTGCGAAACTAGTTACGACTGAAGAAAATGAAGCTTTTTTGATCTCTTTAAGGGAAAGTGACAATCTGCCAGGGCTTCAGGTAGAAGCCACCGCAAAAAAACCAATCACTACCTCCGATGTCACTCTATATTTCTCTTATACCGAAGCTGATAATGTGGCAAATGCTGGCGTAATTGGAAAAATCACAGGTACAGGAACTCATAGATTTGCCATTGGAACGATTACACGTGATATCAAACATTTTTTCATTCTTTTTTATGACGCTAATAAAAAAGAAGTATTCGACGAAATCAAGGTAAATTTATAAATAATCAATACCCTGCAATCACAAATTCTCGAACCATATTTAGAGCTTGAACAGTTGAATATTCAATGTTTTTCAACCGATCTTTTCCAATAATGAGTTTTCGCGTAATTATTTTCTCTCTATTTCCAACCGCTATCCAAACTGTCCCTACAGGCTTTTCTTCAGTACCTCCACTAGGTCCTGCAATCCCAGAAGTTGCCACTCCTATATCCGTCTTTAGTAAACTCAAAATGCCCCCAACCATCTCTCTTACCGTTTCTTCACTCACTGCTCCATAGGCTTTCAATGTTTCTTCTTTTACACTTAATTGGTTCATTTTCACCTCATTTGAATAAGCTAATACACTGCCCATAAAATAAGCAGATGAACCAGAGATAGATGTTATTTTATGAGCTAAAAAACCACCCGTACAGCTTTCTGCTGTTGCAATAGTCAATTCTTTTCCATTTAAAACCCTTCCTACCGCAGCTTCTAATTTATCTGTTCCAAACCCAAAAATAAATTCTGGAATTAACGTTTTTACTTCTTCCACTTTTTCATCCAAATGTGCATTTAAGATTTGCTCATTATCACCTGTTCCAGAAATTCTTAACCGAACTTGTCCCAAGCCTGGAAGGTAGGCTAATTTGAGATTTTTGGGTAGATCTTTTTCAAAACGTTCCATTCGTTTTGCTAATCGAGATTCTCCTTCTCCAACAGTCAAAATTGTACGATGGGCTATCGGCTTTCCAGGAAATTTTTCCTTTAAACGAGGCATCACTTCATATTCCATTAGATACTTCATTTCGTATGGTACACCGGGCATCGAAACATATACTTTTCCATTTTCTTCAAACCACATCCCTGGGGCAGTCCCCATTTTATTTTTGAAAATGGTGGCATTTTGAGGCATAAAACATTGTTCTCTGTGCGCTTCTGTCCAAGTGCGTCCCCTTCGTTCAAATAGACGAACAATTCTTTCCCAAGTTTTTTGATGAAATACAAGACCCGTCTTAAAATATCCTGCTAATGTCTTTTTTGTTATATCATCTTTAGTCGGTCCTAGCCCCCCAGTCATCAAAACAACATCTGCATTTTCAGTCGCATTTTTAAGTCCTTCTAAAATGGATTCATCGGTATCCGCCACCGTCGTAATCCCGATAACTTGAGCGCCGATTAGGTTTAATTGTTGCGCCATCCAAGCTGAGTTAGTATCCACAATTTGTCCAATCAAAATTTCGTCGCCAATAGTTACAATATGTACATTCATTTCAATGTGTTAAAATCGATTAAGTGCCAACCAAAATCATTATAAAATTTTAGATATACCTGATTTCATCTTGGTACTTATTTAAAATTGATAATTGCTTCAAACAGCTCATCAATTTCTCTTTCTGTATTAAAGTAATGAGGTGAAATCCTTAATGCACCATCAACACCTTTTTTTTCAAAATCAATAACAGCTGCATTAAAAGGAGCGACCGAAACGTTAATATTTAATTCCCTAAGGTGTTTTTGAAGCGCTGAAAGATTCCAGTTTTTATTCCAAGCTGTGACGATTCCACAAAGTTTTTCACCTTCATCCAGAACCCGAACATTTTCTATTTTAGAAAGTTTTTGGCGCGTATAATTTGCTAAGTGAGTCACTCTCCTTTCTATATTCTCTAATCCAATACCCAAGGCATAATCAACGGAAGCTTTGGCGCCCAACATTAATGCATAAGGTTTTTCCCAATATTCAAACCGTTTGGCATCTTTGGTCAATTTATATTCATTATCTTTTGTCCAAACGGCGCCATGTAAGTCAGGGAAAATAGGTTCAAAATTGTTTTTTAAAACTCGGTTAGAAACATATAAAAAACCAATTCCACGAGGTCCGCGCATAAATTTTCGGAAAGTCGCACTTAAAAAATCACATTGGATTTTTTCAACATCTAGAGACATCTGCCCCGCTGATTGACACGCATCTACAAGGTATAATATTTCTTTTTTTCTACAGAGTGTTCCAATCTCCTCTACAGGCTGAACTAACCCAGTATTCGTAGGTACATGAGTGATGGCAACTAATTTAGGATCCTCTTTTTTAATTAGCTTTTTCACGGAATCAAAATTTACTCCACCTAGGGTATTATTCGCAGCTCTAACCAACTTCACTCCAATTTTCTTTTGTAAAAAAAGGAAAGCAATCTGATTGGAAGCATAATCATAGTCTGTCGTCAAAATCACATCTCCTTTTTTGAAAGGAATCGAAGAAAGTGCTTTT
Source organism: Bacteroidota bacterium (assembly GCA_024743405.1). Classification (GTDB taxonomy): domain Bacteria; phylum Bacteroidota; class Bacteroidia; order Chitinophagales; family Saprospiraceae; genus JANSWP01. Next base: position 162,036 of record JANSWP010000002.1, read on the forward strand.
GAATAAGCTTCTGTTGCACTCGAAGCATGAGCGATATTCCGAGGCTCACAATTCAACATGGTGGCAAGTGACTTATAAAAACCACTAATTTCTTTCGCCTTTAATGCCGCCGTTTCATAGCCTCCTGTAATTGTCTCTAATTTCAAATAGTCTAGAATGGCATCAATAACCAATTTAGGAACAAGACTAGAGCCTGCACTATTTAGGTGATTTTTATGAGCACAACCTGGCGTTTCTGAACGAATTTCTTTGATATTCTTCATTTATTATTGATTATGAATTGGTAAGTATCTCCATTTGAAAGACCCTAAAGCCCTAAATTATTTTTTTTGAATTAAACTTTTCCAAAAAACGCAAAGAATCGCAATAAAAAAACGAACAAACTCGTCATGTTTCCGTTTTTTGCAGAAATACACATCTTTACAAAACGACTACATATGTTAATAAAAAAAATGTTTTTTGCAGGTGCAATTTTCGTGATGCTTCCTTCTTTAAGTTGCAGTTTGCAAAGTGGACAAGGACTCAATTTCTTCTCTATCGAAGACGACAAAGCACTCGGAAAACAATTTAGTGAAGAGATTGAAAAAAATCCTAAAGACTATCCCCTTTTGTCCGAAAAAGGCAATGAAGAAGCTTACCGATATATTCGCGGATTAACCAATCAAATTTTAAACTCGGGAGAAGTGGCTTACAGAAATGAATTTGATTGGACGGTCAAAATCATCAAAGATGATAAAACATTAAATGCCTTCGCAGTTCCTGGCGGATATCTTTATGTTTACACAGGTTTGATAAAATATTTAGATACAGAAGACCAATTGGCAGGCGTCATGGGTCATGAAATCGCGCATGCAGCTTTAAGACATTCAACCAAACAGATGACTAAAATCTACGGCTTGGATGCGCTTCGATATTTAATAACAGGAAAAGAAGATGCAGGGGCTGTCTCTCAACTATTATTAAGCCTCACTTCTCTAAAATTTAGTCGGAGTCATGAGTCTCAAGCTGATGAATTCTCCGTTAGATATTTATGTGGAACCAATCATTACGCGGGTGGTGCTGCTGGATTTTTCGAAAAGATTCAAGGGAGCGGAGAAACGCCTCCAGAATTCTTAAGTACGCACCCAGACCCAGGAAATCGAGTAGATGCCATCAAATCCAAAGCAACAGAACTAGGTTGTACAGGGAGTCAAAAAAGCAAAACCAATTTGGATAGAATAAAACGGATATTACCATAACGGATCAAAAAAGGCGACTGATGAACAATTAGTCGCCTTTTTTATTTTAAATATAAATGTCATAAAGACCACTCGAATTTCTAATTTCGCCCCCTAAAATTTATTCATGAATCAAAATAAGCAATTATCACTTCGGCTTGAACTCATTTGGTGGGTCGTTACTTTTATTATAATCATTGGCGCTATATTTCCAATTTATCAAGTACTTGATGAATATCCATTTCTTGTAGCAAATATTATTTTCATTGTTGTTTTTATTACGCTCGCTCGTTATATCTTTTTATTAAAACACACTTTTATTGCAAAAAAACAAAGACTCAAAATAGTATTGCTCTTCTTGTGCATTCCCTTAGCCTTTTATTTGATTGACCAAATCAATCATTTCAGAGCTTTTTTGGATGAAGACCAATTCGAAGTTTATGTTAAAAATCTTTCCTTAAGTCAACGAAGTACAATAACAAAATATATCACTGCTGAATATCTATTCTTTTCGGTCGGCGCATTAATTAGTACGATTATCTTTCCTTTTCGAATGTTAAAATCAGTTTGGCGAGTTAGAAATAGGGGAACAGTTTAATTCAATTATCTTGCATGAGTAATGCATTTTATATAAATGATTTTATCTAGGTAACGAACAAAGAGTAAGTTCGCCATTCGGAGATAAAGATTCTGTTCTAATATTGGGCATTTACTGAAGGAATAGCCAAGCTATTGCTGAAGAAAATAACGACGTATTAGAATAAAAGATTAGCGGTAAAATGATGAAGTTATTCTTTACTCTTTACTAAAACTGATTTTTTACGTTCTTCCGACTTATGGTCCAAAGGACTTTCCTATTTTTGAAAAAAATTAAAGCTTTGAGTCAAAAATTAAGAATCGGAACAAGAGGCAGTCGCCTAGCACTTTGGCAAGCCAATTTCACAAAAGATAAATTGGAAGCTCTTGGTATAGAAGTCGAACTAATTATTATCAAAACTAAAGGAGATAAAATCCAACATTTGAGCTTTGATAAGATAGAAGGTAAAGGCTTTTTTACCAAAGAAATTGAAGATGCGCTTTTACGAGGCGATATCGATATGGCAGTACACTCTATGAAAGACTTACCGACGGAGTCTCCTGAGGGGTTAGCAATTACAGCCGTTTCTTACCGCGAAAATCCTGCAGATTGGTTGATGATTCGAAAAGAAGTATTGGCAGAAAACATGCTAATGAAACTCCCTGAAAAAGCTATAGTTGGGACTTCTTCTGCTCGTAGAAAAGCCCAAATGTTGCATTTCCGAAAGGATATTGAGCTGAGGGATATTCGTGGAAACGTACCTACAAGATTGGACAAATTGCGCAAAGGAGATTTTGATGCCATCCTTTTAGCAGCAGCCGGAGTGAGCCGTCTGGAAATGGATTTATCGGAGTTTGAAATAATTAAAATGAACCCACGAGAATTTGTTCCTGCTCCCGCTCAAGGTGTATTGGCATGGCAAACCTGCAAAGATGATTTGACGACTCGTCGAATCCTAAAAAACTTACATCACTCGGATGTTTCTGCTGTAACAAATGTCGAACGTAGAGTTTTACAATTGATGGAAGGTGGATGTCATATGCCATTGGGGGTTTATTGTGAACAGGATCAAATGTACAATTATCACGTATGGGCAGCCAAAGCAGATGAATGGAATGCTCCCGTAAAAATGACTAGGATTTCTAGTAGCACAAGCCATCAATTAGCAGAAGAGGTAGTAAAAAAATTATCAGAATAAGACAACTTTATTCTGTTTTTGAATATCTTAGTAAATCATAAAACGTGATTTTAAATTTGTTAAGATAATTATGTATTTATTTTTTGATGTATCTGCAAATGGTAAGCCGAAAAGTTGGAAAGGCGCAACGAATGATCCTTTTAACTGGCCACGAATGATTCATTTATCATGGTTGATGTATAATGAAGAACGTGAACTAATTGCTTCTTCAGATGATATTATTAAACCTGAAGGTTTTGAAATCCCCGTAGACATTGAACAAAAAGCACAGGTTACTCATGCCGAAGCTGTTGAAAAAGGAGTGCCTATGAAAGAAGCTTTATTGCGGTTTAAAGAGGCCATGGAAAAAGCTGAATACGTGATTGCTCACAATATGAAGTTTAATGAAGCAGTAGTTTCTTGTGAATTTTATCGGAAAAACATTTCCCATGTATTGCCTGCTTGTGAGAAATATTGTTTGATGCAGGAAGCAACTTGGTATTGTAAATTACCAAGTAAAATTGGTGGTTATAAATGGCCAACGCTACAGGAAATTCACGCAAAAGTTTTCAATTCAAGATATTCAAATGCAAATAACGCACTAGGAGATGTTTCAGCATGTGTCGTTTGCTTTTTTGCCTTATTGGATTTGGAGGCAATTGAATTATTCTAATGTTGAATGAAAAAAAAAAGTGTATTCATTACGAGAGACTTAGAACCTGACAGCATTTTTTTAACAGCGCTACAGCATGCTGGCTTTGATGTTTTTGGAAAATCTTTAATTGAATTTGAGACAATATCATTCGAAAAATTTCCAAAAACGGACTGGATATTTTTCTATAGTCAAAATGCTGTTCGTTTTTTTGAAAAAGGACTTTCAAAAAAAGATAAAACAGCAATTTTTGAGCATACCTGCCTCGGAACTATAGGTGAAAGTACTGCCAATCTCACCAAACTACTTTTCAAAAAATGTGACTTCACAGGTAATGGAGATCCTAAAACAACTGCAGAAGCATTCCTAAAAATTGCTAAAGATAAACGAGTTCTTTTCCCACATGCCGAAAATAGCCGGCAATCCATTCAAAAATTACTATCTGGTGAAATTTACGATTTCGATCTAGTGGTTTATAAAAACCACCCTCGAAAAGACCTTAGTTTACCTGATTTTGAAGTGTTGGTTTTCACTAGTCCTATGAATGTCGATGCTTATCTTTCAAAGAAAAAATTTCTTAAAAATCAAACAATCATTTCCATTGGACAAACAACTGCTCAGGCATTAAAAGAATACGGCATAAATAACATAATAACTTCTAGGAAGCCCTCAGAGCTAAACCTAGCCAATGCCGTAAAAAACGCATTCTAGAATAAATAAGAAAGCGGCTCAAAACCTAATTTGAGCCGCCTTCCATGCTAAAGCTATTCTATAAATGAATATTCAACTTTATTGAATCGTAACCTTTTTCACCAACATGCCATCTTTAGAAAAGATTTTCACAAGATAAAATCCACCTGGCAAATGACTTACATTCATCTGTAAAGAAGCCTGTCCAAAGAGGTTTACTTCTTTAACCATAATCTCTTTGCCCTCTAAAGTAGTAATCGAAACATTCAAATCTTTTTGATCCTCGCTTGATAAAGCAACAGTCAAAAGATCATTTACTGGATTAGGATAAATTGCTACTTCTACATCGGCTAATGCATCTGTAGTTGCATTAGGACCTAACTGAGAATCGACGATAGTTCCTCCGTCAGGGGCAATCGCGCATACTTCATCAGCTTGATCAGATGTAGCACAAACCTCACTATTATAGGTACGTAGATCCATGACTTCAATATCATCAATAAACCAACCCAATCCAGCTGTATTTTCATTAGTTCCGAAACGGAAACGGAATAAGATTTCCTGACCTAAATAATCGCTTAAATCAACATAAGTCGGAATCCAACCTCCAGAATTTCCAGAAAAAGCTGAAAGATTAGGCACCACAAATGTTCCATAATCTATACCATACGGATAACCATTTTTAATCATTTCATCGTCTAATATTTGCCAAGTCATTCCGCCATCAACAGAGATATCTACCAAACCACCATCAACTCCAGCCTGGGTATCATAATTGTGCCAGAAACGCAAAACAGGTCGCGTACCTGTTACCTCCCAAGGCTCTGCTAATTGCAATAATTGGCGAGTCTCTACATCTACATCTTCGATTGTCCAAGACCAAGATCCTGTATAGGCAAATAAATCTTGAATTTCCCAAATTACTGGTGGTGCGTTGCCCGTGAAATCTACAATCCAATTGTCCTCTGCCAAATCATCGGGAACATCATCAAAGAATTGTTGTTGTGAGAATATTAATGGATCAGATTGAAGACGGTAAGTGATTACTTCTTCTACATCATATTCCATATCTCCAATATCAAAAGTCAATACATTTCCATTGATTGTTGGATCAATACTTCCTGAACCTGCTATATATGTCAAACCATTAGGTAATTCATCAGTAACAACAACCCCAGTTACTGGATCTGGTTTATGATGAATAACTCTTACAGTCACTTCAATTTCATCACCTGCGTTGATTAACTCTGTTTGTTCCTTTGTGATTTTTAATTCTGGAATACAGAATGGGTGCGGTTCATAAGATTCAGTGCCATCAGCAGCAGTATCATTACTACCTTGATCAGCGCCATAACCTAAACCTCTTCTAGCAAAAACTTCCCAAATCAAACATTGATTAACTCCATCATTATTTAACTCATCAGCCAATAAAATAGCATCTCTTCCATCCACAAAACCTGGTGAACAAGGCTGTAATTTCATTCCATCCATAACTAACTGTACGGCAATATTATTTCCAGCAGTTACATCTGTAATATCATCACTCCAACCATATTCGTCAACCAAAGCCCAATACATATCCCAAAGCATTACACACCATACAGCACCAACACCATGAGGCACAGATACACTAGCTGCATCTGCATAAGTGTGTGGATTAGTGTTTAGGTCTGTTGAATATGGAAATGGTCTAATTCCTCCTCCATTTGTAGGTTGTCCTTGAGCATATGTACCAATTCCTCTTCTCATCTCTCCCGTATCTCCAGCTTTTACTGAAGTAATAAGAGTCATAAAATCACTCCAACCTTCACCCATTTGTTCTCCATTACCAAGACACCCAGTAGCACTCGGACCTGCGGTCAATCTGTTGGAAATTCCATGCCCATATTCATGCGCAATAATCCCATTATCAAAGTCACCATCATATTGTGTAGGTCCAGCTGTATTAGGTGCGACTATAGAAACTTCCAGTCCATTCCCTGCAAACTGACGAATCAATTGGCAATCAGGATTTCCAATCATGATAACTGGAATCGTCACTTGATTTCCAACGGCACCAGCTCCCATACCAACAGGATCATCAGCAAAATTGCAAATAATTACAGCAATTGCACCTTCATCTTCCGCACTAAGGGCTTTTAAACCAAACTCACATCCTCCTCTATCTATCAAGGCAATCCGACCATCCAACTCATCACCATTTAAGATATCTTCACATCCATCAGTTGCATAAGGATCATCTACTCCATCATTTACAATCACAACCTCTCCACTTACAGGAATGGTATCAACAGCTGCGCCAAAGCCAGCAGTAGCAGTTACATAACTACCTACAACTGAAGATGGTGCATCTACAGTTAACAATTCATTTCCTCCACCTGCATCCCACAAATACATCTGCATTCTAGGATTACTACCATCACCTGGAGTTGCAAAGTTAGCATTGTTTGTACCGCCACCATCTTGAGCTTGAGCTTGCACAAAATCACCTCCTAAACCTCCATTTCCATAGTTATTTGTCTGAAAATTACCAGCTACTTCATCAAATCCAAAATGATAAGTGATATCATGAATCATATTATTCATGTAAAATAAGTTTGTAACAGCAGCTTCTTTTTGTAGAGAAGGTTCTAATAAAGGATCATAAGGATAATCAAAAATCAAGTCTGCACCTCCATCAGGTTCATCACCGCTTGATACATTAGTATCTTGCTCATCTAAATAAGCATGCACATTATTCCCTCGTGTTATCGTAAACTCAGCTCCATCTATTCCATTAACATCATGCCATCCATATGGAGAAGCAATCGCATCAGAAGGATCCTCAGCTATGACATGAGGCCCATGAGAAGGACTTTCAGCTGGCAAAGCAAAAACTCTATATGTAGCACCATCACCTAATATTTTTGACTCTTTCAAAATACTCTCCTTGATATCCTGAACAGCATGATTTGAGCACGAAGCATTGTGCGCATGATTTTCATTTTTTTCAAATTGGCAATATACCGTATAGTTATTTTTGTTGAGCATTTCACCCGTTTGAGCATCGATTCTCATACTCCAATAATCAGCATTGTCAGTTTGATCAATTGCCAAACTCCAAGATAAATTCAAAGTGCCATCTTTCATCAACTGATATCGCAATTTGACATGAATATCTGAATTTGAGATACTTCCTTTACTAAAAAGGAATTCATGACTACTTTTTTGTTCTTTTATTCTAGGACTTTCAGTCATTTCTATCCCTAGAAAATTAGCAGCTTTTTCAATTGCGTCTCCAGCACTAAGGGCTGGGTTAGTCACATTTACTCGAGAAGCGATGTCATTTAAGAATCGATTTCCAGTCATAAATGCTTTGCCGTCCTTAGAAACTGCTATGTTCAAATAAGAATTGTAAATAGCCACTCCTTGATATCTTTGCAAAAAATAAAGATGGGTAACACCATTATGTTTTGTTAGATATTGATCACTCACAACAACATCCGATATATCTTCTGCTGTCAAGTTCCATTGCTTGTAATTCTCTTGTAAGTGACGATTTGCAATGTCAATGGGTGTCAATTGCTGCGCCCATAATCCCGAGCAAATAAATAATAACGCAAACATCAGCAAGTGCTGATTTGTAAAGTTCATTTTCATACTAATATTAATTAAATTATTAAAAATTTCATATGAGTTTTAAAGGTGGGTAAAAATAAATAAAAAAGAAGTTATTTAGATTTTGTCTAATTGAAAGAATGAGTTTTTAAAAGGTGGACGACAAGAATGAGTATTTATCAATCAACTAGTTGTCATCCAAATGACTCAAACCCAAAAAAATTCTCCTTAAGAAGTCCTCTTTCAGACTTCTAGAATTAGACTTTTAACTTGAATGACTACTAAGAAACTTTTTCTTTAATATGTTAATTTCATGCCAATGTCTCCACGAATCTATTCATCTAATTTAAATTGTACGAATACTCCAGGCAGAATAATGCTTATCGGTTGTGGCGGTTCGGGGAAGACTACTTTATCCAAAAAAGTAAAAACCATCACAAACTTACCACTCGTACATTTAGATAAGGCATATTGGCTCCCAAATTGGACAGAACCTTCAAAAGAAGATTGGACAAGAAAAGTAACCCTACTTGCCTCAGAAGAAAAGTGGATTTTGGAAGGAAATTATTCAGGTACATTTCCAATCCGATTAAAAAGGGCAGATTTAGTCATATGGTTGGATACTCCTATGCCTATTTGCCTTTGGCGAGCTATTAAACGGTCTATTATAAATTTTGGAAAACTCCGACCAGATATTGGATCCGGTTGTAGAGAGAAACTCTCTATAGAATTCTTTTTTTATATATTTAAGTTTCCATGGGTAGGTCGAAAGCGATTAATTAAAAGACTAGCAGCTTCTCCTTTTGATTTTGAGGTAATTCAATTGAAAGATAAAAGAGAGGCAAACCAATTTTTGAACGATTTGAAAAGAAAGATTCATTAAATTTTTCCACTATCTTTTTCTTTTTACTCATTGAAACTCAAAGCCTTTCTTCTAGGGTGTATATCTTCTAAAATTTCCAAGACATCACATACCAAATGTTGAGCCGCAATTTTATGCCCTAATTCATTCCAATGAGCTCCATCTAAAGCTCGAGTATTCATTCCCTTCTCATCTGAAAGAGCAATTTCCTGTGGAATATGCCCCACAAAAGGAATTTCTAACTGATCACAAATATTTGCAATTGCATTAAAATAAGGGTAATCATCATGGGTCGAAAAAACCAAAAATGGAGTATTGGGTAGCAGGTTTTCTTTAAAATTTTCTAATATACTTTTAGTACACCTTACCGACTCTGCAAAGGGCGTAAAAGCGATTCCTTCTTTTTTTAAATTGTATTCTGTTTGTGTACCTTCAGGCGCACGACTATTAATAAAGCGCTCTATCCGCGTAAATAAAAACTGGAAAAATAATGACCGTTCATTTAGCCAATCCCAACCAATTTTAGCAGGCACATTAAAAACAATAGAGCCATCTTCCAAAAAATACGGTCGGCGGCGACGGTTATTATTATAAAGGCTGTTTTGCTCTAAACCGTGATGGTTATTGATAAAGTCATTGGAACAAAACTGCAATACAACTGCATCTGGCTGAATTTCGGGTAGGTATTTTTCTAAAACCATCAATTCCTGAAGGGAACTAAATCCGCGAGCCCCATAAGCAAAAACTTCTATATCAAGACTATTTCCCAATACATCAAAATAAGTTCTTCCATCAGAAGCTTCAATGGCTTGAGTAAAAGAATCGCCAATAAAAAAGACTTTTTTCTTTACCGTATTGACATCACCAAAAGTTCGAAATCCGCGCTCATCAACCGTGTATTTTAATGGATAAACTTCACCAACCGCATCAGGAACCATCCCCTCCCACTTGAAATTTTCTAAAGAACGGTGCCCCCAGTTTTTGTCCGCTACGGTTGTTCTTGTTGGATATTTTTTACTTTTCATATACACGATTCCGCGCATTAACCCCTCTCCGACCAAGACGATAAAGAATAATAAAAACAGCGTAATTATTGATGAAAAAATGATACGCCTCCCGATAGATAATTTTCTTTTTTCCATAGTCGCATGTCCATTTTGAAATGGTTTTCTCACATCTTTTTTTGAGTATCATTCAATATTTTAGACGAACAAATTGATGTGATTAGCCTCTTAAAAGTTAAGGCAACTTATGCGAGGGGTAGAGGAATAGTTAGCAAGTTCAGAAATTATTGTCAGCTTACCTATTTTTTTGGTAATCAACGACTTGATTGTCCTGATTTGATCCATTTTTAGGTGTAAAAACGGACGGGAATGCTCTGACATCGAAATGGATTGACTCCTCAACACTGAAGAGTCAATCCACACAAATATTATTATTCAGTCATCTTCATAATCCAGTCAGCCATGACTTTTAGCACTTCTTCTGAAAAAGTTTCTTCAATCTGAGCATACTCACTCGGAGCGCCTGTTTCACAATTTTGAAAGAGATGATTCAAATTTGGAAATTCTTTAATCACAAATTGATTATTTCCACCAGCACGAAGCGCAGTTTGAATACCTCCTAAATTTTGCATTGCATCTACCTGAAGATCTTTTTCACCATTGACTGCAAGGACAGGACATTTAGTCATTTTCAAATAGGGTGAAGGATCAAACTTCATAAAATAAATAAACCAAGGAGTAGTTAAGGTTTTTACCGTTTCAGGAATAAATACTTCTTTTTCACCAAGATTTGCCTGATCTTCTGGAGACGCTTTTTCATATTCTAATTCAAAATAATCAGCTAACTCAATCTTTAACTTTTCAATATCCTTTGATTTTTTTATCATTTCATAAGCCTTGCCCATTACTTCCAAATCTTCCTGAACACTTTCTTTTGACTCTCCTTGCGCTAAGGAAATTAGCTCTAATTGTTTCGCCATTAACTCTGTGATGGGAACGCCTGGCCCAGCTAACAAAATCACAAAGGAAACCTCCTCTGATTTAGAGGCAACCATTGGTGCGATCATACCTCCCTCACTGTGCCCAATTAATCCAATCTGATCTATTTTAACTTCTTTTCGAGTTTTTAAGTAAGCTACTGCCGCCGCAACATCAGTTGCAAAATCTGCAGTAGTAGCTGTTCCAAAATCTCCCGTCGATTTATCGACACCTCGATCATCATATCTCAAAACACCAACCCCTTTGCGAGTCAAATAATCCGCAATAACTAGGAAGGGTTTATGCCCCAATAGTTCTTCATCGCGGTTTTGTGCTCCCGATCCTGTTATCAGAATAGCCACTGGATGTTGTCCCTCAGGAGAAGGTAAAGTTAAGGTGCCAGCCAATTCGATATCTGCTCTTTCATTTTTAAAAGTAACCTCCTCTTCATAATATGGATATGGTTTTTCTGGTTCTTGAGGTCTTTTGAATGTTTGTCTTTCCTCGTTTTCTCTACTCAAATTCAGTGGCATATTCAACCCACCCTGTTTGAAATTGCCTTCTATTATTATAAAATCTTCGTTTGGTTTACCTGAATACTCAAGCATTAGATTAGGCATCTTGATGGAAAGCAGATTATCCATAAAAGTGATCTCACTTACAGGAAGTCCTTTTGCACCTTGATCAGGGCTATCTAAAGTCGCTGACAAAGCCCCTTCTGCTTCCGTAATATGAAAGATAATTCGAAGCTTAATGCCTTGTAATGTTAGTGTTCCGTACCAATCGCCAGTAATAGTTTGAGCTGAAAGTCCCATTGAAATAAGTATAAATAGAAAAAAAATAGAGCCAGTTTTTTTCATAATTGAAATTAATAGTTTAAAAATCTTTAGCTAAAATTAGCTTTTCAATGAAATAATAATAGGCATCACATTGGAAGGACTTTTATTTTTAAATATTTCATAATCAATTATTTACAATCTCTTAATACTAAAACTACAATTTGCACTCGATTTCGAAAGAAGTCTACCTTTTAATCACCAAATGAAAACAATTCAAAAATCTTTCAGCAAATCTAAGAGCTGATGCTTTATTATGAAAAGAGAAATAGACATTTCAATTATTTCCGACGTTCACTTAGGAACTTATGGTTGCCATTCAATAGAATTACTTAATTATTTAAAAAACATAAAAGTTAGAACCTTAATTTTAAATGGGGATTTTATTGACATGTGGCAATTTAAAAAAAAATATTTTCCATCGGAACATATTCAAGTAATCCGTCAGATTTTGAAAATGTCAAATGAAGGCACAAAAATCTATTATATTACTGGTAATCATGATGATGTGCTTCGACGTTATTCAGATTTTTCAGCAGGTCAAATCCATCTTCGGGATAAATTAGTTTTACAAATTAAAGGAAAAAAGTATTGGATTTTCCATGGTGATATTTTTGATTTATCAATTCAGTATTCTCGATTTATTGCCAAATTAGGAGGAAAAAGTTACGATTTACTGATCCTAATAAATCGTTTCATTAATCACTTTCGAGTTAGGTTTGGGAAGCCTCAGATGTCATTTGCTGCAAAAATCAAAGAAAAAGTCAAAAAGGCAGTTAAATTTATTCATGATTTTGAAAACACTGCAATTAAACATGCTTTCGTACAGGATTATGATTATGTAATCTGTGGTCACATCCATAAACCTCAAATTAGGACGATAAAACATAAACATAAGTCTATCACTTATATGAATTCAGGGGATTGGGTAGAAAACCTTACTGCGTTAGAATACCAATGGGGGAAATGGACAATTTATACATATGACGAATTAGATTTCGAAATGACAAGTCCACGTTTGCGAGTCAAAGACTTATTGAAAGAAGATTTTGAAAAAGATTTATTGAAAGAAATTTTAAAAGATTCAAAAGAAACCGACTGGGAACGTTCTGACGCCTAAACAATCTATTATTCCGCCTTCTTCCTCATTACTAAAATGTCAAATCAATAGCTTCTTTCTCGAATTTCCTTATTTTTCGCCCGACATTTATCTATTAAAAATTTAAATCGGCAACAATCTCGTGATTTTGTCTGCGTTTGGAGTTAAAACAAAGATCAATGATGCGATATTTCATTTGTGCATTCTTACTAGTTGGATTATTTAGTTGTGGTGAAAAAGACCCAACTCAAGATTTAGAAGTAGTCGAAAACCGTGATGACGAGGGGAATTTGACGGAAAAATATACCCGTCGAAAAGACAATTTTGCAAAACAGGGGCAGTATCAAGCTTTTTCTTCCGATGGAAAAATTGTCGAAGAAGCCAACTATGTAAATGATTCCCTACATGGGGAACGGAAGCTATATTATGACAATGGAAAAGTAGAATTAATTGAGCGCTACTCGATGAATGAATTTGAAGGGACTTATCAAGAGTTTTATGAAAACGAACAATTAAAATTTGAAGGGGAATATGTAGGTAATACAATGACTGGAGAGTGGAAAAAATATTACGATTCCGGTGAATTAATGGAGTTAGTATTATTTGAGAACAATGAAGAAAATGGGCCATTCCGAGAATATTATCAAAACGGAAATATCAAAACGAAAGGCGAGTATTTGAATGGAAGCTTTGAACATGGCCTTTTAAAAAAATACGAAGAAAACGGTGAACTTTCTGCTAAGATGCAATGCCTTAAAGGAATTTGTCAAACCATTTGGTCGAAAGAAGAAGGTGATATTGAATTTGATGAAACAGCTTTTCAGGAAAAAGTTGAACGAATAAAAGCTATTGAAGCATCAGCTGAAAATTTTTGATTGATAAAAAAAAATTATGCCTAAATACCTACTCTCATTTTTACTTCTTGGAACTTTCATTCAGATATCTGCTCAACCCATCGGTGGAGATAATATCTATGAATTTTTAAATTCAGCACCATCAGCTAGAATTACAGCCTTGGGCGGAAACCTGATTACCGTTAGAGACGACGATATTAATTTAGCATTCCAAAATCCCGCAGCACTCAATCCTTCGATGCATCATGGATTAGCTTTCAATTTTAATAATCGTTTAGCAGATATAAAAAATGGTTATTTCGCTTTTGGACAGTATGTAAATAAATGGGATATGACATTTCATGGCGGCATACACTATATTAATTATGGAGACTTTATTAAAACAGATGAAATTGGCAATTCGGAGGGTACTTTTGACGCAGCAGAGCAAGCTTTTACGGTCGGTGCAGGAAAACAACTATTCGAAAGAATGTCGGTCGGCGCAAATTTAAAATTCGTCAATTCTCGATTTGAAAGTTATAATTCTACGGGACTAATAGGTGATGTTGCTGTGATGATTCATGATACAGCTTCTAACGTAAATGTGACTTTATTAGCAAAAAATATTGGTGGTCAACTTTCAACTTATCGTCCTGGTAACCGTGAACCAATTCCTTTTGAAATGCAAATTGGCATTTCGAAAAAACTTCAATACTTACCTTTTCGATTTTCGATCGTTTATCACAACCTTCAGCAATGGAATGTTTTATACGATGACCCAAATTCAACGGAAGATACTTTCTTTTTAGGAGAGGCTACAGCAGCGTCGGGGAATGACTTCATTGATAACCTTTTCCGTCACTTAGTTTTTAGTGGAGAATTTTTATTTGGGAAAAAGGAAAATTTTCGACTTCGATTTGCTTATAATCACTTAAAAAGAAAAGAATTAACAGTTAGAAGTTTGAGAAGTTTTCATGGCTTTTCTTTAGGTGCAGGCTTTAAGATAAGACGCTTTCGAATTGAATATGGCCGCTCTTTTGAGCACATTGCAGGAGGATTCAATCATTTTAGTATTTCGACCAATTTAAAAGAGTTTACACGAAAGAAGCGCCGCCTTAAAGGCTAGAACAATGCACAAAAAAAGGGCAATTTCAGTGAAATCGCCCTTTTTTTATTCAATTCTAAGAATCTTAAATTCCCAACTTCGATTTTACTTTAGATGTAATATCTGTTGTTTCATCTGCATACAAAATAACACCTGAGCGTGCATCAAAAACAAATTGAAGCCCATCCGCTTTCGCGATATCATTGATTGCAGTATTTACCCTTTCCAAAATTGGATTAAGTAATTCTTGTTCTTTTTCTGCTAATTTTTGTTGGCTTTCACCTTGGTATTTATAGATTTCTTGTTCTTTTTCTTGCAATTCTTTCAAGACAGTTTCTTCTTCAATTGGAGACAAGGTACCAGCTTGTTTCTTTGTTGCTGCATCTTGCTGTTTTTGTTGAAATTCAGTCAACATTCCTTGAGCTTTCTTTTCCAATTGAGTTTTAAAACCCTCTAAGTTAGAACGCATTTGCTTTACTTCCACCATTTCATTTAAAATGGCACCAGAATCAACATAACCAAATTTCTGAGCTTGTACACTTCCGACCATTAGCATGAAAGCCATCAAAAAGCCGCCCATTTTTAAGAGTTTCTTCATCATAATTTGTATTTGTTTATTTGATGATAAAAGTCAAAGTCTAAAAAATATAGTTTAAGAAAAAAGTTAGTTTCAAAATTATATTTCCAGAATACTTGCCAAAAAGTAGATTACAAAATTATTTCTTGGAGTCTGACCTTTAACTAGTTAATCAATTTTTCAAAAAGAGGGCGCAAAAATAGTTTTTTCCACAAATAGAGTGGTGTAAAAGAACCAATTGGTTGGTTTTAACAACTATTTAATTTTATTCTCTTTCTAATTTTCTCAAAATATCATCTGTCTTGTCGTATTCTGCATTGGAAAACAACATCCCTGATGCACTACTTTTATCAAAAATAAAGTCGAACCCTCTATCTTTAGCATACTCCTCAATAGCACCATAAACTCTATCTTGAATAGGTTGAACAAGCTCCTTTCTTTTTTGGAAGAGGGCACCTTCTGGTCCAAATTTCGTTTTTTGAATCTCCCGCACTTCTTTCTCTTTTTGCATAATTTCTTCCTCCTTCGCCTTACGAGCTTCATCACTTAACAATACTTGTTCTGCTTGATATCGATTATACATTCCTTTGATTACATCATATTCTTTGGCAATATCTTGTCTCCATTTTGCAGCTGTTTTGTCTAATTCTTCCTGAGCACCTTGATATTCAGTAATACTTTCTAAAATACGATTGACATCAACGTAAGCAATTCTTTGTGCATTGGCTGTGACAGCAACGAAGAAAAATAGAGTGATACCAACGATAAATTTTTGAATTGTTTTAAAAGTCATGTTTTAGAATTTTTAATTTCAAAATTTCAATTTTACTAATTGGTAACTTGAAAGCTTTTTGATTCCAAAAATTATCCGAACCTCACTCCAAGTCACCCTCTTTTTAAAGACTGCCAAAATTACTATTTTATTGTTGCCTTTTTTAAAATGAGACTGAAAATGAAGGCAGTAAGTCACTTCGTCTTAACCTAATAACCACAAAGATAAAACATACATAAACTACTGGCTATAAGATACTTACGTAACACAACCACTTAACAACACATACAATAAAATGTAAATCATACCTTCTACAAAAGGCGATTTCGCGCTAAACAACTGACTATCAGCTACTTACACCTAACCTAAGTCAATAATCATCATGAAATTTAACAAAGCTTAACGTCATCAAACTTTGTTTTAACTAATTTTTTTCATTCGAAATTATTTTTTGTAGACTTAACCAAATGGTTTTTCAAGCCAATTATCTCTTGTAAAGTCTTATTTTCGTAACCTTGCACTTGTAAAAAATTGACTTAAAGATCATTATTTTAAAATGAGATATATTTGGTTATTACTTTTTGTATTTGGATCAATCTTGTTGAATGCCCAATCAATTTCTGAGCTTGAGAGACAGCTCAGAGAGGCCGAAACAAGTATAGATAAAATGAACTTGAATTATGATTTAGCAGAAGCATGGTTATCCAGTGATGTAAAAAAAGCGGTTGAATATGGAAAGGCAGCTCACACTCGAGCACAAGAGTTAAGCAATAACGGTATGCTAGCTCAATCTTCCTTTTTAATTTCTCAAGCCTATAATCGTACTCGAGGCGATGAACGCAAAGAAGAAACTTGGCTCAAAAGTGCCCTTGGCTATGCTAAAAATGCCAATGATGGAGATTTAATTATTAAAGCAGTTGATAAACTAAGCCGCCTTGCAATTAGTAATGATCGTAAAAACGGTCATCGCAAGGCTTACCAATATACCGAAGAGGCTTTTAAATTTTTTAGCCAGCGTGGAAGAAGTATTAGCGAATTAGATAGAAAATACGATAAACGAAAATCGTATCGTGAAAAGGAACAACGCGAATTAATTAGCGATCTAAATCAACTCACAGCTGAATTAGAACGACTAGGTCGCGAAAAAGACAAATTAAGAGATGACAAAACAGTCTTAACTCAGCGTACAAAAACCCTCGAGCAAGAAAAGGAAAATATTGCTCAAGAAAAGGAATTAGTTGAGCAAGAAATTGCAGTTAAAGAAGAAGAAATTAAAGATATTTCGAGGGAAAAACTTCAACAAAAAGTTCTTGCTGATGCTCGAAAGCACATGATCGAAAACCTCAAAAACGAGAAAGTTATTGATTCATTAAATCTTCAGCAAACTAATCTTGAACTTCAAAACGCCACTTTACAAAACGAACAAAGTAAATATGTTTTTATTTTAATGGGCGCTGGAGTACTCTTTGTAGTTTTACTAGCTTTATTAAATTATTTCCGATTCCGAGCTAAAAAACGATTGAGCAATAAACTCGAACAACAAAATCAGATTATTGAAGAAGAAAGACAACGTTCGGATGAATTACTTTTAAATATTTTGCCCGCCAATATTGCAGAAGAATTAAAAGAAAAAGGAAAAGCAACTGCCCGAAAATTTAATGAAGCCTCTATTCTTTTTGCAGATTTTAAAAATTTTACTCGAATTTCCACTCAGTTAACCCCTGAAAAATTGGTCGAGGAAATAGATCGGACATTCAGAGCTTTTGATAATATCATCTCTCATTATGAAGATATTGAAAAGATAAAAACAGTTGGTGATGCCTATATCTGCGCAAGTGGTTTAGTTAATCGAAAAACAATCCCCTCCAACCTGATAAAAGCGGCGCTTGAGATGCAAGAATACCTAGATGATATAAAGCAAGAAAAAATTCGCCTAAATGAGCCATTTTTCGAGGCAAGGATTGGAATTCACTCCGGTCCCATTGTCGCAGGGGTCGTTGGTCTCAAAAAATTCGCTTACGATATATGGGGGGATACCGTAAATATTGCCGCCAGAATGGAATCAAATTGCGAACCTGGACGAGTCAATGTCTCAGAAACAACTTATCGATTAATAAAATATAATTATAATTGTCAGTATCGCGGAAAAGTGGCAGCCAAAGGGAAGGGAATGATTGACATGTATTACGTACAAAAAGAACTCGCTTGATCTTGATATTCTTTCTTAATATTGAGGTAAATACTAAATTTCTAATTCCCCATTCTCAGTTCTTCAAAAATATTGACCCAAGAACAGGGAATTAGAATTCTTTTATTCTTCTTCAGATTTTGCTTCCGATTCTCCTTGTGAAGCATCTTTTTCATCCGAAAACGTCTCTTTAATATCTTCTTTTAATTCTTCTACGGCTTCTTCTATTTTATCACCCACTACCTCAGCGACAGCCTTTACAGTATCCATTACATCTGTAAGCGATTCGCCTAACATAGAACCTGCTACTGCCAAAACTGATTCTTCTTTTTTATCAGTTTCTGCATCCTCCTTACCTTTAATGGCATCAGCCGCTTTCTCTAATTTTTCCGAATCTCTTGTTGCAGAAGCAGCTTCAATTTTTTGAGCAATTTTTTCCTTTGCTGCCACTTTAGCCGCTTCTCTCGCATCTCTCTCCGCACGTTTAGCGTCGCGTTGTTTTTGAGAATCTACTTTTGCTTCTAATTCTGTTTTGGTATTATGCATTTCGCTCAATTTCTCTTCTTTTGAACGAATGCGTTCCTCTATCATAAGAATTTTAGCTTGTCGAATTTGAGCCTCTAATTGACCATCTGTCGTTTCTACTTTCCTTTTTTGAAAATCTAATTCTTCTCTATCTCTTCCAATAGATCGCTCCATTTTTTCAATAGCCGCAATCAATCCTTCATATCGTCGAGTCAATCTTTGCATTGGAGAACTATCCTGTACAGCACCATCTCCAAAACGCTTTGCTTTTACTTTTTTGAAGGCGCCATCAATTCGGCTCCAAAGATGAGAACGATGCTCCCGAGTCAATTTTGTTTCTCTGAAATTACGCTGAACCTTCTTTAATTCTTCAAAAACGCCTTGCAATCTAAATCCGTCCTCCACCTTCTTTTCTAAATCCTCCAATACAGAAGTAATCTTATCAACCTGCTCCTGAGATCGACTCTTAAAGTCGTCATCCATTTTACTTCTCAATTCTTTCATTTTAGAGAACATAGCATTGGTATTGTCCCTTAAGTTATCGGCATGTTCTCTAAACAAATTTCGCTCTCGAACTTGTCCTTGAACTTTATTCCAAAAACCTTTAAGGTTTTCCCACACATCTTGGCTATAATCCTCTAAATCATCTATTTTTTCCCGAATTTCTGACAACTCGGTTTGATAAACTTCATTTAATTTAGATGAAAGCACCACAAAATGCCACTCTGTTTGGGCACGTTGTACCACATCTCCCCTTTCAACCTTCAACTCCTCAGGGAGAAGACTTTCTGTTACACTTAATTCACGTTCCATATGCGTTTTTTCCTCTGGAAATTCAACTTCTGCTCCATTCCGCCATTCACGCATCATTTTTTGTGAAAAATCTTCAGTGACCACTTTCTCTGGAAAAGTCCAGATGTCCACTTTATTATCTTTTGCATTTAATGCCAACGCGATCAATACGCGTTCATCTGATTCATTGGTACCCCAAAGTACAATTTTCGTCTTCATGTTACTAGATTTACGTAAATTTCAAAAAATTCAGTTTTAAGTACTTGTTGTGTCTAAATATTCGATAGTTCAATATCCATAAAATAATCTTTCAGAAGATCAACTATCAAGGATTCACTAACAACTACCTCTCCGTGTAGTTTTAATCGTTTAAGTTCATAAGATTTACCTCAAGGAGATAAAAATCTTAACTGTTCTAATAGGTAAAATTTTGGCAATCAATTAGTTTTAAAAAAAACGACCGTTTACCAAAATCAGTCAAATTTATAAAAATGCTTTTCAACCACCCAAGTTTCTACCTAAAATCCGATCTTAAAAGCGGAAATTCAGATAGTTTTTTTAGTTATCAAGTTATTTTAATCCCTAACTCATCACTCCTACTGGCTGAATAATATTTTTTGCCACTAAATATTCAGCAATCTGAACAGCATTAGTTGCCGCACCTTTACGTAAATTATCAGCCACAACCCATAAATTCAACCCATTCTCCAATGATTCGTCTCTTCTAATTCGACCCACAAAAACTTCATCCTTATTCTTAGCAAAAAGTGGCATTGGGTATTGGTTACTTGCAATATCATCAGAGACAATAATCCCATCGGAATCGCCTAATAACCTTTTTACGTCAACAACTTCAAAAGGTTTTTCAAATTCAATATTTATGGATTCTGAATGACCTCCTTTTACAGGGACACGCACAGCTGTAGCCGTTACTCTTAGACCCTCATCGTTCAATATCTTTCGGGTCTCATGAACCAATTTCATTTCCTCTTTTGTATAATCATTCTCTAAGAAAATATCACAATGCGGTAAACAGTTTTCATAGATGGGATAATGATAGGCCATTTCGTCTTGTCCCAATGGCTTGCCGTCGCGTTCTGCATTATATTGCTCAACAGCTTTCATTCCCGTACCTGTGTAAGATTGATAAGTTGAAATAACCAATCGTTTGATTTTGTATTTTTCATGTAAGGGCGCCAACGCTACTACCATTTGAATAGTAGAACAATTTGGGTTAGCAATAATTTTATCCTCATTAGTCAATTCACTAGCATTCACCTCTGGAACAACCAATTTTTTTGTAGGATCCATTCTCCATGCGGAAGAATTATCAATTACGGTTGTTCCTACTTCTGCAAATTTGGGTGCCCATTCTTTTGAGACAGAACCACCAGCAGAAAAAATTGCGATATCAGGTCGAGCATTAACAGCGGCCTCCAATCCAATAATTTTATGCGGCTTCCCTTTAAAAATTAAGTCTTTACCAACTGACCGAGCCGATGCGACTGGCAGAAATTCAGAAATCAGAAAATTTCGTTCCTTGAGTACTTCACACATAACGGTGCCAACTAAACCAGTTACACCAACTACTGCAACTTTCATTTTTTTATTATTTTTTGCGGTGTTAAAATCAATAAAACTGACATCAACACACAGTCCATTAAATTTTGGTTAGGACCGTACTTTGAATAGTTTACTATTTTTGCCAACAAGTACCTTTGTGGGCAAAATCAACTTACGGGAAAACAACTTTTATTGTTTCCCTTATTTGTGAGGGTGCAAAGATATATTCTTAATCAATACCTTGCCATTTTTTAATAATATGAGAACGCTAATTTTTATTACTTCTTTTCTCTTTTTTCTTTCTAATTCCAATGCCCAAATAGTTGATGATTTCGCAGATGGCGATTTTAGCTCTAATCCAACATGGCAAGGAGATATTAATAACTTCATAATCAATGATGATTTTGAACTCCAGTTAAACGCTCCCGATTTAGGCAATTCAAGTCTTTTTGTGCCTGTTCAAATTCCTGACAGTACAGATTGGAAGTTTTTTTTCAATCTTGATTTCGCCCCTTCCAATGCCAATAAATCACGAATTTATCTTCAAGCAGACAATACTGACTTACTCTCCTCAAATGGCTATTTTATAGAAATCGGTGAAAACGGAAATAACGATGCCATCCACTTTTTTAAGCAAAATGGCGTTAACCTCACTTTATTAGCTTCTGGATCTTTAGGAAGTGTCGGGAGCGAACCAGCTTTGGCAAGGCTAAAAATCGAAAGAACCACTCAAGGTCAATGGTCATTCTTTACAGATTATACTGGCGGAAATGATTTCGAATTAGATTTTGAAATTCAAGATGATACTTGGCTAGGAGGAGATTATTATTTTGGGTTCTATTGTGAATACACAATCTCCAGAGTTGACAAATTCTTTTTTGATGATATTTCTATTCAGGCGCTTATTCCAGATCTTGAAGCGCCAAAATTAATTTCTGTCAATGCAATTTCCGAAACAGAATTGCAAGTTTCTTTTGATGAAAATTTGGATGAAAACGCACTCTCAAATTCCAATTTCAGCATTAATAATGGCATCGGAAATCCAATTTCTACCGAAATAGGTTTCAATGACCATACATTAGTACAACTCTTGTTAAATACGCCACTTCAAAATCAGAATAATTATACCCTTACCTCCACAAATATTTCAGATGAGGTTGGAAATATTTCCACTTCCCAAAGCATAGACTTTTCTTTTTTAAAAACAGATATTGCGGAAGCCTTTGATATTTTGATTAATGAAATTCTAGCGGATCCCACACCTAGTATTGGGCTCCCATCCTTTGAATTTATTGAATTATACAATCACAGTCAAAAAATCATTGACTTAGCAGATTATAGTTTTGATACCGGAGGTGCTCCCAAATTGCTCTCCTCCTACTTGCTATTCCCTAATGACTATTTGATTTTATGCGATAAAGACAATATTGCCTCATTCGAGCCCTATGGCGATGTTTTGGGAATCTCAGATTTTCCTGCTTTGGTGAATGCTGGTGATAAACTTACTTTGACCAATACATTCGGCGATGTCATTCACGCTGTAAATTACTCTGAAGAATGGTATTTTGACTTAGACAAAAGAGAAGGCGGTTGGACATTAGAGATGATAAGTCCTAATAACATCTGTGAAGAAGAAGATAATTGGCGCGCATCGGAAAGCTTATCAGGAGGTACACCAGGAGCACAAAACTCTATTTTCAATAATTTTATGGATGAAGAAAGTCCAGACCTTGTTCGCGTTTTTGTAGATTCTCAAAAGCCAAATCAATTGCAGCTTTTTTTCAATGAAAATATGGATCAGGCAAACTTAGAAAATATTGACAATTATGCACTATCCAATAATTTAGAAGTCATCAATGCAATCCAACAATCTTCCGATAATCAAAAAATCACCTTAGTCTTAAATGAAAGTCTAGAACTAAAAATCATTTATGAAATTACCCTAAAAACTGCTATTACGGATTGTCTTGGAAATTCTATTGGCATTGCCAATACCGCTGAATTTGGTCTTCCTGAGCCTTACGCTGAAAGCGATGTCATTATCAATGAAGTTCTGTTTAACCCTGAAGTAGGAGGATTTGATTTTGTAGAATTATATAATAGCTCTTCAAAAGTTTTAAATCTAGCCGATCTATCTATTGGAAACCTTCAAATTGGTATGGATACATTTATAACTGCGATCACCCAAAAATTTCTTTTTCTTCCACAAACTTATGTCGTACTAACAGAGTCTCCGACTTATATCAAAAATCGCTATCAGCCCCAAAATCCTCAATGGCTTTTGGACAATGACTTACCAGCATTTGACAATGAATTTGGAAATGTAACCCTGATTTATGCCTCCAACAATACGCCTTTGATAGTTGACGCCTTTGATTATGACAAAGATTTCCATCATGTTTTATTGGAAGATGAGAATGGTGTTTCATTAGAACGAATAAACCCTAGCGCTGCTAGTCAAGAATCTTCTAATTGGCATTCGGCCGCAGAAACAGTTGGCTTTGCGACGCCCACCTATCAAAATTCACAGTTTCTCTCTAATACATCTATTCCTGATGAAATGATTTCCATTCCTGAAAAATCTTTTTCTCCTGATGGCGATGGATTCCAAGATTTCTTACAAATCAATTATCAAACAGATACTCCAGATTTCGTGGCAAATGTGAAAATTTTTGATACTGCTGGAAGGATAATTAAAGATTTGGTGAAAAATGAATTAATTGGAACAGAAGGCTTTTTCAAATGGGATGGCTCAACGAATGAAAATCGATTGGCAAGATTGGGCGTTTACATCATTTATATTCAAATATTTTCTCCAACTGGTGATGTCAAAGAATTCAAAAAAGCCTGTGCTTTAGCGGAAAAATTTTAACCAAAATAAGTTGTCTCGAACCTGGGTTTCTAAAACAAGAAACCCCGAGTCCTCCGTTTAGGATACTCAGGGTTTCTTGCTTGAAAAAAGCGATTATATTAATTTTTTCCTTTTTCTAAACCTTTATTTTTTGAAGCCATATTCGCCTTACGAGTTATTTCATCTGGAATTTTCTTCAAAACCAACGTTTCCATTTCATCCTCCATATTCAAAGCCAATTTGTATATTCCATCTCTTTGATCTGTCAAATCAATTGATAACTCATTTAAGCCATTAAAAACGATAACTTGATCTTCTAATACAACTTCTCCTTTCCAATTTGCCAAACTATATTTCAAATCTCCATCCTCAATCGCATCTATAGTTACTTCAAACAAATCAGTCGTAGCAACTGCCGACATTCTGGCAACCATAAAGTTATTTTTATAAACTTGATTAATCGCTAAAATTTCAGAATAACTAAAAGAACCATCTTGATCAACCTGCCGCAAACGGTAAAACATCTTAGATTCATTGGACATTACATCCAAAAAATTGTACTCTTTCACATCATCCGAATCACCTGCACATTTCACAGAACCAACTTCAACAAATTCGCTTCCATCAATAGATTTCTCAATAATGAACATGGCTGTATTTTCTTCATAAGAAGTACTCCAAGTAAGCATCGTTCCGATTTGAAGATTCTCACCCTGAATAATTTGCTCATAGGTACAATTAGCAAAAGACAATTGTATCAAAGCAATTGAGAAAAGAGCAGGAAGGAAATAGCGAAGACTGTTCAAAGATTTCATTTTATTTTGTTTAAGAGTGACAATTTCATGTCAAAATCTGAGGGGGAGTGTAATATTGGGAGGGAGTGTAAATGGAGCTTTTATAACCTATTTAAATGGGAGGAAAAATTATGCCAAACTCCTTTATAATACAAATATACGGGAAAATACGTAGAGATAAAAGGGGTTATAGAGATTTACATCGTTTTGGCGGACTATTCTCCCGCCAAAACGATGTTATTACAAGCTACTCTTTCATTAATTCATAACCCTGATCAATTCCTTTTTCCATTGCTGGAACACCTCTATCCATCCATTTTGGTTTTGGTGCATCCATCAAATAATAATCGAAATATTGTTGCATTCGAATATTAAAATCCACCCGATTTTGGAATTTCATTGCCCAGTGAGGGTCTCCATTATAATTAAGCATCCAAGCTGGTTTTCCAAGTCGGCGAAGTCCAACAAAATATTCAATTCCTTGATACCACGGTACTGCACCATCTTTGTCATTATGCATGATTAGAACAGGTGTATTGACTTTATCAAGGAAAAATATCGGCGAATTTTCAAGATATCGAAGTGGATAATCCCATATGGTACCACCAATTCGACTCTGTGTTTTTTCATATTGAAACATCCGACTCAAACCACTTCCCCATCTAATGCCACCATATGCAGAAAACATATTCACAACAGGGGCACCTGATTCAGCACATTTAAAAATATCTGTTTTAGTCAATAAATAGGCAATTTGATAACCGCCCCAACTATGCCCTTGTACCCCAATTCTTTCTTTATCTACGAAGCCTTTATCAATCAAAGAGGTTACGCCACTCACTACCGCATTCAAACAACTTTCTCCAGGATAACCTTCTCGATAAGGTACATCCGGATTGAAAATCATATAGCCACGACTGATATAAAAACTATAATTGATCGTCGAACGACCTGGTGAAGGGGCACGATAAGAATGTAATCGATCCGAACTTTTTTCGTAAAAATTAACCAACATTGGATACTTTTTCAAAGGGTCAAAATTTTCGGGTTTATACAACATCCCTGTTAATTTATTTCCATTCAAATCCGTCCAATAATACAATTCGCCAGAACCCCAAGAATAATCTTTTTGTTGTGGATTCGCCTCACTAACCTGTTTGATATTTTGGAAACTAAAATCGGAATAAAGTATGTCTGGGAACACAGTAAAACTTTGCTTCGTAAACATCAATTTATCTGTGTCTTTTGCTTTTCTCGGGCGAGTTGAATAATTAAAATCTCCCGATAAAATCGTCACAGGTTTGCCTGTATTCATCCTCAAAAATCCATATCCACTAGCCTTTGTTTTTTCATTAAAAACATGTAATAATTGGCGCTCATTTGAATTGATATTTCGCGCCTCTGGATCAAGTCGAATATAACGATATCGAGTTTGGTTCTCACGACCTTGAGTCAAATTCACAGGTCTTTCTTTGCCCGTTGGATCAAACTTCCAAATGTCGTATCGGTCATTAATTAAGACATATTTATCATCTTCTGTCCAACCTGAAATCCCATAAGAACTAGGATAAGAGGGAGAGTCATGTAATTCATTGAAAAAAGCAACATTTTCATTTTTCGTCAATTGCACAATTTCCTCACTTTCAATTGAATAAGAAAAATATGCCGTATCAGGTGCACTAAACCATGTTACATATTTCGCCTTCGGAGAAAGTCGTCCAGAACCTTCAACTGCTTTCTTGATTTCCTTCTTCTTTCCAGTTTTTAAATCAACGATATAAAGGTCACGGGGATTTGGAAACCCTCTCCAAGTCGCTGATTTTATGTATGGATTTTCATTATATCCTAAAACGATATCCGAATTCCCTTCATCTCCTTTTTGAATTTCTGGAACGCTCATGTTTCCTACTTGAACCAACCTATTTTCTTGTGTATGCCAAACAACTTGGTAGGTCCGTTTTTTCTCCTGATCTAAATTATTTTTCTGTTGAGTATGCAAAACATCATCAGTCCAACTCCAAACCTCAACTTTTACAATTTCCTCTTCCAAAAGGCTTGTGTCTTGCAAAATTGGATTTGGTGCAACACCGAAATATAACTTCGATCCATCTTCTGAAAAACTTGGTCTTCCACTTTCACTAACTCTCCAATCTTCCGCTAAGAATTGGGAAGTGGTATCTACCAATATCGTCGCTGTTTCATCTCCATCTTTCCAATAAGCCAATCCATAAGGTGCAATCAACATTTCCAAAGTATCCAGATTCGCATGAAACGCAACTTGCGACCCCGACTTATCAAAAGTCATATTTTTGTATTCACCTTTATGAACAAAAATGGGTTTTAGTTCCTCTTTTTCGCAATCAAATAAATAAACCCCTTCTTCAAAAGTCGAATCTTTCCCTGTCGAATTTAAAAGAAACCGGGGCCCTTCTTCCGCCATCGTGTAAGCCATTACAAATTCAACAACTTCCTCTTTTCCGGTAACTAAATCCCTAAAAACCAGTTTAGTTCCCGTTTTTTTACCTTCCTTTTTGGGGCGTTTCTTTTTACCCTTTTTCGATTTCTTCTTTTTTGTTTGCGTTGTATCAGGTGATTCCATTTGAGTGGTATCAACTGCTGCTTTAGTTGTATCGGGTTTTTCAATTTCTTTATGATAAGCGACCCACCCTGACCATTTTTCAGGTAGTTTGAATGACTTTACATCTTCTATTTTAACCAAATCGCTAGTCGCCAAATTCAAAATACCGAGGCTATCTTTTGGCATTTTGTTCTTTTTGACTTTTCGTCTTTTCATAGCCGTAACCGTATCTTGATGCGGTTTGATTTTAAAAACAACGAATTGGTTATCTCCTGAAATCTTTGCGCCTTCGCCTCTTTCAAAAGTTTGTGTCTGGTTGTTTTTTGAATTCCAAACTTTCAAAACGGCGTCCCCTTTTTCAGGTTTTAAGGAATAGGTCACCCAATTTCCATCATTGGAAATTTGTGAATTCTGGATACGATTCCATGAAATCAATTCGTCGTGTCCAAGTTGTTTTTTTTGAGCAAACGTACATACGCTCGTCAAAAAAATTAATGTGAGAGTTATAGTCAGTTTATTCATATTGGAATATTTTTTAAAATGTGGCTTGAAAATACAAAGATTTCGGTTTTTGACGACTCGATTTGACCGATTGCCTAATGAATGGTTGATTTCCTTACATTCGTGATTCTGAATGACTCAATTTTTCAATGAATATCTTTTCAAAAAATAAGACGATAAATATGGTAGGAACTTTAGGGTTCCTAATCTTAATTTATTTCCCCATTTTTCTTCACCTTGATTATCTCCCTTTAGATAATTTTGACGAAGCCCGGCTCGCTGTTTCTGCCCTCGAAATGCACGAAAATGGTAATTGGTTAATTCCTCATTTTGGCGGCAAACCCGACATGTGGAGCACCAAACCACCTCTAATGATCTGGGCGCAAGTTATTTGCATTAAGATATTTGGTGTTAATGAATTAGCCATTCGACTACCCTCCGCCTTAGCAGCACTGTTTACGGTTTTATTGTTGATTTGGTTTTCAAAAAAATACTTGAGTACTCCGTTAGTAGGGATTTTCGCCTCATTAATTTTGATTACCACCAATGGGTTTATTGTAAAACATGTTTCACGAACGGGTGATTACGATTCACTCTTAGTCTTTTTCATGACCATACAAGCCTTATTTTTTTGGCTGTTCATAGAATCTGAAAATAACTCAAAAAAGAAAAATTACATCTTGCTTTTTGGATTATCAATTGTCTGTTCCGTTTTGACAAAAAGTGTAGTTGGATTGATGTTTCTGCCTGCATTATTTATTTATGCTTTGATTCAAAAAAAACTCAGAAATGTATTCTTATTTAAATGGACTTGGTTCGCTATTTTAGGAAGCCTAGCACTAATACTAGGATATTATTTTATAAGAGAGCATTACAATCCTGGATACTTTCAGGCGGTTTGGGAGAATGAATTAGGAGGTCGATATTTGAAAACGGTTGAAAAACATAAGGCCCCTTTTGGATGGTACTTTGAACGATTGATCTCAACACAATTTATTCCGTGGATCTATATCTTACCTTTAGCTATTTGGGTTGGCTTCAAAGGAGAACCTCAGATAAAAAAAATCACCCTTTTTTCCATTTTGATTGTAGTTTCTTTTTTATTGGCTATCTCCATGGCTGGTACTAAGTTGTATCACTATGATGCCCCAATTTATCCATTTCTAGCTATTTTAATGGGAATTGGATTTTATCATTTTTATAATAAATTTGACGCATCTAGTATTCTTAAGGTCGTTATATTCATTTTGATTTTTGCCTATCCGTATTGCCAAACGATCGATTCTATCTACCTAAAAGAACCCCATAAATCAACCAATGAATATGCATGGTTTATGCGCCGAAATCAGGATACTAAAGAATATTTCGTCGCCATAAAAAAATATAACGCACATTTAGAATTTTACAAACAAGCTTACAATCGAAACGGCTATACCATTGAGAAGATTTATCCAAAAAGCTTGAAAATTGGAAACACAGCGATGTTTTGTCAAAATGATATCAAGAAAATGATTGACCAACATTACAAATATCAAATCAAAGACACAAATCGTGGTTGTTTTCTAGTTGAGATTATTTCAAAGCGATAATTAAAGGTATTTTTGTAATTCTTATTTCAATATTAATTTTTTTCAAAATGGATTATTACGCAAAAACACTAGCCATAGCTATACCTATTTTCGTGATTTTGATGGCAATTGAAGCCATTTATGATTGGAAAAAAGATAAAAAAACAGTCAAAGCACTAGATACTATTTCGAGCTTGAGTTCAGGCATGACAAACGTAATAAAGGACTCACTCAATATTGTAGTCATCATTGTCTCCTATCCTTTTATATTGAAATATTTGGCATTGACAGAAATTCAGGAAACGAATTGGTTGGTATTTTTACTCGGTTTCATTGCACTCGATTTTGCCGGATATTGGAACCATCGACTTTCTCATAGTATCAATTATTTTTGGAATAGACACCGAGTTCATCATTCAAGTGAAGAATTTAATTTGCCATGTGCTTTGCGCCAAACCATTTCAAGCTTCTTTGGCACTACTGTCTTTTTCCTAATCCCAGCTGCAATAATGGGGATTCCTCATGAAGTTATCATTATGATAGCGCCGATTCATTTATACCTACAATTTTGGTATCATACTCGCCATATTGGAAAGTTAGGCTGGTTAGAATACATTATAATTACACCTTCTCAACATCGGGTTCACCATGCTATTAATCCAGAATATATTGACAAAAATTTAGGCCAAGTTTTTTCGATTTGGGATCGACTATTCGGTACTTATCAAGAAGAATTAGACGAGGTACCTCCTGTTTATGGAGTAACCATGCCAGCTCGAACTTGGAATCCGATTAAGATTAATTTTCAACATTTGTTTTTATTATTTCAAGATGCTTGGCACGCTGAAAGCTGGGGAGATAAACTGCGTGTTTTTTATCGCGAAACAGGTTGGCGACCAGATGGTTTTAATGAAAAATATCCGGTCGAATCTATTAAGGATGTTTATCATTTTGATAAATATCAAACACCTGCGACCAAAGCCATCATTGCATGGTCATGGTTTCAATATGCAATGATGTTTGTATTGACTTTATTCTTTTTAATTAACTTTAAAAATATCAGTTCTACTGGAGTATTAATAAATGGGATATTCATTTTCGTTATTGTTTATGGATATTCATCTGTGATGGACAGAGATAAAAACGCCATTTGGATTGAATCATTTCGAGCAACAGTTGGAATTATTTTATTATTGCAAACAGGTGATTGGTTTGGCTTAGAAAACCTACTTCCTGGAGCTTCTATTTTCTTGTTTATATATTTTATATCTGCACCATTAGGAGCTTGGTATTTCACAAAAAAGGAAATTTTACAACCCCAAGTTGGGTAGTGAACAAATCAAATACTAGACAAATTTATGTTTAAACTATTTGCACGGTTTTTATTGAAATTACATGGGTGGAAAGTAAACAAAGTCGTTCCCAAAGAAGCACAGAAATGCGTGATGATCGCAGCTCCACATACGACCAATTGGGATTTCTACTATATGCGTATTGCCTTTGCGATTTTAGATATCCCAATGAAAGCAACAATAAAAGATTTTTGGACACAATTTCCTTTTGGGTTAATCATTCTTCCACTGGGCGGATTAGGGATCAATCGAAAACCAAAAAAACCAAACGAGCCACGAAAAAGTTATGTCGAACAAATGGCGGCTTTTTTTAATGATTATGACAGAATCGCTATGGTTGTGGCTGCAGAAGGAACACGTTCTTTGGTAACAGAATGGAAGTTAGGGTTTTATCATACTGCAAAAATGGCAAATGTGCCTATCACTTTTGGTTATTTAGATTATGAGAAAAAAGAGGCTGGTGTAGGAGGCGCGATTCATCTTACAGATAACATGGAAGCCGATCTAAAAAAAATTATGGATTTTTATAAAAATATAGCTCCAAAATATCCTGAAAAATATAGCGTAGATGTTCGATTTGCCAAGTAAGACAAAAGATTTAGTAAAATGTTATTATTACTTATTCTGCACACTGTCTTGCTTATAAATTTTCGCCATTTCTATCATAGATCTCATTATATATCTCTACAATTTTTGATAAATCTTTGAATCTATAACCCTTTTTCCCTATTAAATTTGCTAATTCAGGATAGTGCGCAAATTTTTTACGCAAGGTTGTTCGGAAGCCAACTCGATATATTTGAAAAGGTTTTTTTTGATCAAATTGAAGCCATATTTCTGTTCCCCCTTTTTCTTTAATAGCCTTTCCTTCCGATTCAGTAAATTGAATTTTCCTTTCAGACCTTTTATAAAGACTCAAGGCTTGTCCTCTTTTTTCTACTTTTAGAAACGCCCAACTTCCTTCAAGAAATTTGCTCTCATAATAAACTGTTTGACCTCTCTCTTCAAAAGCAAAACCATAGATACAAGCGGGATGAATAGAATATAGATCTCCAAAATCATTTTCAAAAGATACCCGGGATTGCCAATCTGAAAAGAATATATCTTTTACATTACCTGTTAACTTATATCCATTTAGCGTAATTAAAAAGTCTTTACCGGGGTTATTAGCTTGAAGAGTATTAGGGAAAAGAGAAAAAATTATTATTGAAAGCAACAAAGTATATAAAGACCTCATAAGCAGACTGTTTAGTGATTAGTGCTTTAAATTTAAGAAAATCCTGAAACAAAAAACTAAGTTTTTTTCTAAATGTTCAACAGCAAACACTTTAACCCTTCGCATTTCGACTCCACCACATCGCTAAGGCAAAACCTGAGATCAAATGCCAAACGCCCCAACAGGCCATTACCAAGGCCATACCTCCTATGCCATCAAAAAAATTAAACACTAAAACTAGCCCAAGTCCAGTATTTTGAATTCCGGTCTCAATTGAAATGGCTCGTGCATCTTTTTCGGGAAGGCGATTCAGCCTTGAAAATCCATATCCAACTAAGAAAGCCAATCCATTGTGTAAAAAAACTAAAAGAAATACTAAGTGAATATAGTTTTTGATATTATCCCAATTTCCTACTACCGCGAAAACAACAAAGCCAATAAATATAGCCATAGACAACCATCGAATAGGTTTTTCTATTTTTTCAGTCAATCTGGGATGTTTATAATTGATGTACATTCCAATACTTACAGGTATTAATACTAATTGAATAATTGCCTTTATTATATTACTAGGTTCTACCGTAATAGATTGCCGAAGACTATCCATCTCCGGTAAAAATTGGGACAAAAAAATAAACGCAAGCGGTGTTACTATTAAAGAACCTAGAGTGGTAATAGAAGTTAACATGACAGATAAGGCAGCATTTGCCCCTGCCAAATGAACCATATAATTGGACGTACTACCCCCCGGCAGGGTAGATAGTAGAATCATACCAAGCGCCATACTAGGGGCAGGTTTGAATAGAAAAATCAATGAAAGCGCAATAATTGGTAGTAACACATATTCCGAAATAAGCCCAACAATAGGAGACTTTGGCTTTTCGATAAGCCTTTTAAAATCGCTCAATTTGATATCCAATGCGACACCAAAGACAAGGAAAGCAAGGCAGATATTGAGTAAAATAAGTTGATCCTCACTAAAGTTTATTCTAATAGCATCAATATCTATCATAAATGGTATTTTTTATTGTAAGCGCAAATGCACGATACAAATAAAACCCATTTTCGGTAGAAACATGCTATTCAAAGAAAATAAGGAACAATTGGACGATTGGGAAAAATGACCCGCCACAAAAAAAGCCGGGCAACACCTATTAAATAACATAACAAGGGAGTTTACCTGCATGCCGAAAATTAAGGTGTTCCCGATTACTTATTTGGTTACATTGAGAAAATACAGGGATATCAAATTTTGGAGGTTATAACTTTCTGGTGCAATTTTGAAAATATGTCGTCCAAATCTCTCTAGGTCAAATATTATAACTCAAAATAGATAGGTTGTAATGGCAAAAAATGTTCACAGAGGCTTTAAACTTTGATTTCCACAAAACTTTCATTGACTCAAAATGCTGACCATCAAACTGTTTAATCGTTCCAACATCAAACACATACTCTTTCTTTCCTCACATTTAATAATCTTTTAAAGGATAAATATTCAACAAAAACTATCTTCATCCGAAAATTTGAATCACATCCTTAAGTATGACTATGAAAAAGTTAAACATAGCTATCCTAACAGGCGGAAATGTAGCCGAAAGGGAAATTTCACTTCTTAGCAGTCAAACTATTCTTGATAACCTAGATAACACCAAATACAATTGCTATTTAATTGATTTGTCCGGGAAAGATTTTATTGAAACAAGTTCTGGTGTCATATTAGATAAAAATGATTTTTCCCTCAAGATCAATAATCTTAAAATTACTTTTGACCTTATTTTTTTAATGCTTCATGGTCATCCAGCAGAAGATGGAAGTATCCAAGGATATTTCAATTTATTAGGTATTCCATGTACCGGTTGTAATCATTTTTCAAGTGCATTAACCTTTAATAAGCAAGCTTGTAAAAGTTATTTAATGCCCTATAATATCGATATGGCGCCATCCAGATTATTGCGCCAAGGGGATAAAATTAAGTGGGAAGAGTTGGGAAAAATGGACTTACCTCTTTTTGTAAAACCCAACAAGAATGGAAGCAGTTATGGAGTTTCGAAAGTCAAAAACTATAAAGACTTACCTAAAGCGGTTGATTTGGCATTTGAATACGATGACGAAATCATCATTGAAGGTTTTTTGGATGGAAATGAATTTTCTAATGGTGTTTTTCGGCATGGAAAAGAGGTAATAGTTTTACCTATTACGGAAATAGTTTCAAAGAATGAGTTTTTCGATTATGAAGCCAAATATTTGAATGAAAGTGAAGAAATTACACCCGCTCGATTATCGGATAAGAAGACCAAAGAGTGTCAAGCTATTTCAAAAAAATTATATGAAGTATTAGGGTGTGCTGGTATGACTCGATTTGATTACATCTTAATGAATGACATCTTTTACTTTTTAGAAGCGAATACTATCCCTGGCTTTTCACCTGCTAGTATTTTCCCTCAACAAATTCAAGAGTATGGATGGACAATTTCTAAATGTCTGGATTCAATTATAAAAGAAGCATTAGATCAATAAGTTTCAAAATATATAATTTAGTAACGACAAAAGAATAACTTGAACATCTACACTGCCAAATTTAAAGCTATACAGCTTTAGAGCACCTCTCGTTATTCTCTATGAAATAGTTCAAGAGTCAAGGAATTTTTGGACTGTTATTCAGAAATCAAACTAAACCCAATGCGAGTTCCTACTTATCTTTCATTAATTATTTTAATATTTTTTTGCTCTAGTACACTCTTCGCAAATACCAATGACCCCATTTCCGAAAAAACAAAGGCGATGAAGTCTTTTTCTGGCTATTTCGATTTTTATTGGGATGATCAAGAAGGCAAAATCTGGCTTGAAATAGACAAATTGGATAC
Source organism: Bacteroidota bacterium (assembly GCA_024743405.1). Taxonomy (GTDB): domain Bacteria; phylum Bacteroidota; class Bacteroidia; order Chitinophagales; family Saprospiraceae; genus JANSWP01. The sequence continues at coordinate 196,804 of JANSWP010000002.1, forward strand.
GGAATTTTTGTATGTTAATTCACTCCCAGCAGGAATTGGATCCAATGATATCGGCTTAGATAGAGGTCAATTAGGACGGGATCGCGTAGTGAAATTTTTCCGAAGTGGAAACAAAGTATTACTAACCCATGTGAATTATAAATATCGTGCAGAAAGTGACAACCCAGATGAACGAAAATCAGTTGAGGAAGCATTCGCTCAGTCGGTTCTTTGGGGCTTTAAGGTCGAAATCAAACATGAAAATAGAGTGCTTGTAGATGCCACTGATTTTTTCATGAGAGATGCGCATAATGTCATTCAAAAACTTAAGCAAACAGATCAAGGAACCTATAAATTAGAAAGCTCTCGATCTGCCATTTACCTTCCAAGAACGAAAAGCTTTCCAAACAATACAGAATTCGAAGCAATTCTTACATTCAAGGGAGAACCTAAAGGTAAGTGGATTAAATCAGTAACCCCTTCACCTGAGGCAGTCACGGTTCGACAACATCATTCCTTCATAAAACTTCCAGATGACGATTACAAACCGCGCCTTTTTGATCCTAGAAGTGGATTTAACAATATCAGTTTTCAAGACTATGCCACTCCAATTGGAACACCACTCACTCGAAGATTTATTAATCGACATCGATTAGAAAAAAAGAATCCAAATGCGGAAAGAAGTGAGGCTGTCGAACCCATTGTTTATTATTTAGATCGTGGAGCCCCTGAACCCGTAAAATCAGCCTTAATGGAGGGAGCAAAATGGTGGAATCAAGCTTTTGAAGCAGCTGGTTATATCAATGCATTTCAAGTAAAGGAATTACCTCCAGAAGCAGATCCTATGGATGTTAGATATAATTTAATTCAATGGGTACATCGTTCGACCAGAGGGTGGTCTTATGGAAGTTCTGTTTCCGATCCAAGAACTGGTGAAATCATTAAAGGACATGTTTCATTAGGCTCTTTGAGAGTTCGACAAGATTTTATGATTGCACAAGGCTTGATTCCCGCTTATGAGAAAGATGGCTTTACGCCTGATCCAAAACTATTGGAGATGGCTTTAGCAAGATTGAGGCAATTATCCGCACATGAAGTTGGTCATACAATCGGACTAGCTCATAATTTTGCAGCAAGTGTTAATAATCGTTCATCTGTCATGGACTATCCACATCCTTATTTTACTTTAGACACAGATGGAAATATAAATTTTGAGAAGGCTTATGACGATAAAATTGGGGAATGGGACAAGCGAACTATTTTATATGGTTATCAGGATTTTCCGGAAGGAATAGATGAAGAAACTTCCTTAAAAAGTATTTTAAAAGAGAATATCTCAATGGGTCTACATTATATTTCTGATCGTGATGCTCGTCCCCCACATGGAGCACATCCCTATGGGCACCTTTGGGACAATGGTAATACACCGATGGAAGATTTGGAAAGATTAAAATCTATCAGAGCAATGGCCTTAAATAATTTTGGAATTAATAATATTCCAAAAGGCGCTCCAATGGCTGATCTAGAAAGGGTATTAGTTCCATTATATTTAATGCATCGCTATCAGGTAGAGGCTGTTTCAAAATTAATTGGGGGAGTTAATTACACTTATGCTATTAATGGAGATGGACAAACCACCAATGAACCAATTGATGATGAAACCCAAACGAATGCAGTTCAGGCTTTACTATCAACTTTGGATTCAGACTTTTTGAAGCTTCCTGAAAACATCATCAATTTGATAGCCCCTCAACCAATTGGCTACGATAGAGATAGAGAATTATTCAAAACGTATACAGGCCTAACATTTGATCCTTTAGCAGCTGCTGAGAGTAGTATAAATAACACCTTGAAGTTTTTGTTAAACCCTCAAAGATTGGCTAGGTTAGAAGAACAATATGCGCGTTCGAAAGGAAAAAGGACTTTAAATACGCAACAACTTATTGAGCTATTGTATTCGAAAATCCTCGGGAATATCACCAAAGACCCTATGCAAATCGAGATAGAACGAATTATCGAGAGACTGACCATTCAACATTTATTGGCATTAGCTAGTAATCGTCAAATCAACCAGCAAGTAGCTGCTATTGCGCGGCAAGAAGTTTATGATGTCGAATGGCAATTTGAAAGTATGATTTCAAAAAAGGATTTAGATTGGGAAATGAAATCACACTATAACTATATACTCAACGAAATCAAATTATTTAAAGAGCATAAAATGAATTTTCAACTACCTACCATACCCAAAATGCCCGAAGGTTCTCCAATAGGATGTGGTCACCAACATTGGACAAATTAGTTGCTTTTGAAAAACAGCAAGCCTCCTAAAAATTTAAACAACTTTTAGGAGGCTTTTTATTTTGAAAATACTGGAGACGTAATTCTTAGAAAGTCAAATCAAAATTGTACCAGTATACGTATAAGATAACAATCATAATGAAAAGAAAATATAAAAGGAACCACATTAAGAAATTTCCTTTTTTACCGGCATTATTAATATTGTCAGCCATTTTGATATATATTTTAGATTATGTTTAAAACTAGTTTTTAAATAATGATACAAAAGTAAGGCCCGTATGGGAAAGATAAAAATTGACTATTCAAAAGTTCAAAGTTTAAATAGAGTATAAATTATTTTTTGCGAAAAAGTGACTTATTTTTAATTCTATAGTCTTAGATTTATAATCAATAAAGCTTGATTACTAAATCGAAACAAAAAAATTAGATTAAATCAATTTGATTAAATATTTTTTTTGCGTAATATTTATTTACAATCAATATTTATCTCATCCTAACTTGTAAAATCAATACTATATTTAAGCACTTAATAACCATAACAATATAATTAAGCAATTTCTTTTTTATATTTAGAACGACTTCCTTAATTTGTGGTTTTAACATTAACATAATCATATCCTTTATCAAACGATATACTAAAATATCTCTCATAAGCAATGCGCTTATAATTACTTAACAATCAACAAATTAACACACTTAACTATTGGTGAATTCTTTCTAAATTAAAATTATTATGAAGAAATCAACTATGCTTGTTCTTGCTGTTTTATTTACAGCTTCTTATGGTTTTTCACAAATTGAAGGTCTTCCGCCTAATCCGGAGGCTGGAAAATGCTATGTTCGTTGCGTTACACCTGACGTTTATGAAACAGAAGAAAAACGAATTATGACTCGTCCTGCTTACAAGCAGTATGAAGTTATCCCTGCAGAATATAAAAATGTTGAGGAAACAATCATGATCAAACCTGCCAGCAAGCGGTACGTTTATCACCCTGCTGAATATAGAACTGTAACGGAAGAGATTCAAATCGAAGACCCTTACAATGAAATCAGTATTACACCTGCAAGTTTCGCTGGCGCATCTGAAAGAATTGAAATTCGCCCACAATTGGTCAAATATGAATACCAAGCGAATTTTGATAACTGTGATTCAGTTGACCCTAGAGATTGTATGGTTATCTGTGCAGTTGAATACCCAGCAGAATACAGAAATGTTGTCACTCAGGTTCTTGACCAAGCAGCAGCTATCAACAAAACTCAAAGAGGTGGTAAAACAATTACCATTGAAAAAGAAGAGTTGGTAAAAGAAGCTTACTGCGAAGAAATCAACATCGATGCTGAATACACTACCATCACAAAACGTGTATTAGTAAAAGATGAAGAAGTTAGAGAAATGGATGTTCCTGCTGATTATGCAGTTGAAACTATTGAAACTTTAACTACTAAAGGTGGTGTTGCTAAATGGGAAGAAATTGACTGCGAATTGAAAGATTATAATGTATTGCCTATTTTCTACGAATTAGGAAGTGCTCGTTTGACTTCTGATTCTCGTAGTGTAATTGATGATAAATTATTGTCTTTGATGCGTGAGAAGCCACTAATTCGTATCGAAATTAGCTCTCATACTGACTCAAGAGGTTCTTCTACAAGTAACCAAGCCCTTTCTCAAAGAAGAGCTGAATCTGTTGTTAGCTATTTGATTAACAGAGGTATCAAAAAAAGTCGTTTGGTTGCAACTGGATATGGCGAAACTCGCTTGAAAAACCGTTGTGCTGATGGCGTTGACTGTTCAGAAGCGGAACACCAGCAAAATCGTCGTACTGAATTCCGTGTTATTGGCGGATAATTCTCCCAATAATCATAAGTCTTAAAAGGCTACCTTACGGGCAAATCGCATTTCGATTTGCCCGTTTTTTATTCCGATAATTGGGAAATAAATTTCTAGAACATATTGGAATTAGCAGCGTTTACAATTTGACTGAAGCAATTCAATAAATTAATTGCACCATGTGAGATTTTTTGGCGGATTTTTTCTTAGAAAATTATTGACTAAAACTCTATGGCAAAATACACAGAACCTACTTTTTATTTTGATTTTCAAAATCCGGATATTCAAGACTTTGTTAAAAGAATAACCTCTGTTAATCAAACTCAAAAGGAAAAAGCCCTCTCAATTTATTACGCCGTTAGAGATAACTGGAAATACAACCCATATCATGTTTCCAAAGAAGCCAAAGCCTATAAAGCCAGTCAAATCTTTAATCGAGACGCTGGTCATTGTATTGATAAGACCATTTTAATGATTGCAGCTTGTCGTGCGGTAGGAATCCCCGCACGAATCTGTCTGGCTAAAGTTCGAAATCACATTGCTACTGAAAAATTAGTTGAAAAACTAGGTACCGATGAGTTATTTCCCCATGGATATGCTGAAATTTATCTAGAAGGTAAATGGATAAAATCTACGCCTGTATTCAACAAATCCTTATGTTATTATCTGAACGTGACGCCTCTAGAATTTGATGGAAAAAACGACTCCATCTTTCAGGAATTTGACAAAGAAGGCGGTTCCTTTATGGAATATCTTGAAGAATATGGTAATTTTGAGGATGTTCCGTTGGATTTTATGCACCGTTTAATGAAGTCGTATTATCCACATTTTTTCTGATTTTTAATTTAATAGTGTCCTAACCAATATGATCGAAACCAAATCCCTGATTTCAAAGGAAATCCTTTTAAATGCCTTTCGTCTAATGTGTACTGCAAAAACAATGACGGAGGTCTATGAAGAAAATTTTAAATTTGTTTCTAAATATGTTCATGCGACTTCAAGGGGGCATGAAGCCATTCAAATAGCCCTTGGTTTACAACTCCAACCACAAGATTTTGTATCTCCATACTATCGTGACGATTCTATTTTATTGAGTATAGGCATGTCGCCTTATGACCTTATGCTTCAACTAATGGCAAAACGTGATGATCCGTTTTCTGGAGGTCGGTCGTATTATTGTCATCCTAGTTTAAAAGACGAAGATAAACCTAAAATTATTCATCAGTCATCGGCAACAGGTATGCAAGCAATTCCAACCACGGGAATTGCAATGGGCATTCAATACAAAGAGAAGGAAGGTCTGAGTGATTGGTTGGAGGGTGAAAGCCCCGTTGTCATTTGTTCTTTAGGAGATGCTTCTGTTACGGAAGGAGAAGTTGCCGAAGCCCTGCAAATGAGCGCATTAAAGCAATTTCCAATTTTGTTTTTAGTTCAGGATAATGGATGGGATATTTCTGCAAATGCCGAGGAAACACGTGCACAAAATGCCGCTGAATATGCAAAAGGATTCCATGGAATAGAAGCAAAAAGTATTGAGGGAAATGACTTTTACGAATGTTATACCACATTATCTGATGTCATCAAAACCATTCGCAAAGAACGCAGACCATTCCTAGTTCATGCAAAAGTTCCTTTATTAAATCATCATACTTCCGGAGTCAGGATGGAATGGTATCGAGACGATTTAGTAGAACACAAATTGAGAGATCCATATCCAATTTTAAAAGGACAATTAATTGATGAAGGCGTAACAGCACAAAAATTAGAAACAATAGAGAAAGAAGTTCGGGAAATAGTTATAGCTGATTTTAAAGAAGCAAAGAAAGCAGAAGATCCTCGTCCAGAAGATTTATTTGATCACGATTTTGCACCTACTCCCATTACAGAGGAAAAGGGTGAAAGAACCCCTAAGAACGGAGAAGTAAAAGTCATGGTTGATTGTGCACTTTTGGCAGTTGAAGAAATCATGCAAAAAGATTCAGCGTCATTGCTTTATGGGCAGGATGTTGGAGGTCGTTTAGGTGGCGTCTTTAGAGAAGCCGCGACACTCGCACAAAAATTTGGGGACAACCGAGTATTCAACACCCCCATACAAGAGGCCTTTATCATTGGCAGTACAGTTGGCATGTCTGCGGTAGGTTTAAAGCCATTTGTTGAGGTACAATTTGCCGATTACATTTGGCCGGGGTTGAATCAATTATTTACAGAAGTCAGTAGATCGTGTTATTTGTCAAATGGAAAATGGCCTGTAAGTTGTGTCATTCGAGTACCGATCGGTGCTTATGGAAGTGGTGGTCCTTATCATTCTTCAAGTGTTGAATCTGTTTTGACAAATATTAGAGGTATAAAAATCGCTTATCCTAGCAATGGTGCTGATCTAAAAGGCTTAATGAAAGCAGCTTATTATGATCCAAATCCAGTAGTCATTTTGGAACATAAAGGGCTTTACTGGTCAAAAGTTAGAGGAACTGAAACTGCAAAATGTATCATGCCAGATGAAGACTATGTCATTCCTTTTGGCAAGGCTCGCACAGTACTGGAAGCAGATGAAGATCAAATTCAAAAAGGTAATTCAATTGGGATAATATCCTATGGAATGGGCATTCATTGGGCACTAAATGCAGCGAAAAATTTTAATCAAAAAGTAGAAATATTAGATTTAAGAACCCTATTTCCATTGGACGAAAACGCAATTTTTGAACTAGCAAAAAGACATGGAAAAATATTAGTTATTACGGAAGAATCGGTTAATAATACCTTCGCCCAGAGCATATCAGCTCGAATTCAAGAAAATTGTTTTGAATATTTGGATGCACCTGTTCGGACAATGGGCGCTGAAAACATGCCTGCGATTCCTTTAAATATGACCTTAGAACAAACAATTATTCCGTCTATTGAAAAAGTTGAAATAGCGATAGAAAAACTAATAGGCTATTGATTTAGTCTACTTCTTCTTGAGGATGTATTTTTATCATGCGGATCGTCTCAATTTTAGTATCACTAACTAACTCTAAAATAAACTTAAATCCACCTAATTCAATTTCTGCACCCTGCTCAGGAATTTTCTCCGTAGTCATAACAATGTAACCTGAGAGTGTATGGAATTTTTCATCCTCAGGGAGGGAAAGAATAGGGTATTTTTCATTCAAATAATCTAACTCAAGCCGACCCGAAAAGATAAACTCATCATCTGATATTTGCTGTTCTATGTGGTCTTCTTGATCATGTTCATCATCAATTTCCCCAAAAATTTCTTCTAAAATATCCTCTAACGTAATAATGCCTGCCGTACCTCCAAATTCATCTACAACCCACGCGATATTAATTTTGTTTTTAATAAAATAATTCAATAACCCCTTAACACGCATCACCTCAGGCACAATAGGAATATCAAGAATGAGTTTTCTAATTGATTTTGGTTGTTCTAACATTTGTTGGTGATGAACATATCCTAAAACATTATCAATATCCTCTTTATAAACGATGATTCTTGAAAGATTTGTTTCTCTAAAAATTTGAACTAAATCCACCACACTTTCAGATATTTCAATACTCTCAATCTCAGGTCTAGGAACCATACATTCTTTTACTTTTACCTCTCTCAAATAAAGCGCCTTTTCAAATAACTCAGTGTCAATTTCATCCTCAGAATCCGTCCTGCTACTTTTAATGAAATTCTCCAAATCCAGCCTAGTAAAAGCATATTCATCTTGCTCCACCTTTCCTTTGATAATAAGTCGAAGCAAAAGCGTTGACAGTTTTGTCATGAGCTTGGAAGGGATAGCCAAGATAAATTTTATGAAACGAAGTGGGTAAGCAAGGAAATAAAGAATGCTATCAGGATAGAGTCTGAAAAGTGTTTTTGGAAGAAATTCCCCAAAAATCAACACGACCAATGTGACCAAGATTGCCTGGATAAGCAGCGAAAAGACCTCTGTTTCAATACTCAAATAATCTTTAATGAAAGATTCGAGTGGAATAGCCATCAATACAGTGAAGGTGACTAAAGCGATATTATTGCCCACCAACATCGTCCCTAAAAAATCGGAGGGGTTATCATAAAAAGCACCTAAAATTTTTCCCCTTCGAGAGCCTTTTTTCTTTTTTAATTCTATTACTAACTTACTCGCTGAAATAAAAGCAATTTCGGTACCCGAAAACAACGCAGAAAGTAAAAGCGAAATTAAAATCCAAGTTAAAATCATTGCTGGAAGTTATCAGTTTCTCTACTCAATTTTTGAGTTTTTCAATTATATAAAACTCAAAAATCGGGTTGGAAAACATTTAATTTTCGTCTTTTAATTGATTGGCTTTGATGCGCCCTTCTATAGCATTTATTTTGTATTCCGTAAAGTCTTGATTCGATTCAAAACCGTAACCATAAATGATTTCTTGTTCGCGAATAATCGTGACAAACTTATTTGTATAAACCCGATCTGCTTCCTCTTCCCAAATCAATTCTTCTGTCTCCAATCGCTCCTTTTTCTGACTTACCCACACCACACTATCTCGAATGATAATTTTATTTTCCTTTTCGTACCTAAGAGCATTCTTAGCTGTTAGGTGACTGGCTACGCCTCCTCTATCTCCAAAGAACTCAACATCGATACCATCTGGAAATTCTTGATGTGGATTTCGCTTATCTAAATGTCTCAACAGCGTAGGACTTATGATTTTTACTCGCACAATAGCAGAATCACTATAAAGCATTTCAATCCCTTTTGCTGTTTCAATCATCACTTCATTTTTATCAACAAAACGTTGAACCTCTACTATATCATTTTCGCAAGAAGAACATAAGAAAATAATGAATATCAAAACATTAAAAATGGAGACCACCTTCACAATTTTTTTGTCTTTAAAAATTTTATTCATAAAAAATCAATCATTCTTTTTATCAAACCAAACTGGTTTTTCATCGCCAGCCTCGCCATTATAATTTACGGTTATTTCATCGCCAGCATTTATTTCTTGGATACAGAAAAAATCAATAGTCTTATTTAATAAATCCAACTCATATCGCGCATTTGGGTGATAATCGTGATTATAAAGAGACCCATACCCTAAACATATCGCGCATTTTTTTTGCTTTTTTCCCCATAAAAAATAATAGTTAAAGAGAACTGTATTATCAATGATTTTCAGCTCCTTTCTAGGCATTACGATGACTGGGCAAATTTCAATTAAATCTCCTGTATAAATGGACTGAGAAGTAAAAACCCCTCGTCCTTTTGATTCACTCTCTGCGACATAAAGAAAAGGAAGCTTTTGCATAAAAAATGGTTTTTGAACGATTGATGCTGTTCATTTGAGTTTTTATTAACAAAATTGAACATCGTTCTTTTCAAATTTACTGAAAGTCAACGAATTATTTAAGGAATGCCCCCTTACACCGATTATTTCCGCGAAATATAAATCCCAAAAAGAATTAAAATCATCCCAATAATTTGTAAAAAGAAAATGGTTTCACCATCTACAAAACCCCAAAATAAAGCTACGACTGGAACCAAATAACTAACCATTGAACCAAAAATCGGATTAGTAATTCGTATTAATTTAAAATAAAAAAGTGTCGCCATAACAGTTCCAAAAAGAGAGAGTATACAGATATATCCAAATGACGCCCATCCATGTTCATGAGTCCTTAATACGGTCGTAAAATCAGAAGAAAAAAGAATAATCAAAGCTGGAATACCAATTATCATAAATGAGGTCGAACTAATGGCAACCGAACTCACATCTTGTAGTTTGGCTTTTAATACATTATTGGTCAAACCATAAAGAAAGGTGGCTAAAACTACCAGAAACCCATAGATTAAATTTTCTGAACCCTTTGATGAATCTTCTGTAAACACCAAAAAACTAGCTCCAATAAAACCAATCAAAACCCCAATAATCTTTCCTTTTGAAGAGGGTAATGTAAAAAATGTAATCCCTAATAATAATGTAAATAAAGGCACCAAAGCACTCAACACACCCGTTACAGAGCTACTTAATTCAGTTTGAGCCTTAGCGTAAAGAAAGGCTGGTAAAAAGCTTCCTGCAAGCCCTACGGTTACTAATGCCTTCCACTTTGACCAATCTACTTTTTTAAAATTGAGTAAAAAAACAGGTACAAAAGCAACGAAGGAAAGGGAAATCCGGAGTCCTGCCAATTGTTGAGGAGAAAAGGCGATAAGCCCCTTTTTGATCAAAATATAAGAACTTCCCCAGGTCAAAGACAAAAGCCCCAACAAAACCCAAGCTAATAGAGGAATAGACTCTGAGATCAATACAGATTTCTGTTTCATATAATTTTTTTCAGCAGGAATTCATAGGCACATAAAAAATGTCGCAAAAATAGAAAATGGTCACGACCTTTATTCAGATCGTGACCATTCTTGTTTTTTTAACCAAATGACAATATCCTTAAACCATAACTAATCTAATCCATACGCCCATTATTAGGCTTTCCGTTATCGTATTGAACTTTCACAGGTTCATCAATTTTTGTAATTCTAACTTCTGTTCTTCTATTGTATTCATGATCTCCTTCTGTACAATCTACTCCATCAAAACAATCGTTTCTCAACTGAGACTCTCCGTAACCAAATGCTTTAATCCTTGTCTCGGCAATACTATTTCTAATTAAATATTTCCTTGCGGACTCTGCCCGCCGCAAGGATAAATCCAAATTATACTCTTCACCTCCCCTTGAATCTGTATGGGCGATCATTTCGACTTCCATACTTGGGTAACTTTTCATTAATTCAACTAACGCATCTAATTCTCTTGCAGCACCTTTTCTAATGGCTGATTTATCAAAATCGTAATAGATATTTTCTAAAACGATTACACTTCCTTCTTTGATCGGTTCATTGATTATGTTATCCACTATTGGATTCATTTTCACGTTGACCTCTACTTCTTTATCTGTTTCAGGATTTACTGTTGATATCTTTGACAACCCTTTTGTATAACCTGTTTTTTCAGCATAAATCGCATATTCACATCCTAGAGGCAGGCAGGTTTCAAACTCTCCATTAGAATTAGCATAAATGATTTCTTCTGCACCAGTACATTCATTTACAATCTTTATCATAGCATTAGGAATTCTAGTCCCATATTCTTCCGCAGTCACAACACCACTCATCGTTGAACAAGTTCTTGGCTTCATTGGCATTCTAATTACCTGATCTTTAGATTCTCCTTGGGTAGAAAAAACTATTTCGCTGCTTTCAAATCCTTTTTTAGATCCTAAAACAAGATAATTCTTATTCGATTTTATACTCTCATCAATTTCTCCTTTTTGATCGGTGAACATACTTGATTCACCCAATTTATCCGCACTCTTTCGGACTAATTTCATAACCAAAGAACCATCATCTCCGCCTGGCAATAATTGTATATCATATAAATCATCTCCTTCCGCAAAACCATCTGAAGCCCTTTCCAAGATTCTTATAGAAACATCTTCTATAGGCGCATTAGTCTCCATATTATAAGCAATGATTTTTGCATTCAAATTCAACTCCTTCTCCGCCTCAATAATGGTATTATCAGCTTCAAATAGATATATGTCATCTTTCCCTTTCCCACCATCTCGATCAGACGCAAAATAACCCCTCGTCCCTTTATTATTAATGATGAAACCTAAATCATCTTGAGGCGAATTAAAAGGCTCCCCTAAACTTTTCACAGAAGACCATTCTCCATTCACCCAATCTACCATAAACATATCTAACCCTCCTATACTTTCGTGACCATTAGAGGAGAAAAATAAAGCCCCACTTCTATGAATATATGGAAAAGCTTCATTCTCTGGAGTATTGATACCTTCTCCTAAATTAATCGGCTCAGACCAGGAATCTGCTCTCTTTTCTACTTTAAATAAATCCATTCCTCCTAATCCTCCTGGCATATCAGAGGCAAAATAGATCGTATTTCCATCTGCTGAAAGAGAAGGATGAAAACAACTATATTCATCACTATTAAAAGGTAATTCTTTAACATCCTCCCAATCATAATCTCCTCTTTTCGCCTCATAAATCTTTAATACTATTTTCCCTTTTGAATTAGCTTTAGTCAGCCCTTTTTTAAGGTTATTTCTAGTGAAATACATAGTAGAGCCATTTCGACTAAACGAAACGGGCCCCTCATGAACTTGGGAATTTATCTGAACAGAAAACTCATCAGGTTCTATAGGCATTCCGTCAGGCTCCAATTCAGCATAATATAACTCCATAAAAGTGGAGTTTAACTTCTTGTCTTTGGGTCCATTTTTATGTCGTGTAGTAACATACACGATACCGTTAGCATAAAAAGTCGGGGAATAATCTAGTGCTTCGGAATTGATATTTTGAGCATTGCGCACAACTACATTATTACTCAAATTTCCTTTTTCGTAAAGTTTGTCTGCTGACTTTGACTTTGACGTCTGTTGTTGAGCAAATAAGCTACTAACTAACAACAAAGCAAACGAAAAGGAAAGAAAAATTCTGGCATTTCGCATGGTCAATATTTATTCTATTTTATTAAAAAAGACTTTCTGGGGACGCTAAGTTTTGGGAAAAAGTAACTCGGAGGGTAGATTTTTTGTCTTTTCGAAATAGTAATTTAGGGTATTTTAATTATTTTATCAACAAAACGTTGATTTCACCTAAAGTATTATGGTTCATGATTTCCATATTAGTTTAAGAAACCATGAACCGTAATTAATCTTTAATTACTGGACGAATTAAAAGAATCTAGGATTGATATATTCTCCTTCTTCAGATTTACCGATACAATAGTGTAAAGAAGCCTCAATACTTCCACTGTTATAGTCTTTCAAATCGGAAAGCGTAATATCATAAGAAACACCAAACAACAAATTAGTTGATAATTGCATAGCTAAAAGAATATCAACCGACTCTCCATACCCAGTAATTTCATTACCTCCCAAACGATAAGTCGCCCCTGCAATATATTTATTTGAAAAAATGAAATTTACATTTACATCTGCATCAAAAGGAGCATCTACAACATATTTCCCTAAAACTTGAGGTTGTATTTGAACCGTTTCGCTCAAATCAAAGATGATTCCTGCCATTAAATAAAAGTGATGAACTTCACGAGAAACTTCTTGCTCATCATCTCCAAAATCTATATTACTCTTTAATAATCGAGGAATAGATAATCCAAAATAAAATTTCTCAGTACTATAATAAGCACCAGTTCCGAAGTTGAATAAAAATTTATTCTGTTGCATATCCAAAGCACTTGGATCTTCCGCTTTATTTTGTGTCGTCGTGGTCTTCTGAAATTCACTTTCGATAGAACGTATAGAACCTTGAACTCCTAACCCCAACATTCCTTGTCCCAATCTGATTCGGTATGAATAAACACCATCCATAGTATAGGTTTCAGTAATACCAATTCGATTTCTTTCGATATTTCCACCAACGCCAATACGCTGGTTATTTAATGGCATATTAAAAGATAAAATCTGAGACTCTGGTGCTCCTTCCAACCCTATCCATTGTTTTCGATAAAGGGCGGTAATACACGGTGCCTCTGTGCTACCTGCAAAAGCTGGATTATAGCCCAATTTATATTGCATAAATTGAGTATTATGTGCTTCTTGTTGAGCAAAAACTGAAACTAAAGTAAAAGCAAAAATAAAAGTGGTAAGTATATTTTTCATTTTAAAAATGTTTTTCAAAATAATGATTGAGAAGTAAGGTTTAATTCAATCAGAGACAACTGATAATGAAAAATATCAGTTGTCTCCAAACCAGTTTTATCGTTGAATGACAAAGAAACCAGTCATTGGCTCTTGTCCATTATTTAGGTCAAGAATATAAAAGAACGTACCTGCGGGTAGATCTTCACCATCAAAGGTTCCTTCCCAATCATTATTATAAGGCGAAGCATGATAAACTTCATCTCCCCACTGATTGAAAATGCTAATCGTATTAGTCGGTACCGCTGCTTTGTCCGAAAGACAAGGAACAATAAACGAGTCGTTCATACCATCACCGTTTGGCGTGATAAGTGTCGGAGCAACACATTGAGCATCAGCACCTATATTAATCGTTAAATTGGCAATTGAGCAATCTTCACAATCAACCGTACACAATTCATACGTGATGACGTCTTCTCCAATAAAATTAATATTCGCTTCATAAGAGATCATTCCATCAGGAGTAAATTCATATACCCCCTCTGATGGTCCCGACAAAATTTCTATTGAATAGTCTCCCGGTATTTGGTCATTCGCCGCAACATTTATTTCTCCTTCTCCACCAAATTCTATAGAAATTTGGTCATCAACAGCTACTGGAGCAAAATAATAGGTTACAACAACATCATCAACAGAGTCATCTCCACAAGCACCCTCATTGATCGTCCAAGTAAAGGTGGTTGATCCTTGTGACATATTACAGACCATTGTTGTCGGAGAGGTTGGAGAAATGATTTCAACATTTGGATCTGAAGATGTCCAGACTCCACCACCAACAGCCGTTGGATTGGCACTTAATTGAGTACATCCGTCACCGCAATCTTCAAAATCTTCTCCAGCAAATGCCGCTTCGGCAACAACTGTTACATTAACAACATCTTCCGCCGTACCACAACCGCCATCAATCGTCCATGTAAATTGATAAACATTCCCTAATACTAAATTCGTAACAGCTGTAGTCGGATTTTCAGGATCCACTATTTCAATCCCTAATGCAGATTGACCTGCTGGTTGACTCCAGGTACCAAGTCCTGATGCTGGCATAGTAGCTCCCAAATTAATAGATGTCTTATTACATGCCACAATAGGCACTCCAGCCTCAGCATCTTCAATAATGTCTACTTTGATAGATACTTCGTCGAAAGAGTAATCTTCGCAAGCACCATTTGAAAGATACCATCCAAATGTATAAGTCGCTCCTGGTTGTAAATCACTTACAGTTGTAGTTGGTGAATCAAAGTTTGAAATTGTCGTTACATTCGGACCATCCGTTTGCTCCCATCGTCCAACTCCAACAGTTGGAGGAGTTGCGGCAAGTGTTAACGTTTCATCCTCACAAATTTGCTGATCATCACCTGCATTTGCTTGATTATTTGGAATCGTATTCAAACATACTTCAATTAAATTTGAAGATTCGGAATCACACCCATCTACATTCGCTACCACATAAAACTGTATACAATCATTTCCATATAGATCAGCTCCAGGAATAATAAATGATAAGGCATCCGTACTTCCTAGAGGAGTATTCGTTGAAGCCTCATACCATGTATAGGTAGCGTTTGCTGTCGCTGTCGCGGGTGATATTGCAACAATCACATCTTCTGTATCTGAACAATAAGGCCCAAAATGTATCGCTGTTCCAGATTCTGGTTTGTCTTTTATTTCAACAAAAATTGAAACTTCCTCCGACCAACAACCATCTACTTTTTTACTCGCTGTATATAAACCTCCATGAAGTCCGGGATCAGCTATTGCAACCACTGGAGTACAAAGATTAGAAATACCGAAACCGCCTGGTCCCTCCCATCTATATTCATCTCCGTTACAATTCATTGATAACTCAAGCACATCTCCTTCACAAACTGGGCTATTAGAAATTGGGTTGACTACTGGAACTGCATTTACATCTAAAGTCATAAACCCTGAAAGATTAGACATACATCCGTCTAACATAACAGAAACTGAATAATTTCCTGAGTTTCCAACAGTCAATGGATCTATTTCTAGTGTTGAAGAAGTTGTTGTAATAATACCTAAAGGTGTATTCCATAAATATTCAACATCCTGAGTGTATTCAGATGTTTCTAAAATCACAATTTCTCCTTCACACAATGGGTTTGGCATATTAGCAATCGGCTTTATTGGTGTTACAATCAACTCTGGGATGTTCACGTCAACGGTTTCCATGTCAGAAACACATCCATCTCCATTTGTTACAAAAACAGCGTATTGTCCACTATTATCAATTGAATTCGCATCTAAGATGACAGCTAAACTATCATTTGAAGTATAGGAAAAGCCATCTGGTCCTGACCAATGCCAAGTATACGTTCCATCATTCGCTGGTGTGACAGGGAAGGCAAACATTTGAATATCCACACCTCCTGAAACACAATTGGGAACCTGTGCGCTCACACCTGCTATTTCTACATTTTGCAAAATTTGAACATCAAGTGAGGCAATTGTTCTACACCCATATTGATTAATTACTTCTACTTGATAAATCCCTACATCCTCAGGCATCTGAACATCTTCAACCGTTGGATTTTGTTCTGCTACTTGTGTTCCATTAGGGTATGTCCACATGTAACTCACATCGGTAGAACTTGTCATTGCCGCCAATTTTAGTTCGTCTCCTTCACAAATTGGATTTGGTGTAGCTGTAGCTGACACAGCTTGTGGAGGCAAGACAACATTAACTTGGGCTGCCAAAGAAGCTTCAGATTCACAAGGATTACCTACTGCCGTTACTGTCCAACTACCTTGATTTCCCAAATTAACATCCGTCAATACTAAAATATTATCGGCAGTTGTGATAGAAGCACCATTAGGTCCTTCCCAACGATAGGAAACAGCTCCTGATATAGGAGTTGATTGCAATGTTATCGTTCCTCCGACACATTCAGGATCATTCGCTGGTGAGCTATTACTAGTAATCACAGGTTGTTCTGGACGCGCATTAATATTTACAAATAATGGTGCGGGATCAGATGAACAACCATTTAGAGTTGTCACAAGTGTATAAGGTGTGTTACCTCCATTACAAGTTGTAATGTCAACTATTGGAGCAGGATTACAACTTGTAGAAGAGAATCCACATGGACCTGTCCACGCACAAGTTGATCCAATCACACCTGGAGAAGTCAAAATAATTGTTCCGCCCTCACATGGAGGATCAGCATCAAACTCAACCATTGGCATTGCTTCAGGCTTCTCTTTCACCTCAATATCTAATTTTACGGAAGGATCTGATGGACAGCCATTTCTTTCTACAATTACATAGAAATTGTAAATATTGAAATCTAAATTATTATCGTATATATATTGGGGATCAGTTGTAGTAGCTAGTAAAGTACCATTTGGAGCAATTCCAGAATACCATTTGTATATAACTGATGTACCACATACTACATCTGTAGAAAGGGTAAAATCTTCTTGCTCACAAGGACTAATAGTTGAGCTAGTCAAAACCGGTCTTCTCAATGGTAAATCATCACATGTAATTTGTACAACTCCGGTTGAGAAACAACCCGTTACACCTCTTATTTCAACGGTATAAAACCCAACATTATCTTCATTGGCATCTAAAATTACCAAGTTTTCTGTAACGCCAATAACGACACCATTAAAATCTCGCCAAATATATTGGAAGGCATTACTTCCACCTGGGGAAGCTGGCGGATTTGAAAATAAGAACAGCGAATCATTGCCACATTCATGCAATATAGTCGGTTGTGGTTTCTCTGTTTCTACTGAAATAAATGTTTGACAAACATCTACATTACCCGTTGAATCGGCTACAGTCAAGGTCACAGGAAAAAAGCTGGCAGAAGCACATTGTATGATATTCGGAGATACTTCCATAGACGCGATACCACAATTGTCAAAACTTCCAGCATCAATTTCTATAGGCATAATGGTATCAAAAGCAAATCCAGAAGGATTGATTTCAATGAAAACTGAAGTTTTACAAAGCGCTTCAGGAAGCTCATTATCAATTACTTCAATAGAAAATTGACATTCTCCATGATTCCCTTCTAAATCATCAACTTCATAAGTGAAGGTTGTAACTCCTCTATCTAAAGTCACAATTGGTGCTTGAAGAGGTGGTTCCAACACAATTGGCGTTACATCAGTCGCACCTGTTCCTGAAAGCGTTGGGGCGATACTTTCATATCGTAAAGTAGCCCAAATCGAACTTACACCATCATTTTGTCCATCTGCAACAACTACTGATCCATCACAAGGATTAATTCCATAATCAGGACCTCCAGGAGGAACTGGAATATTAATAAATGAACGCGCAGTGAATCTAATCGTATCACTATTTGCTACCCAATCATTAAAAGTGCTAGAAGGAATTTGGAAGGTAGCCATGGTTGGGGTCGCACAAGAGTCGCCTGCAATCACATTAAATTGTCCAACTTCAGTCGTACCTAATAGGTTATTATTTTGGTCATAAATTTCAAAAAACTCATATTGTTCGTCTACATCTCCTAAGACTTCAACCGCTAGACTTACAAATCCAGGCGCTACAAAATCAGTAACTCCAGAAAACACAAACTCTTTATCATCTGCTAAGAAATCATCTAAATTTGGTTGAAAAGAGAAAGTCATTAACTGATCAACTCCAGTTGGCTGTGTCTGAACAAAAGGCATTGTCACTGCACAATTATCTTGAACAGATGTAAATAATGGGATAGCCATTTCCGCAACACAACTCCCTTGATCAACACCAACTACTTGAGACAATGGCGTTGGACAATCAATAGTAGGCGCCTCATTATCTTCAATCGTCACTTTGAAAGTGTGACTCGTTTCATTTCTAGCACAATCTGTGAAATAATAAATTACTTCATTTTCACCCAATCCAAATGTTTCCGTAGGTTGAATAATTCCTAATCCAGTTCCACCATCAATTCTACCACCATTGTTCACCTCATATTCAAAATGCATTCCTGCCGGATAGACTAATTCATAATCTAAAGATACATAAGCACTATCCTTACAAATTGCATTTATAGCAAATCTTCCAGGTAAACTAGTCGGAATATTTGGGCGCAAAGTAATTGTCAATGTACCATCAAAAGCCCATTGATTATATTGCGTCGCAGATAATGTGATGATGGTTTGACTATTTTGACATTGATCAGCTGCTAAATTAGTTTGTCCCAAAACGGTTCCGTCCTCCGAAATAATATCAAAATATTCTGTTGGAGATTCTGCATCTACCCCTACTAAATCGATGATAATTGAAACATCTGTTTCTGCACTAAATGGTGGCTGAGGAACAGAAAAATCATAAACTAAAATATCGACCGGAGTTTCTAGTGGATCTGTACCAAAAGGAATCGTAAATTGTTGTCCCAAAGTCACCATGTCTGATAGAGACAAGTTTCCACAATTATCTGTCACAATTGGTAAAGGCAAAGTCAAGGTCGCTTCACAAATACCCAAATCAGTATCATTTACCTGATCGGTTGGCAAGTTGCTCAATTCAGGAGCAATATTATCAATGATGTTAAAATCCGCAGTCGAAATTCTTGTATTCCCACATGGGTCACTTACCACAAAATCAACAATAGCACCTCTATAAAATGTAGAATCTGGACTCGGGCAACTTGGACTACCTAAGCTGGCTAAATCTGTTGTCCCTGTATTATACGCTACCCATGTCAAATTGCTATCAGCAGCACAATTATCTGAAGCCACCGCATTACCATGAGCATCTAACCAAGCTTGAAATGCGATCATAAGGTTCGCATCCGTGTCACAAAGAACACTCATGTCCTGAGCTTCTACACTAAATGTAGCCGCAGTTGTATCTACGATGGTTATCACTTGCACGTTGGAAACTGAAAATCCACAAGCATCTGTAATTGTCCAATTTCGTTGAATAGTTTCTTCTCCTTCACAACCACCAGGTATACGTGTATCACTAAAAGTAAATACTGGGTTTAGATCACAATTATTTGCTAAAGGCATTGGAACTCCTGTTTCCGATGTATCTATAGATGCATCACAACTAATAGTGATATCAGCAGGTGCTAAATAATCAGGTGCTCTCTTATCTCTAATTGAAATCTTTTGTGTTTTGGACGCTTTATTACCACACACATCTGTTGCCGTCCAAGTTCTATATATTGTGGTATCCTTAATACATGAAGATTCAATTACAATAGAATCTGCCATCACTAACGTAATGTCTGAGACATTTGAACAATTATCTAAAAGACCTGAAATATTCCCAGTACTCGAAGTATCAGTATCTATATAACAAGGGTCTAATGGCAAGATAGATTCAAATAACACATCAGAAGGCACTGTAAAGGTTGGTGCCTCATCATCCTCCATTATAATTCTTTGAATAAACGAATTAGAATTCCCACATACATCTACTGCCGACCAAGTTCTTGTGATTTTGAATGAATGATCGCAAGTTGTAATCGTATCTACTATGTATGAGACAGTTATCATCGCAGTATCACAATCGTCCATCGCCGTTACGGATACAGGTGGATCAGGTACCATATCACCACAACTCAATAGGATGGTGTCCTGTGCCGGAAGCCCCATCATTGTTGGAGCCGTATCATCTGTGATTATATAATTAACAGAAACAGTTGTTGTATCATCGCAAGAATCAATTATATAAAAATCAAGGACTATCGTTTCGCAAAAAATATTAGTTGTGTCCCCTGAAACGATTCCATAAGTTATGTCTTTAATGCCACAATTATCACTAGCATTTCCTGGGGCTGTTACCGTAGTGATTTGATTGTTTAACCACGTATCAACATCTCCCATACCACAACTCACTGATTCACTCACAGGCAAATTAGTCAATGTTGGGGGGTCTTCATCAGGCAGGATAGTAATGAATTGGGTAAATTCTTCCATATTCCCATTCCCATCCATTACAGACCAAGTTCGCATGACCATTCCACCACCACCAGGACAAAACATTCCAGGGTCGGGCGTTGGTGTTTCTGTGAACAGAACGGTATCAATATTGACACCACAGTCTTCTGCAACTAGAAATACAGTATCAGGATAGTCCGAAGGACAAATGACCGGAGGTGTATGTGTCTGAGGAGGCAATAGTGGTGTATAATTTCCACTTTCATCTATAAACCCAACAAAGGTTGGAGGAATAGTATCTATATAGGTAAGTTCAAGACAAAAAGTATCTCGAAAAAACTCTAGCGTAGTTTTATGTTGTGCTTCGAGGTGATAGGTAATATTTATGACCTCTCCTGGCGGAATAGTATCACCGAAACTATAAGTTGCCGGAGAAATAATTCCTAAACTAGGCGAAAACGGACCAAATGTATAGTCTGTATTCATCAGCCCATCAAAAAAACTAAACGCCAATGTTGGAACATCCAGTTCATTATCACAGAATCCATTAATAAATACGGTATCACTCCAATATGCTGGATTACTGAGGGTCATTCCCCAGTGATTTCCAGTACTATCTGGGCAACTCTGTGCATTTAAATGAAAAAAAGAAATAAAAAAGAAAGGAACAAGCAAAGCCAATTGCTTTATACAGCGTAATCGGTTCATCATGTTTAAATACTTTAAAGCGATTTTGGGAAAATAATTTTGCAAATAGTGTTTCGGTAATTATCGGTATCGGTAATATTTAATTCTTATTTTTTCAACAAATGTAGTTATCTCTATTGAAAACATGCTTGCATTCAACATTTAAATCAGCCTTAGACTCAATAGGAAATAGCCATGAAATAAACTTCATGACATCAATAAGGTAGGAATACGGTAGTACGTAAATCGGTTTCATCGGACGTATGTTCATGGAATACAAACTTGTATGTTTTCAATCAGCTATTATAAAAGTCAAAATATATGCCGAAATGAAAATCGGGCGTAAGATATTAAATAAGTGAAGAATGCAATAACTCTATTATGTAAATTTTATAAATTTAACCAAATACAGACGCCTATAAATACAAAACGGATGATATTTTGGATATTTCAACCAAATCATCATCCGTCCTGATAGTCAATTAATTGTGTTTATTTCAACGCCTATTAATTTGAATATTCGACGGTCGGGAGAGTTCTTGAATTCTATTTT
Organism: Bacteroidota bacterium; assembly: GCA_024743405.1. GTDB lineage: Bacteria > Bacteroidota > Bacteroidia > Chitinophagales > Saprospiraceae > JANSWP01. The sequence goes on from JANSWP010000002.1 coordinate 218,716, forward strand.
TATATGAATTTTTATTATTTATAAAGTATATATTCAACTGGCTTTCTTCTTGAATGTCTCCATCATAATTATTGTTCGGTTCCGCATCTACATACTCCTCATCAAACTCCCAAATTAATTCTTCTTCAACTATTTCTATCTCTTCGTGAAAGCTATTATCAGAATAGACTTCCTCATTTTGTGCTATGCCTTCAATATTAAAATCTATTTCATTATTTTGAAAAATATTCAGATTTGAATTCTTTTCATCCTTATCATATATAGCTAAGTCATTTTCTTCAATAATTCGGATCAACTTTTCAGGATACTTTTTATCTGTAGCATAACCACATTCTTGTAGACCTTTAGCCCAATTAACATAATCAGTTTTATCGTAACTAAACAATTTTTGATACCGATCGCGAAATAAAAGAAAGTCAGTATGATCTTTATACGATTTCAAAGCATCTTGGTAGGTTCGAAAACAAGATTTAATTAATTGACCATCTACATAATCATCATCTTCTTTCAGGTATGATTCACCTGTCCAATCATGACATTTAATGCCAAAATGGTTGTTACCATTTATCGCAAGATCACCTTGGCCCCATTGGGATTCCAATATTCCTTGTGCCAAAATAATACTCGCGGGAATACCACTTCTGTTCATTTCCTGAATCGCAATTTTACCATATGTTTGAATATAATTTTGCCGCATATCGAAAGTAATATCTGCAGCATGAATAGAGATTGATAGCCCCAAAAGAGCAGCGCAAAGCACGGGCAAATGTTTCATGTTTCGGGAGAGTTTAGTTTATGAATATAGTTTTCGTAAAATCAATTCATAAGCCGTCTTTTGAAACTAATAATTATTTGCGCTGTGCTGTTGAGATGAAAAATAGACTTACATCTATTTGTGTGTGTTTAATTTTAAAACATTATTAATCAATCAAATAAACATACTGATCAATTTAAATGCATTTCAGGTTTCTCTTTGTGTGTAGTTTCTCACAGCTGTTAGCGCTCCTATTATAATTTGTAAACAACAGCTTTATATTTATATTTTTTTAATATTTTCAAGGATAATGCCATTTTCATTTATACCTTTTGTTTTAACCTTCATTTGTGACATTGTTTTTTACACTATTTTTTCTACTTCATTTTTATCAATTCCTGTTCGAATAAGTAAAAGCTTTTATACCATGAATAATCCTTTCATTTAGCTCCTAATAAAAAATTTCAAAAATTACACTTTTTGTGTCATTACAAATTTTTTATTTTTTAATTTATTTTTTATTTAAAATTGTAATTAACTGATTTAAAGACACTTCTATACTATTTTATCTTGTCAAAGATTGCTATTTGGCACAATAATTTATACATTTATTTATTATATGAGAATAATTACATAACTGAACATCACAATCCTATGAGACTTTTATCCCTCTACACAACATTCTTAATTGGCACCTCTTTATTCCAAAACACTATAGCTGCACAGACCTCAAGTGCATCATTAGTCCATTTTACAGAAAAATCCTTGTCACTTTCTGACGACCAATATTATAATCAAGGCTTAGCGCATGATGAAAACGGTAACATTGAATTGGCTGTTGGATTTTACTCTTTAGCCTTACGTCAAAACAGTAATCACGCTAAAGCTAAATTTAATCGTGGCCTTGATTTATTAGAATTGGGTCGCTTTTCAGAAGCCAAACAAGATTTAGATGACATCCTCTCTCAAAATCCAACTGATGGCGAAGCTTACGAAGTCAGGGGGCTTATCCACTATGAAATGGGTTCATTCGGTGACGCAGTCGCAGATTTTAATGATGCATTAAAAATCACAAAAAAACCAGAAATTCATCTCCACCGTGGCTTAGCGTTTAGTCAAATGAAATATTATCGAGAAGCATTTCTTGATTTTGACGCAAGCATAGAATTTGATTCTGAAAATCCCCATGCCTACATAAATAAAGGAGATGTATATGCTTCGTTAGGTCAATTCTGGGAAGCTGCCACTATGTACGATAAGGCTATTGAATTAAATCCGAATGATGCCTTTACTTATAATAATAGGGGAAGCGTTTTATCCAAATTGGGAAAATTTAAACAAGCAATGGCAGATTTCGACCGGGCAATTGAAATTAAGCCCCTAGGTCAAATTTTTATCAATCGCGCGCTTTGCTTACTTTCTCAAGGCGAATTTCAGGCAGCAAAACAAGAAGGTCGAATAGCGATGTTATTATCTCCCGATAACCCAGACACCTACTATTGTATAGGCTTAGCAGAGATGGAAGCTGGCGAACTAAAGGAAGCCGTTGAAAGTTTCGAAATTGCAATCGACATTAATAAATCTATTCCTGACTATTATTTGAATCGCGGAAAAGGCTATTTCTTCCAAGGACATTACTACAAAGCGATTGAAGATTTTTATAAAGTTCTAGAGTTGAACCCTGAAAACTTAGAAGCCGATGAAATGGTTCAAGACGCGTATAAAGCATTAGATAATCAAAATGTGAATTGGATGAAAGAACACAATTTAGTCACACCACACTCCAATTTGGATGAAACGATCCAGCAAAATGCGCCAATTTTATATCAATATCATTTAAATATGCCCCCGACAAAAGAAGAAGAAGAAGAAACGGATAAAGGTTTTAAGGAAGATCCTTTTGGAAATGGGTAACATCAAATTAAGTAACGGCTAAAAAATAAGTCCGTCAATTTGAAATAGTAGATTTTGGATTTTAGCAAGGCAAAGAACTTTTTGCGTTCGCCTTTGTACCTTCTGGCACAAGCCAGCGCAGGATGCAGGGCATCGGTGAGTATTTTTAACGCCGCAAAAGTTCAAAAGATACATCGGCAAATGTCGGAGTTATTCTTTAGACATTACTAAGACTATTTTTTCCAACTCCTTACACAATGAGTCTATGCGTTGAGGTATAAATTAATTATTGTAGCATAATAGAATTTCCCTTGAGATTATTTTCATTGGATCAATATTCAATACCCAAAACAGCTTCAAAAATTCACAATTTTAACTTTACAACCTGCCTTTAAGAACTTTCCCTTCAAAATTGGGTTTCGAATAGGAAATATTTATCATCAAAATTAATTATGGATATTCGATACATTCCTAATTCAGAAATTGACAAAACGCGCTGGAATTCCTGTATACATTACAGTATCAATGGAAACGTTTTTGGATATAAGTGGTACCTAGATAGTGTGACCAAAGATTGGGATGCATTGGTCGAAGGAAATTATGAATCGGTGATGCCAATTATCAAAAATGAAAAAGGCATCTACCAACCTGAATTAATCCGAGAATCAGGCATTTATACGAGCCGAGTTCCTTCTCGATCTCGAATTCGCCAATTTTTAGAGGCGATTCCGGAACAGTTTGATTCTATTAATTTCCATTTGAACAATCAAAATAAAATCGAGGAAGACCTTGATTTCGATATTTCTAGACATTCAAATTATCATTTACTTTTGAGTAGATCATATGACGAATTAGCTGAAAATTTCAGACCTGAGCTAACTAAAATGCTGGATAAAGCTAGCCAATTTGATTTTACCTCCACGACTAGTTTAAAACCTGAAGACGTTGCTAATTTTTATAAAAAACATACTCAAAACCGTCAAAACTTAGATCAAAAATATTTTGCTTTTCTCCGTATTATGTACAATGCCCTTCACAGAGGTTTAGGTTTCGCTTCAGGTATTTATGATGATAAAAAGAATCTATTAGCCACTAATTTTTTCATATTTAGTCATGGTAAAATTGTGAGCCTTCTACCCGCACAATCACCAAAAGGTGAAAAAAAATGTGCACTTGCTTTTTCTTTCAATATGGTCTTATTAACTAATGCAAAACGAACTGCGATTCTAGATTTCAATGGAGAAAACAAGTATGGAAAGTTATTTGGTGGCGAAGAAAAACCATTTACCAAAATTCAAAAAGGGGAGCCCAACTTTGAATTTGCTCCTTCAAGCAAAAAACCTTTCTGGTCAATTTTCGGAAGCTAATTTTGCTTATTCCTCTAACATTTTATGCTTAAAACTATCCCTATATTTTTTTCCTATAGGAATGGATATATCTCGAAACTTTAAATCTGCTTGAGAAAAATTGGATGCATATCCTTTCAAATATTTCAAATTTATGATGTAACTATCGTGAATACGCATAAACTGCTTTTTGGGAAGCTTATCTATCATTTTCCTTAATGTACTCCGTGTTAAAAACTCTTCTGTCCCTGTAACAATCTTCACATTGACATTTGCCCCCTCCATAAAGATCACTTCCTCATGGAAAAGCTTAATCATTCTACTCTCGACCTTTATGAAGAGGCTAGGCTTTTCTGCGACTTTGATCGTCTGAATATTATTACCATTTGAATTATTAGATCTCCCTATATCCTTAATAGCTTTATCTATCGCTTTATTCAACTTTGCGCTTTCAAGTGGTTTCACAACATAACCCGAAACATCATATTGATAACTCGGAATTGCATAATCCTCAAAAGCAGTGGTGATAATGACCTTTGGTTTAGGTTCTACTAACTTTATGGCCTCCAGAAACTGCAATCCATTGACCTCTGGCAATTGCATATCCAAAAACATTAAGTCTGGTTTTGGCAAGTCATTGGCAGTCAAAAATTCGTAAGCTTCTTCCGCATTATCAAAACTATCTAAAAACTCCAAATCCAATCTCATATTAAGTGTATCCACCAAATTAGCTAATTGGAGTGGCTCATCTTCCACCGCAATATATTTGTATTTATTTTTCATCTCAATGGAATCTGAAGATCAATGGTGTAAATATTATTTTCAATATTGGTACCCAGAAAAAATTCATCCTTATATAATAATTTCAAATGTTCTATTGCACTTTTTTGACCAACACCACCATCTCTTTTTTGAAAATTATCCTCATTACGAGCATTTATTTTAAAGGTATTTTGAGTTTTTAAAACTAAGAATTTATCCTTTTCCGAAATCCATATTTTAATATATTTTTCACTTGGTTCGCTTTTATTGTAATGTTTAAAGCAATTTTCAACAAAAGAAAGTAAAATCATTGGAGCAATAAGACTATGATGATCTATATTATCTGCAATTTCAATATCTAGTTTAGTGTTTTTTCTTAGTGATAACTCCTGCAAACCAACATAACTTTTAATGAATTCTAACTCCTGCTCAAGAGGTACTAATTTTTCGTTAGTTCTATATATTAAATGACGTAAGAGATTAGATAATTGCCCCATCAAATCCGGTAAACGATCAGATTTTTGCTTTGCTAAAATTTGCAAATTAGCCATTACATTAAATAGAAAATGAGGTCGAATTTGTTTTTTAATAAAGTCCAATTGCCGTTCTGCTTCTTTTTGTTGGCGAATGGCTTCAAGGCGCTCTAGACGTTCCAAATCTCGATATTGTTCCACAGATTCCTTAGAAAAGGAAACTCCTGTCGTACTCAATATTAAAATCAAAATCACTAAGACATTTTCAAACCAACGAGGGTTCTTTAGAATTTCAAAAAGGTCCCCTTGAAATACGGGGGTTAAAAGCAATCCAAAAATGATTGCTGAAATCAAACTGAAAAATAAAAACAAGTAAAAACCCCAACCTTTTTGCTGTGACTCACTAAAAATTCTCCAACGTGTCAACTCTTGAATACGACCTTTAAAGATGAAAAACAAATTGAAATAAACGGGTACGCCCATTAATAAGGTATAGACAAAAGCTTCAAGAGATATTTGCCAGAAAGCCTCCTGAAAGGTTTTACCAGAACTCCCAGTTGTAGCGTCTAGGATTGCAAAGGAGCTAAAAACAATTACATAAACAAATGCCCCGAAGCCCAAATGTTGAACAATATCCTTTTTTAAAAAAAGAAAAAGCTTGGCTGAGTTTTTAGAAATAATTCGCAAATCGAATGAGTTCAAGATGCTCTCTTCTCTTTCTTGAATTCAAGAAAAAAATAAGCATTAAATGATTAGAATAATTAGCGAAATTAGGTAAAATTGAGAAGTTGGGTATGCTCAATTAAAAGAAGCTAAATGGATAATTGGACATCTACATCAAAATTGGGGTCGTCTACAACAAAAACTTTCTTCTAAATATAAGGTCGTGCATATTTGTGTTACATAATCTAAATCAAGATTTATTTTCTATTTGATCCTCAAAACCTAAAAAAATAACTTAAGCGAAACGGCAAGATTCGCCGAAATTTAAAAAATAAATTTACTTCGCCGAAGTTGATACTCAGCAATAACGTAAAGCGGATGTTACCATCCGCTTTACTTTTTTTTGTCAAAAGGTATTGACTCACGAGTTCTTTTTACATTCTTATTCCCTGCAGTATATATTCTAGCTCCTGCATATGATCTCGCTTATCTTCTCCAGGGGCGTGAACAAATCCATCGATAAATAACAACTCATTTTTTTTAGGGTTATGAATCAAATAGCTGATAAAAGGTCCACCCATAAAATCATTTTTCATATCCCAAATCCCTCTTGCTTCCAAAGCATAATTATTATCAATAGTTTTTGACTCAATAAACATAGGTAAATCAACATCATTTATTTTCATATAGGAATTCTTATTGTCAGTTGAGACATAACGACCTAAATGATTCCTAATAGATTTCATCGTATCTCGACTCAATTGAGCTTGATCAAAATACTTCAATTTATGAATAAAAATATTTGTATTGGCGTCTCGTGTATCTCTTCGAATCCACAAAAATTGGTCTTTGTCATCATAGACCGCTTTTTGATACTCAACTGGAATTTTTAGCTTGACTCCAAAATTCGCTACGACTTCTTCTCCCAAACTCCAGTTTTCGCCCCCCATATAGGCAGTTGCATCTACTCGTTTTATTTCTTCTTTATTAATGCGGCTAATAATAGATGAAGCATTTTTTTGCACATTCTCAATTAACTTTTCTTTCCCAAAGGCATACATATATACTAATAGCTGACCTTGTGCCCATTTATTTCGCCCAACATTATTTCCAAAGCCGCTAGTTTCTTTGACTTCTCTCAGTTTTTCCGCACCAATATCCGCTTTAATCAATTGGGTAGTTGGAGAATTTTCATCTTCCATATCTGCAATAAAGACATACGTTTTCAATTGCTTCTTGACAGGGTCATAGCCAAGCTCTTCAGGAGTAAAAGGAAGTAAATCCAAGATCGGTTCAGGTTGAGGCAAGACTAAATATGGAGAGGCGAAATAAAAATCTACAGAATCTCCTATTGGGCTTTCCCATACACCTTTATCTGAAACAACAACAACTTGATTTCTTTGACCAAACGCAGTAGGAGGTCCTTGCCATGGAACCTCACCTGCACATCCAGAGAAAAGAATCACAAAAGATAAAATCAGGAATATAAAATTTTTCAATATTTTCATATATGTTAACTTTTTTACAAAAATAGAAATTTTGATTTCTTCAACTCCAAAGATGCCTATTTGATTAATTTTGGTGGAAATAAAAAACGCATCGCCAAATAAATGCCGATGCGTTTTTGTTTCAATAATTCTAACTGTATTATTCTTCCAATAAATAAAATACTTTTGTTAACCATTTTGCTGTATCTAATTCTATACCTGGATCTGTAACATATTCTTCTATTACTAATTTTGGCTGTGTGATTCCATGCTCCTTCATATAATCGTCCATCCCATAATGAGCCTCTCCAATATCAGGATAATTACCATAAAAGTCGATCACTAAAGCTTTTCCTGCTTCTATCTGCACTTGAGCAAATTGATCATTTGGACTATCGCCTTTATAAGCTATAGCTGCAGCCATGTCTGCTATCCCCGTTTCCTCATTCCACTCATACAATAAACCTGAGGGCATACCGTCCATCTCTAGTTTCCCTCCCATTACAGCCCCTACCAATTTTTGAAAGTTTTCTGAATAAAATGCAGTAATATCTGTCATTTTAATTTTATCTCTAATCGCTAAATAATTTTTCGCTGGAAAATCAATTACATTTATTTTATAACCTCGGTAAGTTTTATCGGCAGCTTCTCTTTCACAAATCGCTTTAATATTCGCTAATCCCTCATCAAACATTTTTTCGCTTTCCTTATTATTCCCAAAAATTGTAAACGCATTAAATGGATAAGGAATTTTTCCCATTATCCCCCATGTAACTTTAGTCCCCTCTCCTTCAACATCCTCAAATTTCCAAAATCCATTCATTGGATCATTACCATCAAAAATTAATTCGGATTTTAAGCTTTCGCTAGGCACACTTTCCAGCATTTTAAATGAGCCATTGCCCATATCTTGACTTGTCCAAGAATAAGTGGCCCCTTCTCCAACAGTTATATCTCCATAAGACACCTCCATTGTTTCATCGGACATCCATGGACCCCATTCTTCCCAAGTCTTTATATCATTAATTTTTGCGAAAATTGCGTTACGTGATGCGTCGATTGTTGTATACCGTTCCATTTGAAAATCATTTGGCATGATTAAACCTAAAACCAAAACTAAAGCCGCCAATATGCCAACGATGCCTAAACCTATTTTTAAAGTTTTCATTATATATAATGTTTTTATTGGTGAGAAAATAAAACTTAAGTTTTCAAATATCAGACTAAAGCTACAAACATTAAAATAAAAATATAAATTATATGCGTATTTATTTCAAAATATAACTAAATAAATTTTAATTGCCTGAAAATAATTCGCAAAAAAAGAATTATAGATCCATATAAATTAAACGTATTATTAAATTTTAAAATGAGTGGATCTCAATAAGTTCAAATCTTCAAAAAAGCCTAATTTTGCGCCGCTCTTAAAAATCATATTTGAAGAGATTTTTTTAGAACTATTTTCCATAAGAATACGTAAAGTGTGAAAAAATAAATCACACACTTTTCTAAAATATATTAGAGATGATAAACATTACTTTCCCCGATGGCAATGTACGCCAATATGAATCTGGTGTTTCTGCATACGAAATCGCTAAATCGATAAGCCATGGATTGGCAAAAAATGTCCTTTCTGCAAATGTGAATGGAGAAATTTGGGATGCTACCCGACCTATCGAATCAGATTCAAAGGTTCAATTATTAACTTGGAATGATGATGGTGGCAAAATGACTTTTTGGCACTCTTCAGCACACTTGATGGCAGAAGCCTTAGAAGCAGTATATCCAGGCATTAAATTCGGGACAGGACCGGCTACTGATGCTGGATTTTATTACGATATTGATCCGGGAGATCATCATCTTTCTTCTGATGATTTCAAAAAAATAGAGCAAAAAATGCTCGAATTAGCACGTCAGAAAAATACTTATGCTCGAAAACCTATTTCGAAAGAAGAAGCTCTAAAATATTTTACGGAAAAAGGTGACGAGTATAAAATTGAATTGATAGAAAAAAGAGGGGAGAATGAAGCTTTGACATTATATGAGCAAGGTAATTTTATAGATTTATGTAAAGGTCCTCATATTCCAGATACCGGGAAAATTAAGGCAATTAAATTAATGAAAATTGCTGGAGCTTATTGGCAAGGAGACGAAAATCGCCAACAAATGACACGTATATATGGTGTCTCTTTCCCCAAGCAAAAAGACTTGACTGAATATTTGGAAATACTTGAAGAAGCAAAAAAGCGTGACCACAGAAAATTAGGTGCCGAATTAGAGTTGTTTATGTTCTCTGAAAAAGTGGGACAAGGTTTGCCGATTTGGTTACCAAAAGGAACCGCTTTAAGGTCTCGTCTCGAAAATTTCCTTAAAGAAGAACAAATTAAGAGAGGTTATCAACCTGTAATTACACCTCACATTGGCAAGAAAGAATTATATGAGACTTCTGGTCATTGGGACAAATACGGAGAAGATAGTTTTCAGCCTATCACTACTCCAAAGGAAGGCGAGTATTTTTTATTAAAGCCGATGAACTGCCCTCATCACTGCGAAATCTTTGGACACAAACCTCGCTCTTACCGAGAGTTGCCCGTGAGAATTGCTGAGTTTGGAACAGTTTATAGATATGAGCAAAGTGGTGAGTTACATGGTTTGACAAGAGTTCGAGGGTTTACTCAAGATGATGCGCATTTATTTTGTACAGCTGATCAATTAAAAGCAGAATTTTTGAATGTGGTAGATTTGACTATGCACGTTTTAGATAAATTAGGATTCGAAGATTACACTGCTCAAATTTCCTTGCGTGATCCCGATAATCCTGCCAAATATATTGGATCGGATGAAAATTGGGAAAAAGCAGAAAGCGCTATAATTGAAGCAACCAAAGAAGCTGGCTTGAAAACCGTAACTGCTTATGGCGAAGCAGCATTTTATGGTCCAAAATTAGATTTCATGATCAAAGATGCTTTGAAGAGATCTTGGCAGCTAGGGACTATCCAAGTTGATTATAATCTACCAGAGAGATTTAAATTAGAATACACTGGTGCAGATAATCAACCTCACCGTCCAATTATGATTCACCGTGCACCATTTGGTTCGATGGAAAGATTCATTGGCGTTTTAATTGAGCATTGTGGTGGGAAATTTCCATTATGGTTGTCACCTGAGCAATTTACCATTTTGACAATTAGCGAAAAGTATAACGATTACGCTAAAAAAGTTCAGGATATACTTTCTGCAAATGACATTCGTGGAATCATCGATGAAAGGGCAGAAAAAGTTGGCCGAAAAATACGTGATGCAGAAGTGAGCAAAATTCCATTCATGTTAATTGTTGGAGAAAAAGAAGCAAACGAGGGTAAAATTTCTGTTAGAAAACAAGGTGAGGGTGACAAAGGAACCATGACAATTGAGGAATTCATCACTTACTTCAAAGAATTATTATAAGGAATTTCGAAATTAATACGCTACGTAAATTTGATACAGTATTTTTTGCTTTTGGCAGCGCGAAAATTATTACGTAGCAGCACTTGGATCATTTTTATTTTATAAAATCAAAAAGGACAAGGGCAAGGTATCAGTTATTATTTTTCGAAACCCCTAAAAGTAAAACAGAGATAAGTTCCTCTCAACATTTTAGAGAAACCCCTGTTAACTATAAATTGTTTTAATTTATTGTGAGATAATCGTTAAAAATCACTTAACGATTAAAATTGGACTTGAAATATTCCCCTTTTTCATGTACTTTACACTTCTTAACTAAATTTTCAGAAATCAAGCCGCATGAAGCAAACTTTACTTTTTATTCTATTCAGCTTTTTCTCACTGACCATGTTTGGGCAATTCAACCCTGATGGAAGTGATGCGGATCAAAGTTATTTTTTTAACGCCCCCTCTGATCAGCCCGAAGTAAAAATCACTATTTTTCCGAATCCTGCCATAAACTTTATCTCTATTTCAAATGAAGATAAAGTAAGCGAGATTTCGGTGTTCAACCTTGTAGGAAGAAAAATAAAAACATTCGAGGCACAAGAAGGAGCAAAATATGATGTTTCTGATTTGCCACAAGGTATGTATCTTATTCAGGTGATGAATCACTCGAAAAAAGTAATTACAACTCAAAGAATTCGCAAGCGATAATTTTTACCTGATACCCGAGAAAATTTCCTTGTTATTAAATCCCTTTCGATATTATTGAAAGGGATTTTTTTATACCTCGTCTTTACGTCACCTACCTCGCCATTCTCACAATTTAATTGAATTTTTCCACAAAGGAATAATTTTGAAACCGAATGTAATACGCTTTTCAAATATGGATATCGTACATAAAATACGTATCTAACCAGCCAAATAAAAACAAAAGGAAGTAATAATAATAGCTTAGATTCACCAAAATTGCGCATTCCCAAAAGCGTAAAAAGAGATTAATAAAAAAAGTACAGTTAATATATGGACTTTCATATCTATTATTCTCTCATATATAAAAATAAATAATGATCAAATCTAAAAAAATGCAAAAATATCCTGTCACATTTCACAAGAAAAAAATCAAAATAAACAGATTTTAGAATTAAAATGCCTTGTGACATAAATGAAATAATCAATTGGCATTATAGTTGTACATATGAATATAACTATACGAAACTCCCATTTAGATACAAAAAATAATTTCCTCCCCCTTTTAAAAATTACTTTCCCCCTTTAAAAAAAAATTAACAATATGTCTTTTGTTAGTAAGGGTATCATATTGTCGTTATTGGTATTATTATGCCCTACAGTGACAATGGCTCAGCTTACTACCTTTAAGAATCCTTTTAATGAGGCGACTTATATAAAAGCAATACAACTGTTGGAAACCAATTCTTTTATTGGCGCTAACTCAGTGTCTACATTTGGACTAGAAGAGGTTGAGCAAATTTTTCAGACTAACTTTGAAGAGGTAGATAGTCTTCAGTTAATGTGGTTTGAAAATCAAAAAAGACTAATTAGAAAGGACTTAGGGCTAAATGCAGTCAGCACATTAGGAATGAATGAACAATTCATAGAAAACAATGGGGAATCCTCTTTTGGCATGAGAATGAGGGCAGGACTTGAATGGAACCTTTTGGGAAATGGCATAAACAGCCGCAAACAAGCGTTAAGAAAACTTACAAAAGAACAGGAAATCTTCTTTCTAGAATCTAAAATTGAACAAAAAGAACAAAACTATCTACATTTATATAACAATATAATTGATGCCTTTAATAAAGAGAAAATCTTCTTACTGGAACAACGAATATGGTTTCTCCAAGGAATCGTTGATGTACTTTATGAACTTTACCATAACCACGATTTATCATATACTGAATTAATAGACTACAAAACAAAGCTAGAAGAGAGTAAAGTGTTGAGAAGAGCTTTCGAAAGATTCAATGGTGCTTTTTCTCAAGCCATGAATACAGAAGTTTTAGATATAAATGACAGTTGCCCTTATTAGAAATCGAGATTGACGCTCTACTTAGCGACACTACTTTTCAAAAAATGCAGGAAGAACTAGCTGTTGTGAAAAAAGATTTAATCGAAATACAGCATACCTCAGTGAACAATATAAACCTTAGAGTTGCTACGCATTACAATTATAGAAGCAACACTTTGAACAATACTTATCCATCTTTTAATACTTCCTTCCGGATGCCATTAAAATTTGATAAAAAGGAAAGACACCGTGCTGAAGAATTAGAAATAGAAATGCTGGATAAAGACATGAATTATGTTTTTTATAATAATTCACGAGAACTAAGCTCGACTTTAGCCATTTTCGCATGGCATTAAATTAAAACGAAAAGAGAACCCGAAAGAAGAAAACATATTTTTGGATCGATAAAAATTCAGAAATTATGTTTAAGCTTCCACCTGAGTTCTCGGGGATAATATCGACATTATCTCCGTTATTTTCAAATTCGGTCTTTGAACGTGTTGGTCAATTATTGCTGGGTGCGATACTTACTCAAGGCAAAAGAACCGTTTGTAGTGTTTTGCGCACCTTAGGTTTAAGTCACATTACTAATTGGGATTTATTTATACCATCGAGTATTAAGCCGAGCCAAATGGAGTGCCTTAGCTTGTGCTAAACAGATTTTACAAATGCTTATCAAAAGGTTTATCACAACGGAGACCTTAGTCTTTGGTATTGATGAAACCTTAGAACGACGTTGGGGACTCAAAATAAAAGCACGAGGAATTTATCGAGATGCCGTTCGGTCTTCCCAAAGTCACTTTGTAAAATGTAGCGGATTACGCTGGGTTTGTTTAATGCTGCTTAG
>JANSWP010000109.1 GCA_024743405.1 Bacteroidota bacterium
CATATTTGACGAAAACTATTTATTTGCCAGAAGAGGCAAAAAGCACAGGCATATCCTTAGATATGGCGAGCATTTTTAACGAAATATGGTGAAAAAATAGTCCGTCATAATGTGTGTAAGTTATTTCTGTCCAAGCACTTACTTAGGACTTTTTAATTGCTTTGTCATATCAAGCATATCTCTTACAAAACGGTTAGCCTCGGTAGAGTGACTTTCAGCTTTATCAAGAAGAAATTCAAAGGTTTTAAGCCACCGTTCATTTTCTTTTTCTGCCTCAACAGATTTTAATCTTTGAAATTCTTTTACGAGGTACAAATAGAAGGTTGGTTTTAGCCATGCTGCAAAATGTACAGCGATATCTTTATGAGCGAAAGTACCTCCATACCTTCCAGGTTTTGATTGGATACCAATAGCATTGGTTTGTTTAATCCACTCCATAATGGTTGGTGTAAAGTCATTGGCACTTACCTCATTTCTAAAGTGGACCATTTGCTCCACTTTAAAATCTGGGTTATGCATCTCTTCCCAAACACCTAAAAACTCAATATTCGATCTGTTTTTTATATAACTCTTGATAATATCCGCAGGTCGCCCACGACCGTTTTTAGCAATGTCTGTAATGCTAATGAAGTCGGTTTCCAAATTAACCCATACGTCTATATCGTGTATTTTCAGCTTTTGCTTGGTCATTCCTCCTGTATTATTGAATAATGTTTTGAAAGACTAAATCTAAGAGTAATCCTTTTCTCCGAGTTACGAAGCGAAGTTAATTTTTTCTTTTCAAATTCTCTCCACCTCTAAATAAAATGGAAACTCTACTCGCCAAGTTCGGGCGTTTCGATAACCTGCATCAATGCGACAATCCCCTTTTTTTAAAAAGATTTTTTCAATCAAAACTTCCTGCGTCCGTTCTTTATTTTCGACGGCTCTTTGAACGGTTCCAAACCGTACATTCATGCGCCCATCATCTGAAAGAGGCTCTTCAAAAAAGCATTTGACAGTGTAAAAACCATCCTGTTCTATATGTGCATCCCAATATCCATAAATCTCCTTTTGTGCCCAAACGCCATAGGAACCTTTGGCATCATTTCGACTCAGCAAAATAGGGTTTTCAGCATTCGAACCAATGACGATTTTTACATTATCGATATTAGGACTTTGCATGATTTCTTCATACCAATTATCAAATTCGGCTTTTAATTCTTCTGTTTTTTCAATATTTTCAATGGAAATATTATGCATTTCCGAAGGATCCTTGGACAAATCATATAGTTCCAAATCACTTGCTTTCGCCAAATGTCCAGCGTGACCGACCATTTTAAAATTACCTTTTCGGACCGCTACATTTCGGTAAGGTTCTGGGAATCCCCGTTGCCATTGAAAAAATAAGGATCGATCCGCCCAATCAACTTTTTGACCTTCAGTTAAAGGCTTCATACTTTTACCATCTAAATTATCAGGTTGTGTAATTCCGCAAAAATCCAATAGGGTAGGGAGCATATCGTAATGTGCAACAGGTGTAGAAATCTCCTTATCGGCCGTCAGTTTTTTTGGAAATTGTATAAATAAAGGGACATGAATACCGCCTTCATAAACACTACTTTTTTGACCTCGAAAGCCACCCGTATATCGAACTTGTTGGGGTCCATTATCGGTCATGAAAATAATTAAAGTATTCTCTCGAATTTGAAGTTCTTCCAACTTGGAAAGTACCCGACCCACATTATCATCAATATTCGAAACCATTCCATATATTTTTTGGGCGTCACTTATATTTCGATTATTCATCTTTGGGAAGGTCCGTTCAAATTTTGGATAATTGGTGGAGTCAATTTCTAAATCAGCATACATTGCCTCATATTTTTCTGGCAATTGTAAAGGCGTATGAGGCGCATTAAAGGAGAGATAACAAAAAAAAGGTTGGTCTTTATTTTCTGAAATAAAATCAATCGCAGCATCTGTGAAGATATCAGAACAATAGCCTTCTATTTTGACTTTTTCACCATTTTCGGTGAGAATTGGATCAAAATAAGCCGAATCTTTTTCAAACCATGTGTCAGGGTCGCCGACCTGGGCCATCCCTCCCGCTTTGTGAATTAAAGAATAATCAAACCCTTGGTCATTCGGCCGAGAAGGATAGGTATCGCCTAGGTGCCATTTGCCACTCATGCCGGTTTTATATCCATTTTCTTTGAGAATTTCAGCGATCGTTCTTTCATCTGGCGACATCATTGCCCAACCATTATAAGTATCGCAAACACCTGTCCGAAGGGAATATCTTCCAGTCATTAAACTAGAGCGAGTAGGCGCGCAGACGGGTGAAACGTAGAAATTAGTAAATCGCGTACTTCCTTTTGCAAAAGCATCCAAAATAGGTGTTTTGATGTCGGGGTTTCCGTGAAAACCAAGATCACCGTAGCCTTGGTCATCTGTTATAATTAGTAGGATGTTGGGTTTTTCGGTTGGTTTTTTTGATTCTTTTTTTTCTAAGGAACAACTCCCGAATAAGCTAAGAATTAAAAAAGAAAGGATGAATTTTGGCATTTCGTTTTGATTTTAGTTGGCAAAGGAATCAATTTGTAAATTTAATGGTTTCGACAAACAGTTTATTTTTTGCTCAAAAATTAGATTTAATAGACTTTATTCTAAAAAGTAGACTCGAAAATAATAGGTTACCTATTTAAAAATTACACCCATTTTATGAATATTCATGAAAAACTAGCCTGGCGTAATTTTATGATTGACTCTAAATTAAAGATTTACGAGCCAATATCAGAAACATACATACAAAGATTAAATGCTTTGAAGATGAGTACTCCTGAGTCAAAGGAATTAATGAAAGACGGATGGGAGAAATTTCAAAAAGTTTGTAATCAAAGAATTTTAAATGAAAGGAAGGATGATATCTTTTTCAATAGATGTCCTAAATGTAATGAGCTTGCATTAACACCAAAGGCTAAACAATGTCGGTACTGTTATCATCAATGGCATGATAAAAAAAGCAAAGTATAGATATTTTGAAGAAAGCAATCCAAGAAAAAGGAATAATCGCTAGCGATTATTCTTACCGACTCCCTTATAGTAAGTGTTTTATTTCCTCCTCCCTTAACTAACGCCAAAAGAATAATTTTGTCCAGATGATCAAGTTAATTTTGGCGTTACTAGGGAGGTGTTCCAGGTTTTAAAACCTGGAACACCTCCTATTTTAGTCGGGTTATTATTTTTACTTTATGACAATCTCCTTAATCAAAATAGACCCCGGCATTTCAACTCTCAAAAAATAAATACCACTTAAAACTTCATCGAGATTAAATTGATAATCCAAATCCTTTGTTTTTGTGTATTTTATGGTTTTGCCTTGAATATCAAAAATGCTCAATTGTTTTTCAATATTCTCTAATCCCTCATCAAAATTGACGGTTAAAAAACCATCTGTAGGGTTAGGAAAAACCGTCACTTTATATTTGTCTTGAACCTTAAATTCATCCGTTGAAGTCACCGCATCCAAAATAATATCATCAAAATAAAAAGTGTCTTTTTCGACATTTCCGAAATTGAAAAAGAAGGCGATTCGGTCAAAAGCATCATCGGTTGCGTCGCTGAAATCAATTTGATATTCGACCCATTGATTCGTTTGCGTCATGTCGGTTGGAATTTCGATAAAGGGTTCGATTCCGGGATTTTGATCTTCCAATTTAAATAAAAACACCCCTTCGACAGGCGACCAAATTTTAATCGTAAAAATAGAGTTGACTGAAAAATCTAAATCATAACCTAAATCGGCGAAGATACCCGCCCATGAAATTTCGCCTTTTTCGGTGAGGGCGCAATATGCGCTTTCATTTACATTATCAGGAAATGGATTATCAATGACTTCGAAACTACTGCCGCCAAAAGCTCCAAAAATTAACTGGCCTGCTTCATAAGTGGTGATAATTTTGATATTGCCCACCAAAACAGGTAAAACAGATTCAAGTATTCCGCAATTATTTTCGATAATTACTTTTAGGTCTGCGTTATTTATTCCAAAATCCAAAACAACTTCATTGGTGCCTTGACCGCTCACAATGGTCACATCAGCAGGCACTTCCCAAGTATAAATACTATTGGGAATTGGCTCAATAAAATAAGTCACCCCTGCCGTATTTTCGAGAACAGATTCTTGACCTTTGATGGATGGAATTTTTGCTTCCAATGTTTTTTCGGCACTTAAATTTGCGCATGGCGCATCAACTTCAACCGAAACCGTACTTGTTTGGCAACCCCAATCGACGACAATCGAATTTGTTCCTTGACCTGAAATAATGGTCGCGTCACCATCAATATTCCAAACATAAGTACTATTCGAAAATTCAGGAATTGAGAAGATCACGCCTGCTGTATTGATATTCAATTCTTCGGGACTTTCGATTTCCAAATCTCTTAAAGCAACAGGTTTCTCTAAATTCGTTGTGCCACAAACGCTGTTAATTTCGACTTGTACCGCACCTACAAAACAACCCCAATTTACGGTAATAGAATTCGTTCCTTGCCCGGAAATAATCTGCGTATTTCCGGGGAAACTCCAATCATAAGTCGCGCCTTCTAAATTGGCAACCGAATAAGTTTTTTGTGCTTCATTAAAAATCATCTCCGAATCTCCGTCAATAATTAAATCGGAAGGTTCCCCATAAATTCGAACATAATCGACCTCCATATTTTGTGGAAAAACCGAAGTTGGGTCAGGGTTTCCGGGCAAACTTCCACCGACAGCTACATTTAAAATAACATGGAATCTTTCATTAAATGGATTCCATGGTCCGATGCTATCTGAATTTAGTGTGTGATAATTCACATCATCCAAAAACCATTTTATCGTATCTTCTGACCATTCGATGGCAAATTCATGAAAATCATCGGCGAATGTTCCGCTTGACAAACCTATTTTTTTAGAATTGAAAACCCACGGCAAACCAGTGTGCAATGTGCCCAAAATCGTATCAGGTTCATGCCCCAATAATTCCATAATATCAATCTCACCACTTTTCGGCCATTCGCCATAAACATTATCGGTTGGCAATAACCAAAAGGCTGGCCAAAGTCCCTGACTATATGGCAATTTGATACTCGCTTCAAATCTTCCATATCTGAAATCGCCTTTATTTTTAGTAGTTAGTCTAGCAGAAGTATAATTATGTTGCATGAAATCTTCCTCCAAAGCGGTGATAATCAATTTACCATTTTCGACACGAGCATTCTCGGGTCGGTCAGTATAACATTGCAATTCATTGTTGCCGCCGCCGTCACAGTCAACTTCGTAATTCCATTTGGTGAGGTCGATTTGTGCATCTTCAAATTCGTCTGCCCAAAGGAGTTCAGTGCATTGTGCGGAAAGGAAATTTGGTAAGATTAGAACAGAAAGAATTAAGACTAAGTAATTAAGTTTTGCCATAATAGTGGTATTTTGTTTTGACAAAATTAAAATCAATTAAATGATAGCCAATATTTTAAGGTACAATAAAATTACTACGCATACTACGTCATCAGTACGCTAACTTGAGAGTTCAATTTTTTCAGTGATTATGCAGAAGATTGACGGGGAGTGGTTGATGGTTAATGACCATTCGAGTTAATGCGTATTTTCCTAAACAATATCTCTAACAACCTTACCATGCACATCAGTCAATCGAAAATCGCGCCCTTGAAAACGATAAGTCAAGTTTTCATGATTCAGCCCTAGTTGATGTAATATAGTGGCTTGTAAATCATGAACATGAACCTTATCTCGGATACCGGCATAACCCAATTCGCCAGTTTCTCCATAGGTAATGCCCGGTTGAATACCACCGCCAGCCATCCACATTGTAAAAGCGTCGCCATGGTGATCTCTACCTACAAAAGGGTTAGTTGTTCCTGAACGGTTTTCTTGCATGGGAGTTCTACCAAATTCACCTCCCCAAACAACTAGGGTTTCATCCAGCAAACCGCGTTGTTTTAAATCCAGAATCAAAGCAGTCATAGCTTGATCGACCTCTTTACATCTTTCCAAAAAACCGCCCTCCAAAGATTCGAATTGATTACTACCATGAGAGTCCCAACCGCGATGATACAGTTGAATAAACCGCACATCGCGTTCCGCTAATCGTCGCGCCAAAAGGCAATTATTGGCAAAAGAATTTTTACCGATTTCGGTTCCATATAAAGCATGAATAGCATCGGGCTCGCTTTTAATATCGGTTGCTTCGGGAACCGTCATTTGCATTCTGAAAGCCAATTCATATTGGGCTGTCCGAGAGAGAATATTTGGATCTCCAATTTCTTCAAATTCTTTTTGATTAATGGCAGAAATTGCTTCAATTGCTTCTCGTCGAATATCACGTGTAACACCTTTAGGGTTGTTGACATACAAGACAGGGTCCCCCTTTGATCTAAATTGAACGCCTTGGTATTCGGCCGGTAAAAAGCCGCTTCCCCAAACACTTTTACCCGCGCTTGGTGCAGATTGTCCCGAAACCAAAACGACAAAACCAGGCAAATTTTGGTTTTCAGAGCCCAATCCATAAGTTACCCATGCTCCCATACTTGGACGACCACTTTGAGGATTTCCTGTATGCATAAATAGTTGAGCAGGCGCATGGTTAAATTCGTCCGTATGGACTGCTTTTAAAAAACAAACTTCATCTACCACCTCTTTAAAATGAGGCAATAATTCTGACACCCATGCCCCTGATTGTCCATATTGATTAAAAGAAACGGTAGGTCCTAACATTTTAGGTACGCCTTGAATAAAGGCGAATCGCTTTCCATTTAATAAGGAATCCGGACAAGATTGACCGTCCAAATCATATAGCTTTGGTTTATAATCAAACAACTCTAATTGAGAAGGAGCACCTGCCATATGGAGGAAGATAACGCGTTTCGCTTTGGGTGCGAATTGGGCGATTTTGGCTAATTTATTTTGAGTATTTGTATCACAACCGATCAGGCTTCCGAGTGCCATTGTACCTAGTCCGATACCGCAGGTTTTGAGAAAATGGCGACGGGTGAGGTACTCAGAATTTCGTAGATGTGCTTCTTTGACGAGTTTCATGCGGGTAAAATAATTGAAAAATTCTAATATTTTTAAAAATAAACACCTTCAGATGCACTATTAACTCGGACTTACCCTCTCACCAAAACCTCCCCCAAATTCAAAATCACTCCAGCCAAATTAGTCATCGCTTGCAATTCTGAATTCGGATTGTCATCTTTTTGGTATTCAACTAGAGCCTTTTCAAAAAAATCTTTTAAAACCTCCAATCGCTCCAAGTCCGGCTTTTTAAACAAAACCAATTCAAATCCAAAACTCAGTTTATCCTCCAAATTTTTACTCTCAAAATCTATCATTTTGATTGCTAATGCTTCGGCAGCTTCTACAAAAACAGGGTCATTTAAAGTTGTTAAAGATTGCAAAGGCGTATTTGTTCGGACACGACGAGAAACGCAAAATTCACGACTTGGACTGTCGAATGAAACCATGGAAGGGTAGGGGCTGGTTTTTCGCCAAAAAGTGTAGAGTCCACGTCGATATTGTTCGCCATTCTGGCTTGTTCGCCATTTGAGGGCGTTTCGAATGACTTCCCAAACACCATCTGGTTGGTGAGGCATAACACTTGGTCCGAATATTTTTCGGTTTAGAAGACCACTGACAGCTAGGGCTTGGTCACGAATCTGCTCTGCCGACAATCGAAATCTTGGTGCACGGCCTAGCCATCGATTATTAGGGTCAATTGCCAAGGCTTTTTTTGAAATAGCAGAAGATTGCCGATAAGTCGCGGACAAAACGATCTCTCGAAGTAGTCTTTTAACACTCCAATTCCAATCCTTTTGAAATTGTACACTCAACCAATCCAATAATTCGGGATGAGTCGGAGGAGTACCTTGCGTTCCAAAATCTTCTAGGGTTTCAACCAAACCTTTTCCAAAAATGGATGCCCAAAAACGATTGACTGTAACGCGTGCGGTCAATGGGTTTTCGGGACTGACCAACCATTTTGCTAAACCTAATCGATTAGATGGCATTTTGGCAGTTAATTTTGGTAGTGTTTTCGGAACATTTGGTTGAACTTCTTCACCTTTCACGAGCCAATTTCCTCTTTCGAAAATATGACAAGTTCGAGTAGAGTCTTCCAAATCTAGCATGACAGGAACACGTCCAGGCTGAATGGAAGCTAATTTTTCAACTTGTTTGATATAATTTTCCGAAAGGGTATCACTCGTTTTCTGGATTTCAGAAATAGATTTTTTCAAAGCCTCCATTTCCAATTTCTGACCTGGAGATAGCAAAGAAGCCTTTGGTATTTCGCTGCCCAAATCAGCATCTTGTGTTTGATTAAAGAAGGCTAATAATTCATAATATTCTTCATGTCGAAATGGATCATAAGGATGCGAATGACATTGTACACAAGCCATTGTGGTGCCTTGCCAGACTTCAAAAGTTGTACTCATTCGGTCCATTACAGCGTAGGTTCGGAATTCCTCATTATCGGTACCACCTTCGTCATTGGTGTTTGTATTTCGGTGAAAAGTAGTAGCAAGGAGTTGATTATCTGTTCGATTTTCTAAGAGGTCACCTGCGAGTTGTTCAACGGTAAATTCATCAAAAGTTAAATCGCGATTAAAAGCATCAATAACCCAATCTCGATACCGCCAAATGTTTGGTCGAATAGGATCTTTTTGATAGCCTTGCGAATCTCCATATCGCGCCAAATCCATCCATATCGCTGCCCAATGTTCTCCAAAATGAGATGAATCAAGCAACCGATCCACCATTCTTTCATAAGCATCGGTCGAATTGTCTTTTAAAAATGCCTGGGCTTCTTCAGGAGTTGGTGGCAAGCCAATCAAATCCAAATATATGCGCCGAACTAAAGTCTCTTTGGCAGCTTCAGTAGTAGGTTTTAGTCCTTTTTCTGATAGTTTTTCTAAAACAAAGTAATCAATTTCATGTGTCGCCCAATCGGAATTAAACTTCGGAACTTTAATATTTTCAGCAGGCGGAATGTATGCCCAATGCGTTTCCCATTGAGCACCTTCGTCAATCCATCGAGCAATCAGATCAATATCTTTTTGATTCAAAGGTGGGGACTCTTGTGGCATTCGATTGTCGGGGTCATGATCAATTAGTCGTTTGTATAATTCACTGTTTTTGTGGTCACCGGGGATGATGGCAGGCTTACCTGATTCGGTTTTGGCGAAAGCTTCTTCTTCAAATAGGAGGCTGAATTCCCCTAGTTTTTTGACACCGCCATGGCAGTTTAAGCAATTTTCATTAAGAATAGGGCGGATATATTGGTTGAAGGATATAGAATTTGGGTGATCTTTTTGACAAGAAAGTAGGAAAAGTAGAATTAGAAAAATTGGATGAAAATAATTTCGCATGATCATTCAACTTAAATAGGAATAGATCGAGTTATTTCACCTTTTCAAACATACGCTCAAGATTTTAAAAAGATGAAATAACTCATTCGAAATTGTTTCTTGGTAGATACTTTTAATTCTCTCCCAAAATAACGATCAATGTATAAACTACTCCGGGTAAAAACCCTAGAATAGTCAAAACTAGAGACAACCAAAAACGATTCGTTACATCACCTTCATGCAGGTACATGGCTAAAGGAGGTAGCAAAACAGAAAGGATAGCCAGCAAAATTAAGGTGTCATCAGTTTCCCCTTTTCGTAAATCTTTTAATGACTTTTTAAGCTTTTTTCGAGCTTCTTTTTTCTGTATTCTTTGTTCCTTTTTTGAAAGGCTTTGCCATTCTTTGTTGGCTTCTTCTTTTGAAATTTTAGCAGTTGATGTTGTAGTGGTTGTAGAAACTGCAGTTACTGAAAAAAGGGGTGCTGTCAGGAAGCAAACTAAGCTAAATACGAATAAAATTTGTTTCATTTTTTTGTTTTTAATAATCAATTTGATTTCAAAAAATTTGAGCGAAATTAATGAAATAAGTCAAATTTACAACTCACACCCTCAATAACTTAATCGGATAAGTCTTGCCTGAATTCCATTGCGCTACATACAAGTTTTCGTCCTCGTCCACACACACATCATGCGGATGTTTGAAAACCTGAACGGCTTGGTGCATATGATTTAATTTTCCATCTACATATGTTGGTGTACTACCACCGGGAGCAGAAATTAATTGATCATTTTTGTCTAAAATCGAAACAAAACCAGTATTCGCGGAGCGATCATTTGACCAAATGGTAGCACAATAAATATGCTCCCCATGCATGACTGGGCGACAAACATAGCAACCTGGCAAATCGATTGTACACAACAATTCGCCCTGAAAAGTGAAACGTTTGAATTTATTTTTATTTCGATCAGTGATAAGTAAAGTTGGGTTCTCTTTATCTCTCGAATCAATGCAAATACCATGAGCATTATCAAAATGTTTTTCTTCTTCGCCGCGCCCTCCGAAGGTATTTAATAATTCGCCTTTTGAGTTATAATGCATGATATATTGAAGCCCGTAACCGTCAGTGACATAGATATCGCCATTGGGTGCGACGATGGTTTCTGTAGGGACATATTGTTCTTTCTTTTCGTATTTGCCAGAATCAGCGGGGTAGGGTAGAACCATTATGATTTTTCCATCGATGGTGGTTTTGATGACTTCGTGGCGGCTATTATCAGAAATGTAAAGAAATTCTTCACCGTTTTCATTATTCAATGTCAGTCCGTGTGCCCCGGGAAATTCGGTTCCCCATACTTCCAATAGTTTACCCGATTTATCATAAATAATCACATTGTTTTTGGTGTGATTGGTCAATAATATGATTCGTCCTTTTGAATCTTGAACCATTTCATGGCAATCATTGACCGGGTAAAAATCGGGATCGAGTGCACCCCAATTTAGGTCGATTTTATATTGATGAGAGTTGTGCCCGATAATAAAGTCCTGATATTTGGAGAGTTCGTCTCGAGCAGAAAGCCCAATGCTTGGAAGGAGAATGGAGCCTGCTAAAGTGGAAAGAGAGGTTTGGACAAAGGTTCTTCTTTTCATATAAATTTAGGTTTAGTTTCTTTCAAGTTATTTCTTGCGTCATTGTGGCAAAAAAAACTTTAAAACCTTTCAGAATCAGGTGTCAGATGTCAGGTCAAAATTAAAATTTTCGTTCAGGTGTCAGAAAAATCCTCATACCTGCCGCCTGAATCCTGAGCCCTATGGTCCTGGCTTTGCCAGGTTAGGGAGTAGGAAACAAATAATCTACCCATTTCACTTGCTATTTTTTATTCATTTTTCGTTAAAAATACTCACCATGCCTATGGGTATGTCTGCGTTTTTTGCCTCGACTGAATAAAAAATAGCTGTGCAAAATTTGGGTACCTTATTTATTTCCTGCTCCCTTAAATATTCGATAAAGGTAAAGAATTCAGAAAGAAAGTAGGAAGTCATTTTATAAAGCTTTCCTTCACATTTATAGTATATAAGATTAGTAAATCTTACTTTCATCCCGTTAAAAAGAAATTAAACGAAAAATCTAATACTGATGAAAAAATATTTACTCACACTCAATTGTTTGTTTTTTTCCGTTTTTTTAATGGCTCAAACGGATTCTGTGCTTATTGATTTCAATAATCTCAATTTGGGAGATTTGAATGGTCAGGCAAATTTTATAACCATTGATCATTGGTCAGGTAATCAAGATTTTAAAGTTTCCCCAGTAGTAGGAAATACCAATACGCCTGATGGCTCTAATGGAATTTATTATAATGGTAATGGTGGTGGTTTTGGTCGGTCGGCAACCCTAAAAGATTTTGGAGATTTCGAATTTGATTTATCTAATGGAGGAATTGTTGAATTACAAGTTGATATGCACAGTAATTGGTGGTGGATGAATATTGGTTTAGGATTTGATGCCGACGGCGATGGAATGATTGCGAATGGACTAGATGCAACGGAAGACGATGACGGTGGTGTTCAAATTGGACTTTCAAATCAAAGCACACATCGCTTTATGACGCCGGCTGGAGATGAGTTTGAATTGGCATCCTTACCAAATGGAGGTGGAGGTTGGTTGAGATATCGAATGTTGCTCAATTTAAGTGCAAATGGTGGTTCGGGACAAGCGGCGCTTTTTGTAAAAGCGCCTCCTTTTGATGGCGATTGGATCGCGATAGCGGAGGTTCAAGGTTTGGATTTGGGTTTAACACCGGGTTCTGGTGACAAAAGAGATCCTGCGACGTGGGATGGTCTTTATCTACATGCACAAGGAGGAACTGCTTTTTTTGATAATATTATTATTCGAAAGGTACCTGATAGTGGGTTAACACCACAGTTTATCAATTTTGAATCAATTGGAAAACAATTGACAACTAATGCACCCTTTGAATTAAATGCTTCGGCAGACTCAGGTTTACCAATCACTTTTGAAGTTTTAGAAGGACCCGCAACGGTTAATGGTAATACAATTACTTTAACGGGTGATGAGGGAATCGTAAAAATTCAAGCTTCCCAAGATGGAGATGGTACGAATTGGGAGGCTGCGCCTCCAGTCGTAAATGAATTTCAAGTGGTTGATCCTTCTTTATATTTTCCTGAATTAATCGTCCGAAATCCTGTTGATCAAAACACAGTCATGATGCCTGAATTGAATGCTTTTTTATTGAAAGCATCCACTTCTGTTGAGCATGATGATGTTTTGGGAATTGAAGAAGTCGTCTTTATGATTGATGGAAATATTCTTGATGGAAAAGATTGGGGAACAGGTTATTATACCGCTTGGTGGACGCCCCCTGCTTATGGAAATTATATCTTGACTGTTGAATCAAAAAGTACCGGAGGACCTGTCACGACGGAAATAATTGACTTTGAAGTAGTTAATATGACTGAAGATATGACGGTGACTGTAATTGAAGATTTGCGAGCGGGGGTTGCGGATACGAATATTGTCTTTCCTTCTTTCGTGGGTGGGTTTAATAATTTGAAGTTGATCTTACAATACAATTGCCCCTCCGAAGGTTGTGAGCCTTGGGACCGAATTAATCAACAAACTGCCCAGGGGCCGACAGGTGATTGGATAGATTTTATGAGGTATATCACGCCTTATGGTGTTGCTTGTGGCGATGAATACGATATTACGGATTATGCTTCTGTTTTTCAGGGGTTGGTAAGAATGCGTTTGCCTTATGAATGGCGTTCGGTTATTACCATTCGGGTAGAATATACGGCAGGAACGCCTAACTTTAAATATTCATGGGTGGATAATGTATGGAACAGTACTTTTCCTTTTGGTCAAATTGGAAATGAACAACCCGTGCCGATTAAGAATATGGATTTGACGGCGGGGCAAGAAAGTGCTCATTTAAATATCATTAATTCCGGGCATGGTTGGGGTGATAATAATACCAATAATGCGGCGGAATTCTATGAGGCGACACATACAGTAAAAGTGAATGACAATGTCGTTTATGCCCATCATCTCTGGGAAGACTGTAATCCAAACCCAACGGGATGTCAGCCTCAAAATGGAACTTGGTTTCATAACCGAGCAGGTTGGTGTCCAGGTGCATTAGTGCCTATTGCTCAATTTGATTTAACAGATTATGTAGGCAATACTTTTGATTTGCACTATCAATTTTTCCCGGCATACGTGGATTTGTGTAGCAGTTCTAATCCAAACTGTGTAGATGGTGTCACTTGCCCTGACTGTAGTGATGGGTTTAACCCTCATTTAGTCATAGATGCGCATTTAATAACTCAAGGCAACCAGCCTTTGGAAAAAACCATTACAAATGTAGAGAATGAATTCCTAGATTTGGGCATCGAAATTAGTCCAAATCCGAGTGATGGCATTTTAAATATTTCAACAAATGATGGCTTTGGTGAGGCGATAATTTCGATTGTCAATAACCTTGGTCAACAAGTTTACTCTTCTTTTTGGAATAGTAATTTTGAAGATAGAATGGTGCTTGATTTATCAAATATACCAACTGGAATTTATTGGGTAAATATTCAAACTGAAAAAGGGTTTAGTACCGAGAAAGTGGTTATTCGGTAGAATAAAGTCTAATCATTAGTTTTAGGAATGAAAATCATAAAATCATAAGAAAATGTTTTGTAAAACATATCCTCATTTAAAGTCAATAGGGTCATTTTTGGTCGTCCTTTTTTTACCAATATTATCTTTTACACAATCAAAAATTCAGGTTACTGGCGTCGTTACCTCTTTTGATGGTGATCCCTTAATTGGCGTTTCAGTTTTAGTGAAAGATGCAGGCACTGGAACCACGACCGATATTGATGGAAAATATAGTATCGAAACCGAAGCCGATGGGACATTGATTTTTTCTTATTTAGGTTATGTACAGACCGATATTGAAGTACAAGCCAGAGCAGGCATTGATGTCATTATGGAAGAAGATGTTGCTCAATTGGGGGAAGTTGTGGTGACGGCATTAGGCATTAAAAGGCAAAAAAGAGAGCTAGGTTATTCGACTGAAAGTTTTCATGGCGAAGAGTTAGTTTTATCAAATACGCCCAATGTAGTGAGCGCCTTAAGTGGCAAATCTGCGGGGGTACAAGTGATTGCAGGAAATGGGGTGGATGGCGGAACAACCCGTTTTGTGATCAGGGGAAATAATAATATTGATGGGAAAAATCAACCCTTAATTGTAGTAGATGGAATTCCACTTGAGAATGAAGAAGGATTGACGAATATCGGACGTGGGGTCGATTGGGGTTCGGCGATTAATAATATTAACTCGAATGATATCGAAAGTATGGACATTCTGAAAGGACCGACGGCTTCGGCATTGTATGGTTCTCGTGGAGCAAATGGAGTGGTTTTAATTACGACCAAAAAAGGGCGCCAAAGCAAAGGTATTGGGATTGAATATAATATGACTCACAAAATTATTCAGCCTTATTATTATCGAGATGTTCAAAATACATTTGGGGCAGGCTACCCTTTGGATTTAAATGCGCCAGATTTTGTTACAGACCCTGACGGAAATCCTGTTTATCCTCGTGAAATCTATCGAACTAATGGACCTTTTGGAAGACCGACTACTGAACTGTTTGGTTATTATTCTTCGGCGATGTCGTGGGGACCTCGTATGGAAGGACAAATGATTGAATGGTGGGACGGCGAAATGCGCCCTTTTTCACCGCAGCCTGATAATTTGAAATTATTCTTTTCGAATGGAAGTACAACTATCCACAATTTATCATTTTCAGGTGGTGGAAAAATGGGAACTATGCGTGCTTCGATTACACGCCAAGAACATTCTGCGGTCGTTCCAAATAGCAGTTATGACCAAACAACGGTGAACCTTGGCTCGCAACTAAATATTTCTAGTAAGGTCAAAGCAAATATTGCCCTTTCTTACATAAATTATCATCGTTTAAATAGTCCGACCTTGGGAGACAACAACGAAACTTCTTTTGGAAAAGGGATCTTATATAGTTGGCCACGGAGTTATAAAGGCTTAGAAAAAGACATCAATATTTTACCGGATGGTACACGAAATAATTACCAATTTGAAGGGGGCTATCCATTTGTTTTTTCACCACCACACCTTTGGTGGAACACCTATAATAATAACACTAATTTTGATAGAAATAAATTAATAGGAGCAGTGAGCTTGACTTATGATGTGCTCCCTTGGCTAAATATTACGGGTAGAGTAGGGACAGATTTTACTTTAAATCAATTTGAAAGACGCAATAATCCAATTGATTTTACGGGTATAAATGGCGGCTTTTATTCAAATGAATTAGGTCGAGATATTGTGCTGAATAATGATTTCTTAATCACTGCGCACAAAGAAGGATTTATTCATAATCAAATAAAAGCTAGTGTTTCTTTTGGTGGAAATCAATATAGCCGAGATCAGTATGGGTTGCGAGGAAGCTCTGGGCAGTGGGCAAATCCGTGGCTATTTACCTTTAATAACTTTGAGGACAGATTGACTGTTGGGTTGCCAAGTGAATTTCGATTTGAGAAGCGAATTAACTCTTTATATGGTTTCTTTAACTTAAGTTATGGTGATTTTCTTTTCTTAGAAACAACGGGTCGAAATGATTGGTCATCGACCCTTCCTATTGATAATAATTCCTATTTCTATCCTTCGGTTTCATTGAGCTTTATTCCAACAAAAGCCTTTGATTTATCCAAATATGATTGGTTGAGTTTTTGGAAAGTTCGAGGCGCATTTGCACAGACAGGAACGGATGCCGAAAATCCTTATCTAATAGATTTTGTCTATTCAACGGGTAGTTTTGGAGGTAGTCAAACAGCCGCCTTGCCTGGTACTATTCCACCGATCGCTTTACGCCCTCAACGAGCGAATTCTTATGAAATGGGTACAACTATTGGACTTTTTAATGATAAGATCAATCTTGATTTGACCTATTATTATATCCGATCTTTTGACCAGATTTTGAATTCTCCAATACCTACTTCTGGGGGAGCTGGTCAAGTTCGAATTAATACAGGCGAATTAGAGAACAGAGGGATTGAAGCGATTTTAGACATTACCTTGATTAAAAATTCTGAGTTTTATTGGAAAACAGGGTTCAATTTTGCCCGAAATAGAAACAACGTTATCAGTCTTGGGGAGGGAGCAGATATCTTGGAGATTGCCAATATTTGGGGACTCAATGGACCAGCAATTTCTGTTCGTGCGGGCGAAGATTATGGAACGATTGTCGGTTGGGATTACATCTATCATGAAGATTCAGGACAACCGATTTTAAATGAAGATGGCACCCATTATTTGATAACTGAAAACCGAGTACCCATTGGAAATGCCTATCCTGATTTTACTGGCGGATGGACGATGCAATTAGGTTATAAAGGGTTTGTATTAAGTACTTTGGTTGATACCAAATGGGGGGGTGATCTATACGCAGGCTCCTATGTAATTGGTTTGCAAACTGGTCAAAGTAAAGAGACTTTGCCTGAGCGATTAGGCGAGGGCTTACCTTATACACATCCTGATGGAACGACTTCTAATAGCGGTGTCATTTTACCGGGCGTATATGCCGATGGGACACCGAATGATAAGGTCGTTCATTACTATTTTAAACATATTGGGAATACAGGAGGCTGGGGTAGATTTAACTCCAAGCCAGGCATTATTGAAAACACTTGGGTGAAATTGAGAGAATTGAGTTTGCGATATGAGTTTTCTGATAAATTGGCTCGAAAGACGAAGATTTTCCAAAAATTGAGTCTCAATATCACAGGTCGAGATTTATTTTATTTATACACGACTTTACCAGATAATATAAACCCTGAAGGAGCAAATGGTTCGGGCAATGCACAAGGATTGGAATGGGCAGCTTTTCCGGGGGCTCGGAGTATTAGTTTTGGTTTGAATGCATCGTTTTAGAAATATTATTTGAAAAAAACCATCGAGGTTTTAAGGCAGAGAATAACAAAAAGAAATTCAAGAAAATGAAAAATATAGTTTTAACAATATCACTAATCGGCATCCTTTTTTGCTCAAATTCCTGTACAAAGGACTTTGAAGAAATCAACAAAAATCCGTTTTTCCCTACGCAAACAGATATTGGACCTTTGTTCAATACCGTAGTAGCGTCTTTACGATTGGGCTGGAATGAGCAATTTTATTTACATAATGAAAAGCTGTATGAAATAACCCAATTGGCGGCCAAAACTGCTATCGGATTTGATAATGTCACGATTGGTACTGAAGAAGTTTGGAATAATTATTACAGGGCATTGGGACATATAAAAGAAATAGAAAGGCGCTTTGTAGAAATGGAATCAGAGATGGAACCAGAAGCCTTAAATAATGTCCGTGCTCAATTGAAAATTTTGATGGCTTACAAAACTTTTAGAGTGACTGATCTATTTGGGGACATGCCCTTTTTCGATGCTGGATTGGGTTTTCAAGACCTCGATCTTGTTCGTCCCAAATTTGATACTCAAGAGGAGATCTATAAATTTTTATTGGATGAATTAAAATGGGCGGAAGAAAATATCAACCCTATCCCAGCGCCTGTCACTGCTTCGGGTGCGCCATATGTATCTCTTGCAATTTATGATAATTTATTCTATGGAGACTTAACGTTTTGGCGAAAATTTGGCAATTCTTTGCGCCTTCGTCATGCCATTCGAATGGTTGAAAAAGACCCTAGTTCTGCTAATGTAATCATTCGGGAAATCTTAGAAAATGATCTTCCACTCATTGAAAAAGGAGAAGATATAGTCATGAGCCCTGCATTACAAGATTGGCGAAATCAAGGTGTCAATTGGACTTTTCGAGAGCATAAAAGAATGAGGATGGGTAGCAATATTTGGCATTTATTCTCTGAAAATGATAATAAAGACGGAAGCGGCATTTTTGATATACGGGCTGAAATATTTTTTGAAACCAATAATGCTGGCGAATGGGCACCCTTTCCACAAGTTCCAGATCCAAATACGCCACAATCAGGAGGCATTCCATATCAGCAGCACCGAGATGGCAATTATACCATCAAAGGGGCGGAGAATATTTATTCGCCATTTAATTATTATTTGGTTCGGGATGAAGAGCATATTCCTGAGATCATAATGACAGCGGCGGAAATTGGGTTTTTAAAAGCAGAAGCACATTTACGCGGATTGGGAGTAGAACCAAATTCAGCAATCGCAGAGGGAGACTATACACTTGCTGTGGCCAATTCAGTAGAATTTTGGCAAAATATAGTAAAGGGTTCTCAAATATGGGTGAACGCTCCAGATCTATTAAGTGGAAACGAAGTTTTCACGGTTGCCAATCATCCGAGAAATGATATTTTCAGTCAAAGTAATAAACTTGAATTGATATACACGCAGCGTTTTATTGACAGTTTTAGACAACCTTGGGAAGCATACGCATTGCTTCGAAGAACGAATGGCGCAACTCCACATGAGGGCGACTTATTGGAACATTATCGATTTCCATATCCACCTTCAGAATCTATTAATAATCCAGATAATTGGGAGAATCAAGTTTCGGGAATGGGTGAAGATTCTGAGAGGGTGAAGGTTTGGTGGATGCAGTAGACTTTGAAGTTAGGGAGCAAGTGAAATGGGTAGGTTATTTGTTTCCTACTCCCTTATTTAACCTTAAATATAGAATAGGTTCTAAATGAATTCATTTAGCTCCATAGAATAACTACCTTTTTAAATTTTATAACAATCTACTAAATCACATTCTTGTGCCACACAAGAATGTGATTTGTACCGAATCTCTTGTGATGTTCGGTATTTTTTTTTGTAAAAAATCAAATCTGTCAGTAGGATAAAATATTTTACTCTTGTTTCATTAACGAATTGCAATTCAAAAACTGATCGGGAAAGATTTTTTGAAAAATCCAAAAACGATTAACAAAACCTTCAAAAAATACTTCCTGAGATTTAATTGCTAATTAAATTATGTTTGTGCGAACATCTATAAAGTGTTTACTTATAGCCCTTTTGGGTATTCTTTTTTCCGTAAACCTAACTTCATTTATCGCTGCTCAAACGCCTATTCGAGTAGCAGGAACAGCAACCAAAACCGCAACCACCTCGGGAGATTGGACGGCAACCTCCACTTGGGGTGGTTCATTACCCACTACCGATGCTCGAGTTTTAATCCCTGCAGGAATAACGGTAACCGTTGACTCAGAAATTTCAACAGAATTCAAGTCAGTCAGAATTGAGGGCACATTAAAATTTGCCACCAATGTCAATACAGAATTACGCACCGAATATATTGTAAGGGGCATGATGGGAAGATTGGAAATCGGAACAACCAACAATCCAATTGCAGCCGGGAAAACCGCCAAATTGGTCTTCGCCGATAGAGGCGGTACAACTCCTTCACAGGACTTTGAACGCTATTCTCCTAGTGCGGTTTTAATGGGTTCCGTCGAAATGCGAGGACAAGAAAAAACAAGTTGGACGACCCTAAACGTACATCCTAATGCGGGGGTTAATTCATTATCTCTCAATGCCAATCCAGTAGGTTGGGAAGTAGGAGATAAACTCGTGGTAGCCGCTACAAACATCAATAATCCAACCAGTGATGACTTAGTAGAAATTTTGGCGGTGCATCAAAAGTAATGCTCCAGAAAATGACAACGAGGACAAAATCATAACTTTGTAGTAACCACACTCAAAGTTTATGTATATCTATTGTCCAAGTTGCCACAGCACAAAAATAAAAAAGAATGGTCGTACTCATTATGGGAAG
>JANSWP010000075.1 GCA_024743405.1 Bacteroidota bacterium
AACCCCACTTTAAGTAATTGATTTATATATTTGATTTTTGTTTCAGTTGAAATAAATTCCTTCAACCCTTGCATTGCATCTCTTGGACACTCAATTAGTTTGATCATCTTTGATTTGAATGTTAGCGAAATAAAAAAATGAAAAAAAGCCGATATTTTAATTCAATTTGGCTTGATTTATCGATTTATTTATAGCTCGAATGTAAAATTTTTATCATTAAAACGTTCTTTCCAAAACAATTAAATTGAAAATGTTTTAAATAGCTAAATTTGCAACCTACTTATAGCCTGGTAAAAAATTCAAAACTGAAAATCGATAGGTTATGGTTATGGCAAAAAATTATCGAATGGGTATCAGTATAAACGAGTGAGATAATTTGAAGTCAAGTTCATGAGGCATTGGTTTTCAAGAATGAAAAATTTAAACATCTTCTTAATTATAATATTTATGAAAACAGGTATTTGGTCATTAATTGGTTTTGCTCTTTTCATTCTTGGATTTGTTGCTATCATTTTGAGTTTCATTGGCGCCAAATTATCATTTTTAGCTTGGATGGATTCTTCTAGTGCATTAATTGGTTTAATCATTAAATTATTGATGATTGTTGGTGGAGCGGTAATTATCGTTTTGGCAAGGACAGATTGGGAGGAGGAGAACTCGGAAGCTTAGTATCTCCAAAAAATAATTTGATCATCTAGACAGCTTCTTTTACGAAAGATATACAACTAAGAAATTGGTAAATCGATTCCAATGATGAAACCAAATTTGTCATAGCTGCCTTTTCGAAAAGAGCAAACACCATCGATCCTAAAAAAGCGGAAAATGCCTTTGCCAATATTTTCAATTCCAAAATTGAATTCGTTATAAGGCATCTTATTATTTGTATATAGAAAGGAACTTCCAAAAACAGTGGTCCATCCTAATTTCCTAATTAAAGGAACCTTATCAAGAATATATCCTTCAAAATGATGTTCAAAATGAAGCTCTGTCCAATATTGATCTGTACTTTCTTGGTAATAAGGCAACAACATAAATGAATTTATATATTCATTTGGCGTTCCAATTTCAGTTAAATTGCCATTGAAATGCTTATAATCTTGGAAAAAAGCATTCTTATTACTTAGAAACCATCCTACTTTTATATTGTATTGAAGGTAACCCAATACACCAATTGAAAGATATTTTTCTTGAATTTGAAACGCTAATTTGTCAAAGTTGGAGCCATTCTCGAAAACCGGTACTCCCCTTGTATATCGAATCCAAAAATCAGGAAATTTTGAGCCCATGATATATTTTTCATTGGGATATGAGATATACTTTTGATTGATGCGAAGCCGAAAATTAAGCGCCAAAATAACAGATTTATGAAGTTCAAAAATGCCATCCTTTAGAAATTCATTATTTGGAATATTGGAATCGTATTCCCTAGAATTGTTATAAAAAAAACTGAAATCGGAAAAATTTTCTAAAGGCTTTCGCTTCGCAAATTCTAAAGAAGAATACATCAAAACTCCATTAAATAATTCTCTTCTGTATTGGATTCTGGCAAAATCTTTTTCATAAAAACGAGCATAGTTCTTTCTAAAAAAAACAGAATAAACTGCGTTTACTGAATTATTAATTGGATCATTTTCATTGAATTGAGCTAATTTTGTTCCTGCCCAAATATTGAATTGAGTATAGTTTTGTCGATTTAAATTATAGGTAAGCTGATAAGCATTTCGAAATTTTTCTTCTGAAAATCCATACGTAAAATTTGCATTAATTCGGATCCACTTTAACCAATCATCATCAAATTTTTTTCGCCAAGATATCCTCAAGTTTGAATTCCATCCTTGAACTGTATTGAATAAAAAGGTCGTTAAAAGGGGTTTTATTTGGAAATAATTTCCTTGATAGGATTTTGAAAAAGTGTAACCGAAAAATAAATTTTCAACGCCAAACCGATTGGCTTTTTGGTCTAAAGAATCTAAATAAGCTTTCGATTTTCGAACAATCTTTAAGCTATCCTTTTTTAGGTAATCAATCCCTTCTTCGTCTGTTATTGGAATTGGACGAATAGATTCCCAATAACTCGAATCTCTCTCATTTGCGCCTTCTTCAACTTTAAAAACCTCATTATCAAAAAAATCTTTTTTGAAATCTGGTTGGAGGTTATAATTCGTATAAACGCCCGTATAATTTCCTACATATTTAAATCCGAATACCCCGCCTGAAAATCGAAAATTCTGAGAAAACAATTGCCAAATATTTGGACTTTGAATAGGCACATGAACTTGTTCAACAAAAAGGGTATCAAAAATTTCCCATTTCATTGAAATACCCGTTAAAAAAAAATTGGCACTTTGAATATTCCAATAATCTTCGACAATATAAATGAATCCTTCAATTACAGGATCTTCTTTACGTTTAGGAATCACCTCAATTTTATTTAATAACCTTCCCTGTCCATCGAATAGCGTCCCTTGTAATTTATATTCATAAAAACTCAACGCATTCTCTGCAATCGGTGAAACAATACTCCGCCCAAACTCTGTCGTATTTCGGTATAAACTCAAATCCATACTCATTGCATTATTAAAGCTAAATCCGTTATCCGAACCACTCACCTTAGAGGAGATCATTATTTCTTTATACAAATCTGGTTGTTTGAAATTTAAAATAGATTCTGATTCTGATAAATAAACAATGCCGCGACGAGTTGAATCTAAACTCCCATCGAAATCACCAACTGCTTTACCCAATATCCTTTCGGGTGCATTTAATAATTTGACATTTCCCTTTATATAAACCTCACAACTCGACTCTTGAACCAATTCTTTGTAATATTTTCTTTTTGAGATCGCTTTTCGAATGATTTCATAAGCAGGGTCTTCCGAATCAGCCACAATTTCGATAGCGACCAAATTAATGGTTTCATTTTCTAAAAATATTTCCAAAAAAATTGGTTCATTAATTACTTCAATTTCTTCAATATGTGAACGATAACCGACATATTGAAATACAATTTTATGTTTTCCTTTTTCCAAGTCAAAAGAAAAATTGCCTTCATTATTTGTAGTTGTTCCCGTACTCGTATTTTGTATGTATATGCTAGCAAAAGGTAAGACTTCTCCCCCACTCCCTTTTACAACTCCTTGAATTTGAGCAAAATGTAGCGGAATAAAACTAAAAAACAGCAATAACGTTGTTAAGCTTTTTCTCATTATCAAATTAAGTGAATTCCTTTTTTTGCAATGTAACGATTTCAATAGTTCATTATTGGAATGAAAATTAACAATGAGTAAATGAATACCAAAAAAAAGAGCCACCCCAATGGAATGACTCTTAAAATAAGCTTGATTCATATATATATTTATCGTTTCGAAAAACGAGAAATCTAACTTTTTATTCATGACCTACCGTATCAATGATGGCAGAGGCAACTTGATAGGGGTCAGCGTTTGAAGCAGGACGACGGTCTTCTAACCAGCCTTTCCAACCTTTTTCAACTACTAAAACAGGAATTCTGATAGAAGCTCCCCTGTCAGAAATTCCATAACTAAAGTCAGTGATAGCAGCCGTTTCATGCTTACCTGTTAGTCTTTGATCGTTATAAGCACCATACACTGCGATACATTCTTTAACAGTCCCTCTAAATCGTTCACAAATTTCTTCGAATTTTGCTTGAGAACCACAAGTTCTCAAAACTGTATTAGAGAAGTTGGCATGCATTCCTGAACCATTCCAATCAGTATCACCCAATGGTTTTGGATGCCAATTGATAGAAACACCATAATCTTCTCCAATTCTTTCTAAAAGATATCTTGCAACCCAAATTTGATCTCCAGCACTTCTAGCGCCTTTAGCAAATATTTGGAATTCCCATTGTCCGGCAGCAACTTCTGCGTTGATACCTTCAATATTCAAACCTGCATCAATGCAAGCATCCATATGCTCCTCAACAATTTGTCGACCATATGCATTTTTTGCACCTACACCACAATAATAAGGACCTTGAGGTTCTGGATATCCACCTTCAGGGAAGCCTAATGGGTTATTGGTATCAATATCATAAAAGAAATATTCTTGTTCAAAACCAAACCAAAAGTCATCATCATCGTCTTTTATCGTTGCTCTCCCATTACTTGAATGTGCAGAACCATCTGAGTTCAAAACCTCAGTCATGACCAAATAAGCATTTCTTCTTTGAGGGTCAGGGTAAATTGCAACTGGTTTCAACAAACAATCTGAAGAACCACCTTCTGCCTGTTGTGTTGAACTACCATCAAAAGACCATACTGGACATTCTTCTAATTTTCCAGAAAATTCAGAATTATCTACCAGTTTTGTTTTACTTCTCAAACCTTGAGTTGGAGTAGAACCATCAAGCCAGATGTATTCTAATTTCGTTTTAGACATTTTGTCGCTATTTTGAAGATTAATAATGATAAATTGAACATAATCTGATTTATTACTAAACCAGTTGTGATACTAAAATATTTAAAGAGCAAACCCACTAAAATTGAGAAGCGGTCAGACTGGCATTAGCCGGCAAACCGCTTCTAAAAAATTAGATTAAATTTATTTTTATAAGAAACCGTGATAAAATTGGTTTCATCTTTTTTAGTTTCACGTTCATTATTTTGGATGCAAATTTAAATCAATATATTCGAATAACAAAGACTTATTGTATTATTTACGTTATCCTTATTAACACTATATCAAATCAACAGAATTTTTACTTTTAGAATCTGCTTTTGCAGAATAAAAAAATCCTAAAACGCCCTTTTTGAAAAATAATAATTTAAAATAGAAAATGCTTTTTAACCTTTAGGTATGCTAAGAAGACCTTTTTTACTTTTTCTCCTGTTCCTTTCGCTTCATATTACAGCGCAAATCGATTCTTCTTTCATCGAGACTTCGGATTTAGAATCGGTAATTGAAGATTATTTACAAAATGAGGAATCAGAATCTTTTGATTACAACACATTAAATAGCCATCTTGAATCTTTATTAAAAAAT
The DNA here is from genome assembly GCA_024743405.1 of Bacteroidota bacterium. Classification (GTDB taxonomy): domain Bacteria; phylum Bacteroidota; class Bacteroidia; order Chitinophagales; family Saprospiraceae; genus JANSWP01. The sequence continues at coordinate 5,005 of JANSWP010000075.1, forward strand.
CCACTTAATTTGAATAAAGTCACTGAAGAAGACCTTAAAGATTTTGGGATTCTTTCTGACATTCAAATTTTTGACTTCCTAAACTATAGACAAAATACAGGTGCATTCATATCCATTTATGAGCTCCAATCTATTCCAAGTTTTGACAATTCAACTATCAGGAAAATTCTTCCCTTTGTTGGCATAAAAGTCCAAGGCGTAACAATAAAGGAAGGACTTTTCCAAATGATAAAAGAAGGAGAAAATCAATTATTTCTTCGTTGGTCAAGAAGACTTCAAAAGGCAAAAGGTTATTTAAGTAACGTTGGAGAATCACCAAATTATTTGGGAGATCCCAATCGGTTTTATTTAAGATTCAAACATTCCTATGGCACAAAATTAAGCTATGGTATTACCGCTGAAAAAGACCCAGGAGAAGAATTCTTTAAAGGTTCTAATGCAAATGGTTTCGATTTTTACTCTGCTCATTTTTTCGTAAAAGACCTATCTGAAAAATTACGTGTTGTTGCTATAGGAGATTTCAAAGTGAATTTTGGACAAGGTCTAATAATTAGAAATGGTTTTAGCACTGGAAAAAGTGCTTTTACCATGAACATTAAAAGAAATAACAAGCCTTTAGAACGATACTCTTCTGTCAATGAGATTGATTTTATGCGCGGATTGGGTACTACTTTAAAACTAACAAAAAATGTAGAGCTAACAACCTTTATCTCAAGAAGGAAAATTGACGGAAATCAAAATATTGAATTGGTTGGTGAATTGGAAGAATTTTCCTTTTCATCTCTTCAATCATCTGGTATGCATAGAACAATTGGCGAAATTGAAGATAAAAATGCTATTCAAAATTTAACCATTGGAAATCAGCTAAAATGGAAGTCCGATACTTGGCATATATCCGCAAATACACTTTTCAATCAATTCGATCAACCCTTAATTTTGACACAAAGAGTTGATAATCAATTTAATTTTTCTGGAATTCAGTTATTTAACTTTAGCTTAGATTATTCCTTGCTATTTAGAAATTTGAATTTTTTTGGCGAATCCGCAATGAGTGATAATGGTGCTTTTGCAACTTCAAATGGGTTATTGGCAGCTTTAGATCAAAAATTAAGTATCGCTGTCCTGTTCCGATATTTCCCTAAAGACTTTCACCATTTGAATGGACAACCATTCGCTGAAAAACGAGCAGGTCGAAATGAAACTGGTTTATATTTTGGATTAGAAATGAGACCTTTTAAAAATTGGAAACTAAACGCCTATTATGATTTTTGGGAAAACCCATGGCTAGGTTTCACAAATGATGCCCCCGATATTGGAAATGAATGGCTGGCAAGATTAACCTATTCAAAAAGGAGAAGTATGGAATTTTATGTCCAAATTAGAAACGAAACAAAATCAAATAATTTAAGCGAAAACCAAACAAAGCTTGACCTTCCCGTTGAACGACAACGTTTTCAAACTAGAGTGCATTTCTCTTATAACCTGACCCAATTTATTACATTAAAAAGTAGAGTTGATTTTGGAACTTTTAAGGAAGAAAATATTCAGATTCAAAAAGGTATTTCAATGTATCAAGACCTAATTTACCGCCCAAAATGGATTCCATTTTCATTTACCACTCGATTTGCTATTTTCGATACCGACGGTTATGATGTTCGTTATTATCACTATGAGAATGATTTACTTTACAATTTTTCAATACCTTCTTATTATAATGAAGGCACCAGATTTTATCTAAATGTAAGGTATCGTGGTATTCGAAATTTAATGTTGGAAGCAAGGTATGCCCAAACTTTTTGGAATAATCAATCTTCATTTTCTTCTGGCAATGAGGAGATACTTGGTCAATTGAGGTCTGAAATAAAATTCCAATTGAGATATAAGTTTTAATCTTCGCTGCCAAAAATGGCAGTTTCCACCAATTCACAAATAATATGACCAACCATAATATGTGCCTCTTGAATTCTGGGAGTATCTTCTGACGGGATTTTTAAAATCACATCGCACAAATCCTTCATTTTTCCGCCATTTTCACCAGTCATGCCAATCACTTTCATGTTGCACTCTTTTGCAGCGACTATGGCTTCAATGATATTTTTAGAATTTCCGGAAGTAGATAAGGCTACCAATATATCTCCTTCTCTCCCCATTGCTTTCACTCCTCTAGCAAAAACTTGGGAATACCCATAATCATTAGCAACTGCTGTCATGAAAGACGAATTACTATGTAATGCTTCTGCAAAAAGAGGTGCTCGATCCAGGTAAAACCTACCAGACAATTCACAAGCTAAATGTTGAGCATCAGCCGCACTTCCACCATTACCACAAAAAAGGGTTTTCCCATCATTTTTTAGCGTTTCGATAATTAAATCTGCTGATTTTTGAGTTAAACCAATAAATTCTAAGTCTGATAAAATGGTGTTTTTTATAGAAATTGATTGAAGAATAATGGCTTGAATTTTTGTCATAAACTTAGGAAATTGAATGCCAAAAGTATCAATAATAAAGGATTTCAAACCAGGGATTCTATGATTTATTTGAGGTGTTATTTTTCAAAAATTGAATTTTTATAAAATTCCAGAACAAAAAAATAATATTCCTGTTAGAGTTGCATTAAATAAAAAAGAGAAATACATTTGCGCCTCAATCAAGAAAAAATATGAATTTTCAATTACATCATCATCATCATTTATTAATGTCAAATAGAGGCAAATGGTGATGTAATTGAAATAACTCAATTATAAAAAAGGCTTACCGTTTGTTCGGTAAGCCTTTTTTTTTATTCAAAAAATAATATGGAAAAACTTAAAATAGCCATTCAAAAATCAGGGCGACTTAGTGAACAGTCCAAACAGTTATTGAAAGATTGTGGTATAAAAATTAAAAATGGAAAAAATGCGCTCCGTGTTTCCGCGAGTAATTTTCCATTAGATCTTTTTTATCTGAGAGACGATGATATTCCTCAATATGTTCAAGATGGAATTGCAGATATTGGAATAGTTGGTGAAAATGTATTGTTGGAAAAAAAGACTAAATGTAATATTGTTCAAAAGTTGGGATTCGCTAAATGTCGGCTCTCATTAGCCATTCCGAAAAGTATTGAGTATAAGGGAATTGAATATTTCAAAAATAAAAAAATAGCCACCTCTTATCCTGTTATCTTATCTGACTTCTTATCAAAACACAATGTAAAGTCCGAAATACATGAGATAAGCGGATCGGTAGAGATTGCTCCAAATATCGGTCTTGCTGACGCTATTTGTGACTTGGTAAGTACTGGTTCAACACTTTTTAGTAATGGTTTAATCGAAGTAGAGGAAGTTCTTAAATCTGAAGCCGTTATTATTGGTAAAACAAATTTTTCGAGCGTACAACAATCCATTTTAGATAAATTAATATTCAGGATTCAGGCGGTTCAAAAAGGACGAAATAGTAAATATGTAATTCTAAATGCGCCTAATGAGAAAATTGAACTCATCACCGGTATTATTCCAGGATTAAAAAGTCCCACGGTTGTTCCATTAGCAGAAAATAATTGGTCAGCTGTTCATTCTGTCATTTCCGAAGATGTCTTTTGGGATGTAATTGATGAATTAAAAAATGCGGGAGCAGAAGGGATATTAGTTATGCCCGTTGAGAAAATGATTATTTGAAAATCGTGAATGAGCAATAATCGCCTCTTTTCACTAAAAATTCAATCGATGAAAACCTATAACAACCCAAACCCAGAAACTTGGGAATCCATCCTCAAGCGACCAGCAATGGATTTTTCGAAAATCGAAAATATCGTTTCGAAAATATTAAATAATGTTCGCCAAAATGGAGATACGGCTTTGAAAGAATATTCTAAAAAATTTGATCGGGTCGACTTAGATACCCTAGCAGTTTCAACAGCCGAATTGGAAGAAGCAGAAAATTTAGTTTCAAAAGAACTAAAAACTGCGATAAATATAGCACGTCAGAACATAATAAAATTTCACGCTTCTCAAGAACAAAAGATTGAAATCGTCGAAACCATGCCAGGCGTTTCCTGTTGGCGAAAAAGTGTTGCCATTCAAAAAGTTGGATTATATATTCCAGGAGGCACTGCCCCCCTTTTTTCAACTGTTTTGATGTTAGGAATTCCTGCTAAATTAGCGGGGTGTGAAGAAATCATTTTGTCTAGTCCACCTAACGCTGAGGGAAAAGTTCATCCAGCTATATTATATACTGCCCATTTAATTGGGATAAAAAAAATATTCAAACTTGGTGGCGCACAAGCCATTGGAGCCATGGCATACGGAACTGAAACCGTACCTAAAGCCTATAAGATTTTTGGACCCGGAAATCAATATGTTACAGCAGCTAAAATGTTGGTCAATAAGGAAGGTATTCCCATCGATATGCCAGCTGGACCTTCTGAAGTATTAGTGGTAGCTGATAAAAATTGTGAGCCTTCTTTTGTTGCTGCAGATTTACTTTCTCAGGCTGAACACGGAGAAGATAGTCAAGTCATTTTGGTTGCATTTGAGGAAGAAATGGTCTCAGAAATCGATATTGAAATAAATAAACAGCTTAAAAAATTACCTCGTAAATCAATTGCCGAAAAAGCACTTAAAAATAGCATGACAATCATTATGGATTCGGAAGAGGAGGCAAAGAATTTAGTGAATTTCTATGCGCCTGAGCACCTCATTATCGCCACAAGAAGTGCTAATAATTTTGCAAAAGGCATTGTAAATGCAGGTTCCATTTTTCTTGGAAATTATACACCTGAAAGTGCAGGAGATTATGCATCTGGAACAAATCATACTTTGCCAACAAATGGTTTTGCTAAATCTTATAGTGGTGTTTCTTTAGATTCTTTTGTCAAAAAAATTACTTATCAAAAATTGACAAAAGAAGGACTTAGGAACATTGGAAAAACGATTGAACTTATGGCAGAAGCAGAGGAATTAGAAGCACATAAAAATGCTGTTTCCATTCGACTTTCAAAAATTTAATTTTATGAATATTCAAAGCCTAATTCGTTATAATATTCGTCAATTAAAACCGTATTCATCCGCACGAGGAGAGTATTCTGGATATTCAAAAATCCTATTAGATGCCAATGAAAATCCCTTCGATAATGGAATGAATCGTTACCCAGATCCTTTACAAATTGATCTGAAAAATGAGCTGGCTATAATTAATGGAGTACAACCTGAAAATATCTTTTTAGGCAATGGAAGTGATGAAATCATTGACTTATTAATACGCGTTTTTTGTGAGCCAAATGAGGATGAGGTCATGGTTTTGCCCCCAACTTTTGGTATGTATGAAGTTGCAGCTAGCTTGTCGAATATTAAAGTTAAAAAAATCAATTTAACCCCTGAATTCCAACCAGATGTCGACCAAATATTAAATGAAGCGACGCCCCAAACTAAGATTCTTTTCCTTTGCTCGCCTAATAATCCAACGGGCAATTGCTTCCAACCTAGAATCATAGAAAACTTAATAAAAAACCATATAGGAATTGTTGTGGTTGATGAAGCATACATTGACTTTTCTGAGTACGACTCTGTCCTAAACTGGATAAGGAAATATCCAAATTTGGTAGTTATTCAAACCTTTTCAAAAGCATGGGGTTTGGCAGGTATTCGATTAGGAATGGGGTTCGCATCCAAAGAAATTATTGAGGTATTAAACAAGGTAAAAATGCCTTATAATGTAAATGTCTTAACACAAAAGATGGCATTGGAGGCAGTTCAGAATTTGGAAGAAAAAAAAACACAAGTAAATGAAATTCTTATTCAAAAAGCTATTCTAAAGAAAGGATTAGTCCGTTTTGAATTTGTCGAAAAAATGTATCCCTCCGATGCGAATTTCTTTTTATTAAAGGTAAAAAACCCGCAAAAGCTAATTCATTTTTTAAGAGGAAAAGGAATCATCATCCGAGATCGTTCAAAAACGATTTTATGTGAAAATTGTGTTCGGATTTCAGTAGGAACAAACCTTGAGAATGAACAATTATTAAGAGCATTAAAACTATACAATAGTTTAAAATAATCCTTTTTTTAATATGATGGGCAAAAAAATTGAAATGAAAAAAGTACTTTTTATAGACCGGGATGGAACTTTGGTGATCGAACCACCTCTAGACTACCAACTAGATAGCCTAGATAAGTTGGAATTCTATCCAAAAGTTTTTCAAAATTTAAGTAAGATAGCTTCTGAACTAGATTTCGAATTGGTGATGATTACCAATCAAGATGGGTTAGGTACGGATTCTTTTCCGGAAGAGACTTTTTGGCCTGCCCAAAACAAGATTTTAAAAGCCTTTGAAAACGAAGGAATTACTTTTTCAGAAATTTTTATTGATCGAACCTTTGCCCACGAAAATGCTCCTACTCGAAAACCCAATACAGGGTTGTTAACTAAATATATTTCAGGAGCATATGATCTAAAAAACTCTTTTGTTTTAGGTGATCGATTGACAGATATCGAACTAGCAAAAAATTTGGGTGCTAAAGGAATTTGGGTGAATAATGAGCCAGGTTTGGGAGCGGAAGAATTGACACAAAACATGGACAAATTATCCAATCATATTGCATTAACAACAACAGATTGGGACGAAATTTATCAGTTTCTAAAATTACCAGATCGTGTTGCCAGCCTAACCAGAAAAACAAATGAAACAGACATTTTTATTGAGTTGAATTTAGATGGTTCTGGGAAAAGTAATAACGAAACAGGGATCGCTTTTTTTGATCATATGCTTGATCAATTGTCTAGACATTCAGGATGCGATCTAACGGTAAAAGTAATTGGTGATTTGGAAGTAGATGAACATCATACGATTGAAGATACCGCCATTGCATTGGGACAAGTATTTTTGGAAGCATTAGGGATGAAAGCTGGTATAGAGAGATATGGCTTTTGTCTGCCAATGGATGATTGTTTGGCACAAGTAGCCATTGATTTTGGTGGAAGAAATTGGTTGGTTTGGGAAGCAGAATTCAAAAGAGAGATGATCGGTAAAATGCCAACCGAAATGTTTTTCCATTTCTTTAAATCCTTCTCTGACAGTGCCAAATGCAATTTGAACATTAAGGCAGAAGGCATTAATGAACATCATAAAATAGAAGCTATTTTTAAAGCATTTGCAAAGTCAATAAAAAGAGCTATTCGAAGAGATTTGAGAAATTTAACTCAAATACCGACGACAAAAGGAGTTTTATAAATGTTCAACATTCTTAAATAGTCCTTCAAGCTTAAGTAATTATTTAAAAACCAAAGCTTTATAAATTCAACTTCGAAATCCAAAAATTGAATTAATGCTATGAAAATTTCAATCATAAATTATAATGCTGGTAATGTACAATCTGTGCTTTTCGCGATGAAGCGGTTAGGTATTAAAGCAAATTTGACGGATAACATTGAAGAAATCCAAAAATCAGATAAAGTAATTTTTCCTGGTGTTGGGGAAGCATCATCAACAATGGCTTTCCTAAAAGATAAGAAACTTGATTCCGTAATTATCAATTTAAAACAACCCGTTTTAGGGATTTGTCTGGGCATGCAATTGATGTGTGCTTATTCTGAGGAGAATGAAACGCCCTGTCTTGGGATTTTTCCTTCGAAAGTGCGAAAATTCCTTTTCACAGACCCAAAATCTAAAGTCCCTCATATGGGATGGAATCTAATACAAGACTTGAAAGGGGATATTTTTGATGAATCATTAGAAGGAGCATTCACTTATTTCGTTCATGGGTTTTATGTGGAAAAAAATGAATTTACCACCGCTACATGCGATTATATTATCCCCTTTTCAGCAGCTATTCAAAAGGAAAATTTTTATGCGACTCAATTTCATCCAGAAAAATCTGGATCTGTTGGAGAGCGTATTTTGACTAATTTTTTAACAATTTAAGAGATCAGAAATCGGATGAAAATAATACCTGCAATTGATATAATCGAAGGTAAATGTGTTAGGCTCACTCAAGGAGATTATACTCGAAAAAAAGTATATAATGAAAATCCATTGGAAGTAGCAAAACAATTTGAAAACCAAGGAATTAAGCAACTACATTTAGTAGATTTAGATGGTGCAAAAAGTGGTCGAATCATCAATCATAGAATCTTGAATTCAATAGCATCAAATACCAACCTTAAAATCGATTTTGGTGGTGGGTTAAAGAGAGACGAAGACCTAAAAATAGCCTTTGAAAATGGAGCCAATCAAATTACAGGTGGCACAATAGCAGTGAAAAATCGAGATTTATTTTTGAATTGGCTCGAGATTTATGGCTCTGAAAAAATCATTCTTGGAGCTGATGTTCGAAACCAAAAGGTTGCGGTCAATGGCTGGTTAGAGGAAAGCCAATTTGACATTTTTGATTTCTTAAAAGACTATGTTGCTTTAGGTATTCAATATGTAATTTGTACAGATATCTCTCGTGATGGCTGCCTTGGGGGAAGTGCTTTGGAATTATACAAAAACATTTTACTAGCATTCCCAAGTTTAAAGTTAATTGCAAGCGGCGGCGTAACTTCTAAAGCAGAAATAGTGGAATTGAAAAAATTAGGATGCCATGGGGCAATTATAGGAAAGGCTCTTTACGAAGGAAGAATTAACCTAAATGACCTAAAAACAACGATATGACACTGGCAAAAAGAATTATTCCATGCCTTGATATAAAAAATGGAAGAACCGTTAAAGGAGTCAATTTTGTCAATTTAAGGGATGCCGGAGATCCTGTTGAATTCGGAAAGGCCTATTCTGAACAAGGGGCCGATGAGCTTGTTTTTTTGGACATAACTGCCACACTTGAAAAGCGAAAAACATTATCGGAGTTAGCAAAAAAAGTAGCGTCAAATTTAAATATACCTTTCACTATCGGTGGTGGAATTTCTTCGATTAAAGATGCTGAGACTTTGCTTGAATCGGGAGCAGACAAAATCTCCATAAATTCAGCTGCCTATCGAAACCCAAGTTTAATTGATGAAATTGCCAAACGGTTTGGAAGTCAGTTCTTGGTTATTGCAATTGATGCAAAAAAAATGGAAAACGATTGGATTGTCCACTTAAGTGGAGGTAAAATTCCAACGTCCACTACTCTATTAGATTGGTCAAGAGAAGTAACCCAAAGAGGTGCAGGCGAAATCCTCTTTACCTCAATGAATCATGACGGAACTAAAGGTGGATTTGCTTGTGAAATCATGGCAAAGGTTTCTCAAAGCGTCTCGATTCCTATTATCGCATCTGGTGGTGCTGGGAGTTCTGAAGACTTTTACGATGTTTTTACAAAAGGAAAGGCAGATGCAGGATTGGCTGCTAGTATTTTCCATTTTGGAGAAATAGGCATTGCTGATTTAAAAGGGTATTTAAAAGAAAAAGGAATTTCGGTTCGAATTTAGAGATCGATCTTCAAAAGCTGATAATCGATAAATATTGACTAAAAAAAGTTCACACAACATGGATATAAAATCACTCGATTTTAAAAAAGTAAATGGATTAATGCCGGCTATTATTCAAGATTTTGAATCGCAAAAAGTTTTGATGTTAGGATATATGGACGAAAAAGCTTTAAAGAAAACTTTGGATGAGGAAAAGGTAACATTCTTTAGCAGAACTAAAAATCGGCTTTGGACCAAAGGAGAAACCTCTAGTAATTATTTATGGGTAAAAGATATCTTAGTGGATTGCGATAAGGATACTCTATTAGTCAAAGTATGCCCTGAAGGAGAGGTTTGTCACAAAGGGTTTGACACCTGTTTTGAGGAAGAAAATTCTACAGATTTTTCACTTATTCAACTTCAATCCATTATAAAAGACAGAAAAAACAACCCATCGGAAAAATCCTACACAACAAGTCTGTTCAAAAAAGGAATTAATAAAGTAGCGCAGAAGGTTGGAGAAGAAGCTGTGGAATTAGTCATTGAGGCAAAAGATGATAACAAGGATTTATTTTTAAACGAAGCTGCAGACTTGATGTATCATTATTTAGTGCTTTTGCAAGCTAAGGAGGTAGACTTAGAGGAAGTTTTAGAAATTTTAAAAGGTCGCCATAAAAAATGATTTTTCTCAGAAAAGTCTAAGACTCTTTTGAGGAATACGGACATAATAAATTGACCAATTTGAACCTACCTTTTTTTTCCCTAATTTTTCAAAAAATGCTCTCCATAGCTTTGGCTATACCTGTACTTTTTGCCTCATTAGTTACAAAAAATTCTAACCACAAATTGGTCAATTTATTTTATCCGCATTCCTGAGAAACAATATTCTCAGAAGAGTATTTTCGTAAGGTGTAGACAATTATTTACTGAATCCTAAAATCGTCTTTTCGATGATATCACAACACTCATGTAATTGATCTTCTGTCATAACAAGTGGTGGGGCAAAACGGATAATATTTCCATGTGTCGGTTTTGCTAATAAACCATTTTCGGCCAGTTCTAGACAAATGTTCCAAGCGGTTTTACTATCTGGAGAGTCATTAATAACTACTGCATTTAATAAACCACGACCTCTCACTAATGTAGCTAAATCTGATTTTTGAACCAAAACCTCCATTCTTTCACGGAAAATATTCCCTAATTTTCTTGCATTTTGAGCTAGGTTCTCATCTGCCACAACTTTCATCGCTTCCATTGCCACCGCACACGCCAATGGATTTCCTCCATAAGTACTACCATGCTGTCCGGGTTGAATGACATCCATGATTTCTTTGTTTGCCAAAACAGCAGAAACAGGATAAGCACCTCCCGAAAGTGCTTTACCTAAAATTAGAATATCTGGCTTTGCGTAAGTTGCTTGTTGCTCGCAACGATTTTCACAGCTACAATTTCCACAGACAGCAAGTAGGCTACCAGTTCGAGCAATGCCCGATTGAATTTCGTCTGCAATAAATAGAACATTATGTTTTTTACATAAATCTGCTGCTTTTAAAAGGAAATCATCTGCAGGCACATAAACCCCTGCTTCACCTTGAATTGGTTCGACTAAAAATCCAGCAATATTTTGTGCATCCGCCTTCAATTCTGCCTCTAAAGCCTCCAAGTTATCATATTCAATCGAGACAAAACCAGGTGTGTAAGGACCAAAATGCCCTTTAGCATCAGGGTCACTAGAAAAGGAAATAATGGTCACAGTACGCCCATGAAAATTCTCTCCACATACAATGATTTTTGCTTTTCCATTTTCAATACCTTTCACCTCGTATCCCCATTTTCGGCAAATCTTGATCGCGGTTTCTACACCTTCAGCCCCCGTATTCATGGGTAGAACCTTATCAAATCCGAAATACTCTGTTATATATTTTTCATATTTCCCTAAATAATCATTGTAAAAAGCACGCGAAGTCAGACATAAAGTTTCCGCCTGTTCTTTCATTTTATTAACAATCCTAGGGTGGCAATGTCCTTGATTTACAGCAGAATAAGCCGATAAAAAATCATAATATTTTTTCCCTTCCACATCCCAAACAAAAACACCTTCACCACGGGAAAGTACTACTGGAAGAGGATGATAATTGTGGGCTCCATATTTATCTTCGAGCTTCATTAAGTCCTGAGAGGACGCAGTCATAGATTCATTGATCATAATAATTTGATTTTATTGATTGTAACTTTTGCAAAGGTATTTATTTTGAAATACAGAATTGAGATTTATTATTAGACTTTTCGATTTCAATTTTTTAATTCTTTAGTTTTTTCTTTCCAAGCTCTGATCAACATCATTCCTCTTTCATAATTCTCAATTCCTTCTTCAATTCCTTGTGCTTTTAGATACGAATCATATATGGCATTTCTTAACTTAGGAAAAAGATCAGGATATTTATCCATATTTTGATAAATCGCTCGTAGATCATTCTTTATGCCTTCCGGCAATACATTTTTAAAAAAATTGGCATAATCCTCCTCTTGATAAAATTTATAATTACCTGCCAAACTTCGCCAATGACTTAATTCTCCAGCATATTTAATAAATGGATTATCAGAGGTCGAACAAGCTAACCATGCCCAAAAATTACAAGTTCCTTCATCACCGAAACCATACCCATGGGACATTTCGTGCGCCATAACATAAGGAATTTGTAGGGCATGCAACCCCGCATCTATATGTCCTTCCGCTGTAAAAGGAATATAAACACCTGCTGTATTGATACGCAATAACAACCCAGAAGGTGATAATAATCTTCCCCGCACATTTCCGGATATTGGAAAACCATTTTGAAATAAAATCCGCTTTAGATCTTCCCGAATTTCCTCTTCTAATCTTTTAGGTATTAATTTTTTAGTGATAGCACTGTCCGTTATATTTGGAAGTTCATTACGAAGCTGATTGATCAAAATAGTCTGTAAATCCAATTCCAATTTCAAATCACTAATCATCAACTTTTTAGCAGACAATCCTAATTGCTTTTCAACCGAAACTCTCCCATAGTTATAGCCCCACATAGATAAAAAAAAGAAAACAATACCTCCAAATAGAGCTAAAAGGGAAAAAGTAAAACTGCCTAATTTTTCATACCACTTTCCCGTTTTTATTAAGAACTCCCAAATATTAATTGTTAACCAGAAAAGGAGGATGAAAAACAATAAATAAACTGAGGGAAATGGTATTAATTGGGTAAAAGAATCTACAGCTTTGCGAAAGAAAACAAAAAAACCTCGACTATAGTAATTTTCGATGGTATCAGCAGGTAAAACAATTCGGATCAAAAGCGCCATTAGTCCTAATACTATCCACCAACTCCGCCTATCCTTCAGTATCCTCTTTATCTTCATTTTTTACGAATTACACAAGAAATATAAAATTCTAATTATTTAATCAAAGACCAACATACCTGGCTGAAATAAGTCTTCATCTAATTCTACATGGGAAGGCTCATCTTCATATACTTCTACCTCTTTTCCATCAGCATCACGCGTAAGGAAAGTCATTCCTACGCCTAGTGTTCCGGATTCTTTAACTTGTAATTGTATGCAGCTAAACGCAAAAGTCAAATACTCATCTCCTTCAAAGGTGATCGAATTTTTTGATGTTTTTTTCACTTGTACTTTGGCATTAGCATTCTCCAAAACCTGTTCGATTTCAGGCAATTTTACCTCAAAATTCGAATCATTGGACTTGTCAATATTTATTGTGAAACTGTTACTCACAATGGCATCCGAAATCAAGAGCATTTGGTAAGGATCAGCATCTAAAAAAGGGGTCATTGATGGGTGCTCTATATCAATTTTTTTACCTTTTAGGTGAGAACCAAGTTCGTTTTTATCAATCCAAACTCTTTTTACATTATTAAAAGAAAGGGAAATTGATTTTGCCCCCTTTAGTTGGGTCGCCATAGAACCTGAAGGAATTCCAAAACCTTCAAAAAAGCCCTTCAAAATATCAAATCCAAAATCAAAATCTATCGATTTAGTTTTCTCTAAAGATACATCCGTGACGGTGGACTCTTTAGGTTGCAAATCAAATGCAACTCCTTCCTCCATTAGATGCTTTAAATCCCCTCGAAAATCAGTTTTTCCATTTTTTTCGGCAATGATAATTAATGGACGAACACGACTTTCTGGAACTTTAAGCGGTGTCGCATTAAATAGATCGCGCAACATAGAGGTTGTATCGTTTCGACAGATGCGGAATGGGAAACTCATATTTTTATTTCAATTATTAGGTTAGGGTAATTTTGTCAAATGTAAAACAAATAAAAATGAAAAGAAAAATCAAAATTATCTTCGTAGGATATCATTTTGTTTTTTACTAACAGGTCTAATGGTAAGCGTCCTAAATATTTTTCATTGCGTAAAAACACGTAATCTTTTAAAAACTTACACTTATTTCCTATGAATATTATAAAAGCTGATTTGGTCTTATTAAAATTAATTACTTTTGTATAGTTCAAATAAGAAGGAATAATAACTAGAATGAGAAAACAACACTGAGAAAAATTCTACAAAAACATACTATTAAAAAAAGACATTCCTACCCTCCTCTCAGTTGAACATTCATTTTTACTATTCCTTTTAATCTGGTTTGGCTTTCACATCGCTAAATAAGTTTTTTATTTAAGATGTTTCGGTCATATCTAGATTCTCCCCCTTTTTTATTGAGAAAACTATCATAGCGCTATGGATTTTGCGTATTTCCTTAACATACTACTTAGGAGGAAGTGGTTGATCCTTTTTACGTTGGTTTTGGCGAGTTTAGCTGCGTGGTTTTTTGTAGGGAAACTTCCTCCAACGTATAAATCGTCTGCAACAATTTCTGCAGGTATCTTTGAATTTAAAGGCTTAACGCTTCCAAAGAGCAATGCTTTTATTCAACAGTATGAAATTGATGCCCGGTTTAACCAATTGATAAAAGACATGACTTCGCGAAAGAGCATCAGAAGAGTTACTGATGCACTCGTAAAACACGATTTTAGGAGAAAAAATCCTTTCCGGTTACCCGATGAAGAGATACTTGGTTTATCTAATTCTCAATTAGATGATATGGCATTAGTCCTACAGACTAATTTCAAAGATTCTATTAATAATAATAGAAACTTTGAAAAAAATAATAAACTCCTTTCGGAAGCCTTTGGATATGATTACAAAAATTTAATGGAAAACATGACAATAATCCGGGAAGGAGATACGGATTATGTCACTGTAGCTTTTGAATCAGAAAGCCCCGAATTGTCACATTTTGTGGTTGATACCTATTGCAATGAGTTTTTACAATTTTTCGAAAATGTAGTCACAAGAGAAGAAACCGAACAGGTTAATTTCTATTCAAATTTAGTGGCGCAAAAGAAAAAAGCCTTAGATGGGATAGTAAAAAAAATCAATGAATATAAAGCTAAAAACGGCTTAATAGATGTGGGATATCAAAGTGAATCAGCGATTTCATCTATCCAGAATTTTGAGGAGACTAGAGAAAAAGAAAACCAAAAGATTCCAGCACTTAAAGCCACTATTAAAATGTTGGATAAGCGAATCTTAAAATACAACAGGTCTTTTTCAGCTGCCTATGCAGACGATTTATTCGGAAGAGAGGATTTTGTATCAATAGACCAAGAAATAAAAGGGCTAAAGGGTGATTTAAGAAAACCAAGGAGTAGCAAAACGGCGATAGAAAAGAAAATAAAAAAACTTGAAAACCTGAAGGCAGAACTAATTTCTCAATATGCCAAATCCAATATTCATAATGATCACCCGATTCATGATCAAGTCAAGGATTGGATAATCGAAAAATCTCAAGCAGAAATAGACTTAGAATTTGCGCAAGAAAGTGTCACCTCCTACGATAGAGAATTAAGAAGTTTGAACAGTAAAATCGGTAAATATCAAAAAGATGATGCGGAGTTGGCCAACCTAAATGCACAAAAAGAAAATATAGAAAAACAGTACAACCAAAATTTAAATGAATTAGAGACCGCAAAACTATTGGCGCAAAGTGTTGAAAACCCTTTGTCGATTATTGAGAAAGCTGAAAAAGCTGAAAAACCGGAATCCAATCACAGGGTAATAATTTCTGCTTTTTCAGGTATAGCTGGAGGGACATTTGCATGTGTTTTTATTTTTTTCCTTGCACTTTTTGATAGTACAATTCAGTCCCCAAATCAATTTTCAAGAAGAACGCAGCTTCCTTTAGTAGGCTTCGTCAATAAAATAGAAACCCAGAAACTTGATTTGAATTTTCTATTTCACTCGCAGGATCCAGATACTAAATTAGATCATTTTCGGGAGTCGATCCGTAAGTTGCGTTCTATCATTGAGGCATCTGGTAAAAGAAGTTTCCTTTTCGTAAGTCCTAAAAAAGGGGAGGGAAAATCTTTCCTAATTATTTTATTAGCTTATGCTATTAGCCTAAATAATAAAAGGGTTTTAATTATTGATACGAATTTTAGAAACAACACTTTATCAAATTATAAACTTTCAAATTGGTTGGGTTCACCAGCAAAAGCAACAGCAGCCAAAGATGAAAGATCCAATACCGGTTGGAGTCTTAGAAATGTGGATATTATTGGTAATAAAAATGGAAATCAAAGTCCTTCTGAAGTGCTTGCGGGAAAGGATTTTAATAGAGTCATGAAAAATTATTCCAACAAATATGATTACATATTTATGGAAGCTGCTTCGATGAATCAATATTCTGATGCCTTAGAATTATTGCCTTATGTGGATAAAACAATAGCTGTTTTTTCTGCTGAATCTGCTATTGACGATTCTGGTAAAAACACTATAGATTTTTTAAGGCACTCAGATTCAAAATTCTTAGGCGGAGTCTTAAATCAAGTTGACTTAAAAAACATTTAATATGCTGGAATGGAAGAATTATAAACTCTCACTTATATAGTTCTTTTTGCAAAGTATAAGTGCTTAGATAGAAATAACTCACACATATTATGACAGACTATTTTTTCACCATATTTCGTTAAAAATACTCGCCATATCTATTGATATGCCTGTGCTTTTTGCCTCGTCTGGCAAAAAAATAGTTTTCGTCAAATATGGAACTTATTTCTGTCCAAGCACTTACTATCAAATAATTGTGAGCAACATCACGAAAAAATCTTACTGGCTGAAATCTGGTTTCTATACGTTGTCTGAACGTTTAGCAATTATGGTTTTTGGTTTTGGAGGTGCCATGCTTTTGTTTAGAGCGCTGCCTAAAGCTGATTTTGGCTATTGGGTCGCATTTCTAACTATTGTAGCGGTTTTGGAAGTGGGTAGAATTGGGCTACTTCAGAATGCTTTAGTAAAATATTTAGCCACTTCAGAGGAAGAAGACTATGCCAAAATAACCACAGCTTCAGTTTGGTTGAATCTTCTACTCACTGGATTTATGGTTTTATGTTTATGGTTCCTTGCACCATTACTTTGCATCTGGTTAAATGCAGAAATTTTAATCCCTCTCTTAAAAATTTATTGCCTAACAACTATTCTTTTAATCCCTTATTTCCAATTTAATTTCATACAACAGGCGAATTTAGATTTCAAAGGAATCTTTTGGAGCAGCTTCGGAAAACAAGGGTTGATGTTTTGTTATGTTGTATTTATTTTTCTATTCACAGATCACATCAGTTTAATAGAATTAGCACTTTTTCAATTAGTAACAGCATCTTTCGGTTCTATTATTTCTTACTCGTTCGCCAAAAAATATTTAAGATTTAACTGGCAATTGAATTGGGATTGGGTAAAGAAATTATTCCATTACGGTAAATATGTTTTTGGAACCAACCTTAGTACGATGCTTTATAAGAGCATTGACAAAATGATGTTACTAGCTATTCCTATTGCTGGACCGGTGGCTGTTGCCTTATACGAAGCAGCTATAAAAGTTACTAATTTAACAGATGTACCTACTTTTTCAATGGCAAATATTTTGTTTCCTCAAAGTGCCCGAAGAATGGATGAAGGTAAAGAGGCGGTCAAAATGCTTTATGAAAAAGCTGTTGGAGCTATTTTAACAGTAATGATTCCATGTATTATTGGTGTGATGGTTCTAGCTGAAATCATCATTTCCGTATTAGCGGGGGAAGAGTATTTTCAAGCTGCAAATTTATTACGCCTAACCATACTATATGGATTATTTATGCCCTTTGCCATTCAATTTGGAACTGTTTTAGACTCAATCGGAAAACCAAAAATCAATTTTTTCATGACCTTATTGAGCATGATTATGAATGTAATTTTCAATTATATTTTCATCACTCAATATGGCGTTTATGGAGCTGCCTATGGAACGCTATTGACTTATTCGCTCACCTTTATTTTGATGCAATTTATCTTACATAAAGAACTGAAAGTTAATGCATTTAGGGCTTTTTTCTACATGTTTGAATTTTATGGTTTGGCTTATAATACAGGCATTAAATATCTCAAAAAACAAAAAAAAATCAACCTAAACCCCTCCCCTATAAATAATGGAGATTCCCCCATTTCAAATATTTCCCCGAAGGATGTTCCATTTAATTAAAAAACTGTGAATCATGACAAAAGAACAATTCGAAGAAGGATTAGCCTACGCGGAAGAAAATTTTTTAAACGACCAAGCTGCTCACTTAAAAGTGGATAAAGCACTAATTCGTCAAAAATTTGATTTAACCAATAAAAGGATACTTGACTTTGGTTGCGGAATGGGAGGAATGAGCTTGTGGTATGCAACCAATTGGCTTTGTGAAGTTCATGGGTTAGACATTGATAATCATCACATTAAAATCGCCAATCAAATAAAAGCTAAACATCTAGTAGACAATGTCATTTTTGAAGTCAGAAATATTCTTGAAAAGCCTTTAGCAGAAAAATATGACTATGTCTTTTTGAATGATGTGGCAGAACATATTCCCTTAAATATTTTAAAAGAAATATTAGCTCAATTGGGTAATTCTCTAACAAAAGGTGGACAAATATTCGTCACCTATCCTCCATGGAAAAGTCCTTATGCTTCTCATGTAACACATGCAGTAGGGATTCCATGGTGTCAATATTTACCAGATGGAATATTACTAAAAATGATCGAAAAGAATAATATGGTTTTGGTTGGTGACGAAGAGAGTGATTTGATTGAAGCCTATAAAGGATTGAATCATCTAACACATGAAAAACTGATAAAAGCAGTCAATGGAAGTGGTCTGAGCCCAGTGTATAGGAAGAGCCACTGTTTGTTAAATAAGGTAAAACCACTTAAGGAAATCAATTTCAATTTCTTTCCATTAGGCTTTCTGGTAACCAAAGAATTTTTGCTGTTGCAAAAGAATTAAGTTAAGGAGGAGGAAAAATATAATCTACCCATTTTACTTGCTATTTTTCCTTTATGCATCGTTAAAAATACTCGCCATACCTTAGGGTATGTCTGTGTTTTTTGCCTCGTCTAAAGAAAAATTAACTTCCTAAAATTTGGGTAGCTTATTTATTTCCTACTCCCTAACGAATTAAAAAGCACACAAATATGGATATCATATATTTTACACTATTTCCCTGGGAAAATGCCTATTCATCTGTTTCACTCTCTTTTACAAGAGAATTTTCTAAACATAACCGGGTGTTTTATATTAATATGCCCTGGTCTCTCAAAGACTTTGTGAAGAACTGGAGTACGCCATTGGCGAAAGAACGACGAACCAACCTATTCAAAAATAAAAT
This sequence comes from Bacteroidota bacterium, assembly GCA_024743405.1. GTDB lineage: Bacteria > Bacteroidota > Bacteroidia > Chitinophagales > Saprospiraceae > JANSWP01. Next base: position 24,100 of record JANSWP010000075.1, read on the forward strand.
TCGATATGAGCGAATAGCCGAGTTATCAGAAAATGTTATTGCCGTTCATCCACCCTTGACTATCCCTATTAATTTTTTGCCCAATGGTCGTGTTTACCAGAGATTAAAAGCTTACAATCATCAGGTTATAGTTGAGACGATCCGTCAAGTCATAAAAGATTATAACATTAAAGATTATATCTATATGAACTGTTACAACCCTTATTGTGGCGGTGTATTGCCTAAAGATTTAAAGCCAAAATTAAATATTTATCAATGTATAGACGACATGTCACAGGAACCATATACCGCTCGACATGGAGCAAGAAATGAGGAAGAAGTGATAGCTGATGCTGATGTCGTATTCGTAACTTCAAAGAATTTATTCAAACTAAAGTCCCCTCTTAATCCCAATACTTATATTCTCCATAACGCTGCTGATCTTAGTATTTTTAAAGAAGCTCTGGATAAAGAATTTGAAAGACCAGCTGAAATAAAAAATATAAAAGGTAGAATCATTGGTTTCACGGGTAATATGGATCCAAATCGAGTTGACTACGATTTATTGAAAAAAATTGCACTATATCATTCAGATAAAACACTTGTATTGGTAGGACCTATCAATAATGATCAATATAAAAAAGTAGGCTTAGATAAAATGCCTAATGTCATAATGACTGGTGGGAAACATATTCGTGAGCTCCCGAAATATCTGCAACACTTTGATGTGACCATTATTCCTTTTAAAAAAAATATATTGACGGCGAGTATTTATCCTCTAAAAATCAATGAGTATTTAGCTGCTGGTAAACCCGTGGTTTCTACTAATTTTTCCGAAGACATTAGAGATTTTTCTGATGTCATTTATCTAGCCGAGAACGATGAAGGTTTTATGAACGAATTGAATAAAGCCATTGGTGAGAACGATGAAATAAAAATTGAGGAAAGAGCTCTTAAGGCTAGTGAAAATACATGGACACAAAGGGTTAAACGATTTTGGGAAATTGTTGAAAATCATTCAGAGAAAGAACCCATAAAAATCAGCTAAATTATTGTAATAAATGAAATACTTATTCCAAGAAGAAAGAGAAATTGAACTCTCCAAAAAAGATCAAATCATGGAGACATTGGCTTTAGTCATGTGTTTCATGGTGCTTTTTGCAAGCGCAATCAAAGTTGTATTTCTATAGACGACCAATTTGTTTTTATCCCGCAATGAGCTAATAACATGACCATTTTAAAACTAGCAAGGCAAAAAAACATATCAGCTTGGTTTCAAAAATCATTATTCATTGACAAATTGAATAACCCTCTAGGTTATTGTATCATGATAGCCTGTGCTATCGGGTTAGCGTATATTATGTCTATTCTACCCATAAAGTTTTCAGTTCTTGTAATAGCGGCATTGGTGGGCATTCCTCTTATAATTTATTCTTTTATCAATCTTCATTTCGGAATTATCGTGATGTTGTGCATCGCCTTTTTTTTGGGCCTAGCGGCTAAACATACCAATTCTCCCATAGGCACTTCAATGGATGGGATGTTGCTGATAATGCTATTCGGCCTTTTAGTTAGATTAGTAAAAGAAAGAGATTTTAAATTTATAAAGAGCCCAATTACGGTCTTTATTTTAGCATGGATATATTATAATATTGTGCAAGTAATTAATCCATGGGCGGAATCAAGGTTGGCATGGGTCTATACCGTTCGTTCGGTTGCCTTATTATTGTGTTTGTATTTTATTGCTTGTTATGCATTCAATAACCTGAAAAGGATATTAACCATTATTAAATTAATAGTTCTTTTAACTTTTTTGGCTGCAGCTTATTCTTTAAAACAAGAATTTCTCGGTTTCAATAACGCTGAAATAGCTTGGCTGTATGCTGACCCAGAACGCTTTCAACTCATTTATCAGTGGGGCAGACTGCGAGTATTTTCTTTCTTTTCTGATCCCACTACCTTTGGAATTTTAATGGGATATATGGGCATATTCTGCTTTATATTAGCAGCAGGTCCCTATAAAATATGGCAAAAGATAGCTTTGGCTTTGGCTGGATTATGCATGATGATGGGAATGGCTTATGCAGGGTCAAGAACTCCATTCGTGTTAGTCCCTTTAGGAGTAATTTTTTATATCCTTTTGAATTTTAAAAAGAATATTTTAATTGGAGCTGGAATAATTATGATTATAGGGACGGGAGTCGTTATGAAATCAACTTCTAACCCGGTGTTATGGCGAATTCAATCCGCTTTTAAAGCCACTGAAGATGCTTCTGTTCATGTGAGACTCAGTAATCAGAAAAGAATTCAACCATTTATTCAGACTCACCCAGTGGGTGCTGGACTTGGTAGCACCGGAGCTTGGGGAAAAAGATTCACTCCTGATTCATGGCTCGCAAGTTTTGCTCATGATAGTCTTTATGTAAGGTTAGCAGTTGAAACAGGTTGGATCGGAATGTTAATTTATATGGGCTTATTATTTACAGCGATGAGAGTCGGGATTTATTATTATTTCAGGTGTAGAGATCCATTGATAAAAAACTTATATTTAGCGATAACCACTAACATATTGCTTTTATCTATTGCTTGTTATCCTCAAGAAGCGATTACATTACCTCCTACTAGCATAATCTTTTATCTAATGCTTGGTATGCTCGTTAGATTGAAAGACTTTGATCCTAATTTTCAGAAAGGATCAAAAAATGAAAAAGAGCCCTACGCTTTTAGTTGATAGCTACCACTTTGTTGATATTTGGCACCTTACTCATTATAGCTTGCTCAATACCAGCCTTCATAGTCATAGCTGACATATTACAATTTTGGCAGTTTCCCATCCACTTTACCTTAACGGTCATATCTTCAGTAATCTCCACTAATTCAACATTGCCACCATCTACCGCCAAATGTGGTCTGACTGTATCTAGGGCTGATTCGATTTGTTGATATAACGCTGACCTTTCTATAGTTGTCATAAATAATTTTTAATTAGAAATCTTTCTAAAAATCCTCCAATTATCGATAAAAAAATATTGTTCTAAATATCACTTAATTAACTTGAACTTGTTCTGTAGGCGGTACGAATTCGTTTCTCCAAGACACTTGTTTAACTGTATTTTTCGCTATTTCTAAAAACGTATCAGCAACGCCATTTTTTTCATCCGTAATAATAGGCTTACCTGCATCTCCACCTTCTCTAATACCTTGTACAATAGGAACTTGTCCTAACAAGACAGAATTACTTAAATGAGCCATTCGTTTACCTCCACCTTCTCCAAAAAGAAGGTATTTATTATCAGGCAATTCTGCCGGTGTAAACCAAGACATATTTTCGACTACTCCAATAATTGGAACATTAATATTAGGCAGTAAGAACATATTCATTGCCTTTACGGCATCTGCAACTGCTACTTCTTGAGGCGTCGTTACTAAGATTGAACCTGTCACCGGCACAGCTTGTACTAAAGTCAATTGAATATCACCAGTCCCGGGTGGTAAATCTACAATCAAATAATCAAGTGGCGGCCAAACTACATCATTTACAAATTGCTTGATAATGGCTGCTAATCTTGGGCCCCTCAATACAACTGCTTGTTCTGGCTCAATAATAAACCCAATTGACATCACTGGTATCCCATAAGCCTCTAATGGCAATATCTTTGGTTTCCCATAAAAATCTTGGACTTTCGGTCTTTGACCTTGTAAACCAAACATTGTTGGGATAGACGGCCCATATAAATCAGCATCTAAAAGCCCTACTTTCAGCCCCATTTTTTTTAACCCTAAAGCCAAATTAGTAGAAACTGTAGACTTCCCTACCCCACCTTTTCCGGATGCAACCGCAATAATATTTTTGATGTGGGGTAATGTATTATTAGCTTTTGGTGCAGGAGCATTTGGTTCCGGTGTTTTAGAAACCATATGCACATTTACCTTAGCGGAGGGATAAATATTTAAAATGACTGATTGACAAGCAAAATTCAATTCCGTTTTAAAGTCATTATTTAGATTGGGTAAGACCAAATTAAAAGTAACGGAATCACCATCAATTTTTAAGCTTTCAACCATATGAACAGACAAAATATCTTGTCCAGTCGTTGGATCTTTAACAGTACTTAAAGCATTTAGAACTTTACCTTTTTCAATACTCATATTTACATTTGTGTTAGACTTGCAAAAGTAAACAATCCCTTTGGTTTTTAGTTGTTTATCATAAGGTTTCCAATTTTTAAGCTTTCTTTTTCATGCAAATTTTTAGGTTCAAATTTTTACTTGTCAGCATCTGAAACAATTCCTACTTTTGCCGCCATGAATGTCTATAATGACCTGAACAATCTACCGAAATTCAAAAATGCTGTTGTAACCATTGGTTCCTTTGATGGTGTGCATTGTGGTCACCAAAAGATTCTTCAGAAAATTAAAGATCTTGCAAAAAATATTAATGGAGAAAGCATTGTAGTCACTTTTCACCCACACCCAAGAGAAGTAATTTATCCCAAGGATAATTCACTGCGACTGATCACAACCATACATGAAAAAGTTGCCTATTTTGAAAAATACGGCATAGACAATGTTATTGTAGTTCCTTTCACTATTGAATTCTCGCAGCAAAAAGCAGATGAATACATTGAAAAATTTTTAGTGGAAAAATTTCATCCAAAATTCATTGTCATTGGATATGATCACCGTTTTGGGCTCAATAGACAGGGAGATATTAACTTTTTAAAATGGCATGAAAAAGCCTTTGGTTATCAAGTCATCGAAATACAAAAGCAAGAGATTGAAAATAATGCCATAAGCTCTACAAAAATCAGGAGTGCTATTGAAAGAGGAGCGATAAAAAATGCCTATCAACTTTTGGGACATCCTTATATTTTAACTGGAACGGTCGTAAAAGGGCAACAAATAGGTGCATCCATTGGCTTTCCTACCGCCAATATTCAAATCCCGCAGCAAAATAAATTAATACCTGCAGATGGTATTTACACCGTTTATGTTTACCATAAAAACATTCAATACAAAGGGATGCTTTATATCGGTGACCGCCCTACCCTAACCGAATTCCATAACAAAACAATTGAGGTCAATATTTTTGATTTTGATAAAGATTTATACGGTGATAAATTACAAATAGAGTTATTAGAAAAAATAAGAGAAGACAAGCAGTTTGATGATTTAGAGGGTCTAAAAAGTCAATTGAGAGCAGATAAAGAAGCTTCACTAAGAATTCTTCAAAATTTTGAAAAAAAACTAGAATTAAATTCTGAAGAAAAATTCCCATCGGTTGGAGTGGTCATATTAAATTGGAATGGTAAGGATTTATTAAACCAATTTTTACCTTCCATCATGGATTCAGATTATCCAAATTTGGAGATAATTGTTACAGACAACGCCTCTGATGATGATTCCATTAAATTTCTAAACGAAAAATACCCTTCCGTAAAGGTTATTCAATTAGAAGAAAATTTTGGTTTTGCAAAAGGTTATAATCAAGCATTAAAGAAAGTCACCACAGACTATTATGTTCTTTTAAATTCAGATGTTGAAGTATCCAAAAACTGGATTCGACCTATTATTAAATTAATGGAGCGAAATAAAAAAATTGGGGCGGTACAACCTAAAATTAAGTCACAAACGAATAAAAACTTATTCGAATACGCTGGTGCCAGCGGAGGTTGGATAGATTATTTAGGTTATCCATTTTGTAGAGGAAGGATTTTGAGTACTGTTGAAGAAGATAACGGTCAATATGATGATATAGAAGAAATATTCTGGGCTTCTGGTGCAGCCTTATTTATTCGTCCACAGCTTTTTCATGGATTAGAAGGCTTCGATGAGACCTATTTTGCGCACATGGAAGAAATTGACTTGTGTTGGCGAATAAAAAGAGCAGGGTATAAAGTAATAGTTTGCCCTAAATCTGTCGTTTATCATGTAGGCGGTAGCACCCTAAATTATCTTTCACCGAAAAAGACTTACCTCAATTTTAGAAATAGTTATTACACTTTAGTCAAGAATGAATCGAAGCAAAAGCTTGTTTGGTTGATACCAACTAGATTAATATTGGATGGATTGGCAGGTTGTCTGTTCCTAGTACAAGGAAAATTTAGTCATATAATTGCTATTATTAAAGCGCATTGGACCTTCTTTCCAAAAATCAGAAAGATTTTTAAGAACAGAAGATACAGCCAAGAACTGATTGACAAAATAAGTATTAATATTGAGCCTAATAAATCAGGAATATTAAAGAAAAGTATTATTGTCCAATTTTATTTAAAAGGGAAAAAGTCTTTCCATCAACTGTGAATTCAAAAAAACATATGAAAAAAAAAATTGAAATTCTTTATCAAGATGAGGACATAATAATTGTAAACAAACCCGCACCATTGCTTTCTATTTCCGACAGGTATGACCCCAGTAAATATAATTTACAAGAGTATTTAAACAAAAATTTTGGGCAAGTTTTTGTCGTTCATCGTATAGATAAAGAGACAAGTGGTGTGATGGTTTTTGCCAAAAATGAGCAGGCCCATGCAAACCTTTCCCAACAATTTGAGAATAGAAAAGTCCAAAAAATATATTTCGCATTGGTATCGGGTAGGATGAGCCAAGAAAGTGGAATCATAGATAAGCCAATTGCTCATAGTCAAAGTGGGGTTCACAAAATGGTCATTGCCAATAAAGGAAAACGCTCAATAACCCATTTTAAAGTATTAGAATATTTTAAAAGCTACTCTTTATTGGAAGTTGATCTTAAAACAGGACGCACCCATCAAATTCGGGTTCATTTTAATGCAATTGGATACCCCTTAGCCATTGATAAGCTATATGCAAAAAAGACAGAATTCTTTTTGTCAGACGTAAAAAGGAAAAAATATAGGATTGGAAAAGACAAAGAGGAAAGACCCTTAATGACACGTCATTCCCTTCATTCAAGAAGTTTAAGTTTTGAACATCCTACCACAAAAGAAAAGATGACGTTTATAGCAGATTTACCCAAAGATTTCCGCGCAGTTTTATCTCAGTTGAGAAAATGGGGAAATTGAGATCAATCAATAAAAAAGAAAATAAACTCCGGGAAAAATATAACTACAACTAGAAAAACAATTTGAATCAAAATAAATGGGACAATACCCCGATACAGATGTTGAGTGGTAATTCCAGGAGGCGCAACGCCTTTCAAATAAAAAAGAGAAAACCCAAACGGTGGGGTTAAGAAAGAAGTTTGAAGGTTCATCGCTAACAATATACCTATCCAAATAAGAATATTTTCTCGTTGAATAAAAACTTCGTGATAAGTTGCAAATTCAGCTTCGAATTGCAAAAATATTGGCGCTACCACGGGAACAATGATGAAAATAATTTCAATAAAATCAATAAAAAATCCCGCAACAAAAACAACTATCATGACCAACGCCAAAAAGGTAATGGGATGGAGGTTTGAGGATTCGATCATTTCAATTAAATAAGTATCGCCACCCATTTCACGGAATACAAAAGAAAAAGTCGTAGCACCCAACAAAATCAAAAATACCATACATGTCAAATGGGTCGTTTCTTCTCCAACCAATTTCAAAATTCGAATATTAAATTTGCCTTGTATAACCGTAAGTATTGTTGCTCCAAATGCACCTACAGCCGCTGCTTCCGTTGGTGAGGCAAGCCCAGTAAATATGGATCCTAAAACAGAAATGATCAAAATCATCGGGAGAAAAAAGGCTTGGAATATTTTTAACCAATAATTTCCCTCCTTGAATTTTTCAATTTCTTCAGCAGGTATTGCTGGGGCATTCTCAGGATTCCTAAAAGAGTAAATTAATATATAGATTATATAAATAACCACTAATAATACACCTGGTAATAATGCAGCCCCAAATAAATCTCCAACAGAAACATTCAATACAGATCCTAAAAGAACTAAAACGACTGAAGGCGGAATAATTTGCCCCAAAGTCCCAGAAGCAGAAATAGTTCCTGTTGCTAATTCTGGCTTATATCCTCTCTTTAACATGGTAGGAAGAGATATAAGTCCCATAGTAATGACTGTTGCGCCTACAATTCCAGTAGAAGCGGCTAACAAAGCTCCGACGACAACTACAGAAATTGCTAAACCACCTCGGATTTTACCAAATAGCATCCCCATTGTTTCAAGCATTCTTTCAGCTAGTCCGGATTTTTCGAGCATGATTCCCATATAAATAAATAGGGGGACGGCAAGTAAAACATAATTGCTCATTACTCCCATAATCCTAGGAGGCAATGCCGAAAACGCAGAAGGGTCTAAAAATAGTATTGCATAAATAATAGAAATCCCACCTAAGGTGAAGGCAACTGGAAAGCCATATAATATCAATATGAAAATGCTGATAAATAGAAGTAGGGCAAGAATTTCCATTATTTGGTAGTTTCGCTAGGTAATTTTAGGATGTCAAATGGAGAAGGGATGAAAAACTAAGTTTGATTTTCACCCCTTCTCCATTGTGAATTATTTTGTTGTGTTTTTATCTTAGTAAGGTAACTTCCCCTTGTATAGTTACTTTTTTGGATAATTCAGAAATCCGATACACGACATGATACACGTATACATCTACCGCAGAAGGATCCCCATCTTGAGTACCATCCCAGCCAGCCAATCCATTTTCGTTATCATAAACGAGTTGCCCCCATCGATTAAATATCTTGAAATCTTCCAAAGTTGGTTGCAAATCTGAAGGGAAAATAATATTGAATACATCATTCATCCCATCACCATCTGGTGTAAAGGCATTGGGAATTTGAATAGGATCATCTAAAACCAAAATATTCACAAAATCAACTGCTGTACGACATCCATCAGCATCATTAATAGCTACTCCTATAGGAATGGTCTCATCCCCATCAACTTCTTGAGAAAAAATTTCTCCAGACATATTTACATCTGTCACCCTTAATAAGGGCCCATTATAAGTCCAAGTATATTCTGGATTAGTCAATAAATCAAAAGGAGGTGTGGTGAAAACAATTGCCTCGAAAATTTCACCTTCATAAATAGTGTCCGCCACTTCTCCATTTTTAATAATTTGGAAGCTATCAATTTCTATTAATGGATTTACGGTCACGTTCATTGAGGCACTATCTGAAAACGGACAAACAGGTTCAGCACTTGCAGAAACGGTAATAATACTGTTTTCATCCAAATCGACATTTGAAAAATTAGGACCTATAGCTTCCTGAACCTCTCCATTAATTGTCCATACATATTGCAAACTCGAAACAAATGGAGGATTCAAAATGGAATTAAAGGAAACAATTTCATCATCACAAATAACTATATCAGGTCCTAGTTCTAGTCCAAATTCTTGAATCACTTGAATAGTGATTGAATCTGTTCTTTCACAACCATTTGTCGCAAAAACATAATAGGTAGTGGTTTCGGTTGGACTAACAGATGGATTCGAATCCATCGAAACTATTGTCCCATCAGCCAATGTCCATGTGAATGAGGAAGTCGGATCTGCCGGATTATTTAAATCTATAGCGTCACCAAAACAGATTTGCGTATTCGTAGGAAAGGAGAAAAGTGGACCAATGGATACTGCAATATTTGCTGATGCGCTAACAGGACATCCTTCAAATTCTCCTTCCGCACTATATGAATAATTACCTGAGCTTGACAAAGTTGCAATAGGATCAAAACAGTCATTACAGTCCAAACCATTTCCCTCCCACATTACTCCTGTTATATCGGCAGCATTAACCACATTAAATTGTACTGATTCTCCTGGACAGATAGTAGTATCGCTAGGTATTATTTTCATACCCGTAGTCGGTATGACAATTATTTCAATAGAATCGATACTCGAGCACCCCCTATTTGTTGTTTCTCTTATATAGGTAAAAGTGTCAAGAGCAATCAATACTAGATTCAAGAAACTATCTGGAGTCTGTACTCCAGGTCCAAATTCCCATGTAAAGTCTATGTTTGGAAAATTAGCAGGTTCGTAGGTTTCTGTAATTAAGGTGATTTCCTCCCCTTCACAATAGGATTCTTTGTAAGGATCAGCCACAATACTTAAATCAGGTAATGAGTCTACTACTACCACCACAGAATCAACGACTAAACAAGCACCTACTTCTAAAAATGCGTAATACTTAGTAGTTTCAGTTGGAGTTGCAGTCACCATTTCTTGGTCATTAGCATCTAAAGTTTCGTCAGGTGTCCATGTTAACCCTAATCCACTTGTACTTGTAAAACTTTCCAAGAGAACAGATTCGCCAATACAAATTTCTACAGTATCAGGATTTGATATAGCTATTTCGGCTGGAAACACATCAATATTAACTTCAGCGGTATCAGCGCAAAAACCAGATGCACTTGTAGCTACTAATGTATAAACTTGGCTAAAATCTGGTGTAACCGTTGCGTTAGAAAGCGTTGGATCATCGATCCAAAAAGGAGGCGACCATTCAAATTGAGTTGTACTATTTGGTAATGGTTCGGCCAGGGTTACACTGAAATTTTGACATATTAGGGTATCTGTAGTAGTCAATTCAGGGAAATCAAAATCGTCCACATTAACGGTGATCGAGGCGGAAGCGCCACATCCATTCAGTGAAACATTCGCGGTATAAGTAGTACTCCCAGGTTCTGGGCTTACTTCAATAATCGGTAAGTTAGGATCTGAAATTATACCATCAGTTGGAGTCCAATTCAAGGCGGCATTGTTTACATTATTAACGACCATTAAGGTAACACTTTCCCCTTCACACAAGTCTAAATCACCGTTTACCACTTCAATATCTATTTGTGGGTCAGTTACTTCCAACCAAACAGAATCCACATCTTGACAAACGCCTAAGGTCCCTAAAACACTGATCCATTGGCTTGAAGTTGGAGTGGCTGTAGGATTTGCATCGTTTGGATCATCAAAAACAGAGGGAGGAGACCAAAAATAATTGAGTGCTCCATTAACTTCCATTGAGATAGATCCATCCTGGCAGACATAAGCGGTATCTAATCCTGAAAAAATTTCAACATCAAGATTATCCTGCAATTCAATCGTAATTTCTGCAAGGTTGACAATACCACAACCAAAGTCATTGGCTAAAATAATATTGATGGTTTCGATACCTTCCGTAATACCATCAGGTAAAGCTTGAATAGAGAAAGATGTTTCAGTTTCACCAGCTGGGAAGGTAATCGTAGTAGGAAAATTAGCTTCATAATCTACACCAGGAGTTGCCGTTCCACCAATAATTAAAGAGTAAGTTGTAGGTTCATCTTTTGGCTCACCAATCGAGATAATAATTTCATCAGGCACTAGTGTACACTCTTCTACTAAATAATCAATTCCAGAAAAATAGTTTACATCAATAGAGTGAGTTC
>JANSWP010000160.1 GCA_024743405.1 Bacteroidota bacterium
AATTTACTCACCTCCCAAAATTATAACCTAAATCTGGATGGATAAATGGGAGGTCTCAAAAACATTGTTAGGCTTTAAGGGACGGGGAGTTGACTCATTTTCATGTGAGACAATTCCCCTGTTTATGTAATGGTGACCAATTACCCGAAATAATTTAAATTATAAGTATTGAAATAGAGCATAAGGAACTCGGAGATAATAAATTGACTAATATGAATGATTCTTTTTGCCTTATTTTTCCTTTAAAATCCGTCATAGTATCAACAATACTCCCTCTTTTAAAGAAAAACTAAGACTAAAATAATTCTCCCAAATTGAACACTTTATTTTCTCCGAGTTCCTAAGAGATTTATCGTAAATTAATGCCTTGAATAATTATTAACAGTATTAAATGAAACGACTTAACCAACTCTTCGCTTACTTTTTAATTAGCCTCCTTGCCCTATTTTCCGTAGGATGTGCTAATAAAATTGAATCCCTAGATTTACCGCTAGACAAGGATAATCACATTGTCTTAATCGGAAATAACCTTTGTTCTCGAATGCTCAACTTTGGGCATTTTGAAACAGAAATGCACCTCCGAAATCCTGACAAAAAACTCTTTATCCGAAATATGTGTGATGGTGGAAACACCCCAGGGTTTCGTCCACATTCAGGCAGATTTTCTCCATGGGCATTTCCAAATGCGGAAAAATTCCAAACCGAATTAGCTAATTTTTCCAATAGTCAAGGGCATTTTGAGACACCGGATCAATGGTTGACTCGATTGGAAGCAGACATTATTTTAGCCTTTTTTGGATACAATGAATCTTTTGAAGGAATAGAAGGACTTCCAAATTTTGAAGGAGAATTGGAAGGTTTTATTCAGCATACGATGATTCAAGAATATAATGAGGAATCTGCACCTCAGTTGGTTTTAGTCTCACCAATTGCCTTTCAGGATTTATCTGATAAATACGATTTGCCTAATGGCGAAAAGGAAAATACAAACCTAAAATTATATGCGGATGCGATTCAAAAAATTGCCGCGAAATATGAAGTGCCATTCGTGGATGTTTTTGAAACAACAAATGACTGGTTTTCGAGTGGAGAACAATTGACTATTGATGGTTGCCAATTGAATGATTTGGGCTATCAAAAATTTTCAAATTTATTGGTTGATAAGATTTTTGGTCAATCAAAGTCTATTGCCGAAGCTCATCGTCCATTGGTATTGGATGCTGTTTTAGAAAAAAACTGGCATTGGCATGATGATTACAAAAGTCCAAATGGCGTCCATGTTTTTGGTCGACGTTATAATCCATTCGGACCAGAAAACTACCCTGACGAGATCAAAAAGAAAGGGGAAATGACCGCCATCCGAGATGAGGCGATTTGGATGGCAGTGAAAGGTGAAAAGATGGATATTGCTGCTGCTGATGCGAAAACACATCCTTTGACACCCATTGAAACCAACTATAAAGTCGGTGACTATGGGCGTGGTAAAAATGAATATTTATATGGTGAAGAAGCATTAAATACTTTATCAACCCCAGAAGGTTATCAAATCGAATTATTCGCATCTGAAAAAGAATTTCCTGATCTGGCAAACCCCGTTCAATTATCTTTTGATAATAAAGGACGACTGTGGGTAGCCGTCATGCCGACTTATCCACATTACCGGGCAGGCGACCCAAAACCAAGTGATAAACTTTTGATTTTGGAAGATACCGATGGTGATAATAAGGCTGATAAACAAACCATTTTTGCAGATGATTTGCATATTCCAGCAGGTTTCGAATTTGCGCCAGAAGGGGTTTATATTTCTCAAGGAACAAATCTCAAATTATACACAGATACCAATGGCGATGATAAAGCAGACAAGGTAGAAATCGTTTTAAGTGGTTTTGATGACCATGACACCCACCATGTTATTAGTGCTTTTTGTGCAGACCCATCTGGGGCGATTTTTATGGGTGAAGGCGTCTTTTTGCATACGAATGTCGAAACACCTTACGGACCCGTTCGTGGAACAAATGGCGGTTTTTATAGGTATAGTCCTCAAAGAAAACATTTGGAAAGAAATGCCCAAGTGCCGATTCCAAATCCATGGGGAATTGCTTTTGATAAATGGGGACAAAATATTTATGCCGAAACCTCTGGTCCTGCCGTTCGTTGGATGATGCCCGAATCCGTTAAATCTCGGTATGGTCAATCCATGGGAAAATCCCCTAATTTAATTCCACAAAAACACCAAGTTCGACCAACTTCTGGGCTTGAATTTGTCTCAAGTCGGCATTTCCCTGATGAGGTTCAAGGTGATTTATTGATCAATAATACGATCGGTTTTTTGGGAATGAAACAACATCAAGTAGAAGATGATAGTACCGGTTACAAATTCGATCTACGTCATGATCTAGTGACGGGTCAAGACCAAAATTTTCGACCCGTTGACATGGAATTTGCACCTGATGGGTCGCTTTATTTGGTGGACTGGCACAATGTCTTAATCGGGCATATGCAACATAATGCCCGTGACCCTTTACGCGATCATGTCCATGGCAGAATTTATAGAGTTACCTACCCTTCCAGACCATTGGTAGAACCAGCAGAAGTAGCAGGCGCCTCTATATCGACGCTTTTGGATAATCTAAAATTACCTGAATATCGAACTCGATATCGAACCCGACGGGAGTTACGAGGCAGAGATACAGATGAAGTTTTGGCGACTTTAAAAACTTGGGTCAACGAATTAAATGCTGGTGAGGAAAATTATGAACATCATTTATTGGAAGCTCTTTGGGTCACTTGGGGATTGAATAAAGTTGACGCAGCTTTGTTGGAACAAGTATTAAAAGCTAATGATTTTAGAGCAAGGGCGGCGGCAGTTAGAGTATTACGATACTCAGGACATCAAATACAAAATCCATCGGAATTATTAATGCAAGCCGCAAAAGACGAACATGGACGGGTTCGATTGGAAGCATTGGTTGCAGCATCATGGTTGGATAAAGAAAATGGGTTGAAAATTGTGGAAGAAGTTGGTAAAAATGAATTGGACGTTTGGACCAAAAATGCTTACAAAACGGCACTGGCTCATTTGAATGGAGAAAATGTTCCCGTTGATAAAACCAAAATATATACGCACCTCAAAGACGCAGATAGAGAACTCTACATCAAAGGAAAAGAACTCTATGAGCGAGAAGCCTATTGCGGAACCTGCCATCAAGAGCATGGTCAAGGTTTGGAAGCAGCAGGTTATCCGCCTTTAAAATATTCTAAATGGGTACGAGAAGATGAAGATCGTTTAATAAAATTAACCTTAAAAGGCATTTATGGCCCGATGACGGTTTTGAATAGAAATTATAAAGGAAATGTACCAATGACTCCTTTTGAAGGATTGATGGATGATGAGGAAGTTGCGGCCGTTTTGACTTATGTGCGAAATTCATTTGGAAATAGAGGGTCGGTTATTTCGGCAGAAAAAGTGAAAGAAATTCGGGCAGCAATTAGTGAAAAAGAAGGATTTTATGTGGCTGATGATTTATTGAAAGAGCACCCACATGAAACAAAATAAGTGATAAAGAAATAATTAATACTTTAAACAATTTGGAACATGAAACTACTCTTAATATTAGCACTACTTTTTTCAAGCTGCCAAATGAATAACAAGGATGTTAATTCAGAAGAAAACACACAAAAAGAGCCCTTAGAATGGGTTACATACAAAGCGAAAAATAATCAAAAAGGTAAACATATCGTATTGGTTTCAGGCGATGAAGAGTATCGCTCGGAAGAAGCATTACCACAATTAGCGCAAATATTGACTCAACATCATGGCTTTGATTGTACGGTTTTATTCGCTCAAAATCCTGAAAAACCAGGCTATATCGACCCTAATTATAGCTTCAATATTCCTGGATTAGAACAATTAAAGAAAGCTGATTTAATGATTCTATTTACTCGTTTTCGAGCGTTGCCGAGCGAGCAAATGCAGCATATTGAAAATTATTTATCAGAAGGAAACCCCTTAATCGCTATTCGAACAGCTACTCACGCATTTAGATATAAGGATGTAAATCATCCATTTAGTCATTATGGATTTAATTATAGAGGTGAAAAAGCAGATTGGAGTTTAGGTTTTGGGAAGCTTATTCTGGGGGAGACTTGGCATACGCATCACGGTAATCACAAACACCAAAGTACAAGGGGAATAATTGCCGAGAGCGCTGAAAATCATCCAGTCTTAAATGGAATTGAAGATGGTTCCATTTGGGGACCTTCAGATGTTTATGGTATTCGGATGCCGATGGAGGGTGATGCTCAAAGTATCGTTTTGGGTCAAACCATTGACAGAGTTGGCGAGTATGACGAAACCGATGTTTTCTTTGGATTAAAAGAATCAGATGACCTTATTGCGACCAAATCCAACCAAGGAAATCCTAATGAAAATATGCCACCAATTGTCTGGACAAAATCTTACCAAATTCCTAATGGCAAAACTGGACAATCTCTTACCTCTACCATTGGTGCCGCTGCGGATATGATGGATGAGGAAGTCCGTCGTTTGTTTGTGAATTCTACTTACCATTTATTAGAAATGGAAGTGCCTGAAAAAGCGAAAGTTGATTTTATTGGGAAATATTCACCTTCTGCCTTTCAATTTCATGATGATGAATATTGGATCAAAAAAGGTTTGAAAGTTTCGGATTTAGTTGAGTATTATGAAGAATAAAAAATGTCCCTAAGTAACGGCTAAAACGAAAAAGCTGACTCCAGATCCGAGATGGATAGGAATCAGCTAATTTAACCCCAAAAAACCAATTCTTAATAATCTTTATATGAAGTTGTCTAAAGTTAATTGACATTTTGTGAAACAGTTGCAGCGAGTTAAGTTTGAAAATCCTACTTAACTCACCAAACCCACTGCAACTATGATGAAATTAAGCAAAAAGCTGATTAACCAAAATTTAGTACCTCA
>JANSWP010000174.1 GCA_024743405.1 Bacteroidota bacterium
AAGCTGCCTTTCGAACTTTTTCGAAATAAGCTTTTCGCAGTATTGAATCAAATACTGTTCAAGTGAAATCGAAGATTCGACGAAGTCAATTGTTTACGACATTTGGATGACTTGTGATTGTAGGTTTACTGGGGAGGTATGACGAAAACAATACTTTATGTTGGCGGTCATTAGGAAAGACAAAATGAAAAACTCATGCAAAAATTCTTTCGGAGAATAAGACTAAAAATTCTGAGTAAGGGTAATTTGAAAAGGTATCTAATTTATGCTATTGTAGAAATACTTCTTATAGTTATTGGAATTTTGCTGGCTTTATCACTTAATACATGGCAAAATAATAATATAAATAGTACAATTGAGAAAGATTATATTTCTGACTTAATTATAGACATTCGTCAGGATACTTCATATTTTAATGACAGAAGAATTAAAAACATAAAAACGAAAATAGAAGCTTTGAATCAAGCAAAAGCATATCTGTTAGGAAACTATCAGATCAATGATACACTCTTGTTTTTAAATAAAGTTGGATATGGAGCAAGATATAGCAGAGTTGTTGCAACGAGCAATAGTTCAACATATACCGAACTTGTTAGTACAGGAAATCTAAGAATTATTAAAGACAAAGAAATTCGGAAAGAAATAATTAATTATTATGGAAGCAAAGATGCGGCAACTAAAACAGTTCAAGGCAGTAAAACAGGATATTTAGATTATATAAATTCACTAAGATCATTTAAAAAAGATACGCCGAATCAGATTTCAATAAGTGACCAAAGAAGAATGCTTAAAAAATTAAATGAGGATAGATTTTATGGTTTAATCAACCAGGAATTAACATTTGCTGATGGTCTTGAAATACATTTCAAAAAAGGATTAGAAAATGGGAAGAAATTGATTGAAATCCTTCAAGCATACAGTAATAAAATTAATTGATAAATAAATAATATCACATAAAGTTAAACATATCTGTATGTACACTAAATGCGCTTACCGTCAATAATCCAATAAATAAACCATCTTTTAGAAAGATCCCGAGGTGAGTATATCTTGAAATCGGGCACAAATTTTTTTTCTACTGACATAACTAAAATTTGCCAGTAGTCAAGGAGAATATTAGTTTGTCCCGGGGGGACAAAAAGGGAAGCCCAAAACCCCAGTAATGACAAGGGTTTTGGGCTTTTGTAGCGGAGGCAGGAACCTCACTTTTCTTCCTAAACTACTGTGTTTATAGCGTTTTCAATTCAATATTTTGTCCCGAAACATCAAAAGGGACATCACCCCCTCTCCTCCAAATACTGTACCCGATCTTTCAAATCCTTCACCTCTTCCGTCAATTCCACCACCACATCTATCAATTTAAGAAGGTCGGTTAGATCTTCTCGTTTTACTTTTTCGTATGCTGGCCCATCTGGCTCGGAGCCTGTATTGTCTTCTATCGGTTGAGCTGGCAAGTCACGAGGTTCCAGTTCCTCTTCCATCCATCTGCTGATCGGGACGCCACTCATTCTTTCCAGCTTTAGCAGCATTTCCATTGGAGGCATCACATCTGACTTCTCATAGCTGCTGATGTTATTTCTGGTTAGACCAAAATACCTGCCGAATTCATCTTGGTTTACATTCCAGGCTTTCCGTATTTTTTTCAAGTTCTCTCTTAGTTTCATTTGCGGTTGATATGTTTTTTACTTTTTATCGCAATTATTTTACTATATTATTCCTTTTTGGGAATAATATTCTATATGTTTGGTTTATATAACACTAACCTATACAAACTTAAAAGATGAACAAAGAATTATTTCTTAGAGAAGCTCCAAAGATTATTAAGCTCTTGACACCGGATGCCACTAAGGCGATTGCCGAGAAATCGAATAAAAAGCCGCAATGGGTAAGAAAGGTTTTAAAAGCGAAAGGCTATAATCAGGAAATCGCCTGTGCGACGATTCAATTTTTGAGAGAAAAAAACAAAGAAACTGCTCAATTGCTCGATCTATTTCAGAAATAAGGAGGAGGAAATAAAAATTCCCGTCCGGGGCTTAAGTCGAACGGGAATTTTCACAACGCGAAATCATTCATTCACCAAATCATTACAAATATGCAAAATTATCACCAAAACCACGGCTCTCTTGATCGATCTATTATGGAATGGCTTGCTGATAACTCAGCGACTATCATCGTCTTAGCTACGCTCGGGACTTTCTTCTTGTGCGGTTTCTTGGAGTTTCATTATTACCTCCATTCTTTCGGGAAAGGTCTCTCGACTGAATTTGCGATTGCGATTGCGATTGCCCTTCCCTTTGTCATTCAGGGGATTCGATGTGCGACGGTTTCCAATTCTGCCAAGTTATTTAAGGAAGGTAAAAAGGTTCGTGGTGGATTCGTTATCCTGTGCTCTTTTGCGACTTCGGTTTTTTGTGCTTATCAGATGACCACCCTTGCTACAGCCTGGGCAGGTACCGATCAAACACTTGAAAACACGCTCTTTCTAACATTACAATTTTTGGTTTGGGCTGGTTTTGCACTCGAAATCATTCTTGCAGTTAGTGTCTCTGGTAGTGATTCTAAACATGCATTTACACCTCATCACTCAACTATAAACAAACCTATCCGGGAAGAAGAGGAGGCTTTTTCCAAAAACGGCGCAACGTATTCGTAATCAATGATAAAGTTCCCAAAAATGACCGACGCAAGCGCCGTCGTCGGATAGATAAATTGGAAAATAGAGATAAAATTCTCTTGGCTATTATCGAATTTAAAAACGCAAACGGAAAGTCACCCACTCAAACTCAACTCGCCACTAAAACAGGGCTCTCAAGGCGAACAGTAGGTACGCATTTAAAAGCCATTAGAGAGGAAGATTAAACATGTAAATATTAATTCTGGATAATGC
>JANSWP010000059.1 GCA_024743405.1 Bacteroidota bacterium
AATGAGGTACTAAATTTTGGTTAATCAGCTTTTTGCTTAATTTCATCATAGTTGCAGTGGGTTTGGTGAGTTAAGTAGGATTTTCAAACTTAACTCGCTGCAACTGTTTCACAAAATGTCAATTAACTTTAGACAACTTCTACATTTGATTTCTAATTTAAATTTTATTCTGAATTTATATCCAAAAACGAGGCTTTGTTTAGCGCCATTTCTTTAAACCTAAATTATTAAAACACTGAAAGTTTTTAGTGTTAAAAACAACGGATATTATCGTATCTCACTAATAAATTATCAAACTAAATTTCTACGTATGAAAAATCAATTACTCTGTTTGATGTTCCTGTTGTGTCTTTCTGTGACATCATGGGCGCAGCAAACGATTTCCGGTACAATTACCGGGTCAGATGGTATTACCCTTATTGGTGTTAATGTTATCGAAAAAGGAACGACTAACGGAACAATTACTGACATCGATGGAAAGTATTCCCTCGAAGTTGCCGATGGCGCAACAATTTCTTATTCCTTAATTGGTTATGGAACAATTGAAAGAACTGCTGGAGCAGAAGCAACTATTGATGTAGTCCTTTCAGAAGGAGTAGCACTAGATGAAGTTGTCGTAACAGCATTAGGTATTGAGAAAGATAAAAAAGCACTTTCTTACTCAGTGACAGAAGTTGGTGCAGAATCTTTTTCAAAAGCGAGAGCGACCAACGTTATGAATTCACTTTCAGGAAAGGTAGCAGGTGTAAACGTAAGTAGCCCTGCAACTGGAGCTGGAGGTTCTACTAGAGTAGTTATTCGTGGTAATAGCTCAATTGGTGGTAACAATCAACCACTATACGTTGTAGATGGTGTGCCTATTGACAACAGCAACTTAGGTGCTGCTGGTATGTGGGGTGGAGCAGATGGTGGTGATGGTATTTCAAGTATCAATCCTGATGACATTGAGTCTGTTACAGTATTGAAAGGTACCACAGCTGCTGCTTTGTATGGTTATCGTTCAAGTAATGGTGTTATCTTGATTACTACAAAGAGTGGTACTAATCGAAAAGGAATTGGTGTTGAATTCAATACTCAATTTAGAGGCGAGAGTGTGTTGGATCTATATGACTTTCAACAACAATACGGACATGGTAGAATGGGGATGAAACCTACAACTGAAGAGGAAGCTTTTGCAAACGGTTTGTATGCATGGGGTGACCAATTGGACGGAAGTAGTGTTATGCAATTTGATGGTGTAAGCCGACCTTACTCTTCTGTTGGAAACAACTTGGATCGTTTTTATCGAACGGGATCTACTTTCGTCAATACTTTGACATTGACGGGTGGTGACGATAAGTACAACTTCCGTTTTTCTGGATCCAATATGGATAACAAGGATATCCTTCCTAATTCTGGATTGACTAGAAGAAACTTCACATTGAGAACCAATGCAAGATTCAATGATAAATTGTCTGCTACTGCAAGTGCGACTTACATAGCTGAAGAGGCGACAAACCGTCCACGTTTATCTGATTCTCCTGGAAATGCGAATTACACCGTATGGTCACTTCCTGCAAGTGTCGATGTAGAAGACTTGAAAGGTGATGAAAATAAATTAGGTGCTAATGCAGATGGAGTTGAATTACAATTCAATGATAATGTATTCGTAACTAACCCATACTGGGCTACTCACCAATTTGAAAATAACAACAAGAAGAACCGTTTGATGGGTAAGATTGAGATGAGATGGGATATTATGGACGGATTGTACACGAGAGGTAAAATTGGATTGGATCGATATAACAATCGAACAAGAGGTTTAACTCCTTATGGTACTGCATTCAGTACTTTAGGACAGATAAGTGAAAGTACACGAGAAGTACAAGAAATCAATACAGAATTGATTGTTGGTTATGATAAAGATCTTACTGATGATATTGGAATTAGTCTTTTTGCGGGTGGAAACCAACAGAAAAACATTGACGAATCGATCGGAGGAAGTGGATCAAACTTCAACGTTCCTTTCCTTCATGCGATTGGAAATACAGCTAATAGGAGTGTAAATTATGGCTTTGGAGAAACTCAAGTAAACTCTTTATTTGGTTCTGCTGAGATTTCTTTCATGAGAGCGATTTACTTGACTGGTACCGTTAGAAATGATTGGTTCTCTACTTTGACTTCTGTAGATGGTACAGGTGAAAATAACCAATTATACTATGGTATTGGGTTGAGTGCGGTGATTTCTGATTTAACAGATTTACCTGAGCAAATTAGTTTCTTAAAACTACGTGGTGGTTATGCGACAGGATCTGGCCCAGGTGCTGCTGCTAATCCTTATGGATTGAATCTTACTTACGGAATTCGAGGACAAGGTCATTTAGGAAATGCACTTGGTGCTATCTCTAATGGTTCTATTCCAAATAGTACATTGACACCATTACTGAACAAAGAGATTGAAGTAGGTTTTGATCTTCGTTTGTTTGGCAACCGTGCAGGTGTTGACTTCACTTACTATAACAAGCAAACAGAAGATGATATTATCAATGCTTCTGTATCTCCAACTTCAGGTTTTGGATCAAAAATCGTGAATGTTGGTAAAATGGAAAATAAAGGAGTTGAGTTATTGCTATATGGAACACCTATTAAGTCTGGAGACTTTAGTTGGGATGTTACCTTTAATTTAGCTCACAACAACAATAAGGTAGTAAGTCTTTTGGATCCAGATGTGGATGATGAGAGTATTAGATTTGAAGAAAGTCGTACAAGAAATGCATATATATTTGCATTAGAAGGAGAAGCGTATAGCCAAATTATGGGTTTTGGATATGCTAGAGATGATAATGGTGCTATTGTACTAGATGCGGATGGCTTGCCTACGCAAGGAGAATTCATGGCTTTCGGTACAGGTGTTCACCCAACAACTATGGGTATTGGTAATACATTGAATTATGGAAACTTGTCATTGAGCTTCTTAATAGATGTCAAGATGGGTGGTAAAATTTATGCAGCGTCAAATGCTTATGCTTATTTCAGAGGATTGCATAAAAATACTTTGGAAGGTAGAGAGACAGGGCTTGGAACTGTAGAAGCAGCGAACGTAGAAAACTACTACCAAAGAATCGCTTTCAATATCACAGAAGAATTCATTGAAGATGCTGATTTCGCTAAGTTAAGAGAAGTTGTTTTGAGCTACCGTTTACCAAATTCAGTTACTGACAATCTTCCATTTAGTGATGTAACTTTTGGACTAGCAGGAAGAAACTTAGCTTTATTGTGGAGCAAGGTTGATAATATTGATCCAGAATCAACTTATACAGTTGGTAATGGTCAAGGATTAGAAATGTTTGGTGTACCAACCACTCGTTCGTTCCAATTCAATCTTGGTGTTAAGTTCTAATTTAAGTGTTGCGGTATTGTAATGGTGAGGGAAATAATTTCTCATCAGCATAACAAAACCACCACATTTCAACACAAAATTTAAGTTAAATGAAATCATTAAAATATATTATGATCTTAGTCGCTTGCTTGATGGTGCAAACCTCTTGTGACGACGGATTTGCGGATTTGAATACCAATCCAAATGCTGCAAACGAAATTAATCCAGGTTTCCAATTCACATGGGTTCAATTAAGAACTTCAGGTGGTCGTTACGAAAACTGGAGAGCAGGTTTGATTTATTCTTCTATGATGATCCAGCACATGTCTGCACTTTGTGGATATTGGTCTGGAGACAAGTACACTTATAATGCAGGTTATGCCTCTTCCTTATTCGATCGTGCTTACGTAGAGCAAGTCAAGGACATGCAAGACTTAGTGAATACTTTAGAGTCTGGTGCTCAAGGAGATGCAACTATGTTAGGAATGGCAAAAATCTGGCGTGTGGTTATTTTCCACCGTTTAACAGATTTGTATGGAGATATTCCTTATTCTGAGGCTGGAAAAGGTTTCTTAGAAGGAATTGACTTTCCACAATATGATGCACAAGCTGATATTTATGCGAATATGTTAAATGAATTGGAAACTGGAATCGCTAGTATTTCAAGCGGTGGTTTTGGTGGTGCAGATTTAATTTATGGAGGTGATACGGAGCAATGGAAACGTTTCGGAAATTCATTGATGTTGCGGTTAGCTATGCGTATGTCAGAGGTTGATGCAGCATCTGCTAGAACGTGGGTAGGTAAGGCTATCGCTGGTGGTGTAATGCAAAGTAATGCAGATGATGCATTCATTGCACACACTAATGGACCAGAAGGAGTTAATAGAAATGGTATTGGTGAGGTATTAGATAAATCTAATGGCTTTGGTGACGATTGTCCTCGATTGAGTGCAACTTTAGTTGACTGGATGACTGCAACAGGAGATCCAAGGTTGGATATTTTTGGTGAATTACCTGCAAGTGGTAGTGGGGTACATAATGGTATGCCTAATGGATTAGATGATACATCTATCCAAGATAATCCAACAGGTACATCTGTCGATGATTTCGATAGAGTAAATCCAGTATTAGTGACAGTTGAGTCTCCAATGATGTTTATGACTTATGCAGAAACAGAATTATTGTTGGCTGAAGCAGCAGTGAAAGGCTGGCATACTGGTGATGCTGCAACTCACTATGAAAATGGTGTAAGAGCAGGTATGAAACAATATGCTCATTGGGATGCTTCTTTGGAAGTTGCTGATGCTGATATTGATGCTTACTTAGCAGCTAATGCATTTGATGGTTCTGAGAGTCAAATCGGATGGCAATATTGGGCTGCAACATTCTTGAATGAATACGAGTCTTTTGCAAACTGGAGAAGAACTGGTTATCCTGAATTGACACCAACAAATCACCCAAATAACGTAACTGGAGGTACTATTCCATTACGTTTAGTTTATCCTCAAGGTGAGGCTGGTGGAAATCCTGACAATTTCCAAGCAGCACTTGATCGCCAAGGGATGAGTTCTGATTTTACTAGCCATTTAACTGTTCCAGTTTGGTGGGATAAATAGTCAATTATTTTGATTTCATACATTATGAATGCAGGCAGGCGTCAATGCCTGCCTGTATTTTTTTGAATAGAAGATTCACTTCTATCTATTTTGGGAGGTAAGATCAAGTTGCCTCCTTAGAGCTTGTTTAAAATTCCATCAATTGGCTCAAATTCGCTCAATCATGAAAATTTAAACAGGCTCTAAATTTAACTGACAGTTTCAGGTTTACATAAAATACTTATAATTTAACTTCTTTACCGATGTGTAAACAGTAACTGCCTACTGTCCAATCAGCCATGAAATTTAGTCAAATAATTTCTATCCTTTTCTTTTTTTTTGCCTTTTTTGCATGTAAAAATGAGGCTCCAACTCCAATAGACAAACCAAAAAAATCACTAATTTCTTACGTCGATCCTTTCATCGGGACTGCCAATCATGGCCATGTTTACCCCGGTGCAACCGTGCCTTTCGGGATGGTTCAATTGAGTCCTGATAATGGCACGGCGGGATGGGATTGGTGTTCAGGTTATAATTGGGCAGACAGTATGATTGTTGGCTTTAGTCACACGCATTTGAGTGGAACAGGGATTGGCGATTTGTATGATATTTCAATAATGCCAATTGTTAATGAAGTTGATTTTTCAAAAGAAATGGCACCTCGTGAAAATAATTATGCGGCTACTTTTTCACATGATAATGAATCAGCCTCAACAGGATATTATACTGTAAAATTGGATAATGGAATTGATGTTGAATTAACTACGTCTGAAAGAGTGGGCTTTCATAACTATACATTTCCGGAAGAGAAACAGGCAGGTGTATTAATAGATTTAGGATTTAACTTGAATTGGGATAAACCTACCAAAACCGTCTTGACTGTTGATAGTAAAAATCTAATTACTGGACATCGATTTTCTACAGGCTGGGCAAAAGATCAAAGGATTTATTTTGCCGCTCAGTTTTCGGAAGATTTTAATGGAAGTTTTCAAATAGCTGAGGGTGATTCCAATTTATATCCAGAAATTGGAAAAACTGTTGATGGGACGAAAGCTCGTGTTCAAGTTTTCTTTGACACCATAAAAAACGTAAAAATAAAAGTCGGATTATCAACTGCTAATGCAGAGGGCGCGCTTGCTGCCTTGAATGAGGTTCCGAATTGGGACTTCGAAGAGGTAAGATCAAAAGCAGAATCTAAATGGGAAAAAGAACTTTCTAAAATTGAAATATCCTCAAATGACGAAGATTTAAAAAAGACTTTTTATACTTCCCTATATCGCACTTGCCTTGCACCTGTCTTGATGTCAGACGCTAATGGAAATTATAAAGGTGTAGATAATGAAATTCATGCTTCAGAAGGGTATACGAAATATGGAGTTTTCTCTTTGTGGGATACTTTTCGGGCCGCAAATCCACTCTATACTTTAACCCAGCCAGATAAAATAAATGATTTTATTAATTCTATGTTAGCTCATTATGATGAGTATGGTTTATTGCCAGTGTGGGAGCTTTTGGGTAACGAAACGAACACGATGACAGGTTACCATTCTATTCCAGTTATTGTCGATGCTTATTTAAAAGGATATCAAAATTTTGATGCTGAAAAAGCTTTTGAAGCGATGAGGAAGAGTGCTTCCCAAGATATACGAGGCACTAATTTTTATCGTGAATATGGATATATCCCTTATGACAAAGCGGGTCAAAGTGTGACTCGAACTTTAGAGTATGCATTTGATGATTGGTGTATTGCGCAAATGGCAAAAGCATTGGGTAAGGAAGAAGATTATCAAAATTTCATGAAAAGATCTGAAGGTTATCGCCACTTTTTTGATGAATCTACAGGCTTTATGCGGGCAAAGTATTCCAATGGAAAATGGAAAACACCTTTTGACCCCCAGTTTTCTGATCATAATTTTGATGTAGCTGAATATACAGAAGGTAATGCTTGGCAACATTCGTGGTTTGTACCGCACGCAGTGGAAGATTTAATCAAATTGCACGGTGGCAATGAGCCATTTGTTAATAAAATGGATTCACTTTTTACGGTGAGTTCAGAAATACGAGGAGAAAATGCTTCCAATGATATTTCGGGGCTGATTGGTCAATATGCTCATGGTAATGAGCCGAGTCATCATATTGCGTATTTATATAATTATGCGGATACGCCTTCAAAAACACAGGAAAAAGTCCGCGAAATTATGGCGACACAATATAATACAACACCTACTGGGCTATGCGGAAACGAGGACTGTGGGCAAATGTCTGCTTGGTATGTTTTCAGTGCAATGGGTATTTATCCTGTTAATCCTGCAAGTGGCGTTTATGATTTTGGAAGTCCATTATTTGAAGAAGTTAAATTAAAGGTGGGTAATGGAAAAACATTTGTGATTAAAGCAAACGATGTTTCAAAAAACAATAAATATATCAAATCTGTCAAATTGAATGGTGAGGTATATGATAAATTATCCGTTACACATGAAGATTTGATGAAAGGCGGAATATTAGAATTTGAAATGAGTAATAAATAGAGTTGTGATTTTGTAGTGTTGGTTGTTTTAGGCAATTACCACACATTAAATTACGATACCAAAATATTTTATAGAAATGCAACATTCTCAGTACGAAAAAGTACCGACAAAAATTTTCGAAAATTCAATTGAAGCTTCCAAATCGGTAGCTCAAGAAATTGCTGATTTAATTCGTGAAAAAGCGAGTAAAGGCGAGAATTGTGTTTTAGGACTCGCTACCGGTTCTACTCCAACTACTGTTTATGGGGAGTTAGTAAGAATGCATGAGGAAGAGGGGCTAAGTTTTCAGAATGTTATCACTTTCAACTTAGATGAGTATTTTCCAATGCAGCCAAATGCATTGCAGAGTTATGTTCGATTTATGAAGGAATATTTATTCGATCATATTGACATTGCTCCTGAAAATACAAATGTTCCAGACGGTACATTGGCAAAAGCTGATGTTCAGAAGTATTGTAAAGATTATGAGCAAAAAATAGAGGATGCAGGAGGACTAGATATGCAAATATTGGGAATTGGACGAACCGGACATATTGGGTTTAACGAACCGGGCTCTGGTATTTATTCATTAACCCGTTTAGTTACCCTTGATCACATTACTATTACTGATGCAGCGAGTGATTTTTATGGTGAAGAAAATGTCCCTCGCAAAGCTATTACCATGGGCGTCGGTACGATATTGAAGGCCAAAAAAATCGTAATGATGGCATGGGGAGAAGGGAAAGCGCCAATTATAAAAGAGGCGATAGAAGGGGAAATTAGTGATTATGTACCAGCTACCTATCTTCAAAACCATACAAATGTTGTTGCGATTTTAGATCAAGCTTCAAGTGCACATTTGACAAGAGTGAAAACACCTTGGTTAACTGGGGATGTCGAGTGGAATGAAACGTTGGTGAAAAGAGCAGCAATTTGGTTGAGTCAAATAACCGAGAAACCACTATTAAAATTAACAAATCGAGATTATAGTGAAAATGGGATGGGGGATTTAGTAACGGAATATGATACTGCATATAATATTAATTTGAGGGTCTTTAGTGGCTTAAAAGATACTATAACAGGTTGGCCCGCTGGAAAGGAGAAGGCGTCAAAACGAGTTATTATTTTTAGTCCACATCCTGATGATGATGTGATCTCTATGGGTGGAACCTTTATCCGATTGGCTGACCACGGTCATGAAGTTCATGTCGCGTATCAAACCTCTGGGAATATCGCCGTTTTTGATGATGATGTCATTCGTTTTGCGGATTTTGTAAATGATTATCATGATCAATTTGGATTGGCAAAAGAGGTTACACAGGTTATGTTTACCTCCATCAAAGATCGAATTAAAAATAAAAAGGCAGGTGAGGTAGATTCCCCTGAAGTTCAAAAGATTAAAGGGTTGATTCGACGAGGAGAAGCAAAAGCAGGGTGCCGATATGTTGGTATAGACGATTCACAGGCTCATTTCTTAGATATGCCTTTTTATGAGACAGGTAAGGTGAAAAAGAAGCCTTTAGGAGAAGATGATATTCAAATAATTATTGATTTATTAGAGGAAATTAAGCCACATCAAATCTATGCGGCGGGTGATTTGTCAGATCCTCACGGTACACATCGAGTTTGTCTGAAGGCTATTTTCGAAGCCCTAGATAGACTCAAAAAAGAGAAAAAAGACTGGCTGAATGAATGTCAAGTTTGGCTCTATAGAGGAGCATGGCAAGAATGGGAAATGGAAGATGTTGATATGGCAATTCCATTGAGCCCTGAAGAGTTATTACGAAAAAGAAGAGCTATTTTTAAACATCAATCTCAAAAGGATCGACCATTATTTCCAGGGCATGATTCGAGGGAGTTTTGGCAGCGTTCAGAGGCAAGAAATAGAGGTACGGCCAAGCTTTATGACGATTTAGGTTTACCTGAATATGAGGCAATTGAAGCTTTTAAGGAGTATTTCTTTTAGACTAAAGTGAAGATCAAACAATTAATTATGTCTGCCGTAACGACCAACCAAAAGATAGATTTTGAAAAGCGTCGCAAGCAATTGTTCGCTGAATATGAATCCTTTGTTTCGAGAGATAATGCCCGAATTGAGAGAGGGTATAATGGAATCTTTTATCGTTATCAAAATCCAGTATTGACAGCCAAGCATATCCCCCTTTTTTGGAGATATGATTTGAATGAAACGACGAATCCATACTTGATGGAACGTCTCGAAGTTAATACCGTTTTTAATGCGGGGGCCATTGAATGGAATGGCAAAATTTTGCTAATGCCGCGAATTGAAAGTAATGATGTAAAGTCATTTTTTGGAATTGCAGAAAGTGATAACGGGGTAGATGATTTTCGGTTTTGGAATTACCCTACGGTTATGCCACAAACGGATGATCCTGATATGAATAACTACGATATTCGTTTGGTCAAACATGAAGATGGCTGGATTTACGGACTCTTCTGTGCAGAAAGAAAAGATAAATCAGTTTCTAATGATACTTCTGCGGCAATAGCTACCAATGCAATTGCAAGAACAAAAGATTTCGTCAATTGGGAACGATTACCTGATTTAGTCTCCAAGTCTCCTCAACAAAGGAATTGTGTATTACACCCTGAGTTTGTAAATGGCAAATATGCTTTTTATACACGCCCAATGGATGGATTTATTGAAACTGGAGGAGGAGGAGGAATCGGATGGGGAACTTGTGACGATATTACATGCCCTGTCCTTGAGGATGAATTTATTATTGAACCTAAGAAATACCATACGGTCAAGGAGGTAAAAAATGGTCTGGGGCCAGCGCCATTAAAAACAGAATATGGTTGGCTTCATCTGGCACATGGTGTTCGACGAACAGCAGCAGGCTTAAGATATGTGTTGTATCTTTTTCTTTGCGATTTGGATGAACCTTGGAAAGTCATTCGGCAACCTTCTCGGCATTTCATTGCTCCCGAAGGTATCGAACGTGTAGGAGATGTTTCAAATGTTGTTTTTAGTAATGGTTGGGTAATGCGGGAAAATGGGGAAGTCTATATTTATTATGCTTCTTCAGATACCCGAATGCATGTAGCGACAACTACAATTGATCGGTTGACTGATTATATTTTAAACACACCGGAAGATGCAGGACAAACATATGATTGTGTGCAACAGCGAATGGAATTGATAGATAGAAATCTGAAATTAGGATAGTGAGTATCCGAATGAAAAGATAAATAAAATAGGCCCTTCAGTATTTGCTGAAGGGCTTTTTAAATATTGAGGTCGCGAGCGGATTTGAACCGCTGTAGATGGTTTTGCAGACCACTGCCTAACCGCTCGGCCACGCGACCATTGTTTTGGATATATTTTGCTTAGTTTCCGTTTCTTTTTACGGCGTTTTTTCTAAGCGGTTGCAAATATAGATACTTTTTTTTTAAGATGCTTGAATAAATGGTGTTTTTTCAAATATCGTTCCAGAAAAGTAGACTATCAAGTTTAATTCGCTGAAAACAAATAAGTTAGGTGTCAGATATTTTTTAGATATCCGACACCTAGGTTTTTATCTTGCAAAAGTAATTGCTCTTCTTTCTCGAATCACGGTTACTTTTATCTGACCAGGGTATTGCATCTCTTCCTGTATCTTTTGAGAGATCATGAAAGATAAATCATCTGCATATTGGTCTGTTACTTTTTCACTTTCTACGATGACGCGTAATTCTCGACCGGCTTGCATGGCATATGCTTTTTGAACCCCATCATAAGCCATCGCTAATTCTTCCAACTCACCAATCCGTTTCAAATAACTTTCCAAAATTTCACGACGTGCTCCAGGTCTTGCTCCTGAAATCGCATCACAAGCTTGAACAATTGGAGATAAAATATTATTCATTTCGACCTCGTCGTGATGTGCTCCAACTGCATTGCAGATAATGGCACTTTCACCATGCTTCTCACACAGTTTCATACCTAAAATCGCGTGAGACAATTCTGTATCTTCTTCTGAAACTTTTCCAATATCGTGTAAAAGTCCAGCTCGTTTTGCCATTTTAGCTTGTTTAGGAGTCAAGCCCAATTCGGCAGACATCAAAGCACAAAGGTTGGCAGTTTCAATCGAGTGTCTTAATAAGTTTTGACCATAAGAAGAACGGAAACGCATTCGTCCAACCATCTTAACGAGGTATGGATTCAAGCCATGGATATCTAATTCAATAACAGTCCTTTCACCGATTTCGACGATTTGTTCGTCAATCTGCTTTCGAGTTTTCGCAACGACTTCCTCAATTCTTGCAGGATGAATTCGACCATCAGTTACTAATCTTTTCAATGAAAGTCTGGCTACTTCTCTACGAATTGGATCAAAACTCGAAATGACAATTGCCTCAGGTGTATCATCTACTACAATTTCGGCGCCTGTTGCAGCTTCCAATGCTCTAATATTTCGTCCCTCTCTTCCGATAATTTGACCTTTCAAATCATCCGAATCCAAGTTGAATACAGAGACTGTATTTTCAATTGTATATTCCGCTGCCATTCGTTGAATGGTCTGAATAATAATCTTTTTCGATTCTTTTGTAGCGGTAGCTTTGGCTTGCTCAATTCTTTCTTTAACTAATGCCATTGCATCCGTACTTGCTTTTGCTTTTACTGCTTCGAGTAATTGCTCTTTTGCTTCTCCCTCACTCAGCTTTGCAACTGTTTCTAGGGCTTTGATATGCTTCTCATTTGCATTTTCTAAATCTTCCTTTTTCTTCGCTACGATCTTTAGTTGCGTATCTAAGTTTTCTCGAATAGCTTTGATTTCTGCTTCTTTAGATTCCAAATCAGATTGTTGATCATCTAGCTTTTTGATTCGATTTTTAATCTTGTCCTCTTTTGATTGAAAATCTTTCTCTAAGCTCTTAAGCTCTATTTCGCGCTCTTTTAACGCGACCATTTTATTTGCCTTTTCGCTTTCAAATTCGGATCTCAAGCGACCAAACTTATCTTTTGCTTCACTTATCTTTTTCTGTTTGATGCGTTCATTCTCTCGATCTGCTTTGGCTTTGGTTTTTTCTACCAAATTTTCTGATTCACTGACAATTCGCTTCGCAGTCAGCCGAGCTTCTTTTATTTCTAAATCGGCTTTTGCATTAATTTCATCCAGTTTAGATTGATTTTGTTTTTGGATAAAAATGCGAACAAGGAAAAATCCAATCAGGGCTCCGACTAGCAAACCTGCTACTAATCCAATTCCAATGTCCATAATATTTCAAATTTTATGATTAAAAAAATAACCAAGTAGTTGTTTGATAAATGAGCTTAGTTGGTATAATTCAAACAACTCATTATCAACTACTTATTTGCCAATTTTATACATTTATAAAATTGGACACAGAGAAGGTTTGGAAAAATAAGAGAAAATCTACTTCATAAGATTACTCAGTAATTCATCAAGTTGGGAAAGCTTATCAGAAAGGTCTTGATCTTGAGTTGTATTTTTTTGCTTTGCGACTTGTAAATCCACCGCATAAGTAAGAATCGCCATTGCAAGGGAATCCTGTTTATCTCTTTTTGCGTAATTTAACTGAAATCGGTTAATTTTCTCATTTACCTCTTTTACGAGTTTTCGTATCGCCGATTCATCGCGTGCACTTATTTTCAGAGGATAAGGTCGTCCTGCAATCGTGACAGTAATTTGTTTTGTCTCAACAGC
The DNA here is from genome assembly GCA_024743405.1 of Bacteroidota bacterium. Lineage (GTDB taxonomy): Bacteria > Bacteroidota > Bacteroidia > Chitinophagales > Saprospiraceae > JANSWP01. The sequence continues at coordinate 13,133 of JANSWP010000059.1, forward strand.
TTCCATATCCTAGGAATTTTGTAACCATTCAATACAACTATCAATATCTTCAATATATTGATCTATCTGCTCTCTCAACTTTTGCGAATGTTCTGGTTTCTCTTCTTCATTCTTTTCCAACGTTCGCTGTGACTTGGTTAGTTTGGTTTTCAATTCGCTGATAATCGCTTTCTGCGATGTCAAATCAGCATTTAATAATTTATTCTTTTCAAAAAGTGCTGTTTTCTCCGCTTCCAAATTTTCAATTTTGGTTGCCAATTGTTGCACTTTCTTATATATCTTTTCAACTTTGGTAGTGAGTTTCATAGAGGTGATTTTTTAGTTTACCTTCTTATGATAGCCCCTAATTTTCCTTCATATTCACGTATCAAATTATTCATTATTTTTTCTACATCTTTATCTTTCAATGTCTTTGTTGTGTCTTCGAAAATATAACTAACAGCATAGGACTTTTTGCCTTTCCCGAGTTTGTTTTCGTCATCATAAACATCAAATAGATTAATGTCCCTCAGTAATTTCTTACCCGCTTTTCGGGCAATCGCCACAATATCCGCAAATTTTACAGAATTATCAATTACAAGTGCCAAATCTCTACGTACTGTTGGAAATTTGTTCAACGCCTCAAAATCAGTTTTGTGCTTTTTAAGAGCTTTTAAAATGGCATCCCAATTGAATTCCGCATAAAAAACGGCATTCTTAATATCCATTTTTTTCAAAATTTTGGAGTTAATTTTTCCAAAGTTCACCAAATTTTGAGGACCACGATGATATTTCAATCCAAAATTCAAAATATCTGTATGAATTGCAGACTCTTGATAACCACTTAACCCTAATCGAGTCAAAATGTTTGCCACAAAAGATTTTAAGGTGTAATACCCAACTTGAGTTTTCTGGGTATTCAACCAACTTTCTCCAAATCTTTCACCTGTCATGAAGAGTGTCAAATGTTTCGTTTCATTAAAACCACCTTCTTTTTTCTTACGATACGATTTTCCAAATTCATAAATTTTCAAATCAGCATTTTGTCGATTTTGATTCCTCAAAACAGATTCTAAACCTGAAAATAACATCGTTGGACGCATCACATCCAAATGGATATTGGAAGTATTGTTTATGTATACTAATTCTGAGTCGTCAATAGGCAAAATATCTTTGAAATATCGATTTTCTGTCAATGACAATCCTTGTATTTCATGAAAACCATTCGAAGAGAGTAAGTCCGCAATGGTGTTTTTAATAGACTGTGGATCAGGAGATTGAGATAGCGCAATCGAAGAATTTATCTTCGAGGGAATAGGTACTTCATTCAAGCCATAAATCCTCAAAACTTCCTCTACAATATCAGCAGGGCGTGTTACATCTGCTTTATTAGTCGGTACCGCTACAGTGAAATGCTCATCATTTTCAGAAACTATTTCCATTTCCAAAGCCGCCAAAATTTCTTTCACTTTTGTTTTTGGAATTTCTACTCCAATAAGTGTATTCAAATATTTATAAGAAACTTCAATATGCTTTTCTTTAATTGGGTTCGGGTAAATATCTACTATCTCTGAAGCAATTTCACCGCCAGCTAATTCGACAATCATCATTGCTGCCCTTTTGAGTGCATAAACCGAAATATTTGGATCACTACCTTTTTCGAAAACCTTCGCAGCATCTGTTCTCAAATTATGCCTTGTACTCGTTCTTCGAATCCATTGCGCATTGAAATGTGCAGATTCGAGGAAAATATTTTTAGTCTCGTCTTTCACCCCAGAACTGATTCCTCCGAAAACACCCCCGATGCACATTCCTTTAGAATCTCCATCACAAATCATCAAGTCCTCATTAGAAAGTTTTCTTTCAACTTCGTCTAATGAAGCAAATTTAGAATCTTTTGGCAATGTCTTGACAATCACTTTTTGACCTGAAATTTTATCTAGATCAAAAGCATGGAGTGGTTGCCCCAGTTCATGCAAAATGAAGTTGGTGATGTCCACAATATTCGATATCGGACGTACCCCAATGGCATTTAATTTATTTTTTAACCAGTCGGGTGATTCTTTTATAGTCACCCCTTTTATCGAGACACCTGCATATCGAGGGCAGGCTTCTGTGTTTTCAATGACCACTTCGATCGGCAAACTATTATTATGAACTTTAAAATCATCCACAGAAGGGACTCGAACTCTTCCGTCGCCCCCATAATTAATTTTCAAAGCTGCCGCCAAATCTTTCGCAACACCCAAATGACAGGTTGCATCCGATCGATTCGGAGTCAATCCAATTTCAAAAAGAATGTCATTTTCGATTTTATAATAATCTTTTGCCAAAGTTCCAACTTCCACCTCTTCTGGTAAAACGATAATGCCATTGTGGTCATTTCCCAAACCTAATTCATCCTCTGCACAGATCATACCTTCCGAAGTCTCGCCACGAATTTTCCCTTTTTTGATTTTCCAAGCTTCTCCTTCAGAACTATACAGGGTTGTTCCTATTGTTGCCACCAATACCTTTTGTCCTATTGCTACATTAGGTGCGCCACAAACAATTTGAAGATCTTCTTCTCTTCCTACATTCACTTTTGTAAGGGACAATTTATCCGCATTAGGGTGCTGGTCACACTCTTTCACATGACCAACAACAATACCTTCAAGTCCACCTTTTATGCTTTCTATTTCTTCTTCTCCTTCGACTTCTAGTCCAATATCGGTAAGGATTTCAGATGTTTTTTGAGGCGTTTGATCTATGTCGATATAATCTTTGAGCCAGTTTAAGGAAACGTTCACGTATTTAATATTTTAATTTACGAATACATTTTTTCAAGTAGAAACGGGTTCCATTTCGAAAAAGGTTCGCAAAGATAGAATTTATTTTATTCAAAAATGAGGTTTGAAATTCAAGGCTTTTTTGGCTTTTGTGTAAACTTACCCTTTGGAAGGATGTTACCTTTCACTTATCCTAAATAATGATTCTTAAGATATGAATAACCTTCAACACGAAACGAGCCCTTATCTTCTTCAACACGCCCATAATCCTGTCGATTGGTATGCATGGAAGCCTGAAGCCTTTGAAAAAGCGCGACTAGAAAATAAGCCTATTTTGGTAAGTATCGGCTATTCAACTTGTCATTGGTGTCATGTTATGGAGCGGGAATCTTTTGAAAATAAAGAGGTCGCAGCGTTTATGAATGAACATTTCGTAAATATTAAAGTGGATAGAGAAGAACGCCCAGATGTTGATCAAATTTATATGGAGGCTTGTCAGATTATCAGTGGTTCGGGAGGTTGGCCATTGAATTGCTTTTTATTGCCCGATGGTCGCCCATTTTATGCGGGGACGTATTTTCCCCCAGAAGGAAAGTATAACCGCCCATCATGGACTCAGGTTTTGCAAAACCTCTCGAATGCTTATAATACTCGTCGTGAAACGGTAGAAAGTCAGGCGGCGAGATTAGTTGAGGTAATTCAAAAATCAGATACTTCGTTGGTTGGCAATCAAATTGAAGGATTGGAATCCAATCAGATTTTTACTCCTGTCATTTTACAAAATATTTTTCATTCACTAAAAAATCGATTTGATTCGGAAAATGGAGGGTTTGGAGGTGCACCAAAATTCCCTGGTACGATGAGTTTGGAATACCTACTTAATTATGCCCATTTTTTCAAAGATGAAACTGCTCGAAAACAGGTCGAACTGTCTTTAGATAAAATGATAATGGGGGGCATTTATGACCAAATTGGTGGTGGTTTTGCACGATATTCTGTGGATGCCAAATGGTTGGTTCCACATTTTGAGAAAATGCTCTATGATAATGCGCTGTTAATTGCCTTGCTTTCAGAAGCTTATAAATTGACTAAAAAAGAAATTTATAAAGAAACTATTGAAGAAACTTTAGAATGGGTCGAACGAGAAATGACGAGTGATGAAGGTGGTTTCTTTTCAGCTTTAGATGCAGATTCGGAAGGGGTGGAGGGCAAATTTTACATTTGGGACAAACAAGAAATTGAAGAAATCTTAGGAAAGGATGCCGACTTGTTTTGCCAATTTTATGATGTTTCGAAGAGAGGAAACTGGGAGGGGAAAAATATTTTGAATCGAAAGCAGACTTTGAAGGAGTTTGCTCATTGGTATAATGTGGAGGAAGAAGAAGTGTTGAAAAGTCAAATTAAAGAAGGAGGAAAAAAATTGTTAGAGGTTCGGGCGCAACGAATTAGACCAGGGCTTGATGATAAAATTTTACTGGATTGGAATGCTTTACAATGTACGGCTTATGCAAAAGCTTATTCCGCATTAGGAAATGAAAAGTATAAAGAAGCTGCTGAACGAAATTTGAAATTTTTATTGAATAAATTTTCAAAAGGGCAGGAGAGTGTATCTCTTTTTCATACGTATAAAAATGCCGACGCTCAGTATGATGCGTTTTTAAATGATTATGCTTTTTTGATTGAGGCAATACTGAATGTATATGAAATTTCTTTTGATACGCATCTTTTAAAGCAAGCTGAATTGCATACCGAATATGTTTTGAAAAACTTCTTAGATGAAGCCACAAAATTATTTTATTTTACTTCCTCAATTCAAAAAGACTTGATTGTTCGCCGTAAAGATCTGTATGATTCGGCTATTCCTTCGGGAAATTCAACGATGATTCATAACTTGCAGAAGTTGGGTGTTCTTTTAGGAAAAGAAAATTATAAAGAACTAGCCTCTGAAATGTTGATGAACCTTAGAGATGCTATTGAAAAATATCCAAGTTCTTTTGGAAAGTGGTCAACGGGTTTGATGAATCAGGTTTTTGCTTTGAATGAAATTGCAATTGTTGGCGAGAACGCAAATGAGTTGGCAAATGAAATAATTTTTGAATTTTTACCAAATAGAGTGCTTATGGCAACAGAAGTTCCAAATGATGATTTTCCGCTATTAGAAGGTAAAATTTCAGAGGAAGGTACACATATATATATATGTAAAAACTACGCTTGCCAAAAGCCAGTAAAAACAATTGAGGAATTTAGGCAATTAGTTAATTGATTTTTCAGTTTTATGAAGTAATTTTTTAGCTACAATTGATTTTGAAAAAGCCTATGAAAAAATATTATACACTATTTTTCTTTTTTGCCTTTCTGAACCTAGCCTTGGCACAACAGCCAGCCCAGTACAGCTTATACAATTTAAATAAATTTAATTTTAATCCTGGCTATGCTGGTTTAGATAATTCATTAAGTCTGACAGGTGTTTATCGAATCCAATGGGTTAATCTACCTGAAAGTCCAGTTACTCAAAATATTAATGCTCACATGCCGCTTTATTTTTTGAGTGGAGGTGTTGGATTTGAATTTGAGAATGAAACATTAGGAAACTGGCAACAAAGCAAAGCAATGTTGACATATAATTTTCAGCTGCCTATCAGTCGAACAGGGATCTTATCAATAGGGTTAAGTGGTGGGATAATTCAGCGGACACTAGATGGAACAAGGATTATAACACCCGAAGGAATATATGAGCCGCCAGTGCCTTTTCATAATGATCCCAATTTACCTGAAGTTAGAGAAGATGGCACAGCTTTAGCATTCAACTTTGGTGCCTTTTATCAAGGTGAAAAATTAGAGATGGGATTATCGGCAATGAATCTGACGGAAGAACCAGTTGAACTTACTACGACCTCATTTGAATCAGAAAGAACTTATTTTTTTTATACGGGATATAATTTTGATATAAGCAAAAACTTAACTTTAAACCCTTCAGCTTTGGTAAAATCGAATATCAGTCAAACCCAAATAGATTTTTCTGTTATTGTAAAATATAATGACAATATCTTTTTAGGCACCTCGTTCAGAGGTTACAATTCTGATAATACAGATGCTTTGGTGTTAATGACAGGAATAAAATTATCTGAAAAAATTAGACTCGCTTATGCTTATGATTTATCGCTCTCCAGTTTAAATACAGTTAATAGCGGGTCACACGAAATTCTCTTAAATTATAATTTAGGAAAACCAATCGGCAAAGGGAAGCCTCCAAGGGTTATTTATAATCCAAGATTTTTATAAAAAATAAAAATGATATACATATTATATTGAATAATATAAAAATCGTTGGCTTTCTTGTTAAAATTTGGCAGAAAACGCACATTAGCAAAATTCAATGCGTTACTTTTCACCTAAAATGTTAACTTTGCCATCCCAAAGAGAAAAAATGAAAATAATATTCTAAAATTAACCGCCAAAGAATCTATATTTACGTTCGCTTTTTTAAATCTGAAGGAAAACTCGGGTGTTAAAATGAAAAAACTACTAAAAACTTCGCTTGCGTTGCTTGTAGTGGCAACAATTATTACTTCTTGTGGAACGAAGGAAAGTGGTCAACTAACAGGTGTGTTAGATCGGCCCGTTTGGAAAGGAATCAACCCGTATGGGATGGTTTATATCCCATCTGGAACACTCCATATTGGTCCTAGTGATCAGGATGTGTCAAATACCTTTGTCCAAAGACCGAAATCTATTTCAATTCAAGGTTTCTACATGGATGACACTGAGATAACCAATAATGAGTATCGTCAGTTTGTCTATTGGGTAAAAGATTCCCTTGCACACACTTATCTTGATCATTATATCGAAGATGAGGTTACCGGCGAGGAGCGTATCGATTGGGAATTCGAAATCGACTATTCCGACGAGACGCTTGAAGACCTTTATTATCAAGGAGATGACCGATTTGCTGGTCGTAAAGAACTTGATGTAAGTAAAATGGTCTTTGAATATGAATGGTATGACTGGCAAAAAGCAGCCCACGACAGAGGTCGCTCGCCACGTACGGCCTTTATCCGAAGGAAGAAATACAATATCTATCCAGATACCTTAGCTTGGATTCGTGATTTCGCTTATACTTACAATGAGCCAATGACCAGAAATTACTTCTGGCATCCAGCCTTCGATGACTATCCAGTCGTTGGTGCTGATTGGCATATGGCTAATGCTTTCTGTTACTGGAGAACTAAACTCTGGGATTCATACCAAAGCTATAGAGGTGATGGTATAAATTCTGAAGATTTTAGACTTCCAACGGAGCATGAATGGGAATATGCTGCACGTGGTGGTCATGATATGGCTCCCTATCCATGGGGTGGATATTACCTAAGAAATGCTAAAGGTTGTTTGCTAGCAAACTTTAAGCCTGGTCGAGGTAATTACCCAGAAGATGGAGGATTATACACTGTGAAAGCAGATGCATATTTTCCTAATGACTATGGCTTATTTAACATGGCAGGAAATGTTTCCGAATGGACTTCAACTGCTTATTATGCAAATGCATATGCATTCCAACATGATTTGAATCCTGACATTAGATATGATGCGGACGATGATGATCCAGAAGCGTTCAAACGAAAAGTAATTCGTGGTGGATCATGGAAGGATGTAGCATGGTTTTTACAAACTGGTACTCGTCATTGGGAATACCAAGACACTACGAAATGCTACATTGGCTTTAGATCTGCACTGACTTTCCTTGGTCGTTCAGTTAATGACTTCTAAGGAGTTGATAAAAAAATGGATAGTATGATACATACTATCCATTTTATCATTTCACTCAAGAGATGAAAGAGGTGTATTCTTTCTTTTTCCCTTCCCAGAAAAAATCAAAAAAGATTAAGTTTTTGTTTTCTTTTGGTGTAACCTTTTAGTGTCAATGCATTATGCATGGGAAAAATGTAATGACCCACATTATAATTAAATTAACTAACCTTAATTAAAAAGAGTAAAAATGAGTTTTTTAAAAACAAAAGGTTTTAAGTACGTAAAAAATCTAATTATTGGACTTGGAGCTGCTGTAGTATTACTAGGAGCCTTATTCAAATTGGAAAGTTGGGAAGGTGCTAGTGAAATGCTTATTCTTGGATTGAGTGTAGAAGCATTTATATTTGCTTTCTTAGGAATTATAGGTCCAGAACCTGATTACTACTGGCATAAATTATATCCAGGATTGAATGATTATAATTCGAATATTGCGCCTTTGACAGCTGGTGAAGTGGATGATGCTCCTCCTGCATTGAACGGAGAAGTAGTTGAACAACAGTTAGGAGGTATGTTGACGGAATTACAATCTATGTCTAAGAATCTTTCTTCATTACAAGCTTTGCAAGAAGTTGATTTCTCTGGAACAAGTGATCAAATCAGAACAATGAATAACTTCTATACTAAGTTAAATGAGGCGATGGCTGATTTGGGTGATTCTTTAGAGGATACAAAAGCTTATAAAGATCAAATGACAGTATTGAATAAAAACTTAGGTTCTTTGAATTCGGTTTATGGTGGTGTTTTATCTGCAATGTCTAACATTCGTCACGACGGATAATCAGTTACTGAATTTTTAACTAATTAATTTATTAACTTAAAAATTAAATCGTATGTCAATTCCTAAGGAACCGCGGCAGCTGATGATTAACCTGATGTATTTGGTTTTGACCGCACTGCTCGCGTTAAATGTATCTGCGGAGGTAATGAATGCCTTTAAAACTATCGATGATAGTTTGCAGAGTACAAATAATACAACAACAAATGCTATTGATAAGCAACAAGAAAGTTTGAATGCACTTTTGCAAGATGAGTCAAAAGCTAAATTTAAACCTCTTGGAGATGGAGTGAAGAATGTTAGAGATATTATTTCTGGCTTTATGTCTTATGTAGATGATATAAAGGTGAAATTAATTGATGAAAGTGGTAACCAGAATGGTTCAATAGACGAGGGAGATTATGTTTATCCTGGTACTCCAAAAGAAATCATTAAGGGCAAGAAGAATAAAGATGTAACTACACGATTAATGGTTACAGGAAATAATGGACAAATGACTCCTATTGGAGATGAACTTGAAGGAAAGATTAAAGAAACTCGCCAAGCATTAATTGATGCTTATACAGAGGTTTTAAGTGATGAAGAAAATGCAAAAACTTTTGGATTTCGTACTCCAGCTGGTGATGTAGATGCAACTGCTGTTCAGCAAGAAATAGATGCGTTCGTCAATAATATTTCTTTGGATATTGATGAAAACTGGAAAGATAAAGCAGGGAAAGATAAAAATACATGGGCGGCTTATCGTTTTAAGCAAATGCCAGTTTTGCCTGTACTTTCTTTGTTAACGACTTTCCAAGCGGATGCGAAAAATGCAGAAGCTTTGGCTGTAAGTAAATTATCTGCGTTGGCAGGTGGTAAAGAAATCGTATTTAATTCTTTTTTCCCTGTAATTAATGCTAAAAAAGCATATGTAATTAAAGGAGAAAAATTTGAAGCAGAAATTTCTTTGGGTGCTTATAGTTCTGATATTCCGCCAGAAAATATTACGTTGACCTTAAACGGTTCTCGTTTGCCAGTGAAAGAAGATGGTAAAGCTGAATATTCAACTACAGCTAATTCTTACGGAGCTAATACACTAAATTTGAAAGCTGTTGTATTAAACCCTTTGACAGGAGAAACAACTGAAGGGACTTCAGTTTTTGAATATGAGGTAGGGGAGCGTTCGGCTGCAGTATCTGCAGATAAAATGAATGTATTCTATATTGGTGTAGATAATCCAGTTTCTGTGTCTGTTGCGGGTGTTTCTAGTAACAAAATCCAAGTGAGTGCGAAAGGGTGTAATATCAAGAAAAGTGGGCAAGGATATGTTGTTACTGCAACAAAACCTACGCCTATTGGAAGTGAGGCTGCTGTAGTCGTAGCCGCAGAAGGAATGCCTTCTAGATCTTTCCCTTTCCGTGTTAAAAGAATTCCGGATCCTGTTGCTCGTCTATCTAAAAGTAGTGGTGGTGCAATTGGTAATGGTGAATTCAAAGCTCAAGGTGGTGTTGGTGCATTTCTTGATAACTTTGATTTCGAAGCAACTTGTAAAATTCAGGGCTACAATTTAGTATATGTAGCAAAAAGACAAGACCCTGTTGAGGCAGTAAATCGAGGAGCTAGATATAATGATAAATCAAAGCGTCTTGTTAATAGAGCAAAACCAGGAGATATTTATTACTTTGATAATGTGAAAGCATTATGCCCTGGTGACCCTGCAGGACGGAAAATCAACTCGATGGTTTTTAAAATCAAATAAAATTTTTCAATTGAATACTGAGTGTGGGGAATTCTAAGTTTATTAGAAGCATTCAGTATTCAATATAATTTACCAATTTAAAACTCCCGAATCATGAAATTCGCTTTTAAACTGCTAGGTTTAGGTTTGTTGTTAGCGATGTTTTGCAGTCCAGCAATGGCGCAGCAGCCAGAAAATATCTTGACGGAGGCTAGTGATCCGAATGCGGATCGACCATTGGACGACATCGTAGAGAAGAGAATTACTTTCGAAAAGCGGTTATTACCTTATGATCACGTTCGTGAGGCTGATATTTTCTGGGAGAAACGTATTTGGAGAGTCATTGACGTACGTGAGAAAATGAATCTTCCATTTGCATATCCAGAAAGACCTTTCTTTTCGATCCTTATGGATGCTTCAGTTAATGAAGAAATTACTGTTTACAGTACTGAAGATGATAAATTCACATCGCCTTTAACGGCTGATGAAGTTGCTTCAATGGGGGCTACTATTGATACAGTTATCACCTTTGATCCTGAAACATATGAAGAACAGATCCAAATCGTAAGAAATGATTTGAATCCTGAAGATGTAAAACGTTTCAGACTAAAAGAGATTTGGTTCTTTGACGAAGAGACTTCTACAATGCAGGTTCGTATTTTAGGTATCGCTCCGTTGATTGATGTAAAAGATGAAAACGGTAATTTCCGTTATGAAAAGCCTATGTTTTGGGTATACTACCCTGAAGCTCGTGAGGTTTTATCTAGAGAAAGAGTATTCAATGCTGGTAATGATGCTAGCCCCAGTTCATGGGAGGATTTGATGGAAATGCGGTTCTTTGCAAGTTATATTTATAAAGAATCTAATGTTTTGAATCGACGTCTTCAAGATTACTTATCAGGAGTTGACCTTCTCTTAGAGGCAGATAAAATTAAACAAGAAATTTTTAACTTTGAGCATGACCTTTGGTCATATTAATTTCGAAGTTTGAAATATAAAGTAGCCAATAGTTAGGTTACATAAGGGTTCAAATTCTTTAATGAGTTTGAACCCTTTCTTGTTTTTTTGCTTATTGTTATTATTAAATCTCCTAATGTTGAAAGACCTTTTTCTGACAAATAGATTTTTTGGACTCTTTGCAGCGATCATCTTCATGTTTGTATTGGGTTACTCTATTCCCTTCTTTTACCCATTGGCGATTACATTCTTTGTAATAGGTATTGCTTTATTCTTAGTTGATTTAATACTATTATTTAATAAAAATGTACAAATAAAAATAAGAAGAAGACTACCCAAAATATTTTCACTTGGAGATTCGAATAAAGTAACGATAGAATTAGAAAATCAAAGTTCACGAAATTTAGAGTTGATAATTATTGATGAATTACCCGTCCAGTTTCAGTTAAGGGATTTTGAAAAAAAACTTGATTTGAGTGCAAATGAAAGTAAGGGATTATCTTATCATTTGACTCCCTTAGAGCGAGGAGTATATTCATTTGGCTCTGTTAATGTTTTTGCTAATACAAAAATGGGGTTAGTCGAACGAAGGTTTGTTCAAGATTATCCAATGAAGGTTCCTGTTTACCCGTCAATTATTCAAATGAAACAATATGAATTAAAGGCGTTTAATCGAGTAACAAATCAAAAAGGAATTAAAAAAATTCGGAAAATTGGACATAGCTATGAATTTGAACAAATTAAAAATTATGTCAAAGGAGACGATTATCGAAGTATAAATTGGAAAGCTACAGGTCGGCAAGGTAACTTAATGGTGAATCAATTTGAAGATGAGCGAGCACAACAAATTTATTGTATAATTGATAAAAGCCGTACGATGCGAATGCCATTTGCTGGGTTGAGTCTAATGGATTATGCCATTAATACGAGTTTGGCTTTGTCAAATATTGCGCTTCAAAAAAATGATAAGGCTGGATTAATAACTTTTTCAGATAAAATTGGGACAACTATCAAGGCAGAACAAAAAGCTAATCAGCTAAATAAAATTTTGACCGCATTATATAATGAGAAAGAGCGGTCGTTAGAGGCAAATTATGAATTACTGTATCATGTTTCGAGAAAATTGATAAAAGGTAGAAGTCTATTATTGTTATTTACCAATTTTGAAAGTATCTATGCTTTAGACCGTATGCTACCTATTCTTAGAAAAATCAATAATTTACATTTATTAGTTGTTGTATTTTTTGAGAATACCGAGATTAATGATTTTGTGACCGGAGAAGTTAATACTATGGAGGGTATTTATGCAAAGACGATTGCTCAAAAGTTTATTGCGGAAAAGAGAGCAATTGTACATAAATTAAAACAATTTGGGATTCAAGCCATTTTAACATCTCCAGCTGATTTATCTATAAATTCCATAAATAAATACTTAGAGTTGAAATCCAGGGGATTGATTTAAGGAATTCGAAACCCTGAATCTTCAAATTATTTAAAGTGAATATGCTTCATTCACATCAATTTAACCAATATTGTAAATGAGATACTTGCTTTTACTCATGTTTTTCTTGATAAATCTTACTGCTTTTACTCAAGTTAAACCTGATTTTTTCCCAGAAGATATAAATCCAGAAGCTATCGGTGTCCGTTGTTTTTGTAAACCTGGGATTAGAAATAAATCACGTTCGAGAGGAATTACGTTTGAATATGGATTTATCGGAGATGGTGTTTTTGAACCAGAAAATGATACACTGACGCGCCCATATAGTTCTTTTAATAGAATTGAACAGCTTGAATTAAATGTAAAGGTTCCTCTGGTTAATCGAGAAAAAATTAAAGTTCTTTTGGGTTATAAACATTATAGGGAAACTTTTAGGTTTGAAGAGGTTGGGGTTGACTATAGCGATGCCTTTCAAGAATTAGCCAATCGGAAGTTAAAGAGTAATTCGTTTAGCGTAATTATATCTAAACCAATTAATGAAACGAGTTATTTTGCTACTCGATTTAGATATACCACAAATGGAGATTATGAAGGATTGATAAAATTTGAAAATAAATATAGCATTTATAAATTTATAGGATTGTATGGATTCAAACCTAATGATGATATAGAATGGGGATTTGGACTAAGTGTTGCGAGTGGTTTTCGAGGAAAAACTGCATTGCCATTTTTCCTGTATAACCGAAATTTTAATGAAAAGTGGGGAATTGAGTCTGTTCTGCCTGGGTTTGTTCATGCGCGATACAATATTAATCAAAGAAGTATACTATTAGGCGGATTCGAATATTCAAGCCAGAGTTATAGGCTAGATGCTACCGAAACGTCTTTTGGCCTATTAGATTATGCATTCAACCATTCTGAAATGTTAATATCCATAAGATGGGAGCGCCAGATTGCTGAATGGTTTTGGAGCACTATAAAATTTGGCTATCAACTAAATTTCAGTAGTGACTTTGAATCGAAATCAGTTATTACACCAGCCTTTAATGTGGAACCAACGAATAACTGGTTTATTAAAATTGGAATATTTTTAGCACCCCCTGATTCCGTTTTAAAATGATTTAATCCCACTCTAATTTGGGTAAGACCTCTTTTTGTAATTCACACATTTCATTCAAAAATTCAACCGCATTTCTGTACGAGTGAACAGTTGGATCGAGCAGTAACGCTTGCAATAGCTTATTTCGAGATTGCTCCCTATAGGACTCAACTAGAAGTTTGTGAATACTTGTTTGACGTCGTAATAAAGCCAAAATGCCTTCAGGTAACCTTGGCATCTTCATAGGTTGAAGCCCATTTTCATTTACTATGGCAGGGACTTCAATAATCGAATCTTCATCCAATCCTGGCACGAGGTAGTCTTTGTTTGGAATATTGATAGCGCCTAATTCATGAGATACACCGCAAATCATTCCTTCAATAATAGGGATGGCTAATTCACCAGATGGGCAAATATCACAATCTCTTTCTTTTTCTGGATAAATGGCTTCAGGTACTTCATTTGGGTATAGTGGAAAATGAGTAGCCTTCGTATGTAGGTTATAAAGATAAGTCGGAATTTTACCAGATTTCCAAGGATTTTCTTCTAAAGGATCATAAAAATACTGCATCGCACTACTCCCTAAAAACTCTTCCGCCCACCTGATGTATTCACCAATATGATTGGTGCCAGGGGAAGGATACATTCCAAAAACGCGCATTAGGATTCGGCTCAAAGCGATTTCGTCCCATTCTCCAAACCAATGTGCTTCTTTTTCCCGAGCCTTCAATTTTGGGTATAAATCTTCACCCGTTTTTTTATGTTTAATGGAATGAAACCAGGTAAAATGATTCAATCCACTTGCTTTTGCATCTAGGTCGTCAACATCCATCTCTAATAAATCACTGAGCTGAGTTTTTCCCTGAAAGACGCCATGGCATAATCCAATAACCTTTACTGGCGATGATTTTGTGAGCACTTCACATAGCTTAGTTAATGGATTTGTGTAATTCAACATATAGGCATCCGGGCATACTTTTTCCATTGCTCGAATGATTTTCATAGAAGGTCCAAAATTTCGAAGGGCATGAAATAAACCGCCAGGGCCTCCATTTTCGCCATAAACTTGACGGAATCCATATTTTCGAGGTACATGAAAATCCATTGACCAATAATAATAACGCCTAATTTCTATCGCGGTAATCACAAAGTCTGCTCCTTCAAGTGCTTTTTCGAGATCAGTGGTATGGTTGATTGTACAATTTCGATTTAGTTTTAAGGAAACCTCTTCGGCATATTTTTGATGTTCGGGCAATTCTTTTGGATTAACATCCATTAATGTCAATTCTAACTCTAGCTGATTTAAAGTATCGCTAAGCAAGACATCATTGATAGTGGCGGGTCCGAACTCACGGCTTCCTGCACCAACCACGACGATTTTTAGTTTTTTCATTTTGCTTTATGTTATTATGACCAAGAGAAACATTTTGGGCTGTTATCTTATCAATCCACCAATTAATTTTATTAAATCTGTTTCTGTCGTTTTTAAATTAAAAATAGCATTCAAACGAGCTTGTGAAGCATTAATAAAATTCAATTGTATGGTTCGATAATCAAAAGAGGTAATCAATCCACCTTTAAATCTTTCATCTGCAATTCGAAGATTCTCTTCTGCATTTTCGATCAAGTTTTGTGTCAAAAGTACTAATTGGCGTTGATTGTTAAAAGTAGCCAATGTATTTTCAAGTTGTCCAGAAAGGGTTCGTTTTAATTCATCTATCTGGAGTCCAGCGACCATTTCATTCAATTTAGCATTTTCAATTTGCCGTTTTCTTACGCCTCCATCAAAAATATTATAAGTTGCGGTTACATTTAGGAAGGCATTTAAACTTTTGATAGTTGCAGAGGTGTCCAATTTGAAACCTTCACGAGTATTTGCATTAACGGTGGAGTTACTAAGATTATAATTTCCACCTGCACCGATAGCAATCCTTGGATAATTTTGGCTTTCTTGAATTTTGGTTTGAATATTTGATAATTCTTTGTTAATCAATAGATTATTGATGCTTTGGTTGTTGGAAAACATCTTATCTTTGAGATCTTCTAAAGTATAACTCGAAGTCTCAAAATTCAGTTGATCTGTCAGTGTAAAAGTGCTACTTAAATCATCTAAACCCATCGCTAAATTCAAATTGCGGAGTGCGATCTCGTAAGTGTTTTTTTGAATTAAGTAGTTTGTTGAATCACTCAAATAGGCATCTTGTATTTGTAATAGATTAAATTTTCCTGATTGACCGAATTCTAATTTGACTTGCTCATATTTAATTCTATCTCTTGATAAATCCAAAACGGTTTCCAAAACACGTATTTGTTCTTTTTGAATCAAAGCAGCTTGATAAGCTAAGATGATTGCTTGTATCGTATTTTCGACAGCAACTTTTGCCTCTCCTTGGGCGAGTTCTTCTAATTTTTCAAATTGTTGTTTTGTGAATCGCACTCGATAACCATCAAACAAAACCCACTGGGCTTCTATTGCAGGTGTAAGCCCTGTGCTAAATGCCGATAGTTCTGGCAAAAAAGAAGTAGGGTTATTTTGGTCAGTAAAGGAATTGGGGAGTGTGATTGAAAAATTGACTGTTGGATATTTTCCGGACATTCCCCAATTATTATTGTTTTGAGCAATTTGGGTATTGACCTCGGAAATTTGAATTTGAAAACTATTGTTGAGACCCATTTCAATTGCTTGAGAAAGGCTTAAGTTTTCTTGTCCAAAAAGGGAGAAACTAGTTAAAATAAAAAACAGTTGTATTATGTTTTGTCGCATGGTTATTCGTTTGTTTATGATTGAGAAGCGTATTATTTTTCTTCCTGAGTTATATCTTTATACTTTATATCCCTGTAAACACCAACTACTTTGCTTCCTTGGACATCAATTGAAAAGACTTCATTTTGATAAGGGAAACGACCTTTCTTGAAATCGCCTAATTCTTTCCATCCTCGATAATTGGAAATATGAAATTCCGCTGTTTGAGGTCCATATTTTAAGTCTAAATGTTGTCGTATTTCAGTACCAAAAAACCGAAAATTTTCTTCTCCTGGATAGCTTTTCATTTTAACTGATTTGCAGGAATATGGATATCGTTTTATTAATTCTTCGATAGCTTGCCGATAAGAAAGTCCCCAATAGTCGCGATCATATCTTTCCAATAAATCATCACCGGCAAAGGCATTAAAATAAAGATATTGGAAAGGATGCTCTTTTGTCATTCGGAAACCAGTCTGTAACAAACCAAAGGCAAAAATGAGGAAAATTATGGCTTTAATTTTTTTGTAGTTCGCTAATCTTACGAATCCTAAAGTAGTAACCCCAATCATACTCGGGTAGACAAAAAATAATTGTCGCCATCCATCATACAAAGTGGAACCTTTTATAATGACGGCTAAAATAGGCAATAGGAAAAGCGAAAAGAGGATGACATCTATCAATTCATTTTTATTTTGCCAGATTTGAAGTTGAATTAATGACCGTACACCATTTTTGAAAACGAAAAAGGCCCCAATAATGAAAAAGAATAAATAGACAATTGGGGTCGAAATGGTTATCCATGTTGGGACATAATGCCAAGGTAATTCGGTTCCTAATATGAATTCACCATTAAATAAAAGATGACTACTCCAATCAAATTTTGACATAGATTGGAAGGTTTCCGTGAATTGTTCGGTAGGAGCTTTCCAAAGAGAAGGATTCAGCAAAATAGTGAATAACAAGGTAGCAAAAATGAAAGTAGGTAAAGAGAATTTATATTTATTGAAAAGGTCTTTTGAAAATTTATTTTGTAAAAAATCGATAAGAATTATTCCTAAAGTAAAAGTTGGAATGATGATCCCAGGGACTCTGGAATTTACTACAAATGCACATGCAACGGCATGAAATACTCCATGCTTTATAGTTTTTTTTTGAAAAAAGCGGATTAAGGTATATGTTGAAATTAAATAACAAGAGAGCAATACTATATCCTTTGGGTTAAAAAAGGAATGGGCAAAAATGCGTGGACTCAAAATTAACATGGTCGTACCCAAGAGTCCAGTTTTCCAATCATCAAAACGATTTTTTAGTAATTTGAAAAAGAAAATAGTGGCGATCCAAAATAAGAGGAAAACCATAATATGTCGCATCAAAAAACGACCTCTAAAATCCTCAGAAAGTCCAAATAAATTCTCTAGTCCATAACCCATCAGAGGAAACCAAAGACCATAGTGGCGAGCAGAATGGCGCATTAAGTTTGATTGTGGGCGTTGTTTTTCATGCCCTAAGTCTAAGACTTCATTAATGTAATCAAAGGCAACAATTCCGTGATTTCGTTGGGCGGCTTCATCCCAGGACATCCCATAATCTGGCAAAACTGAAAGTCCAATTAGCAGGTAAGCTAAAAAGAAGACTGGAATGATGAGTTGTTGATATTTATTTAGAAAGATCATTGATTGGGTTCAATTGATTAGGAGTGTTTAAACCAATTCTTGTCCAAACAACTTCTCAATTGAAGTTTTGCTCGATGAATGAGTTGCCAATAATTTGCGGGACTGATCGCCAATTCTTCGCAGATTTGGTTACCCTTTTTCTCATCCAAAAATTTTAAACGAATACATGCGCTCATCGCCACAGGAAGATGTTCGATACACTGATCAAAAACAGTATTAAAAGCAGGATCATCGGTTAAATTTTTCGCATCTGCTCCCCATGTTTTAGAACGTGCATTTTGGAGCCAGGAGCCATTATTAAAGAAAAAAGAAATTTGTTCAGGAGAAAGAGATGTTGTGATGTTTTTTTTTAGAGCTTGTCGGAAATGTTCCGCAATTTTATTCTTTAGTATACCCATTAACCATGTTTTAGGTTGGCTTTCTCTATTAAAGGAGGAAAAATTTTCAGCCGCCGCCAAGAAGGTTTCTTGAACAAGGTCTTCAGATAGATTATAATCTGCTGTTTTTGAAAAGGCACGAGCCAAGAGGTCTTTGGTATATTGCCTCACCCAATCTGATAATTCAGTTCTATTGATGTTATTCATTGGCTACCTCCGAGCTATTTATAAAATATTCGATTTGCGAAATTAACATAATGTCGAAAGTATGCTAATTTTGTGCCTCTAAAAAAGTGCGTTAACTGAAAATGATACTTCATTCCTAACGAAATAAAATTATGAAAAGACAAGTCAAATGGGAAGGTGTTTATCCTGCCGTCACCACAAAATTTACTGCCAGCGGAGACTTAGATGTTCCAACTTATCTAAAAAATATTGAAGCTCAAATTCAAGCGGGTGTTGATGGAATTATTATTGGAGGCTCTCTAGGGGAAAGTAGTACGATTACACATGAAGAAAGGCTAGAATTACTCAATGCGACATTGGATTGTTCAAATGGACGAGTCGATGTTATCTTAAATATTGCGGAAGGCTCTACTCGAAATGCAATAAGCTTGGCAAGAAAGGCTCAAGATTTGGGTGCGCATGGTTTAATGCTTTTGCCACCAATGATGTATAAGCCGACTGATTATGAAACGGCAGATTACTTCAAAACGATTGCTTCAAATACGGATTTACCAATTGTGATTTATAATAATCCAGTTGATTATAAAATTGAAATTACGATTCCGATGTTTGAAGAATTTACAAAGTATGATAACCTTCAAGCGGTCAAAGAAAGCACACGAGATATTTCAAATGTTACTCGAATGAGGAACCGATTTGGTGATCGATTTAAAATATTATGTGGTGTAGACACCTTGGCAATGGAAGAATTATTGATGGGAGCTGACGGTTGGATTGCTGGTTTGGTGGATGCTTTTCCTGCCGAAACGGTTGCCATTTATCGTTTAGTGAAGGTAGGACGAATAGAGGAAGCGTTGAAAATATACCGATGGTTCTTACCTATTTTAGAATTAGATATTAACCCACAATTAGTCCAAAATATCAAATTAGCGGAGGTCATGACAGGTTTAGGCACAGAACATGTTCGCGCTCCAAGGCAAATTTTGCAGGGTGCTGAAAGGGAAAGAGTAATAGGTATATTAGAACATGGTTTAGCAAATCGACCGACTTTGCCTGATTATTTGAATTTATGATAACCGTTAACCTTAACGGTTCAAAAGTTTAATGTCAAAGATGAATTGATCAGACGTTGAACGATGAACCCTGAATTTTGAATTTTTAGCATATGATTACCCAAAATATTATCGGATACGAAACCTCTCAAAAAGGAACTGAAACCGTAAATACGGTCAACCCTTCTACCAAAGAAAGATTAGAAGGTGACTTTGTAGTTGCAACTTATGAGGAATTAGAAAAGGCAGTTTCCAAAGCATGGACAGCATGGAAAACTTATCGCCATGTGTCGGGAAAGAAAAAAGCATCGTTTTTGAGACAGATAGCTTCTGAAATTGAAAACATAGGGGATGTTTTGGTTGAAAGAGCGATAGCGGAAAGCGGTTTGCCCGAAGGCAGAATTAGAGGAGAAAGAGGACGAACTTGTAATCAGTTGAGACTGTTCGCTGATTTAGTAGAGGAGGGTAGTTGGGTGAATGCGGTTATTGAAACGGCTATGCCTGAAAGACAACCATTACCTAGGGTGGAGATCCGAAATATGTTACAATCTGTTGGTCCAGTCGCCGTTTTTGGAGCCAGTAATTTTCCATTAGCGTTTTCGACAGCGGGAGGGGATACTGCTTCGGCATTGGCGGCGGGTTGTCCAGTCATAGTGAAGGCGCATTCTTCACATTTGGGAACTAATGCTTTTATTTCAGAAGCGATTTCGAAAGCTGCTGAAAAAATAGGGATGCCAGATGGTGTTTTTTCTTCTTTACAAGATTCTGGAATTACGGTTGGGTCAGCTTTAGTAAAACATCCAAAAATAAAATCAGTGGCGTTTACAGGATCTTTTAGAGGAGGAATGGCATTGCACAAAGCAGCAATGGAACGAGAGGAACCGATCCCTGTTTTTGCGGAAATGGGGAGTACGAATCCAATATTTTTATTACCTAATAAGATAAAAAACGAGTCTTCAAATTTAGCGGCACAATTGGCGAATTCAGTCAATCTTGGAGCGGGTCAATTTTGTACGAACCCTGGATTATTGGTTTTATTGGAAGATGAAAACACGAATGAGTTTATCCAAAATTTGAAAAAATCATTTGAGTCATTGATTCCTTCGACCATGCTTAATCAAGGCATTTTTCAAAATTTTGAAAAAGGGAAAACGCATTGTCTGAATATTGGAGATGTTCAAGCAGAATATATTCATCCAAAAGGGAATTCTGAAAATTGGGACGGATATCCTGGTTTGGCATCAGTAGAAGCTCAAGTGTTTTTGGGTAAAGAAGATTTGCAAGAGGAAGTATTTGGTCCATTTACATTAATCATTAAGTGCAAAACTAAGGATGAGATTGAGGCGGTCGCCAATAAATTGAAAGGGCAATTGACCGCTACTTTGATGCATAGTCCCAATGAAGTTTCTGATTGGAGAAACTTATTTAATATTTTACAAGAAAAAGTTGGTCGGTTGATATTTAATGGAGTTCCAACGGGTGTGGAAGTGGGTCATTCGATGCAACATGGTGGTCCTTTTCCAGCGACAACCGATGGACGTTTTACTTCAGTCGGAACTGGTGCGATTAAACGATTTGCGCGGCCAATTGCTTTTCAGAACTGCCCCGATGCATTATTACCTGATGCTTTAAAAGCGGAAAACCTATTGGGCATTTGGCGACTAATGGATGGGAATTGGACAAAATAATAAATGATGAGGAAAACATTCTTCTGCGTCGATGGACACACTTGCGGCAACCCTGTCCGATTGGTTGCAGGCGGCGGTCCTAATTTGAAAGGCAAAAACATGGGCGAAAAACGTCTCCATTTTTTGAAAGAATTTGATTGGATTCGGAAAGGATTGATGTTCGAGCCGCGAGGACATGATATGATGTCGGGTAGTATTTTATATCCACCGAGTGATGAAGCAAATGATGTCGGGGTTTTATTTATTGAAACGAGTGGGTGTTTGCCGATGTGTGGTCATGGGACAATTGGGACAGTGACGATAATGCTCGAAGAAGGTTTGGTTCAGCCAAAAAGAGCTGGAAAATTAAGATTGGAAACACCCGCAGGTTTGGTTTTGGTTGAATATGTCGAGGAAAATAAAAAAATTAAATCGGTCAAATTGACCAACATTCCTTCCTTTTTGTATAAAGAAAATCTAAAGGTCGAATGTCCTGATCTTGGTAAATTGACAGTGGATGTGGCATATGGTGGAAACTTTTATGCTATTGTTGATCCTCAGGAAAATTTTAATGGTATTCAAAACTATACTGCTGGTGACTTAATTCGATGGAGTCCTATTATTCGAAAAAGATTGAATGAACAATATGAGTTCAATCACCCAATGGATGAAAAAATTCAAGGTTTGAGTCATTTATTATGGACAGGCGATACTATTTCTGATGAGGCAGATGGTCGAAATGCGGTTTTCTATGGAGATAAGGCCATTGATCGATCACCCTGTGGAACGGGTACATCTGCGAGAATGGCGCAATGGGCGGCAAAAGGAAAATTAAAAAAAGGCGATACTTTTGTACATGAAAGTTTTATAGGAAGTCAATTTATAGGAAAGGTGGAAAAGAAAACGAAATGTGGCGATTTTGATGCGATAATCCCAAGTATTCAAGGATGGGCAAAAATCACAGGACATAATAATATTATTATTGACGATGAGGACGATCCTTATGCTTTTGGATTTCAGGTGATATAAGGGAGGAAGAAAAATATAACCTACCCATTTTACTTGCTATTTTTCCTTTATGCATCGTTAAAAATACTCGCCATACCTTTGGGTATGTCTGTGTTTTTTGCCTCGTCTAAAGAAAAATTAACTTCCTGAAATTTAGGTAGGTTATTTATTTCCTCCTCCCTAACGTTAAATTTTCTATTCTTTTATTTTCCTGAAACGACAATTACAATTTCTCCTTTTACCTTTTTTTCAGTGTCATATTTTTGAATCAAATTGGCTAAAGTATCTGTAGTTTTTTCTTCAAATAACTTAGTTAATTCTCGGCAAACGCAAGCTTGGCGATCTTCGCCACAATGTTCTGCAAGTTCTTTCAGACATTTAACGAGTCGAAAAGGAGATTCATACAAAATAAAAGTAGCAGGTAGTTCGGCAAGATATTTTAGGCGTGTTTGGCGTCCTTTTTTATGAGGTAAAAACCCTTCAAAAAAGAATTTATCACAAGGCAAACCAGAAACGACCAATGCTGGCACAAAGGCGGTGGCTCCTGGTAGACATTCCATCTTAATCCCTTCATTTACACACTCACGAGCTAATAAAAAACCTGGATCAGAAATTCCTGGGGTTCCAGCATCTGAGACTAAGGCAATGGTTTCGCCACTTTTTAGTCTTTCAATGATTTTTGAAACTACCTTATGTTCATTATGGGAATGAAAAGAGTGAACTGGCTTCGAAATTTCAAGATGGGATAGCAATCGTTTAGAAACTCGAGTGTCTTCTGCTAGTATCGTATCCACCTCTTTTAAAATGCGAATCGAACGAAGTGTAATGTCTTCTAAATTTCCGATGGGAGTAGGAACTAGGTAAAGCATTTTCAGTTAAGGTTGAAGTTGATTGTCGGCAGTATTTGCCAAACTAGTCATTTATGGGTGAGATTGAATCGAAATCCCTTACCCGATTATTGATGTCTGTGATGTACTTTATTCAAAATTATTTCTTGGTCAAATTATCAAAAATTGAAAATAAAACATAGAGGATAATACCTATTGAAAATGCTGCTTCTTTTAGAAAAATCAATAATAAGATTGCGACAATAGCAAAGACAATCCTAATCTCGTTTCCTTCCCAAGTGAGCTTTTTAAACTTAAAACTAAACATTGGAATTTCTGCAATGAGTAAATAGCATAATAAGGCAATAAGGGCATAAAGCAACCAAGGATTGGTGATGACCTTTGATAATCCAAAAGAATCATAATGGAACATAAGCATCAAACCCACTGCAAAAATGGTGGCAGATGGAGTGTTTAAACCAATGAAATTTTCACTTTGGCGCGTATCAATGTTAAACTTTGCTAATCGGAGTCCGGAAAAGACGGCTATCAAAAAAGCTGGGGCGGCAGCTAAAGTTAATTGAATAGGTAAAACATCTATCCCTTTGTAGCCTTTGGTTAAAAGCATATAAAAAATGGCACCAGGCACGACCCCAAAAGAAACCATATCGGCTATGGAATCTAGTTCTTTCCCCAATTCTGAGTGAACTTTTAAAACTCGTGCAACCATTCCATCCAAATAATCGGCAATTCCGCTAGCTAGAAAAAACCAAAACGCCTGTACGAATTGTCCATAAAAAACACTCGCCAGTGCACAACAACCGCAAAAGAGATTGATTAAAGTTATAGAATTTGGAATGTGTTTTTTCATTGATTCGCCAAACCTTTTGACGTTTTTTGACGTCTTGTAAATCAGCAAAAGTACCATTTTTTTTCAGTTCTGAGTTTTCTGTTTCCTCTTACTTTTTTAGAAAAGAATCAGGAGAGAATAAGCCAACGAAACAATGAGAATAAGTCGGCTTTCTTCCAAAGAACAAGTAATTTTACCGCATTCAAAACGTTATGTGGAACACGTATTAAACTATTTTGATTAATTAGGGTATCTTTCTTGACAGCGTTTTTTGATATTGCTGGGTCTTAATTTTAAAACCAACTTTAGCGAGTCAAAAATACCTAATCATTAAAACACCAATCTGAAAAAATGAATATACGCTACCAGTCACTCCTTCTTGTACTCTCTATTTTTTCTTTCGGTTCACTTTTGGCGCAACCAATCAATGATGATTGTGAACAAGCCATTGAACTAAGTAATGTTTCCAATTATTGTTCGGGAAAAGGGGAATTTACAAATGTTGCTGCTACGGAAACCAATCCGAATAACCCTTCTTGTTGGCCACAATTTTCGACTGTAAATGATGTTTGGTTTTCCTTTACAGCTCAAGCTACAGATGTGAGCATCACGGTCATTGGAAATACAGCTGGAAATATTCCTTCTGGGGGTACTTTAGATAATCCTCAATTTGCTTTATATCAAGGTGATTGTAGTGGTGTATTGACGGAAGTGCAATGCGCGTCAGACGGTTTTAATTTTAATGTGGTTGAATCTTTGGCGGGTCCGCTTAATATTGGACAAACCTACTATATAAGAGTGGCGGCTAGAAATAATAATACAGGTACTTTTCAATTGTGTGTCAATAACTTTAATGAAATTCCAGATCCGAGTTCTGACTGCAATACGGGTGTCGTTTTATGTGATAAATCACCATTTACGGTGGAGAGTATTTCAGGAACAGGGAGTAATACCAACGAAATCGCAAATTCATCCTGTATCCAAACGGAACATGGTTCGGCTTGGTATAAATGGACTTGTGATGTTGCAGGTACTTTATCCTTTACATTGACTCCTAATAACCCTTCTGATGATTTGGACTTTGTTGTTTTTGAGCTGCCTAGCGGAATAGATAATTGCGATGATAAAATCGAAATTAGATGTATGGCATCTGGTGAACAAGTGGGCGCACCATTAAGTGTTTGGGAACCCTGCACAGGGGCAACAGGATTGAGCTTGGGATCTTCGGATACTGCTGAATTTCCTGGGTGCCAAGCTGGCGATGATAATTTTGTAGCAGCAATAGATATGGAGGTAGGAAAAAGCTATGCTTTAATTGTTGATAATTTTAGTAATACAGGAAGTGGTTTCGCTGTCGAATTTGGAGGCACAGGAACTTTTTTAGGACCAACTGCCGACTTTATTTCTGACTTCGATGAAATATGCTTAAACGATTTAGTCACTATCACGGATAATTCAACCTCAGTTTCTGGAATTGATGAATGGGAGTGGAACTTTGGAAATGGTTCTAACCCAACTACCATAGTTGGTGAAGGACCTCATGAAGTGGATTATTCAACAGCTGGTTTAAAGTCTATTGTGTTGAAATTGACGAGTCAGGCAGGCTGTATAGTGACACATATTGAAAATATTACCGTGTTGCCAGTTCCAGAATTGACGATTGAAACAAGTGCCGACTATTGCGATCCTGCTATTTCTACTGGAGATGTTTCAGCTATTATTCAAAATGGAGTTGAGCCACTTACTTATGATTGGAATAATACAGGGGTCTTTGTTTCTGATAGTACATTAGTTGATATTCCGACAGGAAATTATACCGTTACAGTCCGAGATGGAAACGGATGCGAATCTGAGCTTGATTTTTTCCTTTTAGAAGGGTTAGCGTTGGAGTCATCACTTGACCCCGTGCAACCCCCAACCTGTAATGGAGATACAGACGGAAGCATCTCTGTGACGGTTGAAATCGGAAATAACCCGATTACTTATGAGTGGGAAGGGAACCCTACAACTGGAAATACATTAAATGGGATCGGAGCAGGTACTTATTCGGTGACGGTGACAGATGGAACGGGCTGTTCCGGAGAGTTTGATATTGAAGTCGATGATTTTCCAGTTTTGGAAGCAGATTTGGATAGGGTTGACATTAGTTGTTTTGGTGAGACAGATGGAAGTGTTTTGTCCACACCAATGGGCGGTTCTGGCGGATATTCTTTTAATTGGAATAATAATTCTTCCAATGAGGAGATTGTGAATTTGCCTGCTGGAAATTATATTTTAACACTCACAGATGATAATGGATGTACGACCGTAGAAAATGTAATAATAGAAGAACCACCCGAATTGTTTTTAGATTTGGATGATAGCGGAGATGTCGTTTGCCATGGAGATACTACAGGATTTGTTTCTGTTTCAGCTTCAGGAGGTACGCCGAGTTTTGAATTTAGTGTGGATGGAGTTCAATTTCAGACTCAACCTGATTTTAATAATTTACCTGCTGGAAATTATACCGTTATAATTCGAGATAGCCGAGGGTGTACGGAAGAAGTTCAAGCATTTATTGATCAACCTTCGCCTTTGATTGTGGAGGCTGGCGAAGATCAAACGATTGAATTGGGCTATACCGCAAATATTAATGCAGTACATACACCACCATTCAGACCAGTTACATGGTCATGGACAAATGTAGAGACATTGGACTGCCCTGATTGTAATGATCCAATTGCAAGACCATTCCAAACGACTAATTATGTAGTGACGATCGAAGATGAAACAGGATGTAGGTCTTTAGATTCTTTGACCATTAATGTGATAAAAAATTATCCGATTTATATTCCAAATGCTTTCTCTCCAAATAATGACGGCATCAATGATGGGTTTACTATTTATGGTGGGCCAGCAGTCCAATCTATAAAATCATTGAAAATATTTAGTCGGTGGGGTAGTATGGTCTTTGAAGGATCTAATCTTGATTTAGGGAATGAAAATATGGGGTGGAATGGTGTATTCAATGGCAAGAAAATGAATCCAGCAGTCTTTGCTTATCTTGCGGAAATAGAGTTTATTGATGGGGAGATATTCTTATTTAAAGGAGATGTCACCTTAATGAGATAAAATTTGTAAAAAAAGATTTTACAAATCAAAAAAGCCTTCACAAATTTCTTCGTGAAGGCTTTTTTAGTGGGCGATGAGAGATTCGAACTCCCGACCCCCTCGGTGTAAACGAGGTGCTCTGAACCAACTGAGCTAATCGCCCTTATTATGATGACTTTTACATCAAATATCGCTTCTCTTTTAAAGCGGGTGCAAATGTATGATTTATCTTTATATGAGGCAAATGATTTTCAAAAAAAAATAAAAAAATATTATTTGTCATCGAACCGTTCCCTTTCTGAATTGCTTTAGGAATGGGACAAGAATAAAGTATACATCTTGACTTGCCCTTTTTCCCTTCAGTATTTTTAAAAACTAAGCCCATAGTGCCACTATGCACTAATTTTTTAAAGATTCTAAAAGAAAAAAATACAGCGTCAATTTTGTATACTTTATTATCCTCCCATTCCTTATCTTTAACATCTGTTAATAAACACTCACAAATATATTCTCATATGAATAAAATTGTCCGAAAATTAGCCATTGGCATTGGGATATTTTTAGCTATTTTCCTTTTGACTGCTCTTATTATTACTTCGGTTTTTCAAGATGAAATTGGAGATAAGATAGTTGGAGAACTGAATAAAACAATCAAATCCGAACTTGCGATCAAAAATTTTGATCTTTCCCTAATTTCAAGTTTCCCCAATCTTTCTGCCAATCTGCAAGGGGTTAATTTAGAAGATGCTTTTGGTGAAGTACTACTAGAGGCTAAGGAGGTTTCTTTCAAACTGGGATTATTCAGCCTATTTGGTTCGACTATAAAAGTTAAATCCATTGAAGTGGCTGATGGGGCATTAAATGTTCATATTGATAGAAAAGGGCGAGAAAATTTTGACATTCTTGAACCTTCAGAAACTGAGGATTCGGCGGGTAATACTGGAATCAAAGTCAACGAGGCTCGATTGACGGATATGGAAGTGATTTATAGAGATGATAGGGAAAAACAAAGTATTAGAACAGATGTCGAAGATTTGGTTATTGAAGGAGATTTTGAAAGTGATAAATTTGATTTAATCAGTTCTGCTAAAATCAAATCTCATTTTGTAGAGATTGGAAGTACAAGATATTTGGTGGGAACAGATGTGGAGTATGATGCTAAAATTTATGCAAACCTAAAAACTGGGGTTTATGATTTTGAGCGGGTGGCATTGGTGATCGAAGACAATATCTTTAACGTAGATGGGTTTATTGAAACACCAAAAGATTTGACAGATTTTGATTTATCATTTACTTCAAATAATGCCAACTTAGAGTCAGTGATTCAACTTTTACCAGCTCAATTTTTAAAAGATGTGGGTGACTTGTCAAGTACTGGAGAATTTCAATTTGAAGCCAATGTACTTGGACATTTAACGGATACGGAATTTCCAAAAATTGAGGTGAAGGTTAGTTTAGAAGATGGCAAAATCAGTAGTCCAAGGTTGAGTCATTCTTTAAAAGATGTTTCTTTTTCTGCAAGCTTCACTAATGGGAAAGATAAAAATAATTCTACTTCGGTTTTTGAAATACCCAATTTAAAAGGCTATTTCAATCGCGAGTTAATTGAAATGAGTCTGAAAGTTCGAGATCTTGATGATCCTCGAATAGAGTTTAAATCAGATGGAGTGATTCCTTTAGCTTCCACTTATAAAATGTTTAATAGCCCCATTGTCACCGATGGAAGTGGAGAAATTGAATTTAAGAATCTTATGCTGAGCGGTCGATATAAGGATATGTTGAGAACAAGTCGTGTTAAAAGAGTAGACTTAAGTGGAGAGATCGAATTTGATGATGCTGCTTTAGAAGTCAGTAATGAAGAAATTATTATAGATCGAGGTAATTTAGGTTTTAAAGATAATGTCCTTTCTGTGTCAGGTATAAAAATTAATGGAATGGATAGTGAAGTGGAATTGGATGGTACTTTTTATAATATTCTTCCTGTACTTTTTGCCGATGAGGAAAACACCAATCAGGCCGAATTGCGTTTTCAAGCTAGCCTGAATGGGCGAAAAATGGATTTAGCAAGAATTGTAAAGTTGACAGGAACAGGCGTGGATGAATCGGATGTTGAAGTGGTGGTTTATGATTCCTTAAGAACTGCTAACACTCAAAAAAGAGCCCGAATTACAGATTTGTTGAAGGGAACTTTCAATGCGAATGTTGAAGAGTTTACTTATAACAAAATTGAGGGTACTGATTTTACAGGGAATCTTGAATTTGACAATAACGAAATGACAATAGAAGGAAAGGCTTTTGGAATGGATGGAAGTTTTGATTTGGATGGAACTGTTTACCTTCAAAACCAACCCTATTTGGTTGGGAAATTGACATCGAATGAGGTAAATATCAAAGAATTTTTTCGGCAGTCAGGAAATTTTGGACAAGAAACATTGAAATCCAAGCATGTCAAAGGGAATATGAATGCCAAGTTATTGATATATGCCTATTGGGATAGTCGAGGTAACTTTTTAATGGATAAACTTAATGTTTTGGGTGCGGTAGGGGTAAGAGATGGAGAGTTGAAGAATTTTAAATTACTCGAAGAGTTTTCTAATTATATCCATTTACCTGATCTTCGAACGGTTCGTTTTATGAATTTAGAACAATGGATAGAGGTTCGAAAAGGGCGGGTTTATTTACCTGCCATGTTTATTCAGAGTAATGCATTAAACATAACAATAAGTGGAGAACACTCTTTTGAGAATGATATAGACTATAATTTACAGCTAAATGCAGGGCAGGTAATTATGACTAAATTAAAAAAGCACGATAGAAAATTAATCCCAGTGCCCGCAAAGAGAAAAGGTCTTTTTAATTTGTATTATAATATCAATGGTACTATTGATGATTTTGACTACAAAACAGCAAAGAAAGAGGTCAAGAACGCTTTTCGACGGAGTGAGCATCATAAACGTGAGATTAAGTTACAATTAGCTGAGGTCTTTGGTGAGGCGGGTGTTTTAAAAGAAGAAGTAAAAGAAATACCAGAATGGGAGGATGAATTTTTAGATCCTGATGAGGAGGAGTATATTGATTGGGGAGGAGATAGCGGTTATTAAAGCATGGGTTTTACCTTTTTTCTGTATTAAAGGATTGAATGACTACTTAATTCTAGGCATAAAAAAACCCTGTCAAGTAAAATGTTGACAGGGACAAAACAAAAAACAAACACTATGAACAAACACTAAAATTTTAGGTCGTTTTGGGTATGGTCAGAGGGTGAAAAAAGTCCCCCGTACAACGGGGGCTAAATAAAAAACAAAAACTATGAACAAACACTCACCCTATATCTTTTAGTAGAAGATTCTACTGTGTTTTCTTTTCAAAATTTTTGCATTTTATTGCCCCAAATTCTAGGCATGCAAAAATAAAAAATTTATTATAATTTTTTTCATATGATTCAATTAACGTGCCAGTTTCTTGAGGGAACGGTAGCTCTCATTTTTTATACAGAACAAATCAAGGCATAATTTACGGCCATTTTTGTCCGTATTTTTAAATATTGTGACATGAAAAATGATCTTTTAAAAACATCTTTTGAATTTTTCTAATTGATAAGAATCTCTTCTTTAAAGCTGAATAAATTTAAATTTTAAAATATTAATGACTTTTTTGCGAAAAATGTATAATCGTGACTTTGGTCCATCAATTATTTACTCCCCCTAAAATGGAGACCTAAAAAAACGCTTTTATGTTTTTCTTGTCGATTCCCTAAAAGGGTTGTTTTTTTGTGGATTGAATGACTACTTAGTTTGAAAATTAAGCTAACTGCTTTTTGATTTGTTTCAAACTTAATTATTTAGAGTTTGTCTAAAAATTTCACAAACTGAGAATCAATGATTTATGGTTCTGGCGATAAATTATTAAGGGAGTTTGCCGAGGCAAATGACCGCAATAATTTGAAGGCAGGTTCATAAAGCGTTGGTTTTTAGGAAGTAAAAATTTAGA
>JANSWP010000009.1 GCA_024743405.1 Bacteroidota bacterium
AAACCTAATGTCGGATTTTTTATCTGAGTTTTTTTCGTTTGTTTTTAGATTTTTTGAGTTTCATAGCATCGCTATGGGGCGATAAAAATCTAAAAACAGGCGGAAAATGGCTCGGTAAAAAAACGGTAGTGGGTTTTGAAATAGCTTCTTAAAATACCAATTTATATTATTAGGAAAACTAAAGGCGGAATAAATTCCTTTCTTAGACGGGATGTTTGATTACTGAAAATATCAGAAACGTGATTTTGTTTTTGCAAACATATAAAATAAGGCAGTGTCTTTCTAATAAAAAATTAAATTTTATTTTACCTATATTTTTAAATTGATATTTGATTGATTACTAAGACTCATATGATAAATCACTGTTTCAAAACAGTTTTTAAGTGCAGTGTTTTTGCTACAATAAAAAGGATGGGGTAAAGACTGCAAATAAAATCCTCTTTTATCTGCAGTCTTTAAATTTTTAGGCAATCGTTTTTTCTTGTTTTACCATCGGTTCCTGGTATCCTTTTCCATCAATCATTGCCTTGGAGATAATCTCGCATAAAATCTCAGATGTACCGCCACCAATTTGACCCAAACGAGCATCGCGCCACATTCTAGCCAATGGATAATCTTCCATATATCCATACCCACCAAACATTTGGAGGCATTCAAATGTCACTTTATCGGCGAGCTGCGTACAAACTAATTTTGCCATAGATGCCTCTTTTACGAGGTAGTCGCCATCTTGAAATCTTTGATATAGGCTATAGACAAACTGTTTATTTTTCTCAATTTCAGAAGCCATTTGAGCGATTCGGTGTCGTAAGACCTGAAATTTATTAATCTTTTGACCGAATGCCATTCGTTCGTTCATATATTTCAGGGTGACTTCCAACGCATATTCTGATGTTGCGACCGCACCAACAGCCATACTTAATCTTTCTGAAACGAAGTGCTGCATGATGTACATGAAACCATAGTTTTCTTCACCCAATAAATTTTCAACAGGTACTTTTACATTATCAAAAGCAATTTCACCTGTATCTGATGCGTGCCAACCCAATTTATCCAATTTATTTGAACTGACGCCTGACGTATCTCTAGGAATGAGAATCATACTGATGCCTTTTGCACCTTTGGCTGATGGATTCGTTTGACAAGCTGCAACAATATAATCGCTATAGACGCCATTGGTGATAAATGTTTTTGAACCATTAATGATATAGTGATTCCCTTCTCGAACTGCGGTTGTGCGAATAGCTTGTACATCTGAACCTCCAAATGGCTCAGTGACTGCCATACATCCAATCAAAGTTCCTTTGCAACCTGGAACTAAGTATTTCATTTTTTGCTCATGATTCCCTTCTCCATTTACATGTGTCATCGCAAGGAAAAAATGTGCCCCCATAGCCGCTGCAAAACCACCAGAATTGACTCTTGCCAGCTCCTCATGTAAAACGACTTCATACCATCGGTCTACGCTTGAACCACCATACTCTTCGGGGATGGCAAGTCCGAAATAACCCATCTTTCCAAATTTTTGATAAATTTCCCGTGGAATAGTTCCCTCTTTTTCCCATTTGTCAATGTGTGGTAAAACTTCTTTTGCCATAAAATCTCGCAAAGATTGGCGGAAAATTTCGTGGTCTTTGGTGAAGTAAGAAAGATTGGTATTCCCTTCGCCTGTTCGTGCAAAACCTGATTTTGCCTTTTCATAATTCATAGAATCAATGACGATTTTGGAAATAATTTCACGCATAATTTCGGAAGAGCCGCCACCAATTGTACCGACTCGACAATCACGATACATTCGTGCCATCGGATATTCTTCCATAAAGCCATATCCACCATAGAATTGAAGACACTGAGTCGACACTTTTTCTTGTAATTCAGTGGAAATCAATTTTGCCATCGAACACAATTTGACATCATAAATACCTGCGCCATATAGTTGACAACAATAATAGCTAAACGCTTTTAAGGCTTCAACTTCTGAAGCCAATTGGGCAATTCGGTGTCGTAAAACTTGAAATTTATCCAAGGTTTGTCCGAATGCTTCTCGTTCAGACATATATTGTAATGCTTTTTCAATAGCCGTTTCACAGGCGACGACTGTACATGGAATAAAACATAACCTTTCCAGTTGTAGTCCATTCATCAAATATTGAAAACCTCTACCTTCTTGGCCAATCAGGTTTTCGACTGGGACTTTCACATTATCAAAACTTAATTCGGCAGTGTCGGAAGCATGCCAGCCGAGTTTTTTTAGTTTTCGTGCAGATACCCCTTCCGCATTTCTATCAATCACTAATAAGCTTACGCCTGCGGCGCCGGCATCAGGATTGGTCTTCACTACAGTAACTATGAAGTCCCCATAAACACCATTGGTGATAAATGTCTTCGATCCGTTTACGATATAATGATCACCATCTCTAACCGCTCTAGTTTGAATGTTCTGAGCATCTGAACCTGCACCAGGTTCTGTAATACCTATACAGGAAATCAAATCGCCGGAGATAATTCCTGGCAAATATTTTTGTTTCAACTCTTTTGAACCATATTTAAGAATATAAGGTCCAGACATATATTGAACGACTTGTTGAGTTATAATAAAACCACCTGAGTTGATGCGCCCTAACTCTTCATTAAACACGATATCATAAGAAAAATCTAAGTTTGATCCGCCATAAGATTCAGGAAAACCAATTCCTAAAAACCCCATATTCCCCATTTTCTTCCAGACCTCTCTCGGTATGCGACGATCTTCTTCCCATTTGTCTAGATTAGGTTGTACTTCTTTGTCTAAAAAAGCACGAAGGCTTTGACGGAATAATTCATGTTCTTCTGTAAATTTCATCTTTTAAGTATCAGATTACTGAGGTCAAGAGTCTAGTTTTGCTAGTGAGAGATAGAGTTTCTAATAGAAAATCTATCGTCTTAAACCTGACTCCTGACTTCTTTATAAAAACGATTTTAAATTATTATAGAGTCCCATTCGGTCATTGGCTAAATGCTCTAATCCATCCACATAAAGGGTTGTTCCGCTAATATATGAGGACAATGGACTTGCATAAAATAAGACGGAATTTGAAACGTCTTCGGGCGTTCCAAGCCGTTTCATTAAGTTTGCTTCGGCTATTGCTCCGAAAAAAGCTTTCATTGGTTTTGGGTAAGTTTCTAATCCAGAGGAAGCAATTGTTCCCGGTGCGACAGCATTAATTCGAATATTGTACTCTGCCCATTCTTGAGCCAATGTTTTTGTCAAATTATCTACACCTGCACGCGCTGCGCCAGTATGTGCCATTCCTGGAAACCCACGTAACATATTGGCAATAATATTCACAATGACTCCCTCACTTTGAGGAATAAAAAAAGATTTTGCCATTTGTTGGGACATATAAAAAGTACCGTTCAAATTATTATTTATCACGGCTGCCCAACCATTTTCTGATATCATTGCGGCGGGGGAGGGAAATTGTCCACCGGCATTATTGATTAAAATATCTAATCGATTATGTTTTTCCTGAATATGCTCAGCAAGAGTTTTTATTTCGTCTGTCTTTCGAATATCGCAGGTTTTATAATCGCATGTGCCGAATTCCGAAAGTTCTTCAGCAGCTTTTTTTAAAGGCGCTTCTTTGCGCGAGGCAATGATGACTTTTGCACCGAGTTTTAATAAGTCTTTTGCGATGGCATAACCGATTCCACTGCGTCCGCCCGTGACTAGGGCTGTTTTGTTTTTGAATGTATTTTTTGCGTACATTTTATTGTTCGTTTGCTTTTTGTGCTGGTTTTTGTTGATTTGTTTTATAAGAGAAAACTTATCAGGTACTTCCAAAGTATCTGATAAGACGACCCAATCAACTACAAACTAATCCCTTAATGGCATTTGCAACATTTCTCGAGTCTCTTCAATCGTTGCAACCTCTCTTCCCATCATTCGGGCCAGTTTTACACCCCACTCAACACATTCACCATTTGATTTTGCCATTTCGTTATTGGGTAAATAGAAATTGTCTTCCAAGCCGACTCGAAAATTACCTCCCATTGTACAGGTGACAGCGGCTAGTTGCCATTGCTTTCTGGAGATTGCAATGGTTTGCCAAAAATGGCCTTCAGGAACTTGTTTGATTTGGTGAATCAAATTTTCTGTCGTTGCCGGAATTCCACCCAAAACGCCCATTACTAAACTATAACACGCATTATCAGGAATCAGACCCATATCTCGTAAAACTTCGGCATTTCGTATATGCCCCGTATCGAAACATTCCATTTCTGGTACCGTGCCAGCTTCATTCATGACTTTCACTACGTATTGCATATCGTCAAAAGAGTTTTGAAATACACCGTTGAAGTAAAATTTCTTTTGTTTTTTGGAATAAATGGCGTAGTTCATACTGCCCATATTGAAGGCTGCCATGTCTGGTTTTATTGGTTTGATATGATTCATCCTTTCCTCAATAGAAACCCCAACCGCCCCTGTTGAATAATTAATAATTAGAGTCGGACATAGTTTTCGGACTTCTTCCTGAATTGCCTGAAAAACTTCCAATCGCCAACTTGGGGTACCATCATCTTCGCGGGCGTGAATGTGGCAAATACTTGCGCCAGCATCGGCTGCACGTTTAGCTTCTGCTGCGATCTCTTTAGGGCTGTAAGGAATGTAGGGGCAATTTTTTCGAGTAGTTGCAGCACCTGTTAAAGCACAGGAAAGGATTAGTTTTTTCATCTAAAATGATGGTTTATATAATTGATTACCAGATGGCTGAATTGACTTGAAAGGATTTAGCGAAAATTCGCCACGAATATACAAAAAAGGCTTCCCAAAACTGGGAAGCCTTCTTCCTTTTTTAAAGGAAAATTTTATATGACAAAATCAGTTTGCAAACAACAAACTAACGAATTGTCAACTATTATTTGACACCGAAAGTATATCGAACTTTAGCAATCGCTCTTCTTCCGATTTTAGGCATATTTGGTAAATAACGGTATTCATTATTCAATGCATTGGTAACAGCTAAACTAAAGCCTAAACCATTGCTCATATTGTAACCTAAGCCCAAATCAATTAAGTTTCTTGCATCTGTTTTTTCAATTACATCAGGAGTAGTTGGATCATCAGTAGAAAATTGACCTGCACTCGCTACATAAGGATCATCATGTTGGAAAGCGATACTTCCATTGAATCCAACCTCAGGATTGTAGTTTACTCCTAAACGGAACTTGTTTTGAGGTATATTCAAATAAGTTGGTAAAGCTGGTTGGTCTTCGAAACCAACTACCTTTTGCATGAATTGATTATCACTTACCCAAGAGTAATTGAAGAAACCAGATAAATCATTTGTAAAGTAATATTCTAATCCTAAGTCGATACCTGTGAAACTTCTTTCATCAAAAGTTCTATAACCAGCAGCCAAGTGATTTCCTCCAGTACCTGGAACTTGATCTGTTGGCGAAGTCGCATGGAAAGGAAGAGCACCAACTAATTGAGCAAAAGTTAAACCTCCAAAAGCAGGATTTGGAGTATTCATCAAACCATCACCTCCTAGTTGATAAGCACCTGCAATAATTGGACTTACTCCAGCAATGATTGCGTCTACTTGAACTTGTGGCAATCCTGCACCTAATAAACCCGCTTCAATATTTGGAATTAATTGAGATGCTACAGCAGCACCATAATCAGCAGGAAGTGCATCAAGACCTGAAAGTACGTATGCAGGAGAAATTGCTGTAAATTGAGAATTATTCTTTTGGATAACATGATAAATGTCTAAAGAAACGCCTAATTTATCAGCAATTAAGCCTTTATATCCAATTTCGTAGTTGTCTTCAGTAGAAATTTTAGAAATAGGCGCATCTGTTAATCCTAATGGAGAACCATCAAAAATGTTAAATCCTCCTGATAAATTACCTGTCGTACCTAATGTTGTTGGATCAATTCCATTCATTGCTGCCGTAAAGATTGGGAGTAATGGAGCAAGATTTGGGTCAGCACCTAAAGCTGCTTCGATACCTGCTTGCACATCTGCACCTACAAAACCATGAGCAACTCCCAATGGTAAACCTGGCGTACCAACTGGAACATCAGGAATCAACGGAGTAAACCAAGAAATTCTTGGATTTTTGAAAGTTTGCTCTGTCTTATTTCCAAATAACCAAACGTCAAATGAACCTGGAATAATTGTAGATAATGGGAAGTCAATATTCAATTGTAGGTTAGATACAGTTGTATTTGATCGGTTATAAGAACCTCTGAAAGTATGTTTTGGATTCATTTTGTAAACCAAAGCTGCTCGAGGTGCCAAAGCACCATCATCAATAAAGTTGAATTGATCATAACGAAGAGCTGCTACTAAGTCTAATTGGTCAGCTAATTCGAATTTACTTTGAACATAACCTCCAACTACTGAAAAGTCATCATCATCTTCATTTCTACCATAAACTAAATTCTCCGTTTGTTGACCTGCGAATCGGTAAT
Organism: Bacteroidota bacterium; assembly: GCA_024743405.1. Taxonomy (GTDB): domain Bacteria; phylum Bacteroidota; class Bacteroidia; order Chitinophagales; family Saprospiraceae; genus JANSWP01. The sequence goes on from JANSWP010000009.1 coordinate 6,464, forward strand.
CAAAACCTGCTGTCCAATTTGCATTTAATAAACTAGGTGTATCAAAATTGTATTGTAATTGAGCTTCGAGCTGTGTTCTACCAACAGGTGTTCTGTTACCTGTTTGATATAAGAAGGTTGGATTTTCTTTGTCTCCACCATTATTATCCACAACGAACGCTTGAGCAAATAGTCCTTTCCATTGCATTCTTGCTTGTCCCCAAAATTCTTGCGCATAAGCACGACCTTCTCCTTGTTCATTATAAAAGACAGAGGATGCACTATTGATACCACCAGAAAGATTTAGATTTAAATCGTCATTCGGTCTAAATTCTAAAGTCGTATTAATAGCTGTATTAAACCAATTGTTTTGCATTGGATTTCCATCACCATCTTCATCTAAATCATCTAAAGTTAATAAAACCTCAGGGGTTCCAGTAACATCTACAATTCCGCCACTTACTGCAGGTTGTACAATTTGCGTTTGGAACCTTGCGATTTGAAGCGCATCGTCTGGATCATTTGGGTCTAAAGTAAACTCATCACCTTGAAAATATTGAGCGTTAATTTTGAAACCAAACTTGTCACTTACTTTAGTTGCATGTCGAGCAGCAACTCCAAAAGTAGCTAACTCACCACCCATTAACTCAACGGATGTTCCTGGACGGTCAATTGGACTTTTAGTGATAAAATGAACAACACCTTGAGTAACACCAGGTCCGTAAAGTGCAGAACCAGGTCCTCTTACGACCTCAATTCTTTCTAGATCCAATTGTAAAATACCTGCTTGGTCAGTTTGGAAGGTACCGATACCAGGTCCTACCAAACTTCTGTAATCCATAATTGGGAAAACAGAAGTACCGAAAAGTCCTGCGCCACCTCTCATAGAGATGTTAATTCTATTTGCAGATTGTTGCTGAACTTGTACACCTGCTAAGTTGACAAGGTTACGAGTTGCATCTGTAGCATTTGCACTAGTTTCCAGTTTTCGAGCAGTCAAAACGGAAACAGAAGCAGGAGCTTCTTGTACTTTCTCCCGCTTACGAGAAGCAGAGATTACAATGTCACCGCCTAGTGTTATTCCTTCATCTAAGGTAACATTTAGACCAGAAGTGTTTCCTGAAACGTCTATGCTTTGAGAAGTAAAGCCAGTATAGGAAATTTCAATAGTGAAGTTATCTGTGTTAGAACGGAGCGAAAAATTTCCGTCAATATCAGTTGTGGTACCTGTAGTTGTTCCTTGGATCACTACACTTGCACCAATTAAAGGAATACCGTCTCCATCGGAAACTGTACCACTTACAGTAGTTTGTGCTTGAATGGTTAGCCCTAAAAGGAAGAAGAATCCAAAGGCTAGTAATGTGTTCAAGTTTTTCATCATTAGCGAGATTTAAGTTAAAAGATAACCACCATAGATGGTGATTGAATAGATTTATGATTTAGTTATTTTGATTGATAAGCTTTTGGGAATCAAGTATTTAGAGCTTAGCTTGATTCCCACCGTACAAACGGTGGGTTAGCTAGTTTCCTTAACCCACCATTTGTACGGTGGGAGCTTACTTCAAAAAGTATTTTGAAAAAAATGACTAATTCTAAAACCCATTCGGTTAAAGTATTTCAAAATTGTTTTGAAAAGTGGGATTTAAGTCTGTTTTTTAATTATTGAAATATGTTTACTTAAAACCAAAAAATCGCTTATGATTTCTTTGAATCCATTTTTGTCCTGTAACATATTTCTGTTTTATAGTCGTATTTCAGTTTTAAATTTGACTTTTTAATGCCCACCAAAACTTTATTTTGATAGCGCAATATACACCAAGTCTTGAAATATATATAACTGATTTTAATTAGATTAAAATTAGTAGTGAAATCCTAATGAATAATTATCCAACTTTGCCTCTTTTTGTAGAGAATCTTGTTATTTACACACCTTATTCTTTGTACAAGTCTATTTATTTTGATAATAAATGATGATTTTTTTGAAAAAATGAATTCAATTTTAGAGCTAATTTTTAGTAAGGGCAAAAAAATAAGCTTGCCGAAATGACGGATTTATTCTTTCACCGTTGCTTAACTTGCTTTTTCCATATTCTTTAAAATTGCTGAAACGATGTCGGCTGAATACTTTCTAGGTAGATCATGTCCCATCTTTTCTATGAATAAGGTTTCCGCATTTGGAATCATCGGTGCATATTTTTTACCATGAGGAAATGGAACCAATGTATCGGCTGTTCCATGTACAACTAGAGTGGGCATTGATATATGAGTCAACTCCTCATAGCGCGAACCAGACTTTTTAATGGCATAACCGTGTTGGTCGCGAGCGGTAGCATTATATCCTTTTCGCTTTTTTAGTTCGTAAAGCGCTTTTTGCAAGACATACTTGTCATCCGTAGAATATCCTTCTCCGACTAATAACTTTCGAATGGCAAGGTGCAATTTCATCTTATTTTCCATTTTAGATAAATCGCGACCATATAGCACCATCCCTCTTACAAAACCCATTAAAAAAGGACGCGGCACGCCAGGCAACTTTTTATCATAAAAAAAACCTGTTGACATAATGGAGGTCAAAGAAGCTACTCTTTTTGGATGAGAAATTGCCATGCGTTGACTAATCATCCCACCCATAGATACGCCTACAACATGAGCTTTTGCTATGCCCAATTTATCTAAAATTGCCATACCGTCTGTTGCCATATCTTCCAAAGTATATTTACTTTCTGCCCATGAATCAGTCAACCAATCTGTTTCTCCCAGTCCTCGATTATCATATCTAATAACCTGATATCCAGCATCCAAAAAAGGTTGATAAAAATACTTTGGCCAATCCAATAAAGTCGAGCTCAATCCCATCACTAAAAGAACTGTTCCTTTCGGCTGTCCTTCAGGTTTATTAATTTCATAAGCAATGCGAATGCCCTCATTTTCAACAAATCCTTTTTCGCCCAGCATCAATTCTGGTAATGGTTCAGTTTGAATTTGTTTGATTAACTCATCAATATTTGGGGGTAAATTGGGACCTCCATATTGAATAAACCATAACCCAAATAGAGAAATTAAGGCTAAGATTATGAGAATTCCGTATAGCATATTATTTGAAGTATTTATCCTTCAGATCCACTTCTGTTGGGGCTGACTCATAGGTCGTTTTTCGCAAGGAATCGAAAAATTTCTGCTCCGCTCCCTCTAACAAATAGTATTCGGGGTAGCGAGTGACTGCGTGCCTCATGATATAGTCCCAACAAGGAAAGTACTCTGTTTATTTATGTCTCTTACTCAAAAACTACAGCTTCTGAGTCTTCATGCCAGTCCATCAATAAATCCTGATACCGTTGGGAGACGACATTTCGCTTAACTTTCAAAGTAGGGGTAAGCAAGTTGTTTTCTACGCCCCATTGGTCTCTTACTATGACAATAGTTGAAACTCTTTGATAATTTTCGAACTTTTTATTGGCTTCTTTCAACGTTGTATTCAAACTTGCTCTCAAATCTTCTTTAGACTTGGCTAATCCAATTTCGGAAGGAACAATCAATGCAATCGGTTGTGGACATCCCAAACCAACGATGCATATTTGTTCAATATCTGAATTGTCTTCAAAGCCTTTTTCCAATTTGGCAGGTACAATAAATTGTCCTTTCGCACTCTTGAAAGTATCTTTTACTCGACCCGTAATCCATAAGAAACCGTCTTTATCCATTCGACCTTGATCTCCGGTATGTAACCAACCATCTTTTATCGTCTCTGCCGTTTTTTCGGGATCTTTATAATAGCCGGTCATCATATAAGGACCTCGCATTAATATTTCATTGGTACCTTCTTCAATCTTTATTTCTGCCCCAACTTGGGCTTTACCGACTGATCCTGGTTTATTATCTTCGGGCATTAGGCTAGTAGAGATCGCACAATTTTCTGTCATCCCATAACCGATCATAATATCGACCCCGATACTTTTATACCAATTTTTCAAGGTTTCTGGAAGCATGGCTGCACCTGAGACGCACGATCGAGCTTTAGCTAGCCCTAACCCCGTTTTAATTTTTTTCTTTATCATTCCGGAAACAATCGGAATTTTCAGAAGTGTATTCAGTTTCTTTTGAGGCATTTTTTTCAAGATGCCTAATTGAAATTTTGTCCAAATACGGGGCACTGCAAAGAATACAATTGGTTGGGTTTCACTAAGGTTTTTCGCAAAGGTTTGTAAGGATTCTGCAAAGGAAATAGTGCCTCCATATCGCATACAGGTCATTTCGACGACGACTCTTTCCGCAATATGATTTAGTGGTAAGAAAGAGAAAAATCGGTCACTTCCATCTCTACCTAGTTTCAATGGGTTGTCTTTTTCTGTTGGTAGACTCGTACTGTCCAAAACTCGATAAGTCAAGACGACGCCTTTAGGAGTTCCTGTCGTTCCAGAGGTGAAAATAATTGTCCAAGTATCATCCATATTTGGAACATGTACTTCCTTTATAGGGTCGAATTTATTAATAAAATCATCCCATTGTTGCCCTTCTGTTATTTTGGAAGCGCCCTCATAATGAGGCATAGTGATCATAGGCATTCCATCTGGAATACCGTCTTTCATTGCTTCCCAATTCTCAATTTTACCGACGATAAGGGCTTCCACATCTCCTAATCTAATAACCTCATTTATTTGCTTGGCATCTAAGGTAGGGTACAGTGGCACGGAAATATAACCGGCCATTATTATTGCGATGTCTGCGATAATCCACTCGCGGCAGTTTTTTGAAACCAATCCGATATGGCTTTTGGGAGGCAAGCCTAATGATTTTAAGCCAGTGGCTAATTTTCGAGCAGTTTGACCTGCTTCTCCCCAAGTAGTAATTTCCCAATTGTCACCAAATGGTTGGCGAAGAAAGGGTTCATTGGCAGCTTTTGACTCCCAGTCATAGAAATGAAAGTGAAATTTTTCCATATTGTCCTTTTACTTTTTGTAACCGCCCAATTTATAGGTTGGGTTGAGTGAAAATATTGTTTATTCTGTCAGTCAGTTGAGTGAATGAGCAATGAAATGGTCGATTATTGAGCTAATGCAGCGATCTCAATTCCTTGTTCACCACTTCCTGTATAGAGCAAATATAACTTTCATTAGTTATCTTCAAAAATATATGGAGATGGAGTTGGTCTGAAAACTATCTAATTATTTGGGGTTTAGAACTCCTACATCGTTCTTTATTCTCTATTTTTCCCACTAAAGACACTCACTTTTGGATTTAAAGGATTACCTGAACTTCTTCTGTGTGAAACAATTTGGCCTGTATGCCAAATGGCATCAGCGATTGGTCCATTTAGGTTATTCCAAAAAGGATACTCTGAGCGATTCTCGCCTCTTTGAAAAATGATTTTCATGTCTTCCATCGCTCCTTCTTCGGCGGCACGGAGGTTGTCGCTTGCTCTCTTTATATTTTCTAAAGTTCTTTTTCTTTTTTCCTCAAAAGTCAAGGTTTCTTGATCTCCTCCTCTAACATTTGGTGTGCTGGAGGTACCATTTGCAATGGTACGAGAAAGACCTAATACGTGATCCATTGTTTCAGAAACTGTTCGACCTTTTTCACTAGGGGAGAATGCCAAATCTTCGGCTCTTAATCCATCAGTCGCCCAATAATATCGATAGCCCAGACCATCAATCATTCTAGCGGCTACTGTTTCAGCTGTAAATTTTTCAGGGGCTTCGGGGATTTCGTGGTAAGGTAATGTTACATCCATAGTTTCGTCTTGTGCACAAGTGAATTGGGTGAATGAAAAAGTGGCTAAGAATAAAAGGGTGAGTGATTTCATGATCATTCATTAGGTGAAAAATAGGATTTTCGAATTTCAAACATAGCCAATCCTTTTTACATACAACTATTGTACTTTTGGGAATTATTAAAAACGGACTAAAAACAGGCGGAAAATGACTCGGTAAAAAAACGGCAGTAGGTTTTAATACAGCTTCTTTAACGCAAATTCCAAACATACACTAAGAACGAAGAACTTATAAAGTTATAGATATCAATTATGCAATCAGCTTTTCAAACCTTCTTAAGCCTTGGTTTTGACCATATTCTTGATCCCAACGGCTATGATCATATTCTTTTTATTATAGCGCTTTGTGCTATTTATAAGATAAGTGAATGGAAGAAAGTAGCCATTTTGGTGACGGCTTTTACACTGGGACATTCTTTAACTTTGGCACTTTCAGCGTTGGACATTGTTCGCGTACCAGCAGATTTCATTGAGTTTTTAATCCCTTTGACTATCCTTTTGACTGCTATTTATAACGTAATCGAAAAACCAAAAACTACGGCATCTAAATATCTAAATTTCAATTATTTTATAGCTCTATTTTTTGGGCTGATTCACGGAATGGGATTTTCGAACTTCTTTCGTTCGACTATTATGCCTGGTCAAGAGCGTGAATTGGTCAATCAACTTTTTGCTTTTAATGTAGGTGTTGAGTTAGGGCAGTTAATCATTGTTGCTATAATTTTGTTAGTCTCCTTTTTTGCATTCAATATTATAAAAATCAAACAACGAGAGTGGACACTTTTTGTATCTGGCGCAGCAGCAGGAGTTGCTATTATTTTAATAATGGGATAATTGAGTATGGATGATGACCATTCTGTCAATTGAGGTACTAACAGTTATGAAAGATGATTTTTTATTCAAATATGAATATTACTTTTGTCTCCCAAATTCAAAAAGTCTTATTAACAAACAATTTCAACGATGAAGAACCTAGTCAAATTTTTACTACTCATTTTTACATTGAGTGTTTCTGTGAACCCAATTTTTGCCCAAGAGAAAAAAGAGGACAAAAAGGAAGGTAAAAAAGAAGAAAGTGAAGCATCAAATGATGGAAAATCAAAAGACAAAAAGTCTAAAGAAAAGAAATATGAAGATATCATTACAGAGGAGGCCGTAACTGATTCGGGCTTATTTATCGTTCATAAAGTGGTCGATAAACATTTTTTCGAACTATCTGAAGAGTTACTTGATAGGGAAATATTAGTGGTTACTCGTATGTCCGGCTATGTAAAAGGATTGAGTTTTGGTGGTGCCGGTATGAAAACACGCCCTCAACAAGTCATACGTTGGCAAAAACAGGATAAGAAAATATTACTTCGGTCAGTCTCTTATAATAGTGTTGCCAGTCATGATGAGCCTGTTTATGAATCAGTCGTTAATAATAATTTTGAACCCATCGTTGCTGCGTTTGAGATAAAAACCATGAATGAGGATTCTACGGCTTATGTGATTGATGTTGCGTCTCTTTTTACGTCTGATGTTCCGATGTTGGGTGCATTAGGTTCCAGTCAAAGAAAAAGATTTGGGATAGGAGGAATGGATGCTAAAAGATCTTTTATTGAAGAGATAAGAAGTTTTCCAAATAATGTCGAAGTGAGGCATGTTTTGACTTACAAAGGCAGTAAGTTGCCTGACAATCAAACGACGGGAACACTTTCTGTTCAAATGAATCAGTCTTTTATCGTATTGCCAGAAGAACAGATGCAGCCACGATACTTTGATGGGCGAGTGAGTTATTTTTCTGTTTCAAGAACTAATTATTCAAGTGATGAGCAACGTGCCGCAACCGAAAGATTCATTACAAAATGGCGCCTTGAGCCTTCAGATATAGATGCTTTTAAAAGAGGGGAATTGGTAGAACCAAAGAAACAAATTGTCTATTATATCGACCCTGCAACTCCAGAAAAATGGAGACCTTATATCAAACAAGGGGTAAACGATTGGCAAAAAGCTTTTGAAAAAGCAGGCTTTAAAAATGCAATAATTGCCAAAGATCCTCCTTCAAAAGAAGAGGATCCAGATTGGAGCCCTGAAGATGTGAGGTATTCTGTGATTCGATATATCACAACGGATATTCAAAATGCCCAAGGACCCCATGTCCATGATCCTCGTACAGGAGAAATCTTAGAGAGTGATATTCTCTGGTATCATAATATAATGCGTCTCTTAAGAAATTGGGCATTGACGCAAACAGGAGCGATAAATCCAGATGTACGGGCTGTCAATTTTAAAGATGAAGTGATGGGAGAATTAATTCGATTTGTGTCGGCTCATGAGGTTGGTCATACATTAGGTTTACCTCACAACATGGGGTCAAGTGTAGCATATCCAGTTGATTCCTTGCGTTCAAAGACTTTTACAGATACACACGGAACGGCTCCTTCCATTATGGATTATGCACGATTTAATTATGTTGCACAACCTGAAGATGGCGTCACAAGTATTTATCCTGCCATTGGTGAATATGATGATTGGTCAATCATCTATGGTTATCGGCCAATTTTGGAAGCAAATTCCGCAGAAGAAGAAAGAGCTGTTTTGAATCGTTGGATTAAGGAGCGTGCTGGTGACCCTACTATGCGATTTGGACAACAGCAATTTAGAACAATTGATCCTTCTTCTCAGACAGAAGATCTGGGAGATGATGCAATGAAAGCGAGTGCGTATGGTATCGCAAATTTGAAAAAAATCATTCCAAATTTGATTGAATGGTCGGCTGAAGAAGGTGAAGGTTATGCGCAATTAAAAGAAATGTACGATGCTTCTATCGGTCAATATAGAAGATACATGGGGCATGTAGCCAATAATGTCGGAGGTGTATATGAATATCGAAAATCAAGTGAAGAGGATGGGGTCGTTTACTCACATGTTCCGAAAGAAAAGCAGAGAGCAGCAGTTACATTCTTGATTCAAGAATTATTCAAAACACCTAGCTGGGTGGTTGATCAAGATATTCTTGCAAGAGTTGAAAATACCGGCGTGGTTGAGCGAATTCGTGGGATGCAATCTCGAACATTGAGTAGTCTTTTTGATAAGGACAGATTAAACCGATTGGTTGAAAATGAGGTGTTGAACGGTTCAAAAGCTTTCACTTGTTTGGATTTGTTTACGCAAATTAAAAACGGTATTTGGAGTGAATTGAAATCAGGACAATTACCAGATGCTTATCGCAGAAACCTTCAAAGAGCTTGGATCGATCAAATGGAGGCGCTGATGAAATTGGAGGGTGCTAAATACAATCAAAGTGATTTGAAAGCCATGGCACGCGGTAATTTGACAGATATTAAAGGCTTTTTAAAATCAATATTGAAGAAAGAAAAACGTCAAATGTATCGGTATCATTATGAAGATGCAATGAAGCGAATTGAGAAGATATTGAAGTAAGGAATTGCTTTGAAATAACCACGGTATAGATTACTGGAGCATCGCCGCAAAGCGGCCCGCTCCAGTAAATGGTGGTTTTGGAGGGAAGTCGAATTTAATATCGTCTAAGCATTTCCCTAATTTTTTTTGATCCGTATTCCACTAATTAATAGGAATGGATTTAGAAAACTTTTACCCATGTCTAATAATTGGTGGAATATGGTTTACTTTATTCTGTCCAAGCACTTATTAGAACGAATTCAACTTGATGAACATCCTATCTGAAATCTTAAAAGCCTCCAACCGAATCCAGCATTACATCCTGAAAACACCTCTTTTATATTCGGCACAATTGAGTAAGCTTTGTGAAGGCAAGGTGTATTTAAAGCTTGAAAGTGAGCAATATACAGGGTCTTTCAAGGCGCGAGGAGCGATGAATAAAGTCTTATGGTTGAATGAAAAAGGTAATGAAAAAGGGGTTATTACAGCTTCAACTGGTAATCATGGTATGGGAGTAGCCCGTGCTTTGAGTATTTTGGAAATGAAGGGTAAAGTAGTTGTCCCCAATAATGTAGTGCCTGCCAAATATGAAGCATTGAAGTCTTTTGGTTCGGAAATTCAAAAATATGGTGATGATTGTTTTGTTTCAGAAACTTACGCTGGTGATATAGCGAAAAATGAAGGCTTGACTTATATTTCTCCATATAATGACCCTCAGATTATTGGTGGGCAAGGTACTGTTGGAGTAGAAATAGTAGAACAACATCCAGCAAAAATAGATAATCTCTTTGTGACAGTTGGTGGTGGCGGTTTGATTTCAGGGATTGGAACTTATATGAAATTTATCTCACCTGAAACGAAAATTTTTGGTTGTCAGCCTGAAAATTCACCAGAAATGACACTAAGTGTTCGGACAGATTCTTATGTGACGGTACCGTCAAAAGATACACTTTCTGATGGCTCTGCAGGGGCTTTTGAAGAAGATTCTATCACCTTTCCAATTTGTAAAGCTATAATAGATGAGTTCTTTTTGGTTGCTGAAAAGGAGATTGCAGCTTCGATCAATTTGATCTTGACAATGGAACGAAAATTAATTGAAGGGGCGGCAGGTGTTGCCGTAGCTTCTTTTTTGCAGAATGTAGAGCGATTTCGAGGACAGACCTCTGTTATTGTAATTTGTGGTGGCAATATTTCCAAAGATAAATTGAAAAAGATACTTTGAATTTGATGCTTTTTGTGAATTTTGACTTCCCCATCGTGTAAATTTCCCGACTTTTATAAATTACGTTTATTCCACATGCCGTATTCTTGGTGTTTGTCTGTAATTTTAGACTTGATTTTTATTGTGTGACTTTTTAACGCCTATGCGTTTCAATTTTGTAATTCTAGGACAAAATAAACTTATGATAGCTGTCGCAGTTGTAAATAATCTCTGCCAGCAAAAAGTAAGAAATTAGGAATAAATAAGTTGGTTCAAGAATCTAAATATTTTGACACTAAACGAGGCGTGATGAATCAGCATAGCCATAGCTCTGTGAATAAAGAAGAATGAAGTATGGTGTTAAAAGATAACGGCAATTGGTCTAAGTTATTTATTGCTCATCTCTAAAGTTAGAGAATAGAGACATCGTGCGAATAATAGAATTCTTAATTTTCGGAATAATTTGTGCGCTAATATTTCACTGTAAAACAGTCTTTAAAATATATTATTTTTGTATAGGAAAAATAAACATTCATTGTAGAAATCACCTTACCAGAATAAAGTTTTCATTCGAACAAAAATGCAAATCACTAAAAATTATTATTAGAATAGTTTTTCCGTTCTTGATTAAGAAAATAATTGCCCCCCCTTTACCAATTGATATAATTGAGATGGACTTTAGATAATGTATAAATCTTAATTTCTGATTTCTTTGTCCAAATAATATTAGTTGACAATAGTCAATCATTGATTCTAAAAAAGAAATTTGAATATCTAAATAATTTTATAAATCAAAATTTGAAAGCTCTATGATGCTGCGATTACTCACTGTATTTTTTGCTATTTGCTTGAGTTTTAATTCCTTCTCCCAGGAGGTTTTCTCCGGCAAACTGACTAAGACACTTAACCATGAAAAGCTTAATAAGGAGTTTAAAAAGTATGAAGTTTTTCAGCTTGACTTTTCTGCAATAAATGATTTTGCAAAAAGTGAAGGAAACTATATTCCTATTCATCTTCAACTTGGAGATAAATATGATTGGAATATTGACTTGTACCCTCGGGAGTTATTTTCGAGTGATTACAAGGCTCAAGTTCAAACAGAAAAAGGTATTCAAACCATTGATTTTGATACAAACATAGCGTTCAACGGAAATTTGAAAGGAAGCCCATCGGATGAAGTGACGCTGACGATTTCTAAAGATTTTTTTGGTGGGTTAATTAACGATGGGAAAGTGGAGTATTTTATAGAACCCTATCGTCGTTTTGTTCCTAATGCTTCCAAAGATTTATTTGTCGTTTATAAAGGGTCAGATGTTCATGATAAAGGGGGACTTTGTGCAGCTCATGAGGTGAGTAAAAAAATTATAGAATTTGGTGGACATATAAATAAGCAAGAACCAAAAGGCGGAACGGCAGAAGTTGTGGCGTGTTACGAAATGGAATATGCCATTGCTGGTGATTTGTCTATGTTTAATGCCTATGGTTCAGTAGGAGCTGTAATTGGTCATACAACGAATATTACCAACTTATCACAAAATAACTATGATGATGAATTTAATCATCAAGTCTTATTTCTAATAGTCACGCATTTTATTGTTTCTACGAGCAATCCATGGACTGCCTCTAACAATGCAAGTAATTACCTTAGTTCCTTCCGAATTTGGGGAAACAATGGTGGTTTTGGGGTTAACTATGATCTCGCCGGTTGTTGGACAAATCTCAATATTTCAGGTGGAGTTGTTGGAGTAGCCTATATAAATGGACTCTGCAATTCTTTTAAATATCATTTGATAGAAGATTTTACTTCTAATACGAATACTCTTCGGCAAACATTATCCCATGAAATGGGACATAATTATAATGCCAATCACAATAACCCAGCATCAGGAGATATCATGGATCCGGTTGTTAATGGATCTAGTACCTGGTCATTTGGCTCTCAAAACGTAATCAATAATAAAATCACTTCAAGTATTAATTCTGGATGTTTTTCGGCTTGCGCCGGATTATTGCCTCCTGCAGCTAACTTTACAGTGACTCCTCCCATAGGTTGTGCTCCATTGACGGTTACCTGTAATGACCTTTCAGTAAATGGACCGACTCAATGGTCTTGGACGGTTAGTTTAAATGGCGTAACTCTTTTTACCTCGGTTCAACAAAATCCAACATTTACTTTGGTCAATGCTGGCTGTTATGATATCACCCTAACGGCTTCTAATAGTATTGGTGCTAGTGCTCCTTTTACGCAACAAGTAACAGTGAATGCGGCTCCGAATGCGAATTTTTTCTGGACAAATATTGGAACAACCGTCGTTTTTACAAATTTATCGACGCCCAATGATCCTTGTTTGGCACCAACTTCTTACTTGTGGAATTTTGGTGATGGTAATACTAGTACAGAATTTGAACCGATGCATACTTATGCTACTGAAGCGGTATATAATGTTACCTTGACTGCTTCCAATTCTTGTGGAACTTCTACAATTCCTCAAGAGGTGGCAGCATATTTTCCTCCTTCTGCCAACTTTACGGCAGATCCAACTTCAGGTTGTGCTGTATTAGATGTTGATTTTGTCAATACATCTTCTACTAATTCACTTACAGCGAACTGGATTTTCGAAGGAGGTTCACCTGCTACTTCTTCAGATTTCTTCCCTTCTATACAATACTTTACACCGGGTACCTATGATGTGACTTTGGAGGTTTGCAACCCTGCTGGGTGTGATATACTCGTTTTACCTGACTATATTGAAATATTGGATCAGCCTGAAGCGGATGCAGGACCTACTCAATTAATTGATTGCAATAATGCAGAAGTTGACCTAGATGGATCTGCTTCTTCTCAAGGCAATAATTATATTTATAGTTGGACTACTGTAAATGGAAATATTGTTTCTGGGGCGAATACTTTAACCCCGACAGTTGATGCACCAGGTGAATATTGTCTAGAAGTAATGGATAACAATGGAGAAAATTGTACAGCGACTTCCTGTGTGGAGGTTTTTGAAGATTTACTGACACCAACGGCAGATGCAGGACCGAGTATGGCTATCGATTGTATCAATTCATTAGTTACATTGGATGGTACAGGTTCTTCTCAAAATGGGAATTTCTCTTATGAATGGGCTGGGCCAAGTATTGTTTCTGGAGGAACAACGTTAACTCCAGAAGTAGATCTTCCTGGTTTTTATACGATTACAGTAACCAATGATGACAATGGTTGTACAGAGGAAGCTGAAACGGAAGTCACAGATGATATGGTGGCACCGATAGCGAATGCTGGTGATGATATGGTGATCGATTGTAATAACGTAGAAGTCACACTAGATGGGTCTGGTTCTTCACAAGGAGCTAATATCTCTTACGACTGGTCAGGACCTGGTATTGTTTCTGGAGGAAACTCTTTGACACCAATTGTCAATTCAGCTGGACTATATGTGTTAATTGTAACCAATAATAATAATGGTTGTACCGAACTTTCGGAGGCGATGGTGAATGAAGATACGGACTTACCCATTGCAAGTGCAGGTGATGATGCAGAGTTAAATTGTAATGTTACTTCAGTAACTTTGGATGGCTCAAATTCTTCTCAAGGAAGCAATTATACTTACGCTTGGTCTGGGCCAAGTATTGTTTCTGGCGGAAACAGTTTGATGCCAGTTGTTGCTGCTCCTGGTACCTATACGATTACGGTAACAAACCTTAATAATGGTTGTACTTCTACTTCCAATGCTGAGGTGACCGGAGACAATACAGTCCCCACAGCAAGTGCTGGTCCAACTCAACAAATAAATTGTGCTAATGCTACGGTTAATCTCGATGGAAGCGGATCTTCTCAAGGTAGTGGACAAACTTATAATTGGTCAGGACCTGGTGTTGTTTCGGGTGGAAATACTTTGACGCCTACTGTCAATGCTATTGGAACCTATACTTTGACAGTTACTGGTTCAAATGGCTGTGCGGAGACATCAGATGTAGAAGTTACGGAAGACTTTATTTTGCCAACTTCTGATGCTGGCGATGATGTAGTGATCGCTTGTAATGCTACAAGCATTAATTTAAATGGTACTAACTCTTCTCAAGGTGCTCAATACAATTATGCATGGGATGGCCCAAATGTGATTTCTGGAGAGAATACGTTGGAACCATCGGTTGGTCAAATTGGAACATATACTTTAACCGTAACTAATACAGGAAATGGTTGTACTTCTACATCAGACGTAGAAGTAACAACGACTCCTCCTCCGGCTGCTGATATCTCCTCTCAAACCAATGTTGATTGTAATGGAAATTCAACAGGTGAAGCGACGACTTCTGTTACAGGTGGTGCAATGCCTTATGCTTACGAATGGTCAAGTGGCGGAACAGAAGCTACTGAAACTGGATTGGCAGCTGGGACTTATGAGGTGACAGTAACGGATACGGATCAATGTACAGCCATCGCAGAAGTAATCATTACAGAGCCTGATGTTCTTGGCGCGAATGCTACTTCAACGAATTTAACTTCTGTTGGCGCGAATGACGGAACAGCTTCCGTAGACCCAGTAGGTGGAACTTCGACTTATTCTTACGAATGGGATAATGGAGAAACAACTGCTTCTATTTCTGGTCTAGCACCAGGAGATTATACGGTGACGGTAACGGATGCAAATAATTGTACGGATGTTCAAACCGTTACAGTCGAACCATTTGATTGTAGCCCAGTTGGATTGACAGTTTCTGGTTCTGATGCATTGTGTAATGGAGCAAGTGACGGTGAAGTTTCAGCTTCTGGAACGAATGGGGAGAATCCATTCGCTTATGAATGGTCTACTGGTGATATGACTTCAACCGTTAGCAATATAGCTGCGGGTACTTATACAGTGACTGCAACGGATAATAATGGCTGTATTGTGGTTGATGAGATCACAATAAGTGAGCCTACACTATTAGAATCCAATATTTCAGGTTCAACCAATGTTGATTGTAATGGAAATTCAACCGGCTCTGCAACAGTTGCAGCTGATGGCGGAACTCCGGGTTACCTTTATCAATGGTCAACTGGTGGAACGAACCCGACTGAAATGAATATGCCAGCTGGTACTCATACTGTTGTTGTGACAGATGATCATGGTTGTGAAACCACGTCCGAAATTATTATCACTCAGCCTGATCCATTAAATGCGAATCAATCTTCCATGAATGAGTCCGGCGTTAATGCCAATGATGGAACAGCTACCGCTGACCCGATGGGTGGAACAGCTGGGTTTACTTACTTCTGGAATACAGGCGCAACGAGTCAAACTATTGAGAATTTGTCTCCTGGTGAGTATTGTGTTACCGTGACGGATGCAAACGGTTGTGAAGATACTGGCTGTACAACTGTAAATAGCTTTGATTGTGGAGCGATAACTTCTGAATTTGATATTGTTCAAACAAGTTGTAATGGCGCAGCAGATGGAGAAGCGACTGTCAATATGAACGGTGGTACTTTACCATATGCTTACGAATGGTCAAGTGGAGACATTGGAGAAACAGCAAATGCATTGTCGGCTGGTGAATATGAAGTCACTGCAACGGATGACAATGGCTGTGTAATCATTTCTTCTGTTACTGTCCCAGAACCAGATATGGTCGTTGTTGATATAATGAATCAGACAAATGTTGTTTGTGAAGGTCAAGAAACTGGTTCTGCTACTGTGATGGCAACTGGCGGCAATGGTGGCTTTGATTTCCTTTGGTCTGATGGCACAATGGGTGCTACCATTCAAGAGGTGTCAGCAGGAATTTATACAGTTACTGCAACTGATATTAATGATTGTGAAGGAATTTTAGAGATAGAAATCACAACGGAGGAAGATAATGAAGCTCCTGTTGTTTTGACTCAAAATATAACAGTTGTTTTAGATGATAATGGAATGTACTTATTGACTCCTGATATGATTGATGATGGTACATCTGACAATTGTGAACTAATTAATCTTTCATTAGATATCACAGAACTGACTTGTGATCAAGTTGGAGAAATTATGGTAACGCTTACTGGTGAAGATGCTAGTGGTAACCTCGGACAAGGATTGGCGACTGTAACTGTTTTAGACGAAACAGCACCGACCATGACCTGCCCGGATGATATTATCACTAATAATTGTGCATCCCCAATTGCATATAGTGTTCCAACTGGCGAAGATTTATGTGGGTTAGTGACTGTTTTCCTAATCGAAGGTTTACCTAGTGGTTCTATTTTCCCTACAGGTGCAACTGTTGTGACTTGGAGTGGAACGGATCCATCTGGAAATGAAGCGAGTTGTAGCTTCACCGTGAATATTCAGAGTGATTTACAGTCTGGTATCGATTTCGTCATGCCAAATTGTTATGGTGAGGAAAGTGGTTCAGCAACCTCCTTACCCGATGGTGGTACTGCACCTTATACTTATCAATGGGATGATCCAGCTTTACAAGTGACGCAAGAAGCCACAGGGCTGGCTGCGGGCACATACAATGTTATTGTGACGGATAATGTTGGTTGTATTGTAGCCGCTACTATAGAGGTTGATCAACCGGATGAATTGATTTCTACCTTAGATGATATTCAAAATGAGAACGGTAGTAATGCCGATGGGTCTATTTCAATTACTCCTTCTGGTGGAACAGGTACCAACTATACTTTTAACTGGACAAAAGATGGCGATCCTTTTTCTACTGATGAAGACCTGACCAATTTATCATTTGGCGAATATTGTGTTGAAATTACAGATGAAAACGGTTGTATTACTACAGAATGTTATACAGTAGAAATGATCAACAGTACCAATAATCCTGAATTAGAGCAATACATAACGGTTCTTCCAAATCCAACAAATGGTCTTGTAAATGTCAACTTCAAACTCAATGATGCACGCAATGTCAAGGTTGAATGGTATGATTACATTGGCAGATTATTGATCGAAAGCGACCAAGAATTAGTCTCTGAAAGATCATTGTCTTTTGATTTGTCAGAATTGGCAAGTGGCGTTTATTTGGCAAGAATTGTTGTAGATGAAGAGGTATTAGTGAAGAAAGTGATTGTAGAATAAATTGATTAGACTGTTTAACTAATAAAGTTATCTAATAAACCTTAATAAAGCCATCGAGCAACAGGTCTCGGTGGCTTTATTTGTTGGATAAACTTAGATTTTTTGAATAATTTCCTCCTCTGAAATGTCCATCATACACTTAAAATGCCCTTTTGGACATTTCGGATAACCAATCTTAGAACATGGTCGGCAAGAAAGGTTTTTTATCTCAATTGTTGTATTTCGTTCAACTCCTTTTTCATAATAAGGATACATACCTAATCCCGGAATCGTATTTCCCCAAATCGAAATAATTTCCTTTTGAAAAGCCGCTGAAATATGCATCATGCCGGTATCATGAGTAATGACTTTTGATGCATCTCGGATTAACGCTGCTGAGTCGTGTAGGCTTAATTTTCCGCATAAATTTTGAATGTTATCTCCGCATTTTTTGGCGATTTCAACTCCTTCTTTTTCAACGTCTTTTCCACCAATCAAAAAGGTAGGCTGCTTTATTTTTTGACAAATCGAAATGATCTTTTCTTTTGGCAATCGTTTGGTGAGATGTGCTGCACCTATCGCAAAGACTATATAACCTTGTATATTAAATAATTCTTGGTATTGCGATTTAAAATCATTTGGCAAAAAATAATCTAAACCTTCTTCATCATTTTCAATACCCAACTCTTTTACCGTTTCGAAATATCGATCCACAATATGAATATTCGGCAATCGATTGATTTTGAAATTGACGATTAACCATTTCTCAAAATTGATTTTATTGAATGAATAGCTTTTCGCTTTTAGTGCAAATTTGACTTGAGAACTTCTCAAATTTTTGTGTAAATCAATCACATAATCATAGCCCTCCTTCTTCAAATCAGGCAAGACTTCACTTACTTTTTTATTGAGTGTGAAGACTTTATCAATGTATGGATTATGAGCTAATAGGCAAGAAAAAGATTGTTTGGTTAAATAGTGTACGTCGGCTTTGAGCTGCTTTTTTAAACATCTAATAATTGGCGTTGTGAGAACAATATCGCCGATGGATGAAAAACGAATAAGTAGTATTTTGGTAGGAGTTTTAGCCATTATTTGATAACCAATATTTTACAGGTGTCCCATGCATTTAAAACCTCATATTCGTATACTTTATCCAATTTTGGAAAAACCTTTTTTTCGCAAACCATCAAAGTGTCACTCGGTTGAAATTCCAATGGTCTTTTTCCAAATTCATATTTATTCAAGTCAAAATCAAGTAAGGGCTGTGCATTGATTTTGTAACCATTTAGGTTCCGGGCACTTCGGTAATATTGGACATGAGAATTAAAATATCTATGTACAATTGTGTAGTTTTTAACTTCATCATTTCTCTCCATAAAGTCTCGAAATTTCAAAAATTTCCAATCATGGTCAGGCAATTTTTCAAAGTAAATTCGGTCAATTGTTTTTTGATAAGGCTGAAAGAAAATAGTCAAGACAAAAATGGAAAGGAACAAATATTTAGCAATGGAAAATTTCGAAGATAAAGCTAAGTCGCCTCCCAAATTATTCAAGTATCGCCATCCGCCCTCAAACAAAGTATTAAAACCCAACCCAATCAATAGTGCTAAACACGGATAAATGGGTGCCACATACCATTGGATTTTAGTTTGACCATACATCAAAACAGAAAAGAAAAGCACTACATTGATTAATATTAAAGTCGTCAAATTTCGAGTGATTCCTTTCTTAAATAAACCTACAAAAATACCCAATGGTAAAAACCATATCCAAGGCATAAAGTGCCCTTTTTGATACATGATCTTGAAGTACAAATACCATGGGTGATTATGTCCTTCTTTTGATTTGAAATATCGACCACCCATATCATTTTCCCATGCCGCTTCAATATAACCAGGATTATACATCTCTCTTAAAAAATAGAAGCCACCAATGAAAAATAGGATTCCTAAACCGGCAAACCAGGTATGTTTAGAGATTAAAAGAGGCTTCAGTTTTTTTCGAAAAATAGCATATAATAATAGGGTAGGGGCGAAGAAAAAACCGGCAATACTTTTAGTAAAGGCCGCGAGGGTTATAAAAAGTGCAGTAAGGTAAAGCCATTTTGGATTGAGGATTGGTGATTGACGATTGACGATTTTTTCTAAAAACACAAAAAACAATAACAAATAACTAGTTTCCCAAAGCGTCAAAAGCGCATCGAAGTCACCCGAGCGAGTCATGTGCTCACTAATAAATCCTCTTGTCGACAGTAACACTAAAGCTGCAAAAAAACCAACCATTGGTTTTTTTAATACCTTCCAAGAAAAGAGAATCAAAACGAATAGTGTCCCCAAACCAGCAATGGCGGCAGGCATTCGAATGGCTAATTCGGTATATCCCAGCAGTTTAATCCAGAAAACTTGACACCATATCAATAAGGGTGGTTTGGTTCCCCACATTTCGGGTTCGCCGGCGTAATGGGTAACTAGAAAATTGCCGTTTTGTACCATTTCAAAAGCATTCACCGCACGGCGACCTTCATCCCAAAGGCGCAAAGGCAATTGATCCAAATGCAAAAAGAGGGGGAAGTAGCATAGGAGTAAAAAGAGAAAAAGGAAGAATAGCCTTATGGAATTTTGTTTTGTCATTGATGAAATTAGCCCGGTTTAAAGAACAAAGGTGGTGAGATTTTCGGGATTTTTATTTTTGAATGACTATAGACTTGTTCGGAAATAATAAATTAGCATATGAAAAAATCTTTTTCCCTCCTAATTCTGCTATTTTTCCTCCCGTACCTACGGGTACGAAACTCAAAATGAGCCTCGTCTGAGAAAAAAATCTAATTTTCACATATCCAAATCTTATTTCCGAACAAATCTTATGAATTCGAAATAAAACCTCCAATCAGGGAATTTTTCCTACTTCATTTTTGTAAGATGGAAGTATCTCCAAAAAACCTTCATTTTTTCACCTTTAATATCTTTAAGAACATGAGAAAGTTGGCTTCAATCCAACGGATTAAGGCGTTGGAATCGATTGAAAATGCTGATTCAATTTTGAAAGCAACTGTTCTTGGTTGGCAATTAGTTGTCAAAAAGGGTGAATTTAAGGTGGGCGATCTTTGTGTGTACTGTGAAATTGATAGTATACTACCTGATAAGCCTGAATTTGAATTCTTACGACCTCGAAAAATGCGGATCCGAACAGTTAGATTACGTAGACAAATATCTCAAGGGATTTGTTTTCCATTGTCTATACTTCCTTCCGGAATTTCAATTGAAGAAGGCGGGGACGTAACAAGTATTTTGGAAATCACAAAATATGAACCCCCGATTCCAGCGCAACTTTCAGGGCTTGTAAAGGGTGTATTTCCATCCTTTATTCCAAAAACGGATGAAACTCGGGTTCAAGTTTTACAAGATTTATTAGATAAATATGTAGGAGATACTTGTTTTGTGACTGAGAAATTGGATGGTTCTAGTGTAACTTATTTTTTCAATAATGGGGAGTTCGGGGTATGCAGCCGAAACCTAGAATTATTGGAAACAGAAGGTAATTCATTATGGTCAGTCGCACGAGAGTTGGATTTGGAAAACAAACTTCTAAAGTTTGGTAAAAACTTGGCTTTGCAAGGCGAAATTATCGGAGAAGGTATCCAAAAGAACAAATACAGATTGCGTGGACAAAAAGTGCATTTTTTTAATGCATTCGATATAGATAATTACCAATACTTCAACTTTGACTTGTTTATGCGTTTTATGGATGATTTTGAGTTGGAGTCTGTACCCGTTTTAGAATCAGATTTTGCTCTTTCATCTGATATTCCAACATTGGTAGAAAAGGCGATAGGTAAATCTGTTTTAAGACAGGAAACGCACAGAGAGGGAATTGTGATTCGACCACTTCAAGAGAAAACAGATACGATTGGAAGAGTTTCTTTTAAGTCAATCAATCCGAAGTTCTTGTTGAAATTTGAGGATGCCTAATTTAGATCATTCCTGGTGTCGGCTATTTTGAAAATGGCCGGCATCCTTATTTTTTAGGATATTTACTAATCAAGATTTTTTCCATATATCTTTCCTGGTTTTTCAAAGATGTAAATCCAAATTGCCTATAAAATTCGTGTGCATCCTCTGTAATCAATAATAATTTTCTAAGCTTCTTTAAACCAGGGTGCTCAAGTATCTTTTCCATCATCCATTTGCCCGCTCCCTTGCCTCTGTGCGATTTCAAAATAAACACGTCAGAAAGATAGGCGAATGTGGCAAGATCGGTTACCATTCTTCCAAATCCAATTTGTTCATTTTCAATATAAAGCCCGAAACAAAGCGTGTCTTCAATTGACTCTTCCACTGTCTCGTAGGTGATGTTTTCGGCCCAATACGATTCTTCCGAAAGGAATTGATGAATAACTTGAAGGTCTAATTTCTTTGGGTTAGTCGAAAGTAAAAAAGGAGGGTTCTTACATTCATAATGCATCTAGAATAAATTTTGTGAATGCAAATTTAAGATTTTTCGACTCAATCGTTAGGACACTATTCTTTATACGTTCCTAACTTGGCAGAGCCAGTGCCATAAAATTTCAATTTATACTTCTTCATTTTTCCATGATGAAAAACGAAGCAAAAAAATCTAGGCTGTGGATATTTTGGCTAAAATTCAATTCCCTTTGCACTCACACCCAAACTCGCCGACTTTGTCAGGCTCAAACATGGGTGTTCTTCTAGGTTTATCTCAATTGAATTTCTTAACGCCAAAATCTCCAATGCCAACAGGTGTCCCATACTAACTCTTGCCACATTTGCGCAAAAGTTAATTGAATAGATCCTAAGAAATAAGGCAATATATGAGAAAGTAAGAAGCCCTTCCTCATATATTGAAATGAGGAAGGGCTTTTTCTAAAATGCTTGAATATAATTTCTAAAACGTTACATCAAATTCCTTTTCTTTTTTTCCTCTTTTAACTCGAACTTTAGTTGTTTCGCCTACCTTAAATTTTGCTAAGCCTTCCATGTAGTCATAGATATCTTTAACCTTTATGTCACCAATTTTGATGACAATATCCCCTTTCTCGAGACCAGCTTGTGCTCCAGGTCGTCCGTCAATTACCGCATCAATTCTCATCCCTTCACCGTCTGCATAAACATAATCAGGCATGACACCAAGGGTTACTTTGAAAGCAGCTCCTTTTCGATCTTGCTCATCTTTAGTTTTGGTGAAAGCGAGTTTGCCGTCGTCATTCAAATTTTCAATGAGTTGGAGCATGAAAAGGGAGATATCATAAATGCCCTCAAAATTGACTAAATGCGAATCATCAACTGGTTTGTGATAATCCATATGTTGACCAGAAAAAAAGTGTAACACAGGAATATCTTCTATATAAAAAGAAGTGTGATCTGAAGGGCCGATACCACTATCCGAAGTTTTTGGAGTGATATCTCCAACTTTAATCAGTGGAATTTCTTCTTTCCAACTAGGCGAAGTTCCAGCGCCATTGATTGCTAAAACTTTTCCCTCATTTAGTCGACCGACCATATCCATATTGAGCATATAGTTGACTGTTTTTAGGTCGATTGTTGGATTTTGAACATATTTTTTAGAACCAACCAATCCCATTTCTTCGCCAGAAAAACCAATAAAAAGATAGTTGTTCCCTTTTGTGGAAGCATTGTCTTTTAATCTTTTTGCTAGGTAAAGCATAGCTGAAACACCACTTGCATTGTCATCTGCTCCATTATGAATTTCTGCTGAGCCGGTATGCAGTGATCCAAAAGTACCCATCCCTAAGTGGTCATAATGTGCTCCAATGACTACGGTGTTTTCCGCACCATTATCTATATAGCCTACGACATTTTTGCCATTCCGTGGCTCTCCTTTTTCTGCATGAGGGTTCGATTTATAGTTGAAATCGAATGCATGAAACCAGGTGCCATCCGACCCTTTAGGAGTCAAACCAATTTCTTCAAATCGACTGGCGACATATTGGGCGGCAAGCGCCTCGCCAGGTTTCCCAGTTTCCCGTCCTTGTAATAAATCAGAGGCTAAATAAATGACATCGATGCGGAGATCTTGGAGATCCGCTTCTTTGTTTTGTGCAAAAACAAGATTACAAATAAATAGAGTTGTTAAAAGAAAAATTAATTTTTTCATAGTTGAGAATGATATTTTATGCTATTAAAACTTTTGAATGCCCCTAACGATAAATAGTTGAATAGTTTTTTTGTGGAGCAATCTTGAAAGCAACTGCAAAATTAGGGTTTAAGTTTTAAGATTGGTAAGTATTTTCAAAATGGTTCCCACCTTATTATTTCTGGTTCGATCAACCTATAATTTAATTATTGCTCATTTATTTTTAATTTTAGTAGTAATAATAATAAAGGAGGTAGCCGAAAATCCTTTAACAGAGTAGGTAATTACTTCTAATTTAAACTAAAAAAGTGACTATGAAAAATGTAAATTTTTTGAGAAGCGCTGGCTTTTTATCGATTGCATTGACAATGGTTGGTAGCTTTTTCTTTTTTACATCAGCTACTACACTAGATGATGTCGACAGTCAGTCTATCGCCAAGATTTCGGCTGAAATAGCCAAAGTAGATGCTGAGCTAACTGCTTTGAAAGTAGCAAAAAAGGCATCTTTTTTCGGTGATCCTACCTTGGGTCAGATCGAGATGTTTGCTGGTAATTTTGCTCCAAGAGGTTGGGCATTATGTAACGGTCAACTCCTGCCTATTTCGCAAAATGATGCGTTATTCTCACTCCTTGGTACTACGTATGGTGGAGATGGTAGAACTACTTTTGCCTTACCTGATCTAAGGGGAAGGGTACCCGTTCATTTTGGAGAGGGACCAGGGCTTCACGAACATCATATAGGGTATAAGTTTGGGGTAGAGTACACTGATATAAAAACAAGTAAGGCGCCTGCTACCCTAAGTACTAGTGGAAATCAGGTAAATATAATCTCTGATTTTAGGGATCGTGTAGATGTCCGACAGCCTAGCCTTGGTATTAATTTTATTATTGCTTTGACAGGGAGGTATCCATCTCGAAGCTAATTATTCTAAACTTGGAGGTAGCCGAAAATCCTTAAAAGAGTAGGTGATATTTTGTTAAACGCTTAGATAAAAATATAACAATGAAAAATAATAATTTGATAAAATCTTCAGGTGTACTGTTAATGGCTATGGCGATAGTTGGGGGCTTTATTTTCTTTACTTCTGCTTCAACAAAAAAACAGTCGAATAGCCAGTCTATTGCTGAGTTATCTGCTAAACTTAGCCAAATGACCACAGAATTGAATGACCTAAAAACAACGGAATGTGAGGAAGAGGTTTGGATGGAACCTACCTTGGGACAGGTTGCTATGTTTGCTGGTAACTTCGCTCCAAGAGGTTGGGCGTTTTGTAATGGTCAAATACTATCTATTTCGCAAAATTCTGCGCTATTCTCACTCCTTGGGACTACTTATGGTGGTGATGGTAGAACTACCTTCGGTCTGCCCGATCTTAGAGGAAGAGTGCCTGTACACGTAGGGCAAGGGCCAGGACTTTCTAATGTATCATTAGGAAGAAAATTTGGTCAAGAGACGATGAGTATTATTCCACAAAATGCTAGTGTTGCCTCTTCTTCAGATGGCAATGAGGTCATGTTGGTATCTGGCATTTTACCAAATGTCAATGCTATGCAACCTAGTATGGGTATTAATTTTATTATTGCTACAACTGGACTGTTTCCATCACGAAGTTAATCATTAAAAATCTGGAGGTATCCTAAACCTCTACACGGAAATGATATTTATTTTACAAAAAAAAGTCGAAATGAAAATTTATAAAATTTTATCATATCTCGTCATTTTCCAATTGATTGTTTACTCAGTGAGAGCACAGGAAGTCAATTTTGACGAGAACAAATACTATCGTCTTACCAACATTTGGATGGGGGAAGACCGATCACTAGATGTCAACCCAGATAATCTGACCATGATGATGGCGCCCACCAGCAATGCTAATGGGCAATTTTGGAAATTCCATGTTCAGGGAGATGACGTATTTAAGTTGTCGACCAAATGGCAGGGTGATAATAAGGTCATAGATGTCATCAACGATGGTGTTAACAACCGAATGATTTTGACCAAATCTGCAGGGTATAGTGGTCAGTATTGGAGGATAGAGAAGGCGGGTAATGGTCTTTACCGACTGATTAATGGTTGGCAAACGAACAAATGTCTAGATAGTGATAGTGAACAGACCGGTTATGGAGCCTTTTTGAATCCAGCTGGTAATTTTGCTAGTCAGTTTTGGGTGATTTCTGAGTTAACTCCTGAAGAGGATCCAGGTGGTGAAGAGGAGGCAATAGTTGTGAATATCGGAGACAAAGCCCATGGCGGTATTGTCTTCTATGTAGATGAAAGCGGGAGACACGGCATGGTCTGTCAGGAAAAAGATTTTGAAGGACTACTTAGCTTTACCGAGGCCAAATCAGCCTCTGAATCTTCCAATGCAGGTGGAAAGTCTGATTGGCGACTACCTAACTTGGACGAATTGGGAACGATGTACAATAATTTGAGGAGATCGGGTCTGACGCATTTTGACAATGAGTGGTACTGGAGTTCCGAAGTAAAAGACGAACATAATATGTGGGGGATAGACTTGCTTCATGGGAAGCGGTATGCTCACTGGGAGGAAGATCATAGTCATGTGCGAGCAGTGCGAGTATTTTAATTTATATATAGTTCGAATTCGATCCCATCTTAGATTCAATATCTGGGTTTTGTGATCTAGAAGGGTGAATTGATTTTTAAAAAAAAATAAACGCGAGGCTCATTCGACAAAAAATCAGATATTTAAAGACGGTAGGCTTACAATGGGAGAAGCTTTGATCCCAGAAAGTTCTACCGTCTTCAGATAACTTAACTATCAAAATTGAATTTCATTTTCAGGACTCGGCATTTAAACAAATTTGACTTTTGTTTGATTCTTCTCCTATTCTGTCCGCAAAGCATCCACTGGATTTGTTAAAGCGGCTTGTAAGGATTGCCAAAAAATGGTCAGTATGGCGATGCCTAAAACAAGGATAATAGGAACAATGAAAATCCAAATACTTAGCTCGGATCGGTAGGCATAATTGCCTAGCCATTGGTCACCGAACCACCAGGCAAGCGGGGTAGCTACAACTGCAGCAATAAGGACTAATAGGGTGAACTGTTTTCCTAAAAGCATCAAAATCTGACCCACGGAAGCACCTAACACTTTCCTTACCCCAATTTCTTTTCTCCGGCGGGCGGTTGTATAAGAGGCAAACCCAAAAAGGCCTAAACAGGCGACTAATATAGCTAGCCCGGCAAATAAGCTGAAGACCTTTCCAAAGCGCTGGTCTGCTTCATATTGGTTGGCGAAATAATCGTCCAGAAAAAAGTACTCGAATGGGTTGCCTGGAAAAATCTGTTCGTAGGTTCTTTCAATGGAAGCTATCGTACTGGGAAGGTTCTTTGGATTAACTTTTAAGCTGTAATATTCAGTAAATCTTGTTCGGTAGAAATAGGCAAATGGGGTTCGTTCAAAGGCAAGTGAACGGTGATTAACATTTTCAACTATCCCTACCACAGTAACTTTACCCCATTCTCTGAATTTCCAACTAATGACTTTTCCCAACGCTTCTTCTGGTGTTAAGCCCAAAAGCTCCACTGCTTTTTTGTTGAGAATGACCGATTCTTGATCAGTGAGTCTATCTTTTGAGAAATTTCGCCCAGCAATCAGCTCAATTTCATAAGAGGGAAGATAGTCTTCATCCGTAAAGATGTAGGTTACGAAAATACCCTCATCCGTGGATTGCCCTTCTTTTTTGATAGAGTTAACGTTTTGGATGGCATGACCTGGTATGTCGGAACAACTTGTAAAATAATGAATATTGGGTTCTTGTGTCAATTGATCTTTTAAAAGTTTTGCCTTTTCTGAATAAGTCGAATCTGTAATGGAAGGTGCTTTTATGACCAGCATTTGATCCATATTGAACCCTAGATCCTGATTTCGCATATAAGACAATTGGTTGAAAACAATCAGAGTGCCAGTAATCAATAATATGCCGATAGCAAATTGGAACACCACCATAACATGGCGTGCATGGAATTTTTTTCCTGTCGTGTAATTTTTTCCTTTTAGAGTTTTAATAGGATCGAAGGATGAAAGAACAAAGGCAGGGTAGAGACCAGCCAACAATGTCCCTCCTAAAAACAAGCCTGCCAAAACCAGCCAGGTGGAGCCTTGCAGTAAAAGGTCGATCATCCATGAATTACTGATAATTGACCTCCCCATCAATAGATTAAAAGCTGGCGTAGCGACCAAGACCAACAGGATGGCAAGTAGAATAGCAAATAGGTTCATTAGACCCGACTCGACCAAAAACTGGGTAATCAGGTGCATTTTTTGGGCACCAACTACCTTGCGAACCCCCACTTCTGAGGCCCGCTCAATAGAACGGGCAGTGGACAGATTGATATAGTTGATCCAAGCAATCAATAAGATCAAAACGGCTATGAGAACCAGAAAAGAAATCGTTTTTGCACTGCCATTCTCTTGTACCTCTTTACTAAGGTTGCTTTGTAAATGAATATCGCTTACCGGCTGGAGGTACATGCTCTCTGCTATCCCAAACTCCTTCATCACATCGCCTAGGTATTTATTGACAAAACCATCCAATTGACTTTCGAGTGAGGTGACATCAGAGCCCTTGGTCAGTTTGACATAAGTATAGAACTCTGGCCAAATCCAAGATGAATTCAATTGGTCAGTAAAGAAAGCGGAAGAAAATAAGGCGCTTATTTTCAGATGGGTATTTTCAGGCAAGTCTTTCAAAACTCCTGTTACTTGCATTTCGAAGCCTCCATTTATTGATAAAGTTTTTCCCATTGGGTCGGCATCTCCAAAATAGCGTTTTGCCAGACTTTCTGAAATAACAATGTTTTTTCGGCTCGAAAGGGCGGTGTTCACATCACCTACGATCAACGGGTAACCGAATACTGTCAAGACAGTAGAATCGGCCACAAACATATTTTCTTCGTAAAAACTGAGGGCTTGTCCACCTTCGGGTTTATAAATCAAAACAGATGATCCGGCAAAAATTTCTACGGGAACTAATCTGACAATTTCTTCCACTTGAGGGTAATCATTTTGCAGCGAAGGACCCGCCGCAGGGTGATTGGAAGCCATTCTAAATTCGGGTTCACCGGGGTTCGACATCCCTAAATTTAAGCGGTAAAGTTGGGAAAGATCAGGGTGGAAATTGTCATAACTTTTTTCAAATTGGACATACTGGAGGATCAACAGGCAAGCTGCCATCCCAATGGATAAACCTAAAACGTTGATAAAGGAAAATTCTTTGCGCTTCAAGATATTGCGCCAGGCTGCTTTCAAATGGTTCGTAAACATGGTGTTGTTTTTTGGCGTAAAAAAATTGGTTTTTTAACTTTTAGTGTCACGTTCTACTAAATTAATAAAAAAACACTAAAAAGTGAATAAACTGAAAAGGACAGACTAAAGAAGAACTCCGCCATTTACGAATGTATTTTTTGAATTAAAAACACAAATAATGGGGCAATACAATGTAAAATCATAAAGAGTCGAACCATTATATTCTAATGGATTTTCTCCGCCTACCCAACGATTAATTGGTAAAGAGCTGTTTAGAGTAATACACTTAGTGAAATCTATTGCAAAATTTGACCTTAAGTTTAATAGGTCATTTTGATAGGGCTATAACTCAAAATTAAATTTCGAAAAATGAAAAGATATTCTTCCTGTTTTATTTTAATGGCCTTTTCATTTTCTCTTTTTGGGCAAATCCAAAAAGGAAGTTGGATGATAGGAGGAAGTGTGAATTTTGAGAACTCCCATGCAGACAATCTGCAATTTGATCAAACTCAGCTTACCACTAATGTATTGGTGAGTCCTGAAATTGGCTTTTTTATTTCAAACAATGTTTTGGTTGGTTTAGAAGGACAATTTTCGAATAGTACTGCGGCTACTTTAGGGAGCAACTTTGAATTTGAAACTCGACGTACTATTTATACTTTACATCCATTTTTTCAGGTTTTTATGAATAAAGGGCGGTTTCGAAGTTATTCAAAACTAAAAGGTGGAATTTCAGAAAACCGCGTTTTATCTCAAGATATTTCAGGTGAATTTGAGCAAAAATGGACTAATTATTCCCTATTTGGAGGAATTGGAGTTAATTATTTTATGTTGGAAAATTTAGCGGTTGATTTGTTTTTAAATTATGAATTTTTGAGGAAAGGAGACGGCGAAGAATTTTTTGTAGCGAATGATGAAACATTAAGTGTTGATGTAGGAATTAAATTATTTATAAATAAAAATCAGCGCTTCAAAAATAAGATTCAACCCCTCTATTTGAAAAAAGGTAATTATGTTTTTGGACTGAATTTAAATGGAAACACGAAGCTAAGCCGCACTCCCTTCCAATTGAGTGGGGGTACAAGTTTTCGATATTTTCAAACGAATAAATTGGAAATTGGGAGCAGTTTAAATTTCTTTTTTTCTGATTTTAAGAATGACGATTTCGGAAGTCACTCTTTTGGGGTGAGGGGACAAGCCAGGTATTTCTTCCAAATCAGGGAAAGAATGTTTTTTGCTCCAATGGCACAGTTGGGATATACTAATACGACACATACTCACTGGGGCTTTACCATTTCAGGGAAAGCGACTACCATTACTAATAGTTTTAGTTTTTTGTTCAATCCGTCAATGTACTATTTTTTCAAATCTAAAAACATTTTTAAAATAGGACTTAATTTATCCAATAACAGGTCTTATCAACACGCAACAAATTTGCCTTCAAAGACTATTCAGGATGTATTTACTTTTGGTTGGACTATGGGGATTGAACATTTTGTTCAAGAGAATATTAGTATTCAATGGACAGGCTCATGGAATTTGTTAAATGGTCATTTTGGCTTAAAAGAAGGAAACTCACCTGAACCTATAAGATATGCTCAAGGCTCTTATTTAAAGGTAGGGTTAAATTATTTTCTACGTTCAATTAAGAAAAAGGAGAAGGAATAAAATCTAAAACCTATTTTTGGATTTTTACAAAAGCAAAAATTCAAAACAAAATGAAAAAAGTATTAAAATACCTTGGCATCTTAATCTTAGTTGTAATCATTGGTGGTGTTATCCTCGGAATGATGGCAAATGAAGCGAAACCAGTCGGACAACCATCTGCAGAAGCCGATGCCCTTGCTCAAAAGATGATGAATGCAGTAGATATTGCAGCGTGGGATTCTACTCATATTATTCAATGGACTTTTAAAGGAATGCATGACTTTTTGTGGGACAAAAAGAACAATAATGTGAGAGTAACCTGGGAAGATTCAGAAGTACTTTTACATACCAAATCAGTGACAGGAAAGGCTTTTATCGGAGGGCAGGAGGTAATGGATGAGGCTCAAAAAGGAGAAATGGTTCAATCGGCTTGGGGATTTTTCTGCAATGATTCTTGGTGGCTTAATGCGGTGGTCAAAGCTAATGACGCGGGAACAGAAAGAAGCATCGTGACTCTGGAAGATGGACGTGAAGGCTTAATGGTTTCTTACAGTTCGGGAGGGGTTACCCCTGGTGATGCTTATGTGTGGATATTAGACGAAAATGGTATGCCAACGAGTTATAAAATGTGGGTGAGTATTATCCCTATCGGTGGGATGGAGTTTACATGGGAAGCTTGGGAAACCTTACCTACAGGAGCAAAGATTGCTACTCTGCATAAAAGTAAAATATTGGAATTGGATATTTCAAACCTGAAGTCTGGGGATGATTGGAGCGCTTTTGGTTTGGAAGGGAACCCATTTGATGGAATGTAGAAGTCTAATGAAAATCTAGTATTTATGTTAAAGTTCTTTCGAAGAATAAGAAGAACGTTATTGATTGAAAACAATATGAAAAAATACTTTACCTACTCCATAGGTGAAATTTTTCTTGTAGTTGTTGGTATTTTGTTGGCTTTGCAAATCAATACATGGAATCAAAATAGGCTAGATTCGAATGAAGAAGAGCGGCTTCTTCAGGTGATTTCTGAAAAAATGAGGCTAAATCATTTTCAATATGAATTTGGTTATGAGCGACATAAAGAGGTGATTGCTGCAGCGGAGCAATTATTGATGGTTAGAATTGATACTTCCGCAGTATCAAATCTTCAAATTGATCAAAACATACATGCATTGACCAAGCGTTTTATAATGGGAAAGTCAAATAAGACAAGTATTTATGATGAGTTGATTGCTGCTGGACAGATAGGTCTTATCACTTCGGATGAATTGCGAAGTAACCTTACTGCTCTAAAAGCGAATTTACAACTTCTTGAGTCCTACGAAATACTACAAAATAATTTTGTCGATGGTTACTTGAGCCCTTTTTTGAATAAGAATATAGATAGAACAATTGTTGCCGCCCATGGATCGGAAAAGGATTCAACATTTTACGATAAACTAATTGGATTCAATATTTCCATTTTTACAGAGAGAGATACTTCGAACTATTATCCTGAATTATTGAAAAATAGAGAGTTTTCAAATTTGCTTATTGAATTGATTCAACATACAAAAACACTTATACCTATTTATGAGAGAATCGGGGCTAATATTTTTGTTATTGACTCTATCGCTACTGATGGGAATCCTTATCTGTATGAAGATCCTTCCAAAGAGCCCATGTTGCTAAATTCAAACTAAGACTTCATTTTTCTCAAGACCATATAAAGACCCCAGCCGATTGGTCCCGCCATAAAGCAGAATAACAAACAAGGGATTAAGGCGAAATGATTGATTCCTTTTGATTGACTATCCTTAAATGCCCAACTTCCTATCAATAAATCAAAAGCTAAATAATGAACCCAACCTGCAAGTACCGCTTCGTCTACAGAAAATAAAGTTTTTACTTCTGCTAAACTCCCAAATCCACCTCCTTCTACTCCAAAAGCAGCGCTTAAAAAGGTAATGTAAACTAAGACGAGCAGCCCCGGAATAATAGGATTTTTGGCAAGCCATTGGGTGCCTTTCCATTTGGGTGCGACGATCATCAATAACCATTGAGGAAGAACCATCATATTGACGATAGAGAAAACTAATTCAGGTGTCATTTTTTATATTTTCGTGATGTTTTAAAAAATTGTCACCTAAACTTAGGAAGTATTTGAAGGAAGTTTATATTTCTAAACAGAAAACCTTGATGATTTTAGAAATTAGATCGTTAGATTGTCAAAATTTTCCATGCCTCCAAATCGAAATTAAGAGCCTTAATGCAAAGAAGCCTGAAATTAAAAAACCAAAAAATCCTAAAGCTGGAATGCCATTCATTTTAGGGGGGACATCGGCGAGTACAACGATAGAAGATCCCAATATTAAGGCAACTAAAACCAATGTAAAAGAGATTCGGTTTGAGATAACTTCCATGGTGCCTTGTATACCCTCCAAGCCTTTATGGGCTACCTCAATCTGCAACTTTCCTTGTCGTAGTTTTTCGATTAAATCATCAATTTCTTCCGGCAATTTGCTGGATAGTTTGGAAAGATCGCCAAGGGCTTTTATTGCTTTTTTGGTGAGTAATTTTGGGGAGTATTTACGCTCAATTAAGCGACGAACAAAAGGTTCAATATTTTTAATGAGGTCATATTTAGGATCAATCATCAGACCCACGCCTTCAATAATGACAAGCGCTTTTAGCAATAATAAAAGATTGCTGGGCACTTTGATTTTGTATTCAAAAAAGAGCGAGTTTAGGGCAGCAATAACTTCGTCACCATCGATTTGTTCAAGGGTGATTTCAGAGTAATTAGAGAAAAACTCCCGAATATCGTATTCGAGTTCTTTTTCGTCAATGTTGCTGACATCTCGGCCAAACTTTAATAACGCTTTTTTCAATCCTACTACGTCGCGGTCATGTACGGAGAGGAGTAGATTTGCCAAAAGTGTTTTATCAGACTCCACGACGGTGCCCATCATGCCGTAATCCACAAAACATATTTTTTTGTCTACCATTACAAATATGTTACCTGGATGTGGGTCAGCATGGAAAAACCCATGGTCAAAAACCTGTTGAAAATAAAGATTAATTCCTCTTAAAGCAACCTCTTTCCCTGTCAATCCTATATTTTCTAATTGCTCCAAATCTGTAATTTTGAAGCCGTGAATAAACTCCATACATAGCACTTTCTCGGACGAAAATTCAGGATAGACAGAAGGGACATAAATTTCATTATTACCTTTAAAATGCTTTTGAAACCTCAATAAATTAGCCGCCTCAATGGTGAAATTTAATTCTTTTAAAATACTTTTTTCAAACATTTTGACTAACTCCCTGGGTTGAAAAGAGGCAAATTGGGGCAAGTTGTTTTCGACAAAGTTGGCAAGGCTCCTTAATATTTGTATATCAAGTTGGATAGTTTGATCAATATTGGGGCGTTGGACTTTTAATGCTACTTCTTTTCCTCCAATCAAAATGGCTCGATGAACTTGGGCCATTGAGGCAGAGGCGATAGGATTATAATCAATTGATTCGAAGATTTCTTCCAATGGTCTGTCATAAGCATTATTCAATGTCTTTTGAATGGCTTTAGTCGGAACGGGGAGTGCATTATCTTGAAATTTGGTGACTTCCTCAATTAATTCAACAGGTAAAACATCAGGGCGATTACTCGCAATTTGAGCAAATTTGATAAAGGTAGTCCCTAATTCTTCACAGACCATTCGCATACGTTCATATCGAGTATAGGAAAAAACCGAACGCCCATCTCGAAATGGTACTAGTTTTTTGGATTTTGGAATCAAACGATTGAAGGGTGGATGGGCAATCAAATCCTCAAAGCCATACTTGACAAAAACACCAATGACTTTTTCATATCGCCGAAAAAGGGTGGTAGGTGGTTTGTCTATTTTCAATGTTTTGTTCATGTATGAGGATTTTAAATCTTAGTTCTTAAAAAGAAAATGGAACGAAAGCTATCCTTCGTTCCACTTGAAAATTGATACGAGAAAGGCAATCGGTTAAGAGTATGGCTGAATTTTTACTTCCTAAAAACCAACACTTTATGAACTTGCCTTCAAATTATTGCGGTCATTTGCCTCGGCAAACTCCCTTAATTATTTATCGCCAGAACCATAAATCATTGATTCTCAGTTTGTGAAATTTTTAGACATACTCTAAGAGAATAATTCAGAAAAAGCCTTTTTCATGTGGTCAAAGGATTCAGTAATCTCTTCGACAAAGTTTTCGACTTTTCCTTTTGATTCTTCTTCTTCGTTCATTTTAGCTTGGATGTCGTCAATGGCTTTTTGCAATTCTTCCTTGCGGTTGACAAGGACTGCTTCGTCATCAAAGTTGGACAATGCTAACTGAATTCTGTAGCCATCTAATTTGACTTTGAATTCGTCTAACCGTTTTTGTAAGTCTACATCAACGTCTCCAAAAGTGGTTTTTATCTGAAATTCTAATTCGTAAATCGCTTGAAGTGTATTTTTCTTCATCGTATCAAACTTACGTTTAGAATGGGGTATTTCTTGAGTAATCAACGCTTCGAGATTATTGAACTTTTGGCTCAATTCAGAGACATGTTCTTCACTCACTTTTTCTAGTTTTTTCATCTCTGTCATTTGGTGATTGATAAACTTTTTAAAGTTCTTTTGTTCGCGTTCAAAAGCATCTTTAGCTTCTGCTTTACCCAATGCCATTTGAACTTGCATTTCTTCTAAGAAAGCCTTCATCTGTTGGGTTTTTTCTTTGCCGGTTGTAATGATATTATCTTGAAAACTCATGGATGGTGGTTTGTGAAAATGGACTTTGAAAGCACCACTCAGTGTTTTGTTTTCAAATTCCATGGGTTAGGAAATTTGATTTTTGTTCATTACAAAAGTGATTTAAATAGCTTTCTTTTACGGTGAATTTTGTCATTATTGAAGTCTGATTTTTATCACTTATTGACTAAGGTTTTAAAGAATCTAGTGCTGATTTTTTTCTTCCAATTTGTACTTTCCTCTCCAAGTTTTAATTGATGAAATCTCTAATTAGGTACACTGAAAATTTATTCTTCAAAAAAAAAGAAAAATAAACTTGTTTTAAGTAATTGGTAATCAGTTAATTGAAGGGTTAGTTATGTTTTTTTGAAACAAATGCTAAAATGGAAAAAAACTACGCAAAAAGACTGCGTACATGGACTCTCATATTTGCATCGTTAACAGAGACAAACCATAATATTGAAATATAAAGAGACAGTTCTCAAAGTGAATAGACCTTTAACGAGATCTATTTCGAATTGAAAATTCAAACTGATCATAAAATATCAATGGTAGTGAGAAAGCAGGGTTACTTCGCTTGGAATTCGAAACAAACACCCTCTTCAAATTTTCTCCATTGAGATAAAAACGGTAGTGAGCAATAGGCGTTACTTCGATTACAATGAAACCATTACGCTATGCATTTTTCTCCGTTTTTTATAAAAAATGGTGGTAGTTAGGGATCAGCGTTACTTCGCTTTCCACGCCGGGGGTCATGGGTCCAAATCCCATCAAGTCCACAAAATATAATGGAAAATGGGCTTGTAGCTCAGTAGTAGAGCACCGTAAAATATGCTATCCAATTTTCTCCACCTTAAATTTTAAATCCATTTTGAATGGGATAAATAGGAGTTTCGAATAATGTAGAAACCTGCGTTATTCAAAATTCCTTGCTTCAAAATTCAAATGTTTTATCATGTCTTTATTCAACAAAATTTTAAAAAATCGCAATCAAAATAAATCTCAAAAAACTATTAATAAAGCTGGAGGTGAAGCATTTACACAATCTCCAAAAATGAAACTAGCATCTATATTGTTGACTTCATTTGCTCAAGATCAATACTATCGAAAAGCAGAAGATGCGTTCAAAGAAATGGTGGCTTTATTGAGTATTGTAAATCCTCTTTTTGCTGCTAAAGCAGCGATTTATGCTCGTCAAAAATATGGAATGCGATCTATTACGCACGTTTTGGCAGGAGAGATGGCCGCATATGTTTCTGGTCAAACATGGGCGAAAGACTTCTATAATCAAATTATCCGACGACCTGATGATATGTTAGAAATTGCGGCTTATTATCAAGCAAAAGGCGGTAAAAATTTGCCTAACGCTATGAAGAAAGGTTTTGCTTCAGCCTTCGATAAATTTGATGGTTACCAGATTGCAAAATATCGTGGAGATGGTAAAGCGGTGAAACTAATTGATTTAGTGAACATGGTTCATCCGACTCCGACCTTGGCAAATGCGAGTGCATTACAACAATTAGTTGACGGAAAATTGAAAAACATCGAAACTTGGGAAGCAAAGTTGACGATGGCTGGTCAAAAAGCTCGAAATGAGGCGGAGAAAACACGGTTGAAATTGAATGTATGGAATCAGTTATTGCAAGAAGGAAAGTTAGGTTATTTTGCCTTGATTCGGAATTTGCGAAACATTGCTGCTTTCCAAGATAGCCGTTTAATCAACTTGGCATATGCTCAATTGACGGATGCAAACCGCATCAAAAAATCATTGGTCTTGCCTTTTCGATTGATTATAGCTTGGAAACAAATTGGGAATACTGACCGATTTGCTCGAAAGTTGCGATCTGGTTTGGAGCGTGCTATTGATATAGCCTGTGATAATGTTCCAGAGTTGGAAAATACACTTGTTGTGATTGATAACTCAGGTTCTATGCACCAAAAAGTATCTAATTCTGAGCATATATTGTGCAATGAAATGGGAGCAGCATTCGGTATGATGTTAGCGAAACGATGCAATGCGGATATCCTAGAATTTGGTACTTCGGCGCGATATATTCGATATAATTTGAATGATTCGGTGATGGATTTTGCGACCAATTTTGAGCGAAACAATAAGGTAGGACATGGAACAAATTTCCATTCTATTTTCCAACACATCCAAAAGCCTTATGATCGAATCGTTATCTTTTCGGATATGCAAGGTTGGATAGGATACACGAATCCATCGAACTCATTCAATATTTACAAAGCAAAAACAAAGTCAAATCCGTATCTGTATAGCTTCGATTTGGCAGGTTATGGAACCATGCAATTTCCAGAAAACAAGATTTTCTGTTTGGCAGGGTTTAGTGAAAAAGTATTTGATTTGATGGGCGTTATAGAAACGAATCCAAAGGCTTTGGTTCGAGCAATTGAAGCAATTGAATTGTGAAATATAGTTAGGCTCTTGGCGATTGCGTCATTCCCACATGCTGGGGGTGGCGCAATTTTTTTAGTTATTCAATTGAGTTTTTTCTAATAAATGTCCTTCCAAAAAATCAAAAACTTCATTTACTGTGGCATCCTTTTCAAACTGAATGGGCTCAAAAAATTCTACAGAAAGTTGGGTGTTTTTCTGCTTAAACCCCAATCCTCTTTTTCCAAATGCTTTTTGAAAACCGCCGATTTTCACTGGTACCACAATTGGTTTTAATGATCGAATTAAACTAGCAGCCCCTTTTCGAACGGGCGCATTGTGGGACGTTGTCCCTTGTGGGAAGTTGATAACCCAACCGAATCCAAGAGCTTTTTTGATTTTAGCAGGGGCACGATAATCAGAACTTCTTTGAACATCTTTTCCTTTATGTCGCCAGGCTCGTTTG
Source organism: Bacteroidota bacterium (assembly GCA_024743405.1). Lineage (GTDB taxonomy): Bacteria > Bacteroidota > Bacteroidia > Chitinophagales > Saprospiraceae > JANSWP01. The sequence goes on from JANSWP010000009.1 coordinate 44,484, forward strand.
ACAGTAACAGCCCCCGCTAAAGCGAATATTTTTGGAAGTAAACCATCATTTTTCATGGTTTCTTCGGCTGCGATATAATAAATTCTAGCGAAAGGATTGAAAACGTAGAAAGGATTATTTAGATCTTTTTTACCTCTTTTGATGGCGGAAAAAATATGATAAAAAGCCATCACATCTGCAAAATATGTCTGATGATTTGAGACAAATAAAACGTTTTGATTGGGTAAGTTTTTTAGATTTTCAGAGCCAATAACCGTAGTTTTATTCACTAAATTGAATCGCCGATAGGTCACAAAGCCGATTAATGTGATTAAGGCTTTTTTAAGGAAAAGAATATTCCCAAAAGGATCTTTGAATTGGAACTTTGTTTGTTTGTTGGTTTGATTTGTTTCTAAAGCTACCGCTTTAAATGCTTTTCGTTTCTCCACGTCTTTTAGCATATTTTCCTACATTGATTATTGATGTCTCAAAGGTAGGCATTTTTCACCATGGAGTTATTGGCTTCCTAAAAAAGTATCAACTGCCTTTGCCGCTTCGCGACCTTCGGCAATAGCCCAAACCACTAAAGATTGTCCACGTCTCATATCGCCTGCAGAGAAGATCATCGGGTTTGAAGTCTGATAATTTTCGGTTTTTATATTACCTCTTTCATCCAAGTCCAAGTCCAATTGGGCGATCATGCCTTTTTTTTGAGGATGCAAAAAACCTGCTGCTAATAGTGCTAATTCACAAGGAATCTCTTTCTCTGAGTCTGGTTTTTCTTTAAATGTATATCGACCAGAGGATGTATCTTTTTCCCAAACTAATTCTACCAATTTTAGCGCTTTCAAATTACCTTGTTCATCACCTACAAATTCTTTGGTATTGATTGCCCACTCGCGATCACAACCCTCCTCATGAGAAGAAGAAGTTCGTAAAATAAGTGGCCAATTAGGCCAGGTATTCATATCTCGTTCTTGGTTAGGTATAGGCATGATTTCTAATTGAGTAACCGATTTTGCTTTTTGTCGATTGGAAGTTCCTACACAATCTGCACCTGTATCTCCACCACCAATAACCACTACATTTTTATCTGTCGCAAAAATGTCTTCTCCTGAAACAGGTATATTAGAAACGCGCCGATTTTGTTGTTCTAAAAAGTCCATAGCGAAATGAACCCCATTCAACTCTCGACCTTTAATCTGTAAATCCCTTGGCACGGTTGATCCTCCACATAGTACCACACAGTCAAACGCATTCAATAAAACCTTCGGATCAATATTGTCACCGATATGGGCATTTGTTCTAAACTCAATGCCTTCATCTTCCATAATTTTCACTCTTCTTTCAATGATCCATTTTTCCAATTTGAAATCAGGAATTCCATATCTTAAAAGCCCTCCAACTTTGTCATTACGCTCAAAAACGGTCACCAAATGACCTGCCTGGTTTAATTGGTCAGCTGCCGCCAGACCAGCAGGACCACTTCCTACAACTGCGACTTTTTTTCCCGTTCGAATAACTGGTGGCTCGGCTTTTATATATCCCATTTCATACGCCTTCTCAGAAATGGACTTCTCGATATGTTCTATTGCGACAGCGGGCTGATTAATGCCCAAAACACAAGCTGCCTCACAAGGCGCAGGACAAATTCGTCCGGTGAATTCTGGAAAGTTATTCGTCGAACTTAAAATATCGAATGCTTCTTTCCAATCTTCCCGATACACCGCATCATTAAACTCTGGAATCACATTGCCCAATGGACAACCATTATGACAAAATGGAACACCACAGTCCATGCATCGTGACGCCTGGTCTATTGTTTTATCTGTCGCAAAATCTTGATAAATTTCTTTGTAGTCTTTTAAGCGAGTTTCCACATCTCGGGTAGTGGGGAGCTCTCTTGTATGTTTTAAAAATCCTTTTGGGTCTGCCATATGAATGCTGATTTTGATGGATGATTTTTTCTGAGGTAAATGTTAAAATTTATAATCGTTTATCAAATCTGTTATTTTTCCGTTTAGGAGTTATAATTTGACTAAACCTACTTTCAAAATGAAGAACTTTATCTACGCACTTTTTGCTTTTTTTGTATTTATTTCCTGTCAATCTGAAACAACTGTGGATTCTATTCCAGAAGTTGAAGCTGCAAAGATGGAATTCGTTTCAACTCCTGATGCAATACATTATTATGCGGTTGTATTAACAGGTTTAACTGGATCTAATAATTCCTTTCCAACGGGATTGAAAGAACAATTTTCGGAATATCATAATTCAAATTTTGCCGATTCGAAATTGCGCATCTCGAATATTTATCTGGGTGATGATAAAATGCCAATGTTAGTTATTCGCCGTTTTCAAACTGAAACAGAAGCGAATGATTACCATCAAAAATTTGTTCAAGACACAAAATCTCTATTTCAAAATGATTGGGAAATGAAGTCTTTTCCTATTTCACATATTAACTATCGAACTTTGCTTAAATCGAAAAGTGCTGCTGGATATTTGAAGTATTATCAAAATAAATAAACCTTAAAACACGCTCTTTAAACCACCGTTTCAACGGTGGTTTTTTTTGCCTTAATACGCTTTTTTTTCTCTTCCAAAGCTCGCTTGTAATCTCTCGGCATCACCTTTACAAAATGCTTTTTAGCATTGTCCCAATCATTTAAAATGTTCAATGCATGCTTGCTAGCAGTATAAGTAAAATGATTTCTAACCATCGTTCTAACTAATTCTACATCTTCCTTTTCCATAGGATCTAGGTCAATCATTTCGGGATTTACCTTTCCTTCAAAGGAGTTGTTTTTATCAAAAATATAGGCAATTCCACCACTCATCCCCGCCCCGAAATTTTTACCAGTTTCTCCTAAAATTATCACTCGCCCACCTGTCATATATTCACAAGCATGGTCACCAGTACCTTCAACTACGGCTCGAACTCCACTATTTCTTACACAAAATCTTTCGCCGGCCATGCCTTTGATATAAGCTTCACCTGATGTCGCTCCATAGAAAGCGACATTTCCGATAATAATATTTTTATGTGGTTCGAAGGTCGCATCGCGGTCAGGTGAGGCGATCAAAACAGCACCAGAAAGCCCTTTTCCGAAATAATCATTTGCCTCACCTTCGAGTGTAAATTCAACTCCTTTTGCTGTAAAAGCCCCAAAACTTTGACCCGCTGAACCTCTAAACCGAAATCGAATGGTTCCATCTGGCAAACCTTTTCCACCATATTTTTTAGAAATTTCATGTGACAACATTGCACCAACGGCTCTATCGGTATTGATGATTGGGAAAGTGGTTTCAATAGATTGTCCTGAATCAAGCGCTGGGCGCGCATAGCGAATTAATTTTTTATCTAGCACATTTGAAATGCCATGGTCTTGTGCGATTTGTTTGTATTGTCCAATTTTCTCATCTGCAGGTTCTTTATATAAGATTGGACTCAAATCGATGTGCTTTAATTTCCAATGTGTGATACCTTTTTTCGCTTTTAGCATTTCTACTTTTCCAACCATTTCATTGACGGTTCTATAGCCCAACTCCGCCATGATTTCCCGTAATTCTTCAGCAAGAAAAGTGAAAAAATTAATGACATGCTCTGGTTTCCCTGTGAATCGCTTTCTTAATTCAGGGTCTTGGGTTGCGATTCCTACAGGGCAGGTATTGGCATGGCATTTTCGCATCATAATACAGCCTTCGACGATTAAAGCAGCTGTTGCGACACCCCATTCTTCGGCACCCAAAAGCGCTGCCATAGCGAGGTCTCGACCTGTCAAAATTTTACCATCAGTTTGTAAGGTGACACGATCGCGAAGCCTATTTTTTACCAAAGTTTGATGAGATTCCGCCAAACCTAATTCCCATGGAAGCCCCGCATGACGAATAGAAGACAGGGGAGAAGCGCCTGTTCCACCATTGTCGCCGGATATCAAAATCGCGTCAGCATGTGCTTTAGCGACTCCCGAAGCGATGATTCCAACTCCTGCTTTAGAGACTAATTTTACATTGATTCGAGCCGAGGAATTAGCATTTTTTAAATCAAAAATCAACTGTGCTAAATCTTCAATCGAATAAATATCATGATGTGGTGGCGGAGAAATTAAACCCACCCCAGGGGTTGAATGTCGAACTCGACCAATCCAATCATTTACCTTATGACCTGGCAATTGACCACCTTCTCCTGGTTTTGCGCCCTGTGCCATTTTAATTTGTAATTCGGTTGCATTGGCTAGGTAATGACTTGTTACTCCAAATCGTCCTGAGGCAATTTGTTTGATCGCTGAGCGTTCCCAATCTCCATTTTCTTTTTTGATAAATCGGCTTTCGTCTTCGCCACCTTCACCGCTATTACTTTTGCCGCCTATTCGATTCATGGCAATTGCCAGAGTCGTATGCGCTTCATGTGAGATAGATCCAAATGACATCGCCCCTGTGGCGAATCTTGGTAAAATATCCTCTACAGATTCGACTTCATCTATTGGTACGGACTTCCCTTTTCGGAAGGTCAATAACCCACGCAAAGTCATCACTTTTTCACTTTGTTCATTAACTGCCTTTGAATATTTTTTGAAAGTTGGATAGTCACCCAATCGAGTTGCATATTGTAATAAATGTATTGTTTTTGGATTTAAAAGGTGCGCTTCGCCATCTCTCTTCCATTGATATATACCACCCATTTCCAGTTTAGGTTTGGTTCCTTTAATTTTTGGAAAAGCGATTTTATGTTTCATCAAAACCTCTTTGGCTAGGTCGTTAAAGCTCAATCCTTGAATTCGAGAAACGGAACTTTTGAAACATTTTTCAACTACTTCCTCACTTAATCCTAATATTTCAAAAACCTGTGCGCCATGGTAAGATTGAACGGTGGAAATACCGATTTTAGACATAATCTTCAATAGCCCTTTTCCGATGGCTTTGTTATATATTTTAAATGGGTCTTGAGTAGTTTTTCCATTCAATTGCTCATGAAAAATGCCTTTTTCTTTCAACTGTGATATTGTCTCATAAGCCACATAAGCATTAACCGCATTGGCACCATAACCAATTAAAGTGGCAAAATGATGTGTTTCGCGAACTTCACCCGACTCAATTACTAAAGAAGTTTTCATTCTCAAACCTGTCTCAATTAAATGATGGTGGATCGCGCCTGTGGCCATCAAAGCTGGTATTGGGGCAAACTCTTGACTCACATTTTTGTCAGATAAAATCAAAATATTGACGCCATTTCTGGTTAAATCTTCCGCTTCGGCACAGATTGCATCCAATGCAGCCCTCAATCTTCCCTCTTGGTTATCTGCTTTGAAAACGATGTCAATTTGCCCTGTTTTAAAGTCAGGGTGACTCAGGTTTTTTAATTTTTGTAAATGGTCATTTGTTAAGATAGGAGAATCCAGATGAATAAACTTTGCATGATTTTCAGATTGTTCTAAAATATTACCTGAACCTCCCAACATGGTAAAAAGAGACATTACCGACCGCTCTCGAATTGGGTCAATTGGCGGATTGGTGACTTGGGCAAAAAGCTGTTTGAAATAATTGGCTAGATGCTGAGAATGTTGAGACAAAACGGCCAAAGGCCAATCAGCCCCCATGGATCCAATTGGGTCTTTCCCCTCTTGAACCATGGGCGCAATGATCATTTTCAAATCTTCTCTGGAATAACCAAATAGATTTTGTTTTTGAACTAGCGTGACTTTATTTTCTTCTTTAATTGAATCTGTGTTGATTTTTAAATCATCAATTTTCAAGCGGTTATTTTCTAACCAATCTCTATAAGGACCTCTTTGACAGACAATTCGTTTCAGTTCTTCATCACCAATGATCCGATTTTCTTCTAAATCTGCAATCAACATTTTCCCTGGCTGAAGACGACCTTTTAACACTATGGTAGATTGGTCTATTGGCAATGCACCTGCTTCTGAGGCGAGGTAAAGGGTATTATCATCCGTCAGACAATATCTTGAAGGGCGAAGCCCATTTCTATCTAAAGTGGCTCCAACTAAAATTCCATCAGTAAAGCAAATCGAGGCAGGTCCATCCCATGCCTCCATCATGGTCTTATGATATTCGTAAAAGGCTTTTTTGTAGTTAGCCATTTGATCATTATGTTGCCACGCCTCCGGAACCATCATCATTAAAGCATGCGGTAATGTGCGGCCACTTAAAACCAAAAACTCCAGAGCATTGTCAAAACTACCTGAATCTGAATGTCCTATTCCGATGATTGGCTTAAGCTTTTCGAGCTCATCTTCTGAGAAAAGATTGGTTTTTAAGAGGTGTTCCTTTGCTTTCCACCAGTTTACATTTCCATTTATGGTATTGATTTCACCATTATGGGCAATATATCGAAAAGGTTGAGCTAATTTCCATTTAGGAACCGTATTGGTTGAAAATCGAGAGTGTACCAAAGCAATCGCCGATTCAAATAATTCATCCTGCAAATCTGGAAAATAGGGTCGAACCTGGCCCGTTGTGAATTGTCCTTTGTAAACCACCGTTTTATAAGAAAAAGAAGTAATATAAAAATTGTCTTTTGCCTGAGGGAAAGTGATATGTATATTGTGAGTTGCAAATTTTCGAAGTACGAACAATCGCCGTTCCAACTGCTTCCTGTCCATTTCGGTTTTGGGTTTCACAAAAACATGCTCCATTCTTGGCTCAACTTTTACTGCACTGTTTCCCAATTCTTCATTGTCAGTTGGTATTTTTCGATAATCCAATAATTCAAAGCCTAGTTCGTCGATATAATCATTGAATAAAACGCGGCATTGAGTTCGAAGTACTCTGTCTTTTGGGAAAAAAACAGTTCCGACACCGTACTTCCCAAATTCAGGCAATTCAAACCCTATTTCCCGGGCTTTTTTTGCGAAAAATTTATGAGGTGTTTGCAAAAGAATACCTGCGCCATCTCCTGTGTTTTCTTCATATCCGCATGCACCACGATGTTCCATATTGTGAAGCATCGTCAAAGCTTCTTCAACTATTTTGTGAGATTTATTGCCATTGAGATTGGTTATCATTCCTATTCCACAAGCATCTTTTTCTAATTGTGGAATGTAAAGTCCTTTCTTATTCTGCATCGGTTTATATGTAAAAATGTTATTGCTTTTAGCCCCGTTAATTGAACGGGGAAAAATTGGCAAGGAAATTCAATTTGGAAAGCTCCGATTAGAAAATGGAGATTCAAAGAATTAAGGTTAGGGACGTCTTTAGAATAATCGGTGGACAAAGGTAATGCCATTGTCTGCGTATATGCAATTGTGAAATTGGTAATGTATCATGTTTTTCATTGAAAATATTTCAAAAATTACGACATCCAAATTTTTTTTTAATAATTCATGTTTCATATTTTGACATAAAATTTGTGTCAAAAGGCTATTTCAAACAATTATTTTCCTTCAAAATGCTTGTTTTTATACATTTATTTGGAATCATCTAAGTTGATCTCATTTTAAAACTGATGGCTGCCCACCGACTTCTAAACTCGGCTTTGTTATTGTAACTTTGTGATTGTAAAGAAGTTACATTTAACAACTTTCTTAAAGTTTTTCTATACTTATATAAATAGCTATTTTCTTTACAGTCCTACCACAACCATATTGTATAAATAAAGTCAGCGCCACAATGACTTTATTAGTTTGAAACTCAAACTTTCCATATTCACAAAATTTTCTAACTCAAAACGAAACGTGTTATGAAAAAAATAGAAGCAATTATTCGATTAAATCGATTCGATATTGTTCGTGATGCACTAGCAGATATTGGCGTAAAATTTTTCACACTTCAAGAGGTTAAAGGATTTGGTTTGCAAAGGGGCAAACAGATGGTTTATAGAGGTAGTGTTTATGATTCCGATTATATAGCTAGGTTGCAACTCAACATTTTAACTACGGATGAAAAAGTAAATGGAATCGTCGATGCCATATTAGAATCAGGGCGAACAGGTGAAATTGGCGACGGCAAAATTGTCGTTTTAGATGTCAATCAGGTCATCAGAATTAGAAACGGCGAAACGGCTGATCACGCAGTTTAATCTGTTGAAAATCAAAATCTTAATTTTTTTAATTTCGGGGATAAGCAACTAAATTTCTGAAAAATGGCTGTTTATTTCTGATAGATTATTTAACTTTTATTGATCCTTTTTCAATAAAAGGAATAATTCAAACTCACCAAATTCTAACTGTCTTATAGACAGGTTTAGGGTCTAGACTTTATTTTTTAATCTTAAAAATTTTAGAGCAATGAACGAAGCGTTATATACAGTAAATAACTTATGGATTTTAATAGCAACAGTGCTAGTTTTTATAATGCATCTGGGCTTCGCAACTTTAGAAGCTGGTTTTGTACAAAAGAAAAATACAGTTAATATTCTTTTTAAAAACTGTATGATTATAGCCATTGGACTTATAACCTATTGTTTGATAGGTTTCAATTTAATGTACCCAGGTGGTGATGGAGGTGGGTTTATTGGTTTTGCTGGTTTTGGTTTAAGCCTTCCTGAAGGCGCTGCTGGTGGAATCGAATATGCAGATGGAGCTTATCATTACTATTCAGATTTTATATTCCAGGCGATGTTTGCCGCTACTTGTGCGACGATTGTTTCAGGTGCAGTTGCGGAGCGAATTAAACTAATGCCGTTTTTAGTTTTCACCATTTTGTTTGTTATGATTTCTTACCCGATCACAGGTATGTGGAAATGGGGTGCAGGATGGTTAGACGCAATGGGTTTTTATGATTTTGCAGGCTCTACCATAGTCCATAGCGTAGGTGGGTGGGGTGCCTTAGCAGGTATTATTTTACTCGGAGCGAGAAAAGGGAAATATACTAAAAAAGGAATCAAACCAATACCTGGGCACAGTATCCCATTAGCAACCTTAGGTGTATTTTTATTATGGTTCGGATGGTTTGGGTTTAACGGTGGATCGGTCCTTTCTGCGGATCCTTCCAGTGTCGGTTTGGTATTTGTGACGACCAGTTTAGCTGCAGCAGCGGGAGCAATAGGCGCTTTTTTCGTTTCTTATTGGATGTTCAAATCACATGATTTATCAATGGTATTGAATGGCATTTTGGGTGGTTTAGTAGGGATTACAGCAGGTGCAGATGTGGTTTCGGTTACTTCTGCCTTAGTTATCGGATTGATCGCAGGATCTATTATTCCTCTTTCGGTTGTCTTTTTTGATCGCTATTTAAAATTGGATGATCCCGTAGGTGCGACTTCGGTACACCTCGTTTGTGGTATTTGGGGAACGCTAGCTGTTGGTATTTTTGGTATCGGCGAATTCTCTTTCATCACACAATTAATAGGGGTAGCTTCTATTGGATTATTCACCTTTATTTTTGCTTTTGGTGTTTTTTATGTTCTGAAAGTAACTGTAGGTATCCGTGTTACAGAAGAAGAAGAGGTAAAAGGTTTGGATTTAGCGGAACATGATATGCCTGCATATCCTGAATTTGAATCTCAATCATCGCCCTATGAATTGGCGATAAAATAATCAATTAATTAACTGATAAAAAAAATGAGGCATCGAAAAACGATGCCTCAAAAAAATTGAAAACGGAAGATTCCGCATTCAACTATTGCAACTCAAAATTAAAACAAACTTTTCTCTTAGACTATGATTTAGAGCGTTGTTTTTGTTCCATTTGATTAATGGATTAAAATAACGATTACGCATCCTGTCAATTTAGGATATTCTAAGTCGAGTTTTTCGAATTTTTTTGGGTCTTCCGTTTTTGATTTCCTCACATTAAATCAAGGTTTTTTTGATCAAGAATGAACCTTCATTCTAGTGGGAGGGATAGGTGATCTTACATAGACTGGCTATATCAATATTTGGTAATTATGTAATTCCGTTTTACCAGACTATTGGCAGTCGAGTGATGATAACCAAATCATTATTAGGGATTAGGAAAAAAATAACCTACCCATTTCACTTGCTCTTTTTCCTTCCATTTTCGTTAAAAATACTCGCCATACCTATGGGTATGTCTGCGTTTTTTGCCTCGACTGAAGAAAAAATAGCTGTGCAAAATTTGGGTGCCTTATTTATTTCCTGCTCCCATAACTCAAAAAAATATTCGAATTATGAAAGCTCGAATGCTTACTTTTACTTTAGTTTTCTCTGTTTTTGGTTTATTTCAAACCGCTTCTGCTCAAGATAATTTTGAAAATGTAGAAGCTTTAAACCTCGAACCAACTACCACTGAAGATCCTGAAGAGGAAGAAGAAAAGCCCTTTTCGATAAGTGGTTTCGTAGATGCGTATTACCAGTATCATTTTCAAGAACAAGCCTTTCCAACCAGTTTTACAGAAACACATAATTCTTTCACCCCTGGTATGGCAAATGTCGTTTTTTCGAAAGAAGGAAAATTCGGATTTGTAGCAGATTTAGCAGTTGGCCCTCGTGCTGAAGTTGCCAATGGTTATAATGGTACCACCTTAGCCCTAATTAAGCAATTATACGTCTCGTATGCACCAACTGAAAAGTTGGCTGTTACAATGGGTAACTTCGGTACGCATGTCGGTTATGAAGTCATTGATGCTCCTGCCAATGTGAATTACAGTACTTCTTATATGTTTTCGAACGGTCCATTTTTTCATACAGGTTTGAAAGTTGATTTTGCAGCTTCAGAAAACTTTGGTTTCATGGTCGGTGTTTTCAATGACACTGATTCAAAGATTGATGAAGTGAGTGGCAAGCATATCGGGGCCCAAATTTCTTTTGCGACTGGTGGTTTGGAAGCTTATTTGAATTATATCGGGGGAAAAGATGATGATTCGGTTAGTGATAATGAAATTTTTGGTCATCAAGTAGATTTGACTGCAACCTATGCAGTTAGTGATGCTTTTGGGTTAGGATTGAATACAACTGTAAAAACAGTTTCGCCTGATAAAGGAGATGCTACATCTTGGTTTGGCGCAGCATTGTATGCGAACTATGCTTTAAGTGAGGCTTTCACTTTAGGTTTACGTGGGGAGTATATTGGTGACGATGATGGATTGATCAGCGGCTTAGCTGGCAACAGTATTACGTCATTGACGCTTTCCGGAAATGTTCATTTAGGACCTATCACTTTGATTCCTGAAATTAGAGTGGATTCGGCTAAAGAAGATTCATTCCTAGATGAAGATGGTAGTTTTACGGGCAGCAGTGCGGCATTTATTTTTGCTGCGGTTTATGCTTTTTAAGACATTAGACTTGTTCGGAAATAATAAATTTTCATATATCCAACTCTTATTTACGAACAAGTATATTAACGAGAGTAAAATTATAGATAGAAAGGGGGCTTTTGGTTCCCTTTCTTCTTTGTAATGATTGACAATTGATTTTTTACCATCACTAAATCTATTCATTACAAGGAAAATTCATTCGAAATAAATCCTCCAATTTGCTCAAATTCGATCAAAAATGCATCGTGTCCGAAGATGCTTTTGACTTCTACATATTTGGCATTTAGAATGTTTTCTGCCAAATATTTTTGCTCCTCAATTGGAATGAAAATATCCGAGTCAATGCCAATAACTAGGGTTTTTGCTTGAATTAATTGTAAGGCCTCCTCAACGGAGTTATAACCCCGTCCGACATTATGGGTATCTAAGGCATTTAATAGTTTATAATAACAATGTGCATCGAACCGATTGACAAATTTTTCGCCTTGATACTTAATATAAGAGGATGCTCGGAAGCTATCCTTTTTATTCAGGTCTTTTTCCTCCTGACGAATATTCATAGAAGCCGCAGTCCGATAAAACGGTAATGCAAATGCGCGAGCGGATTTTAGTCCAATTTTACCTGCGCCATTTTTATTTTCAAAAAAATCTGAATCTCCATGTAAGGCAATTCTTTGAGATTCATGAATGGCAATTGTCCACGGTTTTTCTTTTGCCGAACAACAAAGTAAAGTAAGGTTCTTAATTTGCTTACCTAACAACATACTCATTTCGAGGCAAATATTTCCCCCACAAGAACCTCCAATTAGCAAATGAATATCGTTAATCCCCAATGCTTTTTTTAGTTCCAAGTGCATTAGTGCAGTGTCACGCAAAGTAAATTTTGGGAAGGATAAACCATAACGTTCACCTGTCCGTGGATGCCTAAATTTTGGCGAAATAGTTCCATAAGGGGAACCCAAATTATTCGCAGAAATAATGAAGTATTTGTCGGGGTCAAATACTTTTCCTTTACCATACAAACCTTTCCACCAGTCATGAATTCCCGAACTTGCTGTCAATGCATGACAAACCCAAATAACGTTATCCTTCTTGGCATTCAATTGTCCATAGGTGTGATAAGTAATTCGAATTTCAGGGAGAGATTCTCCACTCTCGAGCTCGAAAGGTGTCTGTATGTGAAGTTCTTTTACGTTCATAAGTCTGTGAAATTGAGGTGGCTTATTAGTATTACTTAGGAGATGAAAATTACCATTTTAATGCATTTTCAATATCGTCAATTATGTCATCTATATGTTCTAATCCAACCGAAATACGAATTAATCCTTCTGTAATTCCGACTTTCAAATGTTCTTCGTTGGGTACCCTTAAGTGTGTCGTCGAGGCAGGATGTGAAGCAATAGAACGACTATCACCTAAGTTGGCTGTCAAAGACAACATATTGAGACTATTCAAAAAATTCACACCTGATTCTATCCCCCCTTCGATTTCAAAAGTAACAATACCCCCTCCTTGTCGCATTTGTTTTTTCGCAATTTCATATTGTGGGTGAGACTCCAAAAATGGGTATCTTACATTCGAAACGTTCGGCTGAGTTTCCAGCCATTTTGCCAATGAAAGTGCATTTTGACAATGCCTATCCATTCGAATGGCTAGGGTTTCCAAGCTTTTGGAAAGTACCCAAGCATTAAATGGCGAAATACTGCCGCCTGTTCTCCGAATGAATAAATAAACCCTTTCTACCAATTCATGATTGCCAGCTACAATACCCCCCATAACACGACCTTGCCCATCAATAAATTTTGTAGCTGAATGCGTAATAATATCTGCTCCATACTTGGCAGGATTTTGCAAATAGGGTGTCGCAAAACAGTTATCTACATTCAATAACAAGTTGTTTTCTTTGGCAAACTTGGATGCTTTTACTAAATCTACAACTGCCAAACCTGGATTTGAAGGGGTTTCTAAAAAAAACATTTTGGTGTTTTCATTCAAGGCTTCCGACCAAGTTTCAGGCATCAATGGATTAATATAAGTAGTCGTGATTCCGTAATTAGGAAGTGTCTGGGCAAGAATTTGGAAAGAGGATCCAAATACTGCTCGGGAGGCAATCACATGATCCCCTTTTTTCAAATGTGCCATAAAACTCGCGAAAACTGCTGCCATGCCTGTCGCTGTGGCCATCGCATTTTCGACACCCTCCAATGCTGCCATTTTTTCTTCAAACTCTCGTGCAGAAGGGTTCGTAAATCGGCTATAAATATTTCCTTTTTCCTCGCCTCCAAAAATGGCTTGCATCTGCTCTGCATTCTCAAAAACAAAAGAGGAGGTTGGAAATATGGGGGTACTATGCTCCCGATGTTCACTTCGTTTGGTTTGAATTCTTATGGCTTTTGTTTCGAATTTCATGGCTGGTACCTTTTAATAAAAAGAAGTGTAAATGTCTACGAATTTTGGGTTTAATCGGTGTTGAAAACCGTTTTTAACGAAACGTTTTATTCGAAAAATCCAAAATCCATCTTCACATATTTCTTATTTTGCAGATAGTTCAGAGGGGTTGATTAGTCAACGCTGAACGGTGAACGCTGAACAAGAAAAATTATGTTTGAAAAACTTATTCCCTATGATGTTGCCAATTTGATTTTGAGTGAATATGTTCGCTATCATCAAAGATTTAAACGCATTACGAAACGCGCCAAAATTCGTTTTGAACATCAAGATTGGCATGGTATTCAAGAAGATGCTCGAATGCGGATTTCGTTATATCGGGACATGGTAGGTGAAACGACAGAAAAAGTACTAGACTTATTGGGCGAAAAAAAACATGATCGCCAAATTTGGATGAGGACAAAGCATTATTATTTAGAAGAAGTATTGAATTTTAATACACGAAATATTGCCGAAACCTTTTACAATTCTGTTTTAAGGCATAGTCATAAGGGGTTGAGTGCAGATGAAGAATTAATGTTTGTCCATGCAACGGGTACTTATCGAGAATTCAAATCTACCCAACCCATTTATTATACTTTTTACCTTACCAATCCTGTCAAATTAACCATTCAACAACTCATTGCCTTTTTTCGATACGATATTCCATTTGAAGATTTAAACCGTGATATTGAATATATATCTGATACGTTGGAAAAGCATTTGAATGAAAAGGATATCCTTTTTGGTACCATTCGACTTGAAATTCTAAAGTCGGTGTTTTACCGAAATAAAGGGGCTTACATCGTTGGAAGATTGTGGGAAGGAGAGAAAATTTCGCCCTTTGTCATTCCACTTTTGCAAAGGGATAAAAAGATTTTCGCTGATACACTATTGCTGAAGCCAAATGATGTCGGCTCCATCTTTAGTTATCATCGGTCTCATTTTTTGGTGGATGTAGATATAGTGAGTGAAACGGTTGATTTTTTGAGGTCTATTTTGCCAACTAAATATTTAGGAGAATTATATAACTCCATCGGATTTGTAAAACATGGAAAAACAGTCTTTTATCGGGGGTTTTTGCGACATTTAAATGCAACTGTAGACCAATTTATTATGGCCCCTGGAATACGTGGAATGGTGATGTCGGTGTTTACTTTACCTTCTTATAACATGGTTTTCAAGGTAATTAAAGACAAATTTGCCCCACCAAAAAATATGACTCAACAGCAAGTCAAAGAAAAATATGATTTGGTTCACCGGCATGACCGTGTAGGTCGAATGACTGATTTTCACCTCTTCGAAAATTTAGTTTTTGATCGCAAAAGATTTCCGGATGAATTATTGGAAGAGTTTAAGAAAGATTTTCCTTCTAAGCTTAAAATCACCGAGAATACTATTGAAATAGCTCATTTATATGTGGAGAAAAAAATGATTCCACTCAATATTTATCTTGAATCTGCCTCTATAAAGGAAGCCGAAGAAGCTATTAATGAATATGGTCGAGCGATTAAACAATTGGCTGCGGTGAATATTTTTCCAGGAGATATGCTTTTGAAAAACTTTGGTGTGACCCGGTTGAAAAGAGTTGTTTTTTATGATTACGATGAAATAGGGTTTCTTACTGATTATAATTTCCGAATAATGCCAGAACCGCGTGACGATTATGAGGAAATGTCTGCTCAGCCTTTTTATCATGTTGGTGAGAATGATATTTTCCCCGAAGAATTTCTCCAGTTTTTAATCGGCAAAAAGGAAATCCGAGAAATATTCAAACGACTTCACGGAGATTTATTTGGGGTGAAATTTTGGAAAGATATGCAGGAACGACAGCGTCGGAAAGAGCTGATTGATGTGTTTCCGTATCAGAAAAAGTTAAGATTTGTGGAGGTGTATGGTAAAGAAAAGTAGTGCCTGTCTCAAAAGGGTGAGATGATCCAGATTTTTGGAACCTGGATTATCTCGTCCTTTTGAGACAGCCTTGTACTAAAGAAGTGATTGGGCATGAAAAAAATACAATATTCAAAGTCCAAATCTACTGCTAAAAGCTTCCTAATTATCAACTGACCTACGCCGAGTTCCGACTCGCGTTAATATTTCCATATAAAGACCGCATCACCATTTTTTCATAAATGGCTCGTTCTTCCACATCTGCTGCTATTTTTTGCAAGGCATATTGCTGGATGGTCAACAAGGGCAATACCATTTTTTCCCGAAATTCAACTGAAGTTTTAGATAATGGTTCCTCTTGCATAAGGACGTCGTATCCGCTGATTTCGAGCATTAATGCTTTTGATAATTCATATTCCGAATGCAAAATTTGCCAAAATTCACCGAACTCAGGGTTATCTTTCATATAAGCTGTTAATGGAAAAAGGGTTTTTGTCATAGACATCATCGAATTCAAAATGAGTGTTTTGAAAAAGGACTGATTTTCAAATAAATTTTTGACTTCGTCCAACCGACCTTCATTTTTTAGTTTCAGAATAGCTGTTCCGATGCCAAAATATCCTGGCACATTTTGCTTCAATTGACTCCAAGAACCCACAAAAGAAATGGCGCGCAAATCTGCAAGCGTGAGCTGCTTGGTATTGCCTCTTTTGGCAGGTCGACTCCCGATCTTTGCCTTTCCATAATATTTCAAGGTGCTCATTTGTTCGAGGTAAGGCACAAATTTTGGGTGCATTTTCAAAGCCTCATATTTTTCATAACTCGCATTGGCAAGTTCATTCATTAATGTCCGTTCGGCAAAATTGAATTTGTTCTTTTCGTCCTCAAAAATATCTGTTGAAATGCCTGCTGTAATCAATTGCTCACAGTTGTGGATAAATTGCTCAACGGTACCATACATACTTGTAACGGTTTGCCCTTGAATAGTCAATTGAATTTCATTGTTCGCAATTCCTTTTCCCTGTGAAGCGTAAAAACGGTTGGTTTTACCCCCACCTCTAGCAGGTGGTCCACCACGACCATCGAAGAAAATGACTTTTATGCCATTCTCACCGGATACTTGAGAAAGGCGTTCTTTAGCATTAAAAATTTCCCAGTTTGCCTTCAAATAGCCTCCATCTTTGGTGCCATCCGAAAAGCCCAACATAATGGTTTGTTTTTGGTTTCGCCGTTTTAAATGGTTGGCATAAATCGGCAATTTGTAAAGCTGATCCATGACCTCTCTTGCACTCGAAAGTCCACTAATCGTCTCAAAAAGCGGTATAATATCCACTGAAATTTCGTCATCCTTCCAACCGCAAAATTTGAATAATCCATAGACGTTTAATACGGCAAAAATATCTTCTGAGTTACTAATGATGTACCGATTGCAACCTTGTTCACCATTAAGTTTTTGAATGGTTTTGAGTTGTTTAATATTTCGAATGGTATCAGAAATTAAGGAATCTTCAAAATCATCTTCGTTAGCTATAATCTCGGTGGTCGTCAAAATTTTAATCAATTCTTTTTCTGATAGGCTCTCAAAATTCTTGTCAGACAATTTATATTTTTCAATAATTGCTTGAACTGCAGCCTCGTGTTTTCGACTATCTTGTCGAATATCTAAAGTTGCAAAATGCGTTTTGAATATTTTGACTTTAGAAATGAAATCATCTAAATCTTCTAAAAATAGACTATTGTAATGTTCAATCAAAAGGTTCCGAACTTCATTAAGAGGATTCAGAATTTCGGCATAAGAGATATCCGAATCTATTGCAAACATATTCTTATAAAACCGAACACTCAACTCACTTAAAATTGGCACAATTTCTTGAAAAGTCAATCGTCTTCGAAGCGTTTTCAACTCATTGTAATAACATTTCATCAATGTCATTCGCAGTTCGTTTGCCACATTTCGAGTAATGTCTGCTGTTACAAAAGGATTCCCGTCACGGTCAGCCCCAGGCCAAAAACCTAATTGAATGAGGTTAGTATTTCCCAAATCCGTTTCTGATGGCAAGGTTTCCTGAATTTCTTTATACAATTTGCCGATTGCATCATAATATACATACCGCAAATAGTAAATAATACTTTTTGCTTCATCAAAGGGTGTGGGTTTGGATTGATTTAAGAAAGAAGTGATACCCAATTGCTGCAAAAGCAAATCGATATCATGGATTGAATTCTCTGAAATGGCTGTTCTTAAATCATGAATAATGCCCTGAATGGATGGAGGGTAAAATTGAGTAGGGTGGGCAGTAAAAACAATTCGAATTCCAAAATCTGATAACTTTGAAATCAATGCGTCTTCCTTATTTTGTGCCTTTGCAAATTTATAAACCTCCTCGAAATTTTGTGTGTTTGAATGTTTCATGACTTCTTTGAATGCCGCATCCTCTACACTATCAAAAAGTACCACTTGTCGCTCTACATATTGGATGATTCGGAACAAAAAATCCATTTTTTCTTTTTCAGTGTTAAAGTCTGTGTGTCGTTCAAAAAAGGAATCCATGATTTCAACAGGATTCATGCCTTTCGAAAAACCTTCTTTACTCACCTCGTACAAAATCGGAATTAACATCCCAATATTCGACATCTTTTCATAAGGTAGATGCATGAAAAGACTATTGTAGATTTGATATTTATTTAATACTAGTTCTTTAAATCGGTTGATTTTTTTGATTGCTTGCATGTGAAATTGTAGGTTATTAGCTAAGCGGTCATTCAAGCTGAAATTGTTGGTTAGGTTATCATATTATTTTCGTCTGAACGAGGCAAAAAGCACAAACATATCCCAAAATATAGTGAGTATTTTTAACGATGTGCAGGCGGAAATAATACCAAAGATTATCCGACAGTTTTAGCTTGAATGACTACTAAGGTCCAATTTGGTTTTGAAAATGGTTAAGGCAGGCTGCTAATTTTAAATAGAGAACGAAGGTAATTTTTTAAAGCTTATTTTTCATAGCTTTTTTTCGGTCAAACCACGAATCCCAAATAGTCGGATATTATTTTTCATCCATTTAGTGCTTGGTCAGAATTAAGTTGCATTTAATGATACTGGTGGAGCAGAGAAGGCTTGGACTCCCCTCCAAAATCACCATTTATTGGAGCGAGCCGCTTTGGGGCAATGCTCCAATAATCTATAACTTGGTTTTGTCCAAGCACTTACTTTAATTTTTCTCTAAAAAACTCAATCGTCCGTCCCCAAGCCAACTGTGCCGCTTCCCAATCGTAACGACCTGTCGTGTCATTATGAAAACCATGATTCACATCCGGATACAAGTGTGCAGTATATTCCTTATTATTATCTTGAAGTGCCCTTGCGTAATCTGGCCAACCTTCGTTTACGCGCTTATCAAATGCCGCAAAATGTAACAATAATGGTGCTTTGATATTAGAAACTTCTTCTGCAGAAGGTTGTCTTCCATAAAACGGAACGGCTGCTTTCAATCCTTCCACCCTAACTGCCATCATATTCGAAATCCAACCACCAAAACAAAAACCAACCACGCCTATATTGCCATCGCACTCTGGATGATTTTTGAGGTAATTATAAGCCGAAATAAAATCTTGTAACATCATTTCTTTATTCCGTTGTCGCTGTAACGTTCTACCTTCGTCATCAGTACCTGGATATCCACCGAGTGGAGTCAATGCGTCAGGAGCTAAAGAAATAAATTCTGCCAATGCAGCCCGACGGGCTACATCTTCGATATGTGGATTAAGTCCTCGATTTTCATGAACGACGATGATACCAGGTAATTTTCTTTCTGCTCCAACAGGTCTTGATAGCAAGCCTTTCATCGTTTCTGCCCCATTCGGTGAGTCATAGTTTATAAATTCTGACTTTAGCCGTTCATCTGCAGGTTGTACCTGAATTTTGTCCTCATAGTTCGGCATGATGAAACTTAGCAAGGTAGGGACGGTTAAGCCTCCAACAGCGTAGAGTTTTATTTTATCCATAAACTGTCTTCGGTCAATTCGATTGTGTGCATAATCATCATACAAATCAAAGACTTCTTGTTTAATGGGTTCTTTTTTCATGATAAATATTTTAAACGTCAAGAGACTTATTCAAGCAATGTTACGATTAAATGATAATTAGAATAAAGTCTATTATTTGAAATGGAATTGAATCTAAAATTATTATGCCTAAATATAGGGTTTTCTCAAAAAAATAAATTCATTCAAAAACTGTCCAAAAGTTTGAAAATCACTAAAACGGATTTTTATGAGAAAACCCTATACCCAAATAAGAATATCCTAATAAGTCCAACCTCTATTTTATATTTGTGATTTTTAAAAATCATAAAACAACTATGTATATAAAACGGAATATTCGTACTAGTATGGTTCTCCGATTTGCTTGGGTGAACCTCCTTATTTTTACGGCTTGGGGCAGCCTTGTTGTTTGGTATTATCACCATATGGAGCATCATGATATTAATATTGCGATTCCATTCTTACCGCTGAGTACTATTGGTATTGCAGTAGCCTTTTACATCGGGTTTAAAAACAATGCTTCTTATGATCGCTTCTGGGAGGCTCGAAAAATATGGGGCGGAATTGTCAATTATAGCCGAACATGGGGTAATCAGGTAATGAGTTTTGTGAGTAATCATTTTAACGAAAGTATCTCTCAAGATGAAGTGATTGAATTGCGCAAGGAGCTGATTTATAGACATATAGCTTGGTTGAACGCACTTCGATTACAATTGCGAGAACCTTCTTCTTTTAGTTTGAAACGTAAGGCTTCCGTAAAATCATTATCGATAGGAAGTCCAGAACGGCAACATTGGGATGAAGAGGTTGGTGGCTTTCTATGCAAAAAAGATTATGATGAGTTGATTGAAAATAAAAACACTGCTACTCAATTGATTCGTCAGCAAGGAAAGGATTTAAAAAAGTTATTTGAAGAGAAAAAATTGATCGAAAGTTTTCGGCATATGGAATTGATGAAAGTTTTAGAGGAGTTCTACAATCTTCAAGGAAAGTGCGAGCGAATCAAAAATACCCCCTTCCCTAGACAATATGCTTTTTTTAGTAAGATCTTTACTTGGATTTTTATCCTTTTATTGCCTATTGGATTGGTCGGGCAATTCTCGGAGATGGGACATAGTTTTGTTTGGTTGACGGTTCCGTTTAGTGTATTGATTTCTTGGGTTTTTATAACTATGGAAATCGTTGGAGATAACAGTGAAGATCCTTTCGAAAATTTTGTTAATGATGTTCCGATGACGGCACTTTGTCGAACGATTGAAATTGATTTGAGAGAAATGCTGGGTGAAACAGATTTGCCACCGAAGGTGACGCCAGTGAACGATATTTTGATGTAGTACAAATGAGCTGAATTACAACTACTAACAAGCACTTAATAGCGTTGAGAACAATGTTAGTGGTTGTAATTCTGGTTTATCATAATTTCCAAACCTTTTCCCATTTTTCGCGAATTTCCTCATTGCATAAATTTCCTAAACTTCCTTCATGGGTGTGATTCAAAGCCTCTGGAATTTCAAATTCTCCATTTGCAATGTCTTGCCCTACGGCTTGATAGGCATCTCGAAATGGCATTCCATCCAATACTTTTTGATTGACGGCTTCCACGCTATAGATGTATTTATATTTTTCTTCTTTCAAAATGCCTTCTCTCACCTTCATGAATTGAAGGGCATACGCTGTGATTTTTAAACAATTTTTGACCTCTGAAATAGCTGGGAAAATGGCTTCTTTTATCAATTGAAAATCACGATGATAACCCGATGGTAAGCTAGAGGTAATCATCGATATTTCAGTTGGAAGGGCTTGTAACTTGTTTGACTTGGCTCGAATTAATTCGAAAACATCTGGATTTTTTTTGTGAGGCATGATGCTGGAACCTGTCGTGAGTTCATCTGGAAATTTAATGAAATCATAGTTTTGATTACAAAAAAGGCAAACATCCATCGCCAATTTACTCAATGTATTACCGATGCTAGCTAATGCGAAACTCAAGAACAATTCGGTTTTTCCGCGTCCCAATTGTGCGTGAATGACATTATAATTCAAATCGTCAAAACCCAATAAGTCAGTGGTCATCTTTCGATTTAATGGAAATGAATTTCCATAGCCTGCGGCAGAACCCAACGGATTTTGATTGGTAATTTTATACACCGATTTCAATAGCCGAAGATCATCAACCAATGTTTCGGCATAGCCTCCCAGCCACAAACCAAAAGAAGATACCATCGCTACCTGAAGATGTGTATAGCCAGGCATTAAAACATCCTTTAATTCCTCACTTTTTTCAATTAAAACCTCAAAAAGTGCTTTAATTTCTTCTCCTATGGACAGAATTTCAGCCCTGAAAAACAATCTTAAATCAACTAAAACTTGGTCATTTCGAGAACGTCCCGAATGGATCTTTTTGCCTATATCGCCTAGGTTTCGAGTCAATTCTAACTCAACTTGCGAGTGCACATCTTCTATGCCTTCTTCAATTTCGAATGTCCCATCTTTCGTTTTTTTGAGTAATTTATTTAACTCGATTTCTAATTTGGACAATTCTTCTTTAGTCAATAAATCAATGCTTTCTAACATTTTGATATGTGCCAAAGAGCCAATTATGTCATATTTCGCCAATAATAAATCAAGTTCACGGTCTTTTCCGATTGTGAAAGTCTCGATGGTTTTGTTGAGTGGGTTTTCCTTTTGCCAGAGTTTCATTTTTTTTATTTTTTCGTTCAATGATTCCTTAGGATCATTTCTCTACCGTACACTTTTTGAAATTAGTGGAAAATGCCGTCAAAGACGGCGAAAGAATAATAAGGAGGGAGCCTTTTGATGAAAAAATCGAAGATTTTTTCATCAAAAGGCTCCCTCTAAAAGAAATTTTCGCGCCGTAGGCGCGTAGATTTCATAAGTATACGGTAGAGAAAGAATCATTATTTATAATATTAAGCCATTCAATAATTTCTTATAAATCTCTATTCCTTCTTCAATTTCCGAAAGTAACACAAATTCATTAGCCGTATGGGATCTCGCCGAATCTCCTACTCCAATTTTTATCGTGGTAAAAGGCATTAAAGCTTGATCCGATAGGGTTGGTGAGCCATAATAATTTAATCCCAAATCCAACCCTTTTTGAACAATCGGGTGGTCTAGATCTATCTTTGAAGAATTTAGACGGAAGGAACGAGGAGACAATTTTGACTGACATTTTTCTTGCAAAATCCTGAATACTTCTTGATTAGAATAATTCTCATTGGTGCGTATATCAATCACAAATTTACATTGATCAGGAACCACATTATGTTGTGTTCCCGCTTCAATTTGGGTGACGGATATTTTGATATTTCCCAATAAAGAAGCATGTTTTTGGAAGTCAAAGTTTCGCAAAAAATCAATGTCTTCGAGTGCAATATAAATGGCATTGATGCCCTCTTTTCGAGCAGCATGACCTGCTTTTCCTTCTGCTAGTCCATCAATCACCATCAAGCCTTTTTCCGCGATTGCCATTTGCATTTCAGTTGGCTCCCCTACAATCCCAAGATCAATTTTCCCTAACTGTGAAAGGATAGAAGCAATGCCATTTTTTCCTGAAATTTCTTCTTCAGCGGTCGCTGCGATTATTAGATTGAAAGGCAAATCTTGAACTTCATAAAAATGCAAAAACGTGGCAATCAAACTGACTAAACTCGCTCCTGCATCATTACTTCCCAAGCCAAATAATTGATCTTTTTCAACGGTTGGTTTAAACGGATCGTATGTCCAATTGGATACTGGTCGTACTGTATCATGATGTGAATTGAGTAATATAATAGGTTTTTCAGCATTCCAAAATTTAGATCTCGCCCAAATGTTATTGCCGCTTCGTTGCGTTTGCAGACCTTTTTTGGAGAGAAATTCATCGATGATGTCTGCTGTCTTATTTTCCTCTTTTGAAAAAGAAGGTGTGGCAATTAGTTGTTTGAGAAGATTTATTATTTCGTTTTTCATTTTTCTGTTTTGAAAAAATATCACAAATAGAAATGAGTTCCTTTATCCGAGTTGATACCCAAAATTCCACAGATTTTTACTTCATTTACACCTGCCACTAAAGCCTGAAATGCATTTTCCATTTTTGGAATCATACCACCTTTAATGATACCCTGCTTTTGTAATTTTGAAAAATTATCATACTGAATCATTCGAAATACAGAAGTATCATCAGCTGTATTGGCGAGGACGCCTTCTTTCTCAAAACAGAAGTTTAATCGAACATGATATTTTGAAGAAAGGGCACTTGCCAAACTGGTTGCAATCGTATCCGCATTGGTATTTAATAATTGTCCATTTCCATCATGTGTAATCGCGCAAAATACAGGCGTAATACCATCCAAAAGCCACTTGTTTAAACCCTCAACATTCACTTTTTGAATATCACCTGCAAAGCCATAATCAATTTCTTTGACAGATCTTTTTTTTGCTAAAATCATGTTTCCATCTGCACCTGAAAAACCCATTGCTTGGGTCTTTATTTTTTGTAATTGACTGACTATTAGTTTATTAGTCCAGCCGGCATAAACCATTGTTACCACCTTTAAAGTTTTTTCATCTGTAATCCTCCGACCATTTACCATTTTGGGGGGTATTCCTAACCTTTCGCATATTTCAGTTGCCATTTTGCCTCCTCCGTGGACTAAAATTTTGGTATGGTTGATCTTGGAAAATTGTTGAAGGACTTCATTTAGTTCACTTTCGGATTCGACTAATTTTCCACCTATTTTTAGAACGGTTAAAGGTTTCATTATTGATGGTTTAGAATTTCAGAAAGTACTGCTTGTGCTGCAAAGGTTCGATTATTAGCTTGCTCAATGACCAAAGAATTTGGACTATCTAAAACTGAATCGGATACCACAATATTTCGTCGTACAGGTAGACAATGCATAAAAAAGGCATTATTTGTCAATGCCATTTTTGCAGAATTAATCATCCAACTTTCATTTGGATAAAGTGTTTGTCCATAGTTTTTCCAAGAGGACCAGTTTTTCGCATAAATGAAATCTGCACCTTCAAATGCCGTTTCTTGGTTATTCGAAATCGTCGCCCCATCTGTAAATGCTGGATTCAATTCAAAGCCTTTCGGGCAAACGATGGTCAAGTCATATTCCGCTGCCAAAACCCATTCTGAAAATGAATTGGCTACTGCTTGTGGTAATGCTTTTGGATGGGGTGCCCATGTTAAAACAACTTTTGGTTTTGCGGTTTTTTGGTGTTCTTTTATTGTTACCAAATCTGCCAAAGATTGAAGAGGATGCCGAATTGCGGACTCTAAACTTACGATCGGAACCGTAGCATATTCGATGAATTTATTCAAAACAAAATCAGCATAATCTTTTGCCTTATCCGTCAACGTTGGAAACGAACGAACGCCCAAAATATCACAATATTGGCTTAGCACAGCCGCCGCTTCTTTGACATGTTCTGCTTTATCCAAATTCATAATTGCCCCATCCTCGAATTCTAATTTCCATCCGTCATTGGCATTAAGGATAATGACATTTATCCCTAAATTTTTTGCGGCTTTTTCTGTACTTAGTCGAGTCCGAAGGCTAGGGTTAAAGAATAGCAGTCCAAGCGTTTTATGGTTGTCTAACTTGTTGGTAATCATAGATTTGATCTTGAAGTTCTGTGCTTTGTTAACTAAGTTTTGTAAATGTTTTACGTCCTTTACGGAAGTGAAATTTTGCATAATTTTTAAAGTAGATATTAACCAGCTAATTAAAGTTTGGTGGTTATTATGGCTAGCTGTTTTTTAAATTTTTTCAAAAATAGATTCGCCTCATTTTGACTCAAACACAGTGGGGGTAACAACCTTAAAACATTTGGATTGGAGGAAGAACCTGTGAATATTTTTTCGTCGTAAAGTAGCATGTTTCGTAGTCGTTTTATTGCGAAATCGAGTTCAATTCCAATCATCAAACCCTTTCCACGAACTTCTTTTATCTCCGAAATTTTTGATAATTCTTCCAATAAATAAGCTCCAATTTTTGTGGAATTATCCATTAGTTTTTCGGATTCCATAATTTCTAAAACGGCAATTCCTGCTGTACAAGCCAAATGATTTCCACCAAAAGTATGTCCCAATAGCCCATAGGTAGCCTCAAATTTTGGATGAATTAAAACACCTCCAATCGGGAAACCATTGCCCATTCCTTTGGCCATAGTAATCAAGTCTGGTTGAATGTCAGAATGTTGAAAAGTGAAGAATTTTCCTGTTCGACCATAACCTGCCTGAACTTCATCTAAAATCAAAACGGCTCCATGCTTTTGACACAAAAATTGAACTTGTGTGAGGAATTCTTTGGTGGCCAAATTAATACCACCAATGCCTTGAACGGCTTCTATAATCACGGCAGCGGCATCACCTTTTAAAAGGGCTTTTTCGACTGCAACAATATCATTGAAAGGCAATAATTCAACAGGAAATCCTAGGTTTAAAGGGGCTTTTATTTTGGGGTTATCGGTCACATTGACGGCGGCAGAAGTTCGCCCATGAAATCCTTTTTGAAAAGCGATGACTTTCTTTTTATTAGTTTGGAAAGAAGCTAGTTTTAAGGCATTTTCATTGGCTTCTGCTCCAGAATTACAGAGGAACAACTCGTAATCATCACAACCTGAAACTAGTCCCAACTTAGTTGCGAACTCTTTTTGTAATGGATTTTGAACCGAATTCGAATAAAAAGTCAAATTTTGGATTTGAGCACTCAATTTAGATATATATATTGGATGGCTATGACCTACAGAAATGACACCATGACCACTATACATATCTAAATACGCAGTTCCGTTTTTATCAAAAATTTGACAGCCTTTTCCCTTTACAGGTTCTACATCGAAGAGCGGATATACATTGAAAAGATTCATCTTTATTGTGTTTTTTACAGGTCTCAGAATGCCATTGCCTTTAGCTTCAATCCTGTCGTTTCTTCTAATCCAAACATCAAGTTCATATTTTGAACCGCCTGTCCAGATGCACCTTTAATCAAATTGTCTATTATGCTGATGATGAGTATTTTATCATCGTTTTTTTCTAAGTATAGAATACATTTATTTGTATTGATAACTTGTTTTAAGTTTGGATTTTGATTAGTTAAAGTGACAAAAGGTTGGTCTTTATAGTAAGCTTCATAAAGGGCTCTTAGATCAGCTTCTTTGGCTGCTGTTTTGGTATAAAGACTTGCAAAAATACCTCTCGAAAAATCACCTCTCACCGGTAAAAAATTAATGTCGGATGAGAAATCATCTTGTAAAAAATTTAAGCTTTGCTTGATTTCATCAAGGTGTTGATGTTGAAAGGCTTTATAGATCGACACATTATTGTTTCGCCAACTAAAATGAGTTGTAGAAACGGGTTTTTGACCTGCCCCCGTCGAGCCTGTCAGGGCATGAATGTGAACCTCTTTTTTGAGTAATCCAGCTTTTGCTAAAGGTAAAAGTGCTAGTTGAATGGCGGTCGCAAAACAGCCTGGATTGGCTATTTTTCGGGTATTTTGAATCTGGTTTTTGTTCAATTCCGGTAGACCATAGATGAAGTCATTTTTTGGTTCTTCTACAGCGGTATTTCGATTCAATTGATTCCCTAACCGAAAATCCCTGCTCAAATCAATGATTTTCAATTCTTTAGGTAAATTATTTTCTTTAAGGAAAGATATAGAATGTCCATGTCCTTGACACAAAAAGAGGACATTTATATCATTCGAAATTTGATTTGTAAAAGAAAGACTCGTTTCACCAATTAAGTCTGAATGAATGTCTGAAATAGGTTTCCCAAATTGACTTTTAGAATGGACAAATGCAATTTCTGCGTTTGGGTGCCATAGTAAAATGCGAATCAATTCACCTGCTGTATATCCTGCTCCACCGATGATCCCAACTTTTATTTTTTTCATGGTTCAAAAGTTTTACTGTTGACACTTTGCCATATCTTATTCTGATTCGCCATTATTTTCGTAAACCCCCTCACATCTTCACCCGACCAACCGTTATTCATTTCGCCATATTGCCCGAAAGAAGATTGCATGAGATCAAAATCAGACTCAATGCCCTGTAAATCAATTCGGTAAGGCAATAATTTTACAAAAACTTTTCCTGAGACGGAGGTCTGTGTTTCTTCTAAAAAGGTTTCAATATTTCTCATGACGGGATCCAAATATTGTCCTTCGTGTACTAACATTCCATACCAATTGGCTAGCTGTTCTTTCCAATATTGTTGCCATTTGGTAAGGGTATGTTTCTCCAATAAATGATGTGCCTTAAGAATAATTAAAGGTGCCGCCGCCTCAAAACCTACACGCCCTTTGATACCGATTATCGTATCGCCTACGTGAGTCCCTCGTCCAATGGCGAACGGGGCGGCAAGATTGTTTAATTCCTGAATTGCCAGAGTGGGGTGATGAAAGGTTTGGTCATTGATGCCAACCAATTCTCCTTTTTCAAAATGAAGAATTACATCTTCGGGTTGTTCTTTTAATAGTTGACTTGGAAAGGCTTTTTCAGGTAAGCTTTTGTTGGAGGTCAATGTTTCTTTTCCTCCGACACTTGTTCCCCAAATCCCTTGGTTGATGGAGTATTGCGCTTTCTCCCAATTTAAGTTTACTCCGTTTTTTTCTAAATAGTCGACCTCTGCTTGTCTGGATAATTTCAGGTCTCGAATCGGAGTAATAATCTCAATATTCTCTCCTAAAATATGGAACACCAAATCGAACCGAACTTGATCATTGCCTGCACCAGTGCTTCCATGTGCAATCTTTTTTGCACCAATTGACTGGGCATATTTGACTACTTCTAGAGCTTGAAAAACGCGCTCAGCACTTACTGAAAGTGGATATGTGTTATTTCGGAGGACATTACCGTAGATCAAATATCGAATACATTTTTGGTAATAATCTTCGACGGCATTCACGGCTTTGAAAGATTTTGCTCCTAATGAGTAGGCTTTTTTTTCCAAGCCTTTTAGTTCTTTATCATTAAAACCACCAGTGTTGACAATGATGGTATGAACTTCCAAACCCAATTCTTTAGTGAGGTATTTGATACAAAACGAGGTATCTAATCCTCCACTATAGGCTAATACTATTTTTTTCATTTTTTATAGGAATGAACCAATTGACCTTTGTTCTTCTGATTGTTGAAAAGAGGGACAAAAGAGGGTAGTTTAACTATGTTTACATTTTGATTTAATCGTCTGTTTATCAGTTTTTTGGTAGCTTTTTTGAGCATTGTATTAAGTAGACTCTACAAGCATTCCTGTACAAAGACAAAGCTTCCGATTATTTCTTTGCAGAATATCATAATTTGGGCAGCTTTGACAGCCACTCCAAAAGATTTCATCTTGTGTTAATTCTGAAAAAGTAACGGGTTTATAACCCAATTCCGAATTGATCTTCATGACGGCAAGACTGGTCGTAATACCAAATATTTTCGCCTCAGGATATTTAGTTTGAGCGAGATCAAATGCTTTCGCTTTTATCATTTTTGCTAATCCTTGTTTTCGATAATTAGGGGAAACGATCAATCCTGAATGAGCAACATATTTACCGTGATCCCAAGTTTCAATGTAACAAAACCCCGCTAAATTATTGTCCATTAAAGCGATAATAGAATTACCTGATTCCATCTTTTCTTTGATGTATTTAGGTTTCCTTTTAGCAATGCCTGTGCCGCGAACTTTTGCGGAATCAGCGATGAGGTCACAAACTGCTTGGGCGTACTTAAAATGCTGTTTGCTGGTGGTTTGAATAGAAAAGTTCATTTTTTTTTGATAAAATGAATAATTTTTGAATACCAAATAATGGCATTTAAAACAGTTCGAAATGGTGTTTTTGAATATTGGATGACCGGTTAGTCACCCTCGTGGGTAATATGTATTATTTGCGCCCGACAGGGCGACGAAGACGGCGACTTGCAAGAGATGCAGGTGCATCTGCTAAAGTGGAAAATTGATATGTCGCGTTATTTAACATTATGGAACAAAGCTAGACGGAGATATTGGGAAAGACAAATGTATGATTGAATTATTTTTTTTGCAATATAGTATTTAAATAGATTATTTGGTTTTTTTATTATATTCGAAATAATAATGTTTTTTATTATTGAATTAAAGTAGATAGTATTAAAATGTTTTTTGGGATTTTAAATATTCGGAAGGGGACGATCCGCTATGTTTTTTAAAAGCGCGATTGAAAGTTGCTTTACTCTTAAAGCCACATTCTAAGGCGATTCCTAATAAGGAAAGATGTGAAACTTCAGGTTTCATGAGTTTTATTTTGACCTCTTCAACTCGATAAGCATTTACAAAGTCATTAAAGTTTTTTTCATAAAACTGATTGATAGATTTGCTTGAGTTAGAAGGAGAAGTCCGCATTCTTTTTGCCAATTCTGATAGTGTTAAATCTGCATTCAAATATAATTTTTCAGTTTTCATAATAGCTGAAAGTTGTTCGCCAAGTTTGTTTTCAAGTTTTTCAGGTTCATTAATTTCGATGGTCGGCTCCTCCTTTTTTTTTTCAAATTCAATAGGTAAATCTAATCTTGGATGTGCACCATATCCTCCAATACTTACATAATAAACAATGGCACCCCAAGCAAAATAGGAATACCAATGATCGATATAAGAGAGTTGTTCTATGGAAAGTGCGTATACAATTATAAAAAGTAAGGAGATAATTTGTGCCGCAAGAAAAGCTATTAGAAAATTGCGTAGCCATTGAAATTCCATCCCTTCTGTATCACTAAAATTTTCAAAAATATACCGTCGGTAGTCTCGATATTTCCAAAGGGTATACCCAAAGTAAACCAATACAATCAATGGCCCTAAATCATTTTTGAAGAAACCATAAATCCCCAAATTAACGTCTGTCAAAGGGTCTCTGGTTCCGTGAAACGCTGGAAAGTCACTGCCAATCATCCAATGTTGATAAACGACATCAAAACCAAAAACGGCCAAAGAGTGAAGAATGACCCAAAAGGCAGGAATAAAATGCAGCCAATGCTTTTTTTGAAAGTGAAAGTTTCGATTTGTAACACTTCGAAAGTAAAACCAAAGTAATGGTCCATAAGCGTACCAATGATTCCATTGGAAGTAAAACATGAAGGTGGAATGGTGGTCGCGACTATCATACCACCCTGCAAAACCAAGCATCCAAGCGGCTATCCGGAAAGTGAAAAGTAAAACCAAAACGGCTAATAATTTATCAGAAAGCCGATCTTCTCGAAATCCTCGCCAAAAGAGTAAAAAAAAGTAGAGAATACCTTGAATTACAAAAGGTAAAAGTAAACTACTATATATTAAAGTTAAAGAGCATGGAAGTGAAAAGTTGTTTTATGGATCTAATTATTTGATTATCAATAAATTGTGTTTCGATTGGCTTGTACGCTAAAATGAGCTATTTCAACAAAATGGGGAAAAGGATGTTGTAGAAATCTTCTTTTTTTCTTAAAAACTAATCCTATTTTTGGCTTTATTCTTTTCTCTTTACTAAATCAAAATCAAAATAAATGCGAAACTACTGGTTGTTTTTTCTTTTGCTTGCATCACCCTATTTATCGAGTAGTCAAGATAATTTTCCAAATTTACTTTCCGAAAGAGATCGAGGGAGAGTTGTTGATGAAATTTTAGAGGATCGATTGGACAATTTGTTACCTGAGTTGATGCGTAGAGAAGGAGTTGATATGTGGATCTTGATTTCAAGAGAATATAATGAAGATCCAGTCATGAAAACCATGTTGCCAAGTACATGGCTCTCGGCACGTCGACGTACGATTATGGTTTTTTATGATCAAGGGGGAGAAGAAGGTTTAGATAAAATTGCCATTGCTCGATATAATGTTGGTAAGCTGTTGAAAGGGGAATGGAATCTGGATGTTTATCCCAATCAATGGGAAGCTTTGGTAAATATTATTAAAGAAAAAAATCCTCAAAAAATAGGGCTTAATTATTCAAAAGATTTTGCTTTGGCAGATGGATTGGTAAAAACGGAATATCAAGAATTTTTGGAGAACTTACCTGAAAGCTATCATGATCGAGTCGTTTCAGCAGAGCGGTTAGCGATAGCTTGGCTTGAAACTCGATCCGCGAAAGAGTTGGAGATCTACCCAATGATTTGTCATATGGGGCATCAAATTTTACAGGCTGGATTGTCTGAAGAGGTGATTCATCCGGGCCTTACTACGACAGATGATGTTGTGTGGGCATTGCGCCAAAAAGTGCGTGATTTGGGACTAGATACTTGGTTTCATCCATCCGTTTCAGTGCAAAGAAGTGATATGGGTAATAATGAATTTTTACGTTCCTTTTCGCGTCGACCTGAGAAAGATGTTATTCAAGCTGGAGATTTATTACATGTTGATTTTGGGATCACTTATCTTCGTTTGAATACGGATCAACAACAACATTTTTATGTTTTGAGACCTGGCGAAACGGAAGTTCCAAAAGGTATTCAAAAAGCCTTTAAGAATGGAAATCGCTTGCAGGATATTCTCACAGAACAATTCAAAACAGGTAAAACAGGTAATGAAATTCTTGCTGATGCACTTGCTCAAGCAAAATCTGAAGGCATCACAGGCTCCATTTATACACACCCGATTGGTTCGCATGGACATGCTGCCGGACCCACAATTGGTATGTGGGATCAACAAGGGGGTGTCAAGGGAAAAGGAGATTATCCATTGTTTCCAAATACCGCTTATTCGATTGAATTATTTGCGGCAACCGAAGTACCTGAATGGGGGAAATTGGTCAGAATTATGCTCGAAGAAGATGGCGTCTTTTATGGCGAAAAGTTCGAATATTTGGATGGAAGGATGACAGAGATTTTGACCATTCCACGTAAATAATGGGAGTTTATTCCTTGCCTAATTCCTAACCTGGCAGAGCCAATACCATAAAATAAAATTAGATATGTCCTTTTTTTCTTGACAAAAAAAGAACGAAAAAAGTCAAGGCTGTGGATATTTTGGCTAAAATTCAATGCCCTCACACAGACGATCCAAATGCTCGCGATGCTCGCGTGGATAGTCTTTTCAGCCTTGCTTCATTGAATTTCTTAACGCCAAAATCTCCAATGCCGAAAAAGGTTTCATAAGATTTCTTGCCTCGTTTGCGCTAGATTTAACTTGAAACAGAAATAAATTGAGAATTGCTGCGATGTTGCAGTAAATAGGTGTAAGTCACTTCTGTCCAAGCACTTACTTATCATTAAAAGATTAGAATTTTCTTGGTTAAGAAACCGTTCTGTTCGGATAGAACTCGAACAAAGTAAATGCCTTTATTTAAGTCTAGAATTTCAATATTGTCCTCTCCCTCAGAAGTTTTCTTTTCGAAAAATTGTCTTCCTGAAATATCAAAAACCGAAACATTCAATGGCAATAAATTAGGATTTTGAATTTTTAAAATATGGGTTGATTGTAAATAGGATACATCAATTTCAAATGTTCCTTCTAACTCATTAATTGAGGTAGAAACATCGCAATTTACAGGGCTATTTCCTAATTCAATAGTACCGCTTGGCGTTAAATCAATTCCTTCAAAACCAGGGAAATCGGGAGCAAAACGATAAGCTTGGAAAGTGGAATTATTATTTGGGTTTTGCCCCTGAATATAAGGGGAATCGCCATTCAAAGGAATGAGATAATCCCACACAATTTCGCGATCCGGTGTAATCTCAAAAATACTTCCTGGCGAGCCTGCATTCAATAAAGTATTGCCATTTGGAAGCCTTTGGATATTAGATAAATATGCAGAATAAAAAGTCTCACCAGGCATATTTCCAAATACTTTTTGCGATGTGGCTGGCCCAAAAGGATCAGTATTGGGAACCAAATATCCACCATTGGCATCCTGAGGGGGAGTAAGGACTTCGCCTGTTGAAAAATCTGGTCCGGGGCGACCATTACCATTATTGAAAATCATGATTTTTCCAGCGTCTTCCATACCATTCTTTATCCAATTGACACCATGTTGTCCAAATAATTTTTGATCACTTAATTGGGCACGATTATAAGCAGATGGATTGCCCCAACGGTACAAAATATCTCCACCTTTTCCATAAAGTCCACCATTATGAGTGGTTGCTTCATTGGTCGTCGTACTATGGTCAATGATCCAAATTTCGTCAGAATTTCGAACAGAAAGCAAGATTTGATCGAGGTGAGGATTATAGTCAATGGCATTCATATGATTCCAATCACGACTAGAATTTGAATTGGAAGAGCTGAGTTCAGGCAGGTTTATATTAAACAGCTCTGGGTGATCAGCTACGACTCCATAATTCAATTTTGTTGAATCAAAATCTTGTATATAATGATGTTTAACTTCCCATTGCCATACGATGTTCATATCGTTTGATCCTATAGGTTCTACTTCTATGATTCGTTCTGACCACATGTATCCTTCTGGCGCAATTTCATCAGGATCACGCCCCATTTCAATCAATTCATCGGTATAAACCAAATCCCAAGTAAGAACCAACATATTGCCATTGGGCATATAAACGGCATCATGATGAGAGATCCATGTTGGGGTATTGAATTCATAAGACCAAACGGTGTTATTGTCCCAATCAACTAACTCCAAACCACCTGCATTACTCGCCGAAGTGAAAGGGCCGGCTGGGGCTGGCTTATAGGTTCTTAGCATCAATCCATTCTCCAAAAAATAGGCTGCCAGACCTGGGCGTGTGCCTCTATCCCAACGATTAACTAATTGACCACAATTATCTACCATATATGCCCGCGTAGAGGAAAATGGAGAGAAAAAAGTATAGCCTTGCAAGCTTTCTTCCGTGTTTTTTAGTGTACCAAGTGTTTGTGAAAAAGAAGGAAATGCAAAAAGGGAAATAAAAAAACAAGACAGGAGTTGATTTTTGAACATGGTTCGAAATGATTGATGTATTAAATTTACCAGTCCAAATTTAGAAAAATATCAAGGCAGTCCCTTTTTATACTATGGAGAGTGTCGTTAGATAGACGGGAATGAAGAAGGGGAGAGATATTCCAAATTTTCGAAATTTGGAATATCTATGGTTTAATTTTATTGGATTCTAAAAACTAAACTATTGATTTTTTGAGGCTCGTCACTTGTTGAGCATTTAGTTTTGACACTATCAAAATAATAAACAGTTCTTGGTTTTGCTTTTTGAATTAAGTTCAATGCTTTTTCATTAAAATCAGCACTGCGCATAATCACTTCAACTGGATCTTTTCCTTTTTCAACCCAAACCATATTATAACTTTCAATTTCGCAACCCATCTCAGCATCTTCTGCTCGAATATCGAGTCCAGTTTGTTTTTTAAAATCATCAGTACTGATGTACCCTCCTGTTAATTCATATAAAACAGCCACGGGCTCTTGAGCAAGGAGGAAGGAATTGAATGCGAAAAAGAGACTAAAGGAAAGTATTAAGGATTTAAACAAGGTTGAGTTTTTCATGTGGAACGTATTTTTTAGTTGAAGTTGTCAAAAAATTAGCTATTAATTTTTTAGCAGCTTCGGTAAGGAACGTGTATAGAATTAGAGTATGTCTAAATTTTACCTCCTAAAAACCAACGCTTTATGAACCTACCTTCAAATTATTGCGGTTATTTGCCTCGGCAAACTCCCTTAATAATTTATCGCCAGAATTATAAATCATTGATTCTCAGTTTGTGAAATTTTTAGACATACTCTAAATGAAAATATATTTTGTCCGTATTCCTAATAGAAAAGTTGATAGGCTGGTTTCATAATGCTTTTTACTTGAAAAGTTACAGCCTTCATAGGTCAATCATAGGTGTCTTCATTTTCCATACTCAATGGAAATGGTCGCGTGAATGCTGTTTCAAATGACATAGTGGTATTCGTCCCTTCGACACCTTCAATGGGTTGTATCTTTTCATAAATCACATCACGAAGGTGTCGATTATTTCGAGCATAAACTTTGACAATCAAAGCGTACCGACCAGCGATATTC
Source organism: Bacteroidota bacterium (assembly GCA_024743405.1). Classification (GTDB taxonomy): domain Bacteria; phylum Bacteroidota; class Bacteroidia; order Chitinophagales; family Saprospiraceae; genus JANSWP01. The sequence continues at coordinate 79,968 of JANSWP010000009.1, forward strand.
ACACATTCGACAATCTCCGGGATTTTGGCTAGTTCCTCTTCTACTCCTCGATGCAGTTTGGCGTTGGTCAACATGATTTGTACAAAAGCAGAAGATTGGTACCCCAATTTCCAAGCATCCAATTGATAGGTTGCATTTTTTAAGATACCTGCATCTCTTAATTTTTTGAGTCTTTGGTGTACTAATGTATTCGAAATTTTCAATTTTTTAGACAATTGGATCAAAGGCATTCGAGCATCAGATGTCAATTCATTTAGAATTCTTATATCAATCGGGTCAAGTTGATTTTTTTGCATGAATATTTATTTTGTAAAAGTGTAATTTGACACAAAATTAGGTGATTAATTTAATTAATGACTTAGTATGAGTTTTTTGATTGACAAAATAATTTTTTGAGCGTTAATTTGTGTCATAATTAAAACTATAAGAAAATGAATTTAGCAGCAATTTTAACAGTAAGTTTAATCCTATTTTCCGTTATTGATATCATTGGTTCTTTGCCGGTGATTATCAATATGAAAAAAGAAGGTTTGGCAATTCGACCTTCAGTGGCAACTGGTTCGGCAGGACTAATTATGCTTGCCTTTCTATTTTTTGGAGCATCTATTTTAGGGATGTTTGGTTTGGAGGTTTCCTCTTTTGCTTTAGCAGGTGCTTTGATTATTTTTTTCATTGGACTAGAAATGATTTTAGGCATCCGGTTTTTTAGAAACTCACATGAGGAGGGTGGATCAGGGAGTATAGTTCCGATTGCCTTTCCTTTATTGGCAGGTGCGGGTACTTTGACAACGATTATTTCGCTGAAGGCAGAATATGATAATTACAGCATATTGGCAGGTATTCTTATCAATTTGATTATTGTCTATTTTGTACTTCGTTCTACTGGTTGGCTTTCCCGAAAGATGTCACATCAAATTGCAGAGACTTTGCGTAAAGTCTTCGGAATTATTTTGATTGCTATTGCTATTCAAATGGCGAAAGAACATTTAGTCTGATATAGAAACCACGCTATTGTCTCTTTTATTTATTTACAAATGAATCGACTAATTCAGGTGTCAACTTTTGAGTAAAAAATAGTGAAGTTGACACTTGAATTAGTTTTTGGACATCGTAAAAAGCGAAAATTCGCTAATATTGTTTTAGTTCGTCTTACCTTATTCCTTTTTTTCTTGTTTATTTTACATGGAATATATTTTCAAGCTAACTAAATAATAGACTACATGCCAATAAATTCGATCATTTCAGGGGTTGGCTCTTTCTTTCCTAACAAAGTAATTTCAAACAACGAATTTCTAAAGAATACCTTTTACAAATCTAACGGTGAAAAAATCCAAAAAGACAGTAAAGCTATTGTTGATAAACTGGCTGTTATTTCTGGTATTCAACAAAGGCATTATATTGAGGATCAACACGATAGTGCACAAATGGGCGCGGAGGCAGGCAATCGCGCATTAGCGAATGCTAAGCTTGATAAAGAAGAGCTAGACGGTATTATTGTCGCGCACAATGCAGGGAATTTGATTGATAAATCACCTTATTCTTATACCATTCCAAACCTAGCTTCTGTAGTCAAAAAAAGGATGCAAATTTTGAATCCTTTTTGTTCGGCGTTAGACATTATTTTTGGTTGTCCAGGTTGGGTAGAGGCTACCATTTTAGCACATCAAAGAATTGCTGCAGGTGACGCAAAGCATATTTTGGTTATCGGAGTAGAAGTGCTTTCGCGAAAAATTGATCCACATGATATGGATTCTATGCTTTTTGGAGATGCCGCTGGTGCTACTGTTATCTCCGCTGTTGAAGAAGAGGAAACGCGAGGTATTCTTAATTATAAAACCTACTCCCATTGCGATAATGGAGAGGTAGATTATATAAATATGGGGACATCCTATAATGAGGACTGCAAAGAAGATGGTTTATTCGTAAAAATGCAGGGACGTCAAGTTTATAGATATGCGGTGACAAAGGTTCCCGAATTAATAAATCTTTGTTTAGAAAAGGCAAATTTGCCACTTTCTGATGTCAACAAATTCTTTCTACATCAAGCCAATGAAAAGATGATTGTGGCTATGGCTGAAAAGGTTTTTGAACAACATCAAATGGAAGGTGATTTAGCGTCTTTAGTTCCAATGAATCTTCAACAAACAGGAAATACTTCAGTTGCTACCATTCCGACCTTGTTAGATCAAGTTTTAAGTGGAGAGAAAAAAGGACACTCCATCAATAAGGATGATTTGTTAGTTTTTGCTTCTGTGGGGGCAGGTATGCATGCGAATTGTTTGCTTTATCGGGCATAATGTATGGTTACTTTATTAATTTTTTGATTTTAAGCAAGTGAGCAATATTATCTGTAGCAAATTTTAGTTTCTTTTTTCCACTCACTGCGTTAAAAATCCTCGCAAGAGCTAAGGCTATGACTGTGTTTTTTGTCTAGTGAGAGAAAAAAATAATTCTAAAATTTATTCTAAATTTAATATTGCTCACTTAGGTGCTTGGACAGAAATAACACACACATATTATGACGGACTATTTTTTCACCATATTTCGTTAAAAATACTCGCCATATTTAAGGATATGCCTGTGCTTTTTGCCTCGTCTGGCAAAAAAATAGTTTTCGTCAAATCTGGAACTTATTTCTGTCCAAGCACTTACTTATATTTGACGATTCATTTTGTGAAAAAAATCAAACTACCATTATGTTCGAATTTTGGTTAAGAGAATCCATCTATACTGTCTCTAGGTATTTTATATTCGCTGGAGGGGCCTTTTTTATTTTTTATATTCTTTTTAAAAAGCAATTGTGGTTTCGTAAAGTCCAAAAACGAATGCCAAAATTGACTGACTATGGGCGAGATTTTATTTTTTCATTAATATCAGTCACTATTTTTTCAACGATTGGGCTATGTACCTTTTTCATTTTTAGAGAGCATACCAATATTTATAATCATATCTCAGATTTTGGAACCCCTTATTACATCTTGACCTTTATTTGGATGTTTTTTCTTCATGACACTTATTTTTATTGGATGCATCGACTTATGCATTTGCCTTTTTTCTTTAAATACATTCACTTAGTGCACCATAAATCTACCAATCCTTCTCCTTGGACTGCCTATGCTTTTCATCCTTTAGAGGCGGTTATTGAAGTTGGAATTATTCCCTTGATTGCATTTACGCTTCCAGTTCATATTTCGTCTATTGGTTTCTTTTTCCTTTTCCAAATTGCCTACAATGTCTATGGACATCTAGGCTTTGAACTATATCCAAAAGGCTTTAATAAACACTGGTTAGGTCGTTGGGTCAATACTTCGGTTGCTCACAATTTGCACCATAAAGGCTTTCATGGAAATTACGGATTGTACACCCTTCTTTGGGATAGATGGATGGGAACCTTAAGAGAAGATTATGACAAGACTTATGCTGAAACTACAGGCTGAGTTCACTCAATATTTCAAGAACTCAATGTATCCATTTACTTTTTCTTTTTTTTCTTCTTTTTACTCATAACTTGTTCGACTTCCATCATCAATTCTTTCAAGCTTTTTGAGCGATCATCCGAGATATCAATGGTTTCCAGATAATCTCCTTTGTTAATTTCGAGGACATCGATGGGTTTGTGAATTAACTCTTGTATTTCGTCCAATAAGACCTTTTCTTCCGTACTACAAAAAGATACCGCATTTCCTCTATTTTTTCCGCGACCTGTTCGTCCAACCCGGTGTACATAATTTTCGGGTTGCTCTGGTAAATCATAATTAACGACATAGTTCACATTTGGAATATCAATACCCCTAGAACTGACATCCGTTGCAATCAATATTTTGATATCACCATTTTTAAACTGATTCATGACGTTCAATCGCTTGTTTTGTTCAACGTCACCATGAATTGTAAGACTCTGAATTTCAACGCGTCCCATTGCTTTTTTGACACGCTCTGCTCGTACTTTTGTACGGACAAAAACCAAGATCTTTGCCTCGGGGTTTTCTTTTACCAATCGTTCTAAAAAGAATCGCTTGTCATCCATTTCAATGAAAGTAACTGCATGATCAACATTCTTGGATACAGGATCTTTTGGCGAAACTTGAATTCGAATTGGTTTCGTAACTAAGGAATAGGCTAGTTTTTTTATTTTTTCATCAATAGTGGCGGAAAAGAAAAGGGTTTGCCGCTTTTTAGGTAAAAACCGCATTAAATCACGAATATCTTTGATAAAACCCAAATCGAGCATGTGATCTGCTTCATCCAAAACTAATATTTCAATTCGATTTAAACGTAAATGCCCTTGGCTCACTAAATCAAACATTCGACCGGGCGTTGTAACCAAAATATCTAGTCGCTTTTCTAGTCGATCAATTTGTGGTTCCTGGTCAACACCTCCAAAAATACAGGCTGTTTTGACAAGTGTATGTTTTCCCAAATCTTGGAGTACTTCCGTGATTTGTAGTGCTAATTCTCGCGTAGGCACCATGATAAGACATTTGATCCCATCCGGTCGTCTTTCTCGGACTCTTTTCTGGTGCAAGTAATGAAGGATCGGTATCCCAAAAGCAGCGGTTTTTCCTGTTCCTGTTTGTGCAATAGCTAATACATCTTCCCCTTTCAAAATGGGCGGGATAGATTTGTATTGGATATCGGTCGGGCGGCGAAAGCCCAATTTAGCAATACTTTTTTTCAATTCTGGGGTGATGGGATAGTCTTCAAATTTCATGTTGTCGATTTTGATTAGTACCTCTCAAGTTAAATCTTGCACAAACATGGCAAAAGAGCCTATGAAACCCTTTGTGGCATTGGAGATTTTGGGGTTAAGAAATTCAATAGTGCGTGGGCAAAAAGACTACCCACGTGAGCTTTGCGAGCATTTGGGTTGTCTGTGTGAAAGGATTGAATTTTAGCCAAAATATACACAGCCTAGATTTTTTTCCTTCTTTTTTCATTATGGAAAAAAGGAGAAGACTAATTAGAAAATTTATGGTACTGGCTCTGCCAGTTTAGGGGGATTGGCAAGAAATACGCTATTCATTTTACTTGCTCTTTTATATTCATTCTTAGTTAAAAAGCCTCGTTTTTACCTTCAGGTATGCTTACGTTTTTCGTCTTAACTGAAAAAAATATAATTATGAAAAATTTGGCATTTTATTTTTTACCAATTCCCTAAGTGCTTGGACAGAAATAAGTTCCATATTTGACGAAAACTATTTTTTTGCCAGACGAGGCAAAAAGCACAGGCATATCCTTAGATATGGCGAGTATTTTTAACGAAATATGGTAAAAAAATAGTCCGTCATAATATGTGTGAGTTATTTCTGTCCAAGCACTTAACCGCAAAGGTAAGCCTAATTTTGACGTTATTAAGAAACCTACGGCTACTGCTTTTTTATTTCAATTCCACCTCCTTACTTAAAAAACCTGTTATCCCATTTTCCATTTTTATATGATAATAGGATTTTACAGCACCAATTATTGTGAATGTAGCAGAAGGAGTAATGAGTATAGACTCTGCTTCCTTTTTAATTAAGGAATTTGAAATTTTGGAAGATGAACTTACTTGCTTTTTCTGTCCAATTAAACTCGTATCCACTTGAATATTGGGGATTTTACTTGGCTGCTTTTGAAGAAAATAGAGCGGGTCAATTGCACCCATCCCGTCTGGGTAAATGCCAAAATGAAGATGTGGTGGAGTAGTCTTTGCATTGCCTGTGTTGCCTACTCTTCCTATCAAGTCACCTGCTTTAACCCGTTGACCTTCTTTAACTAATTGCTCATTTAAATGTGCATAATATACCGATTGTTTTAACTCAGGGTCATAAAGCCATACAGTCTTGCCGCCGATTCCTCCATTTTCGACACGGTCGATTTCTCCGTCACAAACCGCCAGTAAGAGAAAGTTTTTTGGCGCAAAAATATCAATGCCTTCATGTTTCCGCTTTCCGCCGTCACGTGGGTCACCCCAAAAACTTCCAATTGCTCTACTTCCCTTTCCTTTAATCGGGAAAGTTTCGTAAATCGGTTTTAAAGAGAGTTTTAATTCAAATTCTGCATTTTGAAACAAAGCAGGCTGTATACGGATATGATAATCTCCAGTCTCTAAAACCTCATATTGAAAGGTGGTGGTATCTTCCAGACTACCGAGATAATCTAAATTCCCATTCTCTTCGACAAAAAAGAAGTCAAGAAAAAGTTGTTCTCTTGTGATATTGGAAGTTAATTCTAGGTTCAACTTCACACCACTATTTAGACGGATGCGGTAACCCCAAGCATTGATTTGACCTTTATTAATTCTCCCCAATAACTTTAAAGGAGCAGTTATAAAAAGACTGTCTAATAAAGTTTGTTCACCAATCAAAGTCCATTTGTCTACTTGTTCGCTCGGAATATTTTCCTTTTGAAGGCTACGTCGATATTTACCATAGGGCGAGTTGCGATATTGAATCGTATCACAAGATTGGATGAGGAAAATAAATGAAAAAAATAGGAGATATTTTGTCATAGAAATTAAAAATCATTGCTTGTACTAGTCTCAATTAACCGTAAATTTATCCATCAATAGAACCTCTCCAATTTCATCTTCAATTTGGAAATAAAATAATCCTTGGTTTAATTGAATTGGCTCGAAAAGCTTAAATTCAAAGCCTTCTTCTATTTTTTCTAATGGGAGTATTTTTGAAAATTTAGGCTTAAAATTTTCGTAATCATCCATTTTATTGGAAAAAATATGCAAGGTCAATTCTTTATCTTCGATGCTTTCATCCATTTTGAAAATACCTTTTAAGATAAAATCAATTTTACCATTTTTTAATGAAAGATTAGATTCAGTTGCTACTACATTAAATCCGTCACTCCTTAGATTTCCTAGACGACGTTCCAGCCATTCATTAGGCTCGAAGTTGGCGGCAATAGGGCGATGTTTAGTCGTTTTTTGTTGATTGGTTTTTTGTGCAGATTCAGTCGCTGATGGGATTTTTTTTGTGGGTGATTCTGGTACTTCTTCTTTAACCTCTTCATCAATTTGTTCCGAATCCTCTGTTAGTACTGCTTCTTTTTTACCTTTTTCTGTTTTAGATTGTGTTAATTCTTTGGTTGGTTCATTCGGGTCAGAGTCAGCGGAATTATTGTTAGTCTTATTCATCCACCATCCTAATATACCAACAATTAGAACTAATCCAATTCCCAACAAAACATACTTCCGAGACCCATCGGAAAGTTTCGAATATTTGGTATCCAAAGTATTCAAATTTGCCCGCAAATCATCCTCAGGTCGATGCGCTAACATGGATTCAATATTTCTTTGAAAATCAATCTCTTCCGCTAATTTGGCATCATTCGAAACCTGACTTTCAAAATCCGTCAAATCCTTTCCCGATAGCTCGTCGCTTAAATATTTTTCGATTTGTTCAAATCTATTCGATTCGCTCATATCCATACAAATTGGGTATTTTGATATTTATTGAGTGTACTCTGAAAATTGTTTATCTCCTTTAATCAATTTCACTAATTTCTCTTTGCATTTGAATTTTTTTCGCTTTACATATTCGTTTGTATAACCCATCTTTAGAGCAATCTCTTTCAATGATCTACCATCAAAAAAACTTTGTAATACGCTTTGACAATCTACCCCCAACAAGGAGAATTTCTCTTTATAAAACCGTCGCTTTTCCATTTCAATGAGTTCCGACTCAATATTTACTTTATCTTCTAGTCTCTCTTCCTGACCTAAAGTGACCTCTGTACGATGCTTTTTTTTCAGTTGTCTTAGCCAAATAAATTTACACACTTGATAAAAATAACTATAAAATTCGGAAGTGAATTCAAAACCTGAGGATTGTACCTTATTAAATACGACTACTAATCCTTCCTGAAAAACATCTCGAGCTTCATCTCTTGTCCCTTTATTATGAGTAACCATGGAGATAATTTTGGGTAGGTAGGTTTTGTAAATTTTATCCAAAATTTTATAATCATTTTCCTTAAGTCCTTTTAATAAGACTGAATTCGTTAATGTGATCATGTAGGATTTGTAGTATGAATCTTATGAATTTTAGATTGAGCAAATGAGTCACAAAAGTAGATAAATGAGTTTTTTTAAAAAATATCAGGATCTAAATTCTTAGAATTTACCTCTTCTTAAGACTTGTATTCTATGACTTGTATTTAAAATCCTCTGATAATCATTGAAAACAGCACTAAAAATAGGGTTGTTCGAAAAAAATAAAAAAATTAGAATTGAGGGGTCACCTATTGAAAACTGAAGAGACTGGTGTATGTAAGTGTTAATGAAATGAATTCTAGATTGATAATTTAAATACCAAATAAAAATTACCTCTTACTGATTCAGCTTATTTACTGTTGTAAAGACCCCCTAAATAGGCAGACAAAAATTACAGATAAAAACTGTAATTTTCGATATGAAAAAACGTAGTTGGAACAAGGAAGAGAAACTCAAAATTCTGAAAGAAGCCAAATCAGAAGGAGTTCAAATAACGCTTCGCAAATATGGCGTTTACCCAGCCACGTATTATTCATGGCGTAAAAAATATTTGGTTGAAGGAGAAGCTGGAATAGAAGATACAGCCAGCCGACGAAAAGCCAAAAAGTACATTCGTAAATTGGGAGATGATGTTGGTTTATTGAAGCAATTGTTAGCAGAGCGAGATTTAGAAATTGCTCTCAGGGATGACTTGCTAAAAAAGGCTTCCCATCCGCATTGCGAGTCACTCATTTGAATGTCTCCCAGACATTCACCCTTCGGGATCATTCGCTCGTCTGGGCGCGCAAAAAGATTTAGTTCGTCAGTACATGGCTCAGGGATTAAATCGGGATAAGTGTTTACAAATATGTGGGTTGAGTAAAAATCAATTTTATTACCAGCCTAAAGGCGGCAAGCGAGGTAGGAAGAAAAGTAAATTTACTTTGTAATTAACTGACGGACACATAATTAAACGAACCAACACTTATGTGAAAGAACAAATTCGAGCTGCTTATAAAAATCCAAAAGTGGATCATAGCTATCAAAGGATGACAGGTCATTTGCAGTTGTCTGGCTTTTTTATCAATCACAAAAAGGTATATCGATTGATGAAGGATACTCGATTATTACAACCTAAAGCTGAAAGAGATTCCAAGAATTATGTGAAATATCGAGTGCTTTGTCCTGAGTCTTATTTACGACTAATGGAGATGGATATTAAGCAAATTTGGATAGAAGGAGAACGGAGATATGCCTATGTTTTGACCATAATTGATGTGTTCACACGAGTGGTTTTGTATTGGACAGTTGGATATCAGATGCGCCAAAAGCAAGTTCAAAATGCTTGGGAAAAAATAATCGAAGGGTATTTTGAGCCATTGGATTTACGAGCTTGGGAGGTTGATATTGAAGTTAGAAGTGATAACGGACCACAATTTTGTGCGAAGAAATTACAAGGTTTTTTGAAAGAAAATTATTTGTTACAAACCTTCACACATCCTTATACACCTCAAGAAAATGGTCATGTAGAATCCTTTCATGCAATTTTGAGTCGGGATTTGAAGGGACTGTATTTTGAAAATTTATTCGGTTTGAAAGCTGAATTGGAAGAATTTTATCGGTTTTATAACTTCGAAAGAATTCACGGAAGCACCCTAAAATTACCGCCGATGACCTTTTGGCATCAATGGAATTTAGGCAAAGTTAACCGAACCGTTTTGGATGAAAAAACTCGAAAAGTGAGGTTTTCATTAAATGCTTCAAGACAGCGAATCACCAAGGTTGAACCTGCGGACAAGGGAATCCGAGGGAAGTTTTGTCGCTGATTTTGAGGGCTCAATACCCGATAAAATCAAAATTGATACATTTGAAATTTTAGCCGAATCGCAATCAAACGGCGCCGTACTGAATGCTTAACCTGCGGTTTAAAGGTCACCGTCGGTCGTTTTGTCGCAATGCAAAAATACGACGCATTTTAACTACTTTTATAACCATCTGTAATTTTGTCTGATTAATAGGGGGCTAAACCAATAACCTAGCCGTGAATAGTGATTTAGTCGTATTGAGTAGTTGTGAGAGTGGTGTAGGGCAATTGTTGGATGGAGAGGGTATGTTGGGCTTGAATCGAAGTTTTGTTTATGCGGGTGTGCCAAATGTTATTTTCTCTCTTTGGAAAGTTTATGACGAAGCGACAGGTCAGATTATGACCGAATTTTATAAAAATACGCTAGATGGGCAGTCTTACTCAACCGCTTTACGGACTGCAAAATTGAAAATGCTGGAAAACCCAGCGACAGCAGTGCCTGATATTTGGGCGGCGTTTTTGTTGGTGGGGCGGTAGATCTTATAAATGTTGACTTGTTGATTATGTTCATAAGTTATGACACAATCAACAAATCAACATTTTTTATCAATTAATCACATTTTTAAATCGCGGACGCTTTGGTTGGACATCTCCCATCCTTTCCTTTTTCGCCTTCTCATAATCGGAATAATTTCCTTCAAAAAAGACGACTTCACTATTGCCTTCGAATGCTAAAATATGGGTCGCTAGTCTGTCAATAAACCAACGATCGTGAGAAATAATTACGGCACAACCCGCAAAGTTATCAATCGCTTCTTCCAATGCTCGAAGTGTATTCACATCAATATCATTCGTAGGCTCATCGAGTAATAGCAGGTTTCCTCCATTCTTTAAGGTAATAGCTAGATGAACTCGATTTCGTTCTCCACCCGAAAGTACACCGACTTTCTTTTGTTGATCAACGCCAGCAAAATTGAATTTAGAAAGATAAGCTCGTGCATTGACCTCATATGTCCCAACGGTAATTAGGTCAAGACCACCAGAGACAACTTCATAAACCGTTTTTTCTGGAACAAGGTCTTCATGACTTTGATCCACATAAGAAGTGACTACTGTATCTCCAATTGTTATGTTTCCGGAGTCTGGTTTTTCCAGTCCCATTATCATTTTAAATAAAGTCGATTTACCGACTCCATTGGCTCCAACAACGCCAATAATGCCATTCTTTGGTATGGAAAAACTCAGATTTTCAAATAACAATTTATCACCAAATGCTTTACTCAAACCTTCTGCTTCGATCACTACATCTCCCAATCTTGGCCCTGGAGGAATGAATAATTCTAGTTTCTTTTCGCGTTCTTTTGATTCTTCATCCATCAACTTGTCATAGGCATTCAGACGCGCTTTCCCTTTTGATTGTTTCGCTTTTTGGGACATTCGTACCCATTCCAACTCTCTCTCCAATGTCTTTCTACGTTTACTTTCTTGCTTCTCTTCTTGTTCTAATCGTTTGGCTTTTTGCTCCAACCAAGAGGAGTAATTACCTTTCCAAGGAATCCCTTCTCCTCTATCTAGTTCCAAAATCCATCCAGCCACATTATCTAAGAAATAACGATCGTGCGTCACGGCGATAACGGTTCCAGGAAAGTTTTTCAAATATTGTTCTAACCAATGCACACTTTCTGCGTCCAAGTGGTTGGTCGGCTCATCCAATAGTAAAATATCCGGATTGCTTAATAACAATCGACACAAAGCAACTCGACGACGCTCTCCTCCTGAAAGAACCTTTATTGGTTGATCTCCCTCAGGGGTTCGCAAAGCATCCATAGCGGTTTCAAGGCGGTGATCGAGTTCCCATGCATTGGCATGATCTAGTTTTTCTGTTAATACACCTTGTTTTTCAATCAAAGTATTCATCTCATCATCGCTCATTGGTTCAGCGAATTTGAGATTGATTTCTTCATATTCTTTTAATAAATCCACCGTTTCTTGAACGCCTTCTTCTACAATCTCTCGAACGGTTTTGGATTCATCCAAATTAGGTTCTTGTTCAAGATAACCAATTTTATAATCTTGTTCGAAAAAAATATTGCCTTCATAATTGGTATCAATCCCTGCGATGATTTTCAAAAGAGAAGACTTACCAGAGCCATTGAGACCTAGTACGCCAATTTTGGCACCATAGAAAAAAGAGAGATAAATATTTTTTAAGACTTGTTTTTGAGGAGGGTAAGTTTTACTCACCCGCTCCATTGAAAAGATAATTTTCTCGTTGCTCATAATCTGTTTTAAGCGTTTTTTCAAAAATGAATGCGAAGATAGGGCATTAGGGAGTAGGAAATAAATAACCTACCCATTTTACTTGTTATGTTTCCTTTCTGCGTCGTTAAAAATACTCGCCATACCTTTGGGTATGTCTGCGTTTTTTGCCTCGTTCTCTCAAAATACCATCTTCTTCAAAAAAGGTAATCTACTTAATTTGCAATCTACTGAGTGGAAAAGATTAGATTCGGAGTGGTGAAAGTGCAATTTTGGGAATGAATTTGAGAAGAAACGGAAAGAAAAAGCCAGAAAAGGAGTGTTGAGGGTGAAATCAAAAAAATCATATTTGCAGATTATTTTAACTTGAATAAATATCCAGTCAACCCAATACTTCTGTTTGAAAGAATAAGTAATGAATGCCAAGAATTGACTATTCCCGACACTCATTACTTGTGGGTTATATCGTATTATTCGTTGATAACAACTTTTAAGATTTTATCTCCACCTCGAATATCATCAATCACATCTAAGCCGTCAAAAACTCGTCCGAAACAAGTATGATTTCGATCTAAATGAGAAGTATTATTTCGGCTGTGGCAAATGAAAAATTGTGAGCCTCCTGTGTTTCTACCAGCGTGAGCCATAGACAAAACACCTCGGTCGTGAAATTGATTATCACCATCTAATTCACAATCAATTTTGTAGCCTGGTCCGCCTGCTCCACTACCATTTGGGCAACCTCCTTGAATTACAAAATCAGGAATTACTCTGTGGAAAGTAAGCCCATCATAGAATCCTTTTTTTGATAAATTAACGAAGTTTTTGACGGTGTTTGGTGCATCGTCTTCGTAGAATTCGACCTTCATTACTCCTTTTTCTGTATGAATTTCTGCAGTCATTATTTTATGGTTTTGTTCAAAAATGAGCGCGAAAATAGGGAATTTTTAAAGAGCACAAAATGTGTATCAATACTCGTACTTTTGCAACTTCGTGAATTAAAAAAATAATGATGTCCAGTCCAAATACAGAAATTGCCGAAACGCCTTCCAAACTAGTAGCGCTTGACACCGTTTCCGATTTATTGGATTCAAAATTTCGAATACCAGGCACTGAAACTCGTTTTGGATTTGATTTTCTGATCGGTTTGGTGCCTTATGCTGGCGATTTGCTAACTTTTGGGATGTCAGGTTCATTGGTGATTTCAATGGTTAGAAATGGTGCCAGCGGAATGGTTTTGGCGAAAATGTTATTCAATATTTTCTTAGATACAACCGTTGGGAGTGTGCCTATTTTGGGAGATATTTTTGATTTGAAATACAAATCTAATCGTAGGAATTATTTCCTTTTGAAAGAGCATTATGAGGAAGGAAAGCACACTGGGAGTATTTGGCCGATTGTACTTTTGGTAATTTTTCTTTTGATTGGAATGTTCGTTTTATTGATCTGGATAATCTGGAAATTGGCGGACTTTACATGGGGTGCTTTGTTTGGGTGATAAAAATCAATCGATAAAATGATTCAAATCTTTTGAATTGGGTTGATAATGCGCTTACTTGCTTTTCTTTTGATAAAATCAATTCATTTTCAGTTGATTAGGACATGAAAACAATTAAATCTAAGCTTCTTTTTATTGTTGTTATTGGACTTGTTTTTCTTAATGCTTGTCAAGAAGAAGTAGAGAAAACGAAGCCTAAATTGACTAATCTTACCGAATCGGTATACACTTCTGTTACCATACAACCTGATGAGTTATACTCCGTTTATGCTTCAGTTGGAGGCATTTTGGACGAAAAAAATATCGAAGAAGGGGACCTTGTGAAAGAGGGACAAAAACTCTTTCAAATCATTAATGATGCACCTGAGATTAATGCTGAGAGTGCTCGTTTATCACTTGAAATAGCAAAGGAAAATTATAAGGGAAGAGCCGATGTTTTGGTTGGTATTGAAGATGAGATACGAGCGGCTAAATTGAAATTGACCAATGATTCGATAAATTATTTTCGGCAAAAAAACCTTTGGGAAAAAAATGTAGGGTCTAAGATTGATTTGGACACCCGCAAACTAAATTATGATGTCTCTAAAAATAATCTAAAAACGCTTCGAAATCGATATGATCGAACCGAAGTCGAATTGCAAAACCAAGTCCAGCGAGCCGAAAATGCTTACCGTGCTACTCTTGTCAATACGAAAGATTTTAGTGTGAGGAGTAAAATTAATGGAAAGGTTTACGCCCTTTTTCAAGAGCCTGGAGAGTTGGTTTCACTACAACAACCGTTGGCTTCTATTGGTAGTGCCACTGATTTTATTATCGAATTATTGATCGATGAAGTAGACATTGCTAGAGTGAAAAAGGGTCAAAAGGTACTCGTCAACTTGGATGCTTACGGAGATCAAATCTTTGAAGCTAAGGTCACCAAAATATATCCTCGAAAAGAACAACGTACCCAAACTTTCAAAGTCGAAGCTTTATTTGAAAATGCACCCGAAATCTTATATCCGGGATTGTCAGGTGAAGGGAATATTGTGATTTCAGAAAGGGAAAATACGCTGATTATCCCTTATGATTATTTGATCGATGGAAATAAAGTCCAAACTGAAAATGGTTTAAAAGAGATCGAAATAGGGCTTAAAACTATTGAAAATGTGGAAATCATATCGGGTATCGATACAAGTATGGTGATTTTGAAACCCGAACGTACCAGTACTAATAACTAATAATGAATAGTTGGTCTGTTATATTATCTATTGCAAGAACGCATCTTTTTTCTCGGAAAAAGCAGAGTTCTATTGCTGCTTTGGGAGTGACTTTCGGTATTGGTACCTTTATTATTTTGGTGAGTTTTATGACTGGTTTGAATGGATTGCTGGATGGGCTCATTCTCAATCGAACACCTCATGTGCGTATTTATAATGAAATCAGGCCCAGTGAAAACCAGCCTGCCGATTTGTATTCCGAATTTAAAAACAGTTTTAATGTTGTTCGATCTATAAAGCCCAAACAGAGTCAAGTTCGTATTCATAATGCGGCACCAATTATGTTTCAATTAAAAAAGAATCCGAAAGTAAAAGGGCTAGTGCCTCAGGCTACGGCACAGGTGTTTTATATTTCTGGTTCGATTGAATTGAATGGTCGAGTTACAGGAATTGAGCCGTTAGAGGAAGTACGATTATTCAATTTTGGCGATTATATTATTGAAGGAAGCCCCGAAGCATTGGATAGAAATGAAGAAGGGATTTTATTGGGCGCAGGATTGGCTAAAAACATGTCGCTTTCTATTGGAGATCGAGTCCAAATTGGGAATGCACAAGGAGAGATTTTCCCTTTAAAAATTGTAGGAATCTATCAAAGTGGTCTTGCAGAAGTAGATAATGTTCAAAGCTATACTAATTTGAAAACAGCACAACGTATTTTAGGCGAAGGGAGCAATTATATTTCTGACATTAATGTCAAATTGTTCAATATTGATAATGCCCCTTCAATGGCCCACCAAATAGAACAACAAGCCGGCCTAAGTGCGATCGATATTCAAACGGCGAATGCTCAATTTGAAACAGGAACTTCCATTCGAAATATGATTACCTATGCGGTATCAATTACTCTTTTGATTGTTGCAGGATTTGGTATCTATAATATTTTGAACATGATGATTTACGAAAAAATGAATGACATAGCGATTCTAAAGGCGACCGGTTTTTCGGGGGGAGATGTTCAAAAGATATTTCTTACACAAGCTATTTTAATTGGAATGATTGGAGGAATTATTGGGCTTGTTTTTGGTCACTTTGTGGCAGTTTTGATTTCTCATCTACCTTTTGAAACGGAAGCCTTACCGACCATCAAGACTTTTCCCGTCAATTTTGACCCATTATATTATATCATCGGGATTGTGTTTGCGATGGTTTCGACCTTTTTGGCAGGGTACCTTCCTTCTTTGAAGGCAAAGAGAATTGATCCCGTGGAAATTATTAGAGGACAGTGATTTTGTCCAAGCACTTACTTACTCTAAACGATCAAATATTTTATATCATAAATGAGTTTAGTACTCCAAGCAAAAAATATTAATAAATACTTTCGGGAGCCCGTACTTTTTCACGTTTTGAAAGATGTTAGTTTTCAAATCGAAAAAGGAGAATTTGTGTCCATAATGGGCAAGTCGGGCTGTGGAAAATCTACGCTTTTGTACATCCTTTCAACGATGGATACCGACTATGAAGGTGAGTTATGGTTAGATGAAGTCCCTTTGACAGAAAAATCTTCAGATGAGTTAGCGTATTTCCGAAATGCCCATATTGGTTTTGTTTTTCAATTTCATTATCTCCTTCCTGAATTTTCGGTTATTGAAAATGTGATGTTGCCTGCCAAAAAATTAGGACGAAAAAATATGGAAGAGATACGCCATGATGCAATGGAGAAACTTCGATTGTTAGGCATAAAAGATCAAGCTGATAAGTTAGCGTCGCGAATTTCAGGAGGACAAAAACAACGAGTGGCTATCGCCCGAGCTTTGATCAATGAGCCTTCCATCATCATGGGAGATGAACCAACTGGAAACTTAGACAGTAAAAATTCAGATAATGTTTTCAACATATTTAAAGAATTAAGTTTAGAAAAAGACCTTTCTCTCTTAGTGGTCACTCATGATGAAGATTTTGCCCAAAAGACCGATCGAATCATAGAAATGGGCGATGGTGTGATTTTGTGAAGCTATCACTCTTTAAGAGATTTCGAAATCCTTGTTCTGAGCTACTACTTTAAAATTCTTTATTTTTTAGAGTTCATGATTACTTTTGTCCAAAAAACACAACTACATTTACAGCGAATTAGCAAACTGAAAAAGTTTGAGACAAGACTACTCCAAAACCTTTCCAACGAGCCAAATTTGACGGAGGTAATAAATTACATTAATGCGGAAATACACTCTTTTGGTCTTGACTGACCACGCCAATCACAGTGCTGAAAATTCAATATATCCATTGGTTAAAGCGATTAGAACCCATCCTCGATGCGAACAAGTTGATGTTGCGACTCGTGCTAATCCGTTGAATGATTTTTTCTTTAAAGTCCATTCCTCAAAGAATCTCTTTGTAAGTAAGGCAGATGAAAGTTTTGGGTTTTATGAAGACGGACGACCGTTTAAGAAAAATGTCAGAAAAGAATCTCTCCGAAATTATGATGCCATTTGGTTGAGAATGCCACCACCATTGTCAGAGAATTTATTGAAATTTTTGATAAAGGAGTTGCCAAACCAATTAATTATTAATGAGCCAAAAGCGGTCTTTGAAACAGGTAGTAAAGAATTTTTAATGAATTTTCCAGATCTGTGTCCACCAATGAAGGTCTGTCGATCTATTGAAGATATTATTCAGTTCAAAAATCAATTTCCTATTGTCTTAAAGCCCTTTCGAGGATATGGCGGGAAGGGATTGGTTCGTATAGATGGAGATAGGGTTTGGGAAGGAAACTCGGAAACAACCTTAGATGATTTTACCTCAAAAATTCAGAATACAGCTATTGAATATTTAGGCGTGAAATTTTTGGAAAATGTCACACAAGGGGATAAAAAAATTGTTGTTATTAATGGTCATATTATAGGTTCTTCTCTTAGACAGCCGCCAAAAGACTCCTGGCTTTGTAATATACCAAATGAAGGTAACATCAATTTTGCTAAGGTTGATGAAGAGGAAATCGAAATAGTAGATGCTTTGAATGAACAACTGTTAGAAATGGGCATTTTTATGTATGGTATTGACACCCTAGTTGGTGATGACGGAAATAGGGTTTTGTTAGAAATAAATACAACCAATATTGACGGTTTAGGACAAATTGTTAAATTAATGGGTAAGCCCTCCATTAAAAAAGCAGCTGAATTATTGTGGAATTATATTATTGAGAAATCATAGCAAACGGTAGTAGCCATTTAGAGTATGCTCTTAAGTGGAAGTAGAATTAAGTTGCATATAAATACTGCAACATCGCGCCAAAGGGCCCCGTTGCAGTAGAGGAGGCTTGGAGGGGAGTCCAATTTAAAAGCTGACTTTCAGCTTTTTAAATTGGACTCCCCTCCAAAACCTCCATTTACTTGAGCGAGCCGCTTTACGGCAATGATCCAGTAACCAATAACTTGATTTTGTCCAAGCACTTACTTAATAGAATGTAAATAGATTCAGCATTTTAACTTGTATTTTTAATCTTGATTTCTTTTCAAAAAATTAATATACATATCTTGATTTTTTATTAAATTTTTATTCAAGTAAATTTAAAATAAGATATTGCCTAAAAAATTATCTTATCTCCTGCTTTAGCATCTAAGCACCCTATAATTTTCACACACGAATAATAATGAGAATCAAATCAATAATTTGGACTATTCTGCTTACCCCATTATTTCCATTCTTTAGTAATGCACAAAATCCCTGGCAAGAAGTGGAGCAACCTGCAACGGGGATTCAGTCTCCAATTATAGATGTCTTACCGACTAAATATCGACTGTTGGATTTAAATGCTTCCGTTTTGGAGGAGATTATCAATCCCAATTCAACTAAAGAAACTTGTCTTGAATTGCCCTTACCCAACGGTGGGTTTGAATGTTTTGAATTTGAAGCGTCTTCGGTGATGCATCAAGATTTGGCAAAAAAATATCCATATTTAAAAACTTTCAAGGGCAAAAGTGTGGAAAATCCATCAATGACTTTGCGATTTGTTTGGAACGCTGATGCTTTTCATGCGATGGTGTTTTCGGAGGAAGGCGTAATTTTTATTGATAAGGTTACTGCTGGGGACACTCCTTTTCACATAAGTTATTATGATAAGGACGTACCCAAAGGATCACATACTTGTGAAACGCATAATCACAATGAGGAAAGCTATGATGACTTCATTGATCCAAATAATAATACTCCAAATATATCCAATAATATCCCAGAAATTGCGCCTATGGCATCACCTTATGCAGTAGGGACAGAACTGAGAACTTATCGATTTGCCTTGTCTTTAGCAGGTGAGGTCACGGTAAATATGGGAGGTGTCGCCAATGCACTTACTTGGGTAACGAACAGAACTAGCGATTTGAATTTACTATATGAAAGAGAGCTTTGTGTGCATCTTGATTTGATCCCGAATAATGATACACTAATTTTTCCTGACCCAGCCACAGATCCTTACTCTGGTAATGATTGGTTAGGAGAAGCCCGAACATTGATCCCAGCTATGATGGGGTCTAGTAATTATGATATTGGGCATTTAATAAAACCGACGGGTGGGGGGGTAGCCTATGTTGGAGTTATTTGTAATAATTCTTATAAAAGTGGAGGAACAAGTAGTACTTCTTTGAATACACATGCCCATGAAATTG
Source organism: Bacteroidota bacterium (assembly GCA_024743405.1). Lineage (GTDB taxonomy): Bacteria > Bacteroidota > Bacteroidia > Chitinophagales > Saprospiraceae > JANSWP01. The sequence goes on from JANSWP010000009.1 coordinate 99,352, forward strand.
GGCACCAAATGTCTGGAAGTCATACTTTTAATAGTTGTGGGCAATATGGTGGTGGTGACTTTGAACCTGGAAGTGGAAATACGATTTTGAGTTACGATGGGCTCTGTGGCTCTGAAAATATGCCTGGTGGCGGTTATTATCAATATCACTCTTCTTCTTTTCAGGAAATGCGGAATCATTTATTCACTGGAGGAGGCAGTAGTTGTGCGGCGACTTCGGTTACTGGAAATACACCCCCTGTGGTCACCGTTCCGACAGGTGGTTTTACGATCCCGATTTTGACACCTTTTAAGTTAGTAGGTTCTGCAACGGATGACGGGGGGAGTGCTGCTTTGACCTATTCTTGGGAGCAATATGATCATGGAACGAACCAAACGCCACCTCAAAATCCATCAGGGAATGCACCTATTTTTCAGACATTACCTTACACAAGTGAGTCTGACCGAACGATTCCTAAATTAAGCAAAATTATCAATGGAACGAACGATATAGGAGAGGTGATGCCTACTTATACGCGAGATTTGAATTTCCGATTAATGGTTCATGATAATAATCCCGGGAAGGGTGGTGTAGACTATGGAGAATTATTATTTCATGTGGATGCTGGGGCAGGACCTTTTGAGGTCTTGATTCCAAATGGCAATAATACAATTTGGTCAGAAGGTCAAACGCGTACGGTCACATGGGATGTTTCCAATACAGATGTTGCACCAGTCAGCTGTGCCAAGGTCAATATTTTGATTTCTTTTGATGGAGGATTTACCTACCCTACTACACTTGCCTCCAATGTGACCAATGATGGCTCTCATGACATCGTTGTGCCGAATGCGGTAGGTACTCAAAATCGAATTAAAGTAGAAGCTGCTGGCAATATTTTCTTTGATATTTCGGATGAAGATTTTGAAATCGTATCAGGGAGTACCAATGACTTCTCCTTTGATGTAACACCTGATAGTCGTTCAGTTTGTACACAATCAAGCGTAGATTATACAATCAGTACACAGGCACTAGGTGTATTTTCTAGCACAATTGACTTGACAGTCACTGGTTTGCCAACAGGTGCGACCTCCAACTTCCCACTAAACGTTGCAGCTACTTCGACTACTACCTTGACCGTAAGTGGACTGAATGCTGTCGCTGAGGGTAATTATCTATTGACGGTCACTGGGACAGAAAATGGCGGCGGCGTTACACATTCACAAATCGTGTATTTGATTGTACAAGGAACGCCGGAAGGCATTCCTGGTACTTCGATGAGTTTCGACAATAGTGATTATATAAGTGTCCCACAAACTGGACAAGATTATCAATTTGGGAGTACAAAGAGTTTTAGTGTCGAATGTTGGATAAAAACAACAACTACATCGAGTGATGATGCTATTATTTCCAATGAAGATTGGGATAATAGTTATAACCCGGGTTGGACAATGTCGATCGAATCTGGAAGAATTGGTTTTAATGTTGCGGATGGAAGTAATCGAACTCGATTAAGAACTTCTACCACTTATAATGATGGAGCATGGCATCATATCGTTGGTACCCTTGATCGTACGTCTTCACTTTCCAGAGTTTATATTGATGGTGATTTGGTACTTGAAACGGGGATAGGGCATATTGGGAATATTAATAATAATTTGATTATTGGAATTGGAGCTGCCGCCGAAAATGATTGGAAATATTTGGGAGAAATAGAAGAAGCTCGTGTGTGGCAAAAAGCATTGACAACAACAGAAGTTCGAGAAAATATGCATCGTACGATTGACGTTTGCAACCTTGATTTGATTTCTTGTTGGCAATTCAATGAAGCAAGTGGCGACGTTTTAGATGTCGTAGGTCAATATGATGGAACTGTTTCTGGTGCTACTCGAATTACTTCAACTGCTCCATTCGGAAAAGGAACCGCTAACACACAATTGGAAATGTCCGGTCTGGTCAATTTCACTGGAACTGATTATTCCGCAAACTATGTAACTCAAGACGCTGCGACCGTGACAGCAACAAAAATAGACTTAACTCCATTTGGAACCACTGGTATTGCAGGAACAGATGCTCCTTTAGACAACCAATATTGGGTCGTGAACCGTTATGAAAAAACAGGAAGTTTTAGTGCAGATATGACTTTCGCCACGAATGAAGATATTCTGGCTTCAGATGAAGCAAATCCAGCTGGTATGATTTTGTATTATCGAGCGTACAATTCGGATGGAACATGGACCTTCTTAGCAAACGCTTCTGCTGCAAACGATGCAAATAATACCGTCACTTTTTCAAATATTCCAAATTATGGTCAATATTTAATTGCGCGGTCTAATGGTTCGATTATAGGCTTGGTTACTTCACAAATTGATTTTTGCCGAAATGAAATTAATGCTATGAGTGAGGTTCTTTCTTATGAAGTTTCAGGAGTGAATTTGACAAATGATATTTTGATTTCAGTCATAGGGAATTTTGAAATTTCATTGGATTCATTGAATAATTATGGAACAAACTTGACCTTAACTCAAGCAGGAGGAAATGTACCGCTTACTAAGGTTTTTGTAAGAACTACTCCGACTGCAACTGGAGCTTATGCTGGACAAATTGACCATACTTCAAATAATGCTTCTACAAAATCGGTCACTCTAAACGGCTTCGGGCTAGAAGCAATGCAAGATATTGCTGCTGATGCATTGAAAGGTGATGGAAATGGAGATTATGCAACGATCTCAGGGTTGAATTGGCAACCAACAGTCTTTTCTATTGAATTTTGGTTAAAGCCATTCAGCTTTTCCAATTACAATCATAAAGTTGGAGTGGGTTGGGGAACCTTCTGGTTTCATGCCAATTCTAATGCTTCATTCCATGCAGGAATCAATACAGGAAGTCATCGAATTCAATCTCCAGCAAATACGTTGAAACAGGGTAAATGGAACCATATTGCAGTTACTTTTGACAATGGTGTTTTAACAGTTTATCATAACGGTGCATTGATTGGAACAATAAATAATGTGGCATTACCAAACGCATGGAATGGCAATTTCAAAATAGGTGACACAGGAGGCGATGCACTAGATGGACATCTGGATGAATTCAGAATTTGGAATACAGCAAGAACTGCTCAACAAATTCGAGAAAATATGCACTTGACATTGGATATCGGAGAGGTTTGTGAGGAAGGTCTATTAGTTTATTATCAATTTAAAGATAATGGAAATAATACGGTCACTGATGCGGCTGGGAATTATGATGCATCAATGATGGGAGATATTACTTTTATTGCTTCAGATGTACCTGTTGCAGATGGCGTAGCCGTTACAAAAGCTGTTCAAGCTGCTCAAAACTATTCCTTCGATGATGGAATGAAAGAAACCAATTTGGATATTACTTTTTCTAATACTTTGCCTCTTGGTGAAGTAGTCGTTTCCTACTTGACTGGTGAAGATCCACATGGAAACTCAGCCTCCACAAATACATTGACGCCTGAATATTGGATTGTTAATAATTATGGCACCAACCTTTCCGGAATCAATGCGGAGATGATTTTTCAAACACCAAGCGGATGGGCAGAATATTCAGCGACAACGGCTTATGAAATGCATAAAAGACCTTCGGGTTCAGTTGGTACAGCAGGATGGGTTTTTCCACCAAAAGCATCTTCAGTTGATACCAATACCGATGAGGTTGCTTTTGCAGGGGTAACAGAATTTTCCCAATTTATTATTTCGAAAGATTTGGCAGCAACATGCAGTGATGGTATAATGAATGGCGACGAGACAGGTACAGATTGTGGTGGTACTTGTGCGCCATGTGAAAATTGCAATTTCACAGTTATTGATGTACAAGATTTTGAAGCAGGTTGGGGCATTTGGACAGATGGTGGTACAGATGCATCTAGGGTTAATGAGGTGAACTTTGCAAATAGTGGTACTTATAGCATTCGCCTTCGGGATGATACGGGAACTTCTCACACTACTACGGGTGATATGGATTTGTCTATGTACAATGAAGTCCAAGTTTATTTTTTCTATATGACAAACAGTATGGATAATCCCAATGAAGATTTTTGGCTTCAAATGTCAACCGATGGCGGAACGACTTTTACAACGATTGAGGAATGGAATGAAGGAGATGAATTTGAAAATAATCAACGATATTTTGACAACATAACTATTTCTGGACCCTTCACCGCAACCACCCGATTTAGATTTCAATGCGATGCTTCTGGTGACCAAGATTGGGTTTATTTAGATGATATTGCTATCACCGCGTGTGAATACACGTGTATGGATAGCATCCAAAATGGCGATGAAACGGGTGTCGATTGCGGGGGCGCAACTTGTCCCACTTGCCCAACTTGTTCGGATGGCATTCAAAATGGTGATGAGACTGGCGTAGATTGTGGTGGTTCTTGTACCCCTTGTGGTCCGATTACAACTTCATGTATCGGAACCGCAATGCCAAATGCTCCTGTTAATTCAGGTACTGAAATCATTTCCGTATTGGATACTTTAACGTCGACTTCTCAGATTACAGCCTCTGCGATGGTTCATTATTACGCAGAAAAAACCATCTTTTTAAAACCTAACTTTCAAGCTGATAATGGCACCGTCTTTACTGCCAAAATTCAAACTTGTACATCAACTTGTTTTGATGGCATTCAAAATGGCGATGAGACAGGGATAGATTGTGGCGGAAGTAGTTGTCCTCCTTGTGGTGGACCTACTTGTTCAGACGGCATCCAAAATGGCGACGAAACAGGAGTTGATTGTGGTGGGACTTATTGTGCCAATTGTCCGCCAATGCCTACCTGTACAGATGGCATTCAAAATGGTACAGAGACCGGTGTAGATTGTGGTGGCTCTTGTGCGGCTTGTCCGGCTCCTTGCCTTGTCACTCAGGTTTTGAATGATACCTTATTTTCAGGAAGTCATTTATTTAATGTAACCGATACTTTGACTTCGTCACATGTTTTATTGGCAGCGACCACAGTCGATTACCGTGCGGGAAAATCCATTTTCTTTGTACCTGGTTTTTCTGCGATTTCTGGCGTTCAGTTTTTAGCTAAAATAGAAACTTGTATGGCGAGTCCATTAATTGAGAATGAAGACAAAGAAATTCAAGCGATTTTCACCCAATTTGAAAAGGATGTAGTGGAAGACTCGGTGAGTGTTAAAGAAAGATTGGAAAAGCCTTATATCTTGATATTTCCGAATCCAACGAGTGATCAATTACAAGTTCAGATAAAAACGGAACGATTTCAATTGGTTGAAATGACTGTTCAGAATGCCTTAGGTCGAATGATGGATTTTAGTGAAGCGTCTATTGACAGTGAGATTAGTCAATCGTCATTAGATGTTTCCAATTACCCGCCAGGAATGTATTGGTTGCGGATTCGATTTGTGGAGGATGGGGATTGGCAAGCTATACAGTTTATGAAAAATTAAGAATTTGACGCTATTTTTACGAAATTTAACCCATGAAAAATTCGATTTCTCGTTTTGACAATATCCTATTTTTTAACAAAAAAAACTTATTTTGAAAACATCAAGTAAATTAGTCCTTTTCTTAAGTCTTTGTTTTTTGATGGGTTCTTGTGTAACCAAAAAGCAATTCTTAGATACTCAATCTCAATTAGAAAAAGCCAACGCGGATTTAGGTAAATGTGGCGAAGATTTAAATAGTTATATGAATCGCCTTTCTACCTGTGAACAAGAAAAAGTGAACCTTCAAGGTACAATCAACCAGTCAAAAAGTAATTTGGTATTACGAGAAGAACAAATTTCAGATTTAAAGAGCCAAATTGCTGACCTCCAATCTCAACGCGACAAACAATTAGGCCAAGTTGATGACCTAACCACTTTGTCTCAATCTGCGACCGAGAACATAAAAGAAACATTGGCGCAATTGGAGGGGAAAGACAAATATATTCGTTTGATTCAGCAGGCTAAATCAAGAGCAGATTCGATAAATCTTGCGCTCGCCGTAAATTTAAAGGGTATTTTAAAAGATGGAATTGAGGATGATGATGTAGAAGTCAAAGTAGATAAAACAGTCGTATATATTAACCTTTCTGATAAAATGCTTTACGAAAGTGGTAGTTCTAAAATTACCTCAAGAGCTAACGAAGTGTTAGGTAAAATCGCAAAAATCATAGAATCACGTCCTGATTTGGAAGTGATGGTCGAAGGGCATACGGATAATGTGCCGATCAGCAATGATTGTGTGGCAGATAATTGGGATTTGAGTGTTAAACGAGCGACTGCTGTAGTTAGAGTCTTACAAAAACAATTCAATATTCAACCTAGAAGGTTAGTTGCTGCAGGGCGCGGAGAATACAGCAGCTTGGGCAGCAATGATACCGCTGAAGGGCGTTCCATCAATCGAAGAACAAGAATCATTATTTTGCCAAAATTGGATCAATTTTATGATTTGTTAAATCCGAATAACGTACCAGACTAGTTTATTAATTGTGAGATCTATCCTCCCCCTTTAATTCCCTGAAGAGTACTTTCCCGCAGTGGGGTTGAATCCCTATAGGGAATTAAAGGGTAAGCGTAGGCATAGAACACGAGTTTTGTCCAAGTACCAAAAAATTACTTTAAGGCATCCCATGTAGAGTTATAAGACCAAGCATTATAAGTATTTGCAACTGTTCGCCCGTCACCCTTATTGTACAGTTCGATACCACCTTGATTCATCTTTGGGAAAACCTGTGAGGATAGCACAACTTCTCCATGGTTTACAAATACTTCAATAGTTGATTCATCAATAAAAACATGAAGATTAATTTTGCCTTCTTGAAGGTTAGCAGGCGCGACATCTCGACTTGAAAATTTTTCACTAAAATCTAATCTTCCTGATCTACTTCTATCCAAGAAAACCTCTTTTCGATTAGGGTCATAGCCAATAACCGTTTCTTCAACTACCTTTCCTGATGCATCCTTACTTTGAAAAACCTTTAGACCAAATTCTTCAACTCCGACTTCTTCAGCAGGCGTGAAAATCGCTTGAATTTCACCAGAGGTAAATCGAATATTCGAGAATAAGTTAGGATCACAGGGGAGCTCTAAATCTGAATAGCCGCCATAAGTTCCTCTTAGAGATTCTATTTCTCTTAGTGGGGCTTGATATAGTTTATATGCTTCACCAACTTTGTACATAACCAATTGGCGAACAATTGATTGTGCTGATTTCCAAGGTGTGGTTGGAACTTCATTCGCATAATCCCAATTATTCATCCATCCAATCATAAGTCGGCGTTTATAGGGATCATTATTCCAAGTCACTGCGGCATAAAAATCTCGACCATAATCCAAATAATGTTGTCCAGTTTCTTCTGCATCTAAGGTAAACTTATTCCCATCAAACTGACCAATGAAATATTGCATTCCGAAGGTTGATTTACTTTCATGACCACCCGAAATTACGAGAACCCACTTGGTGACGCCGACCTCATTTGCCACCTTTAGTTCAAATAAATCAGGACATTCCCAAATTTTTGAAATATCACCAACGCCTCCCCATTCACTTAATTTTGTCCAGTTCACTAAGTCTTTGGAGCCATAAAAGAGAACTTTGTATTTCTTAGGTAACACCACCGCCATTTTCCATTCTTGACTGGGTTGATGCCAAAATACTTTAGGATCGCGGAAGTCTTTCTCCTTCAAATCGATTATGGGGTTTTTGGTATATTTTGCCCAAGTTTGACCCTTGTCCGCACTGTAAGCTAAGCTTTGATGCTGAACGATCCCTTCTCCTTTGTTATGAACATGTGAGGTATAAAAAGCAATCATACAGTCTCCCGTTCCATCAGGGCAAATTTTACTTTTATTGCCTTTGTCTACAATTGCGCTTCCTGAGAAGATCATAGTGCTATCCGCATCTGTGGCGTTGGCTTCTTCATAAAGTGCAATGGGCATCTCTCCCCAATGAACCAAATCTCTTGTGACGGCATGCCCCCAACTCATGTGTCCCCATTTGTTGCCCCATGGATTGTGTTGATAAAACATATGCCATTGACCATTATTATACACTAATCCATTTGGATCATTCATCCAATTCCCTTTTGGTGTAAAGTGAAACTGTGGTCGATACTGTTCTTTGTAGTCAGTGACCATGGTGTCAGTATGAGGCTCTGATTTTTTGTTTTCAGTACAACTGAAAAGTGTAATTAGGAATGATGTAATCAGGAGGTATTGTAATCGCTTCATGGGTAAATTCGTTTTTTTTTTACTTTTCTAAATATATAGATAAACTCTAATTCAAAAATTGAGCCTGTTCAATATTTTAATACTCAACTTTGAGTTCCTTACGGACTGCAAAAAAAAGAATTATTTTTGAGTTTGGATAGGTCACTGGGTTTAATCAGGAGTTAACCCAAATTATTTGAGATTCACGAATGATTACTCAGTGGTTTCTCATGTGGAAATCTATTCAAGCAAAGCTGCTGAAAAAAATCAAATGAGAAACCACTGTCGTATACGCTTCAATTACTATTTACCTGCCAAATCTGGATCAACCAATGTCTTCATCTTTTGAATCAAAGTAATCATTTCTCCTCTATAACCATTCAAATCATATCCTTTTGCACCTTCAGCTAACTTTAAACAATCCGTATAAGTTACGTTGTTTTTAAATTTTGAGTTGCGTAAAAGCATTCCAAAAGTGGCAACGGAAGCAGACCATCTAAAATTATCGCTGGTTTTGTCCATTGGAATGTGGGTATCAATTAATGGCGCTTCAATTAGCTGACTAATGTTCCCATCAGGAGCCTTATAGCGCAATTTTATATTCATCAATTCTTTGGTCAAGGCACTACTAGAAGTTACCGAAGAGGTTTGATATTTCAATTCATCTATGTCCTTGGTCAATTCACTCTTAACACCTTTTGGAATAATTTCGTATAAAGCTGTCACTGTATGCCCAGAGCCTAATTCACCTGCATCTTTTTTGTCGTCATTAAAATCTTCATCTTCTAAAAGACGGTTTTCATATCCAATTAGTCGGTATGATTCTACTTTAGTTGGATTGAATTCAATTTGTAGTTTGACATCTTTGGCGATGGCAAACATTGTCCCTCCAAACTCCTCAACTAATACTTTTTTCGCTTCCTTTAAATTGTCAATATAGGCATGGTTTCCATTGCCATGGTCAGCCAGTTTTTGCATTTTGGAATCTTGGTAATTACCCATTCCAAAGCCCAAAACTGTTAAGAATACTCCGGTTTTTCTCTGATCTTCAATCATTCTCACTAATTCTGAATCATTGCTCATCCCTACATTAAAATCTCCATCGGTAGCTAGAATTACCCGATTATTTCCATCTGCTATAAAATTTTCTCTAGCGGTTTTGTAAGCTAATTGGATACCTGTGCCTCCAGCGGTTGAGCCCCCTGCTTTCAATCTGTCGATGGCTTCTTTTAGGGTCTTTTTTTGATTGCCAGCTGTTGGAGGGAGAACTACACCAGCTGCCCCTGCATAAACTACAATGGCAACTTTATCTTGAGGTCTAAATTGATCAACCAACATTTTGAATGAAGACTGTAAGAGGGGGAGTTTATTGGAGGCGTTCATGCTGCCAGAGACATCAATTAGAAAGACAATATTAGAAGCAGCCAGGTCTTCACCGGCTATTTTTCTTCCTTGTAAACCAATATGAACCAATCTGTGATTTTCATTCCATGGGCAATTAGAAATTTCGGTGTTGATTGCAAAGGGGTGTTCATTTGTTGGGTTATCATATTCATAGTTAAAATAATTAATCATTTCTTCAATTCGAATAGCATCTTTTGGAGGTTTTTGTCCATTTTGAATGAAGCGTCTCATATTTGAATAAGAAGCGGCATCGACATCAATTGAAAAAGTAGACAATGGGTTTTTGCGAGCATTTTCAAATTCATTTTCCTGGATGAAATCATAATTTTCGTAACTCGTTTCAGGAGTGGGATAAGGGACAGAAGCAATCTTTTTTGGAGGGCTAGGAGCAGATTTTGGTTTTCGGATGATGATTTTTTCAGGGCTGTCAGCTTGAGTATAGACTGTACTATTTTTGGTAATGCTCATTGATGGAGGAGCACTATCTACTATTTTTAGTGCTTTATCCTTTTTGATTTTTTTTGATTTTTTAGTTTTTGAGGTAGCTGTATAGCCAATTGATTTCCTTTCCTTTTTTACACTAAGTCCTGTAACGACGACTTCGTCCAATTGTTCTGCTTCTTCATTTAAGGAAATGTCAATATTTTGGAGGTTTATTTTGTCCATAGTAATGGCTGAATTTTTTCGTTCAGATAGACTCTTAAAACTCATTTCCTGAGTGGCAAATCCGGTGTAGGTGACCACTAAAGTAACTAAAGAATCAGGGGCGTTGATAGAAAAAGCTCCGTCAATATCGGTGACTGTTCCAATGTTGGTTCCTTTAATTAGGACAGTCGCTCCGATCAATGGATCCCCATGGGTATTGGTTATTTTACCAGAAAGAGCTACCTGTGCATTACTTTGTCCAAGCGCAAAAACAACCAAAAGGAGAAATAAAAGCGCCCTTTTATGGGTTAAAAGAAAAAAGGATTTAGGTGCAAAATTCTTTACGTTTGGACACTGTGCGGAAGTTTGCATAACTTGCGAATTGATTAAAATAGTTTTCATAACGATAGATTTGTAATTTGAAAATTTTGATTACGGGAAAAGGGATGCAAGCATTTTTTGAATTACATAAATGATTTGGAAAAAAATATTGTCCGTATCCTGAATAAGAAATTTTGACTTGAATTATATGCTCAAATTCTTCCAAAAAAAATCATCGCAAAAAAGCGATCTCGAATTGGTAGCCGCCTACCAAAAGGAGGAGGATATGGCAGCTTTGGGGATTTTATTTGAGCGATACATTGAATTGGTTTACGGGGTTTGTCTTAAATATTATAAGAACAGGGAAAAGGCAGAAGATGGAGTTATGGGCGTTTTTGAGCAATTGACCAAAAAACTCAAGAAACACGAAGTAAAAAATTTTAGAGGTTGGTTACATGTTGTGACCCGAAACTACTGCCTTATGCAGTTGAGGAAAAAAGAAATAACGGTTTCTTATGATCCTCGGATTATGCATTCGGATGAGGTGGTGCATCCAACTTTTGGAGAGGAGAATAATGGAGAAGAAAAAGCCTTGAAAAATTGTATTGAAAAACTACCAGGTCAACAAAAAGTCTGTATTAATTGGTTTTATTATGAGAATAAGTCGTACAAAGACATAGCAGAAATTACAGGAGAGGAACTTGGGAAAGTTCGCTCAAATATTCAAAATGGACGTCGAAATTTAAAGAACTGTATTGAAAAACATCAGAAAGTTAATAAAGAGGTTTAAAAGCTGTTTCAAAACCCACTACTGTTTTTTTACCGAGCCATTTTCCGCCTGTTTTTAGATTTTTATCACCCCATAGCGATGCTATGAAACTCAAAAAATCTAAAAACAAACGAAAAAAACTCAGATAAAAAATCTGATATTAGGTTTTAAAACAGCTTCTTACGGATTTCGCGATTAATAAACTACGCAAATTTGGTGTAGTAATTTTTTCATTTATCGAGGTAAATTTTTTTAGCATAGCAGCGCTACGGTCAAAAATTTTAACGAAGAGAAATTAAAAAAGGACAAGCGAAATACTTAGGTTGTTATTTTCGAAATCCCTGAATCAAAAAAAGTAAATCGAATTGCCTGTTTCTGAACATAAAAATTGGAAGTTGTCGTTGCTCCGTTGGTTGAATGGAGCTTCTACTCGAAATGATGAAAGTCACTTGGATATCTTGGCTTCTAAGGATGCTTTTTTGTCCGAAGCATTGGAAGGCTATCGCGAATTTCCAGAGGCAGAACACTTGGCAGATATTTCAAATATAAAAGCCAGGCTAAACGAAAAATATGGCAAAAAAGAACGCCGAATACTTCCGATATGGAGAATTGCAGCTGCAGCGGCTATGTTTGTTGGAGTGATTGGTGGATTTTGGTTTGTAAATCAATCGTTGAATCAACAGGAGGCGATCGCCCAAGAGGAAGCCTTTGAAAAATCTACACCTACTGAAGTTCCAACTAAAGAAATCGCTCAAAATAAGCCGGAAAAACAATTGGAGACGCCAAAAGAATTGCCGAATAGTTCGCCTTTAATAAGTCCTCCTGCATCTACTTCAAATTATAAGCTATTAGAAAAAAATGTCAATACATTTATCAATGAATCCAAAGCCGATATAAAGGAAGGAACGGACACTCAAATAGTGGAGCCTAGTAGAGGTAGTTATGTGGAGGAAATCGCAACAGCCCAAATTTTAGTTGAGGAAGAATCGCAAGAAGTCTTAGCAGATGATGCTGAAATTATTCCTCAAGCTGAAGAAGCAAATCAGCCATCAATATTAAAAAGTGCTCCAATAAAATCTAGGGCTGTACCGAATAAGTTTGAAGATGTAGCTCCTATTGATGAGCGTTTATCGATGGAAAGAAGTACTGTGCCGCCATCATTGCGAGCGATTGAAGGAACGGTAACCGATGAATTAGGGGAGCCTTTGATAGGCGTTAATATACTTGTTCCTGGAACCCAAAATGGAGTAGTGACTGATTTTGATGGCAATTTTCAATTAAATGTTACCGAAGAAGATAGCGCATTAGAAGTTTCCTACACAGGATACGAATCTCAAATTGTGCCATTGGATGCTCAACCATCCTATCCAATAATTTTGAATAGCTCGAATGCAGAATTATCGGAAATAACAGTCGTAGGGTTAGGCGTGAAAAAGCGAAAAAAGGATACTTCTTATTCCGCCAAGTCAAAATCTTCTAATCGCCCAATGCCTAAAGGAGGATTTGATAAATTTCAAAGATACATTGAGAAAAATCAGCAATATCCTGCTTTGGCTTCCATAGATTCTATTGAAGGAACCGTGATTTTGTTATTTCAAGTCAATAAAAATGGAACCTTATCTAATATTCGTATTGAACAATCTTTAAGTCCAGATTGTGATCAGGAGGCGATTCGTTTATTGAAAAAAGGACCAAAATGGAAGACAAAGGAACCCCAAGAAATGACTTGGGTTTTCGCCTTTCCATCTAAAAAATAAGGATAGTTTTTAAAATTCCACTTCTCTTCTTTCAATTTCTATATCTCCTTTAGTTAATCGGACTGAATATTTCCCCTTTGGCAAACGAGAGATTTCAAAATAGAAATCAAACTTCCAAATACCTCTTTCTTGGGCTTTATTTTTGAAAAAAGAACGGACTAATTCTCCTTCTTCATTGAATAATCCAAAGCTCACTTTTTGGTCTTCCGCCAAAGAATAATTAAAAACCCCTTCGATTTTTGCAGGTGCATATTGAAAAGCTGGTTGCCCTGGGGCAGAGTTGTTTTCGTGGGTAATGGTGTATTCTGGACGCTCTTTTCCGAGTGTTTTTGCCATGAATGCTGCCAATTTTGGATCCTCAATATATTCTAGCCGATGCCCGTCAGTAACGACCCAGATGGCAGATTGTGCGGAAGCGTTTTCATATAAGCGGTTATGAAAAATAAATTCAGCAACTTTCAATAAAGAGCCGGTAGCCAATGCTCCCAAATTGAATACACTTCCGACACTAGGGGAGCTATTATTTGCCTGAATACACATGCCATAAAATTTAGAAATTCGGTTTTGCTGTTTTTCGAGTGCCAATACTTTTCCTTTTGTAATCATTAAATCTTGCATGGTCGAGTCCTGAGAATGAAAAATTTGACCCGCTGGAACTTTGATTTCAAGATCTTTTTTGGTTTGATTTAAAAATTTGATCTTCAGTGATTTACCTGAATGTCCGCCTTCGCCTGATACCTCTATCGAAATTTGGTTGTTGGCAATTGCTTCATTTAAAAGGATGCTTTTTGAAAGTAGTAAATTGGAACATAAAAGTAGATACGCAAAAAGATAGGATTTCATGGATTCATGTTTTTTTAGTTTTATGGCTTCTTGTCACTATAACTTAAATGGACAAAGATGTCCTAAAACCCAATTTTGAGTATCAAACGGCGGGTTCCTAAAAAAATTGAATTGTGAATAAATTTTAATGTTGGATTATTTGGAAAAATAATCAGTAATGACTTTTAGGAGCATTTTTATCCATCTGCCTGCGGAGTATTCCCATCGCTTTAAGCGACAGCCTTTTCTAGTGAAGTCAAAGAAAACCGAGTAATTTTCAAGGTAAATCTTGTTTCAGAAATCAAATTCTTATTTGACAACAACTCTATTAATGTACCATTCTTTACATGAAGTCCTCAGAATAAATTAGGACTTTCAGTTCTTCATATTTTTCACGACCGAAAGGGGTACAATGGGGGTAAAAAAGGTTTGCTACCGCTAATAAACCTTCCTCTACACCTGAGCCAACTTCACCTCTTATTTCGCGATTTAATAACCAAAAATGTAAAGTCATCCAGATTTGATCGGCTAGGGAATTAAATTGTCCTTCAAATGCTTCTGATCTTAAATAATCTTTTCGTTGAACGTAATTTATGAGGTTGAGAATTGATTGGATTTCAATTTTTATTTGTTGTTGATGCGTCTCTTTTATTTCAGGATATTCTCGTATGATTTCTAGGGTGTCGAGATAGAAGAATCGGAATTTTTCGAGATAGACCAAATAGGCTTTTACCACTTTCATACCTTCCAAACCATCTTCAAAAACCCTATCGCCGAAAGACATTGTATCCAGCATTTTTATCATGTAACGACGGATGGAAGGCATTAAATCTTTTTTAGTTCTGAAATGGTAGGTAAGGTTACCAGGACTAATACCGGCTTCGGAGGCAATATCTTGAACCCGAACATTTTTGATACCGTATTTATTGAAAAGGTTAATAGCAGATTGAATGATGAGGTACTTGGTTTGACTACTCACAGTTGTTGGGTATTAATAAAAAATAAAACCACCATAACATATAGATGGATTATTAAAGGTGCCAACAAATTTAAATTTATATTTTGATTTTTTTTAGTATAGAAATCCTAATTTTAGGCTCTCTAAATCCTAATCATTGAAAAGTAATTTAAAATGAGTAAAGAAACAGTAGATATAGCAGTAGCTGAGAAAGTAGATTCTTCGAAAATACGAAGGGGCAATACGAATGTGAATCCTTCTTTAAAAGGAGGGGCTTTTTTAGTCGGAACTACTTCCCCTGAATCAATTTTTGTCTCTGAAGAATGGACGGAAGAACAACGAATGATTGCCCAAACCGTTATTGATTTTTGTGTGAAAGAAATTCAGGATGCTTTTTTTAAAAGAGGTCGGGAATTAGAAATCACTAAACCTGAAGATAAATTAGAAATGCTCGATTTGGTCAAAAAGGCAGGCGAGTTAGGGCTTTGTGGAGTAAGTATACCTGAGGCATATGGTGGTTTAGGGTTAGATTTCAATACGGGGACTTATTTTTCTGAAGCAATAGCTGCGGGTTTTTCTTTTGCAACAACGATTGGTGCTCAAACGTCTATTGGTTCTTTGCCTATTGTTTTTTATGGAAATGAAGCCCAAAAACAGAAATACCTTCCAGGTATTGCATCTGGTGAATTGATTGCTTCGTATGCTCTAACTGAACCAACTGCTGGGTCTGATGCGAATGCTGGAAAAACCAAGGCAACATTGACCGAAGATGGCAAACTTTATTTGTTAAATGGACAAAAGATTTGGATTACGAATGGCGGCTTTGCAAGTGTTTTTGTGGTTTTTGCAAAAATAGGAGATGATGAAGATTTGTCTACTTTCATTGTGGAGAAAGATTTTGAAGGATTAACGATCGGTGCAGAAGAAAAGAAAATGGGGATCAAAGGCTCCTCTACTGTTCAATTATTTTTTGATAATTGTAAAGTACCGGTCGAAAATCTTTTGGGTGAAAGACAAGGAGGTTTCAGAATGGCATTAAACATCTTAAATACAGGACGCATAAAATTAGGTGCAGGTGGTGTTGGGGGAGCAAAATTCACAGTAGATAGGTGTGTAAAATTTGCAAAAGAAAGAAAACAATTTGATCAGGTAATTGCTGATTTTGGAGTGATTAAGCACAAAATTGGAGACATAACGACAAAGGCGTTCGCTATAGAGTCCGCTGTTTACCGTACAGGCTATAATGTTGATTTGAAAAGTGAACAATTTTTGGCGGAAGGATTGTCTGAAGGGGATGCTAAGTTAAATGGTGTTCGTGAATTTGCCGTTGAGTGTTCTATCCTAAAAACAAAGGGCTCAGAGTTAGCTTGCTATGCCACTGATGAAGGCATTCAAATTCATGGAGGTATGGGGTATGCTACTGAAACGGGTATGGAAATGGCTTATCGAGATGCACGGATTACTAAAATTTATGAGGGAACTAACGAAGTCAATCGAATGCTATCCGTAGGAGAATTGACGAAACGGGGATTACAAACCAAAGAGATTGATTTGATAGGTGCGGGTAAAAAAGTACCAGGTTTTATTTTTAGCCAATTTATGCCATTTAAAAGTAAAGCTGGCTATGCAGCAGAAGAGCGATTTGTGAAAGGGCTGAAAAATTTGTTTTTGCTCATTTCAGGTGCAGTCGGAAAGAAACTAGGGAAAAAAATGATCGAAGAACAAGAGATTATTTTAAATCTTTCCGACATTCTAGCGGAGGTTTATATCTGTGAAAGTGTATTGCTTAAAATTCAAAAATTAGAAAAGAAAACAGGAATTGATGCTGAAAAATTGGGCGTTCAAAAAGAGATGATGCGCTTGTATTTATATGATGCGCATGGGATTGCATCAAAAGCAGCTCGTGATGCAGTGAACAGCTTTTCTGAGGGGCTTCAACGAAAAATACTTTTGAGTTTAATCCGTCGAATGTTGAATCAAGTAGAAATTAATCCAAAGGAGATAAGACGAAAAGTGGCAGAAATGGTCTATAAAAATGGAGGATATTGTTTTTAATCAACCAGCATTACTTAAGGTTGATATAGTTCCCCAAAGAATTATTCGTCTAAAAAATAATAACCAAGACTGAATAAATGACTTTGAGGTAAGTCCAAATTGGTACCCGTTCGACTCATCCTTTGAATGCCATAACTCAATCTAAAGTTATTCATTAAAAGATGAACTGCTAAGCCATAACGAGTTAGTTTGGTGTCATCTGCGTAACTTGATAAGCCAAAAAACCCAGATACATAATAGTTGTCTTCAATGATTAAGGTAAGATTTAAATCCGCAGCAAATTCATCGGGATCTACCTCTCCTCCTGTTTCAGGGAGCAAGTAAATATTTGAATATTTTAATAAAATAGAAGGTTTTAATTCAAATCTTTCACTGATTCGTGTTTTGAATCCGCCAATGAAATAATAGGGATTTTCCCGATTAAAGTTTTGACCAAGCACTCTCGACTCCTCCAAAAAGTCTTTCTCAAACATTTGAATAGTAGATACGCCAGCGAAATAGTTTTCACTGGATAAATATACCCCCAGTCCACCATTTATTGATAAAAAATTTCTGAATTCGGTTACAGGCGTAGTTAGGAGGTTTTCGTCAAAATCGAAAAGACTGAATCCCAAAACACCGCCGAAACTTATTCTTCCAATGTCTAAATCTACACTATAACTATAAGCTGGGCGAAGGCCTAACTCAATATTAGCGCCAGCTTTCTCAAAGTTAAAGGTCGTTCCCCAATGCGAATGATCGGAAGACCAAAAAGGAGCTTGCAGGTTTACCTGTATACTTCTAAATAGACTAAATTCGCCGACAAAATTACCTAAGTAGGTCATCTCAAAACTTCCAAAATCTTGGCTACCAGCAAATGCTGGGTTGATCGACAATGCATTGAATTGATATTTGCCAATGGAATGTCGAGCATATTGGGCTTGGAGCCCCCAAGTGAATAAAAGAAACAAAAAAAACAGACCAGATTTTTTCATTGTGGAAATTTCAAAATGAAGGCAAGTTAGGCTTTTTGAAGAGGATGATAAGTACTATAGAACTTGAGAGAATCCTAATACGCTATTAAATAAAGCTGTATTGAATTATTACTTCGATTAACACCTTCAATTCAAAAGCGTATTAGGACAACTGTTGTATACTGAATTTTATACCTTATTTTCTTTCAAGAACTTACTGAACTTTTGAATACTTAGCTGGCTCTTGACCCGGATAAGTTAAGGTTAGTTCATTAGCGGTCATTTCGTTGATTTCAATACATACACCACTTTGCAAGACTACAAATTTTCCGAGCGCATTTAGTCTAAAGCCACATGTATCTCTTATGTTAAAATTTGTAACGTATTCTCCTCCGATTCTTTCTTCCGAAATTTGAGTACAAATGTTTTGGCTGAAATCAATGAAATCATTTTTATTTACCTCATGTTGCCATTTTCCCTGAATATTGAAAGAGGTTGGAAAGTCCACCCATTTATCTTTAGGGCAATCAATAGGATTAAGATTTAATTTAGCTGTTGTCAACATTGAATCGTTAACCATCCAAATTTCAGATGATGTTTTAAGACCACCTTTAAGATCTTTAGTCAATACAAGGTCTAATGAATCACCTGATATAGTTCCAGAAAAATGGCTATGGTTGACAGATTTTTTATTTCCTTGTTTGTCGGTAATCAAATTTTGTTGTATCCCGGAAACGCTTCCATCTGAATTTATTTCGAGAGAAACCAAAGCACTGGCTACAGATTGCTCAAATTTGTAGCAGTAAGTTCCTGAACCGAGGGAACCTCCATTGCTACCAGAACTACAAGAAAAGAAAATTGATAACACAAATAGACTACCGAAATAAAAGGTTAGATTTCGTATCTTCATAAAACGAGTTTTTGAATGTTTAGTAACGATAAAAGAAGCCGTCTAAATGGTAGACTTATTTTTTGTTCGTTACAGAATTTAAAAAAGTGGGCAAAATTATCATATTTGGATAGCCTATACAAAACTCGAACCATAAATATTAACCTTATTTGGAATACAAGAAGAGTTGTCAAGTGGTTTCTGACTTAAAATGAAATAGGATATTCAACACTTTGATAGTCGAATTTTATTATTCCTTTGGTTACTATTCCTGTAGAAAATGATGATTGGACAATTTTGTTTTTTTATTAAAATCAAAATTTTATTATTTTTCTTTTTAAAAAATGCCCCCTATTTAAAATATCAGAAGGTTTTTTTGACAAATACTTGGGTTATATTCTATTTGACCTTATCTTGCGGCGATTTTTAAAACTTAGTATAAACTAATAAAAATTAGAGAACCCATGGCCGAAAAATTGGACCGTATAGATCTCAGTATTTTGCAAATTTTACAGGATAATAGTAAAATAACGAACCTCGATCTTTCTAAAAAAATTGGGCTTTCTCCAGCACCAACTCTTGAGCGAGTAAAAAAACTAGAGCAACAAGAAATTATTGAAAGTTATCATGCTCAAATAAACCCTCAATCCATTGGTTTGAATGTCCAGACCTTTGTATTGGTTTCTTTAGCATGGCAAAAGGAAAATGCGCTCAATCAGTTTTTAGAAAAAATACAAGCGATTGATAATATTGTGGAGTGTTATATTATTACTGGAGAGGCAGATTTCTTGATTAAAATTATCTGTAAGGACATTCCAACTTATGAGCAATTATTGTTTAAAACGCTTTCTCAAATTGAGGAAATTGAACGTCTGAAAACATTGATGACACTTTCAACTGTCAAAAACTCTAAGGTGATGCCTTACGACTATGAATAAGATAAAGGCTGTATCATAATATTTTCAGTCTCTTGCGATGAATTGACTTATGATACAGCCCTAATAAATGTCAAACTTTCCTTACTCTTCATTAGACTTTGATTTTAAACTGTCATGAAATAAAGTCTGCTGTTTCTTTCCCTAAATGAAGTCAAGTAAAAAAGCGCTTCTTTGGCGTATTGAGCATGATCAATGTGAAGGAGTTTCCTTTGTATTTGGTACGATGCATGTCCGCAATTTAAATATCGTCACCCAGCAAAAAAGGGTGTTTGATAAAATACTATCTTGTACGGGGTTTGCTTGCGAATTCAATCTAGATAGATCTGCAAATGCCACTAATTTAAATAGTTTTTACTTACCTGAAAATCAAATGCTTACTGATCTGATTGCTCCAAAAAAATACCAGAAAATCTGTAATGTTTTTGCTAAGACTGTGGGCTTTGAATTAGAAAAATTCAACCGTTTTAAGCCTATTTTTATAACGAATATGCTTTCTGAATTAGTCCTTCGAAAAGATATGCCGTATGCACTTGATGAATACCTTTGGCATTTTGCGAAGGAGCAGGAGCGGAATTTAAAAGGTATTGAAACATTGGAGGAACAAATGGAAATTTTAGAGCGATTGGATTTGGAGTATCAAATCCAATCGCTGATTTCTATTGGGAAAAATTTCTCCAATTTTAGAAAAGGAATTCAAAAAATGACGACTCTTTATTTAGAGGGAGACATTCAGAAACTTTATAAAGCGACCAAAAAAGGAAGTGGAAAGTTGCGCAAAATACTCTTGTTTAATCGCAATAAAATTATGGCCAATCGAATTGATCAATTTGCTAAAGAAGAAACCTTTTTTGCGGCTATCGGGGCTGGTCATTTAGGCGGTGAAAAAGGAGTACTTAGGTTATTGAAATTGAAAGGTTGGAAAGTTAAGCCAGTATTAAACGCCTAAAACTTGTCAAAGACCCAAAAAAGATGCAGAGTCTTTGGTATTATCCTGAATTTGAAAGCTTAAACCTACTCCAAAAATAGGTTCATTTAAAGGGGTTAATTCCATTGATGGTGCAATCCTTAAGCTTAAATCCTCGCTGACATCAAAAGTTCGAAGATGAGCATCTACAAAAGCTTCTGCTCCTTGAATCAAGTAAACAGCCACAAATCCGACATAAGACAACTGCCTATTCTTGTCATAAGAATTTCGTAATTGTTTCAAGTCTCCAGCATCAAGACCCGTACCTGAATAACGGTGTGTTTCGCCAGCCAAATCCGCAATATAAGCATCTCGAAAAACCTTATAAGCATTAGAATTAAAATTGATGGCGTAAATGGTGCCAATTAGACCACCATACACCAAGGGTAATTTCCACCAACGTTTATTATAAATCTGACCAGAACCAGGTAATGCAAAAGACAGATATAAAGCCTTCTTGGGATTGGGATAGTCTTCTTTCCATATCCGATACCATAGCCCCTGCTTGTTCTTTTTTGAAAGCGTATCAAGAACTGCAAAAGTGGAGTCTGGTATAGCTGGAATAGTATCTAAAGCCGAAAGCAATCGATCTACTGCTGAAGTATCCTGTTTATTCGTTTTGAGTTTTTGAATAATCGAGTCAGGAGGACTTTGTCCAAAAGCCAAAATGGAAAAGAATAAAAAAAAGCTAATATTTAGGAGTTTCCAAATCATGAAAATTGGAACGGATTGAGCAGTCAGATAAGATGGGGTTTACTTTTATTTAACAAGGTTAATAAGTCGTCGTGAAACCCTCAGGATATTTACTCCTCTATTACATCTAAAATACGATTTAGATCCTCTACAGAATTAAAAGGGATGACAATTTGTCCTTTGCCGTCGTCTTTTAGTTTTAATTGAACACGTTTGATCCCAAATCGCTCTTGAAGGTTACTTTGGACACGATCATACTCGTCAGGCAATTTTGAAGTGGGTTTAGGTGCTTTTTTATTTTCTGCCTTTACTTTATCCCTTTTTATTAAATCTTCTAAAGCTCGAACCGATAAGTGTTGCTCCGTCGCTACCGTATGATAGTGATGAATTAAATCTTTATCCTTGACACCTACTAAAGCTTTGGCATGTCCCATTGAGATTTCCTCTTCTCGCAAGGAATTTTGGACAGGTTCTGGCAATTTCAAAACGCTTCTGTAGTTCGTAATGGTACTTCTTCTTTTCCCAATAATGCTTGCTATATCTTGATCTTTTAATTCAAATTCATCTTTTAAACGAACCAAAGATATCGCCATTTCAATGGGGTTCAACTTTTCTCTCTGAACATTCTCCACAACGGCCATAGCCATCAATTCTTTATCGTCCTTTGCTAAACGTATGTAAGCCGGTACCTCTGTTAATCCAGCAATCTTAGAAGCCCTCATTCGGCGTTCCCCAGAGATTAATTGGTATTGGTTAGGAGCCATTCGGCGAATGGTCAGCGGCTGAATAATGCCATAAATTCGTATAGAGTCAGCTAAATCATTTAGTGCATCTTCATCAAAATCACTTCGAGG
This sequence comes from Bacteroidota bacterium, assembly GCA_024743405.1. Taxonomy (GTDB): domain Bacteria; phylum Bacteroidota; class Bacteroidia; order Chitinophagales; family Saprospiraceae; genus JANSWP01. Next base: position 121,542 of record JANSWP010000009.1, read on the forward strand.
TTGATGAGGGTTAACCTCGATTTGGTCAAGAGGAATATTGGCGACGGTATTTGCCAATTCCTTGACCACTTCTGTTTGAGATGCAGTATCATCAGGGGCATTATCAATCTGACGGAATAAGGCTTTCAATCCACCTTTCAATTCCTCCTTACTAGCTCTTGGATTAGCGGTACGTCTTACTTTTTTTGCCATTCGTTTGCTCTATTTTAATATAGCCTTTGAGTTTAAAAGGGTACCAAAATTCCGAAAACTATTGGGTTTTACCAATCTTCCGTACATATTCTTTTCAACAAAAAAATGTTAGGAAGCTGTGGAGAATCGAGCGAAGGATTTAATGCCTTGAATAGATTTTATTCCGAATGTATTATGGAAATAGAAGTTTTGGATTTTGTGCTCAATCGAGAAACGCACGGAAGCTAATAGCCTTGGTTATTAAGCCGAGTAAGTGACGACAAAAGACTAATTTCTTGCCAAAGAATATTTTTTGAAATAAAGTCTAATATGTAGCTATTAGAATGGTGTTTAATATTTTAAAATAGCAAGCAAAAATTGGGTGTGTTATTCAATTAGATTTAATATTCAATTAACTTCTTAACCATTTTTTTTCGTAAAAGAATTGTTTGGAGATAACAAAAGGGAGAATTGTATTTTTTTTTACATCTATTAACGTGCCACTCAATTTACAAAAAAAAACTGCGTTAATAGTGGGTAGTTTTTTTTGACTGACTAAAAATTAGGCATTAAAGCTCCAAGTTTTACACATTAAACGAAAAACTAACCCAATAAAAATAATTGTATGAAGCCTATTGACAAGATCATTTACCTTGTAAGCTGGATGGCTAATGTTCCTGCTGATCAGATTTTCCCTTCCACTCATATCAAAGAAGACCTTGAGGTAGATAGTATTGATTTTATGCTATTGGTTGTTCAAATTGAAAAACTTTTTAATGTAGTTTTAAGTACAGAACAAGTAGAGAGGATGGAAACGGTTAAGGATGCCAATGATTTGATAACGAGGCAATTGACTTTCAGTCAAGTCGTTTGATAAAAGAAAAGTGATTTGAAATTCCAAATCACTTTTCTTTATAGTATTATCGTTTTGCCTTAATAGAACAACCGATTGCTTTCGTTGTGCTAGGATCTGGATTTTCACCTCTTTCCATTGCTGCGATTGCATCTTCCACATAACGCTCTGTCACTGCACTAGCGTCTTGTGCATTATTATCTAATGCTCCGATATATTTCACTTTTCTCTTATTGTCCAAAAGGAAGATATGAGGGGTACGAGTAGCACCATAAGCAGGATATACTTTTTGACCTTCATCAAATAGATAGGAGAAAGTAAATCCTTTTTCTTCTGATCGAACACCCATTGCTGCAAAGCTATCATCTGGTTTTACATCTGGATCATTAGGGTTGATGGCAATTACATGGTAGCCTTGAGGTGCGTATTTGTTATGTAACTCGATAAATCGATCTTCATACATAACTGCAAAAGGGCAAGTATTGCAAGTAAACGTTACGATAAAACCTTTGGCATCTTCAAAATCACTTAAAGAAACCATTTTACCAGTTACGTCTTTTAATTTAAAGTCAGGTGCTGTATCTCCTACATGCAATCCTGAATGAGTGGGTGCAAATGCAATAATCACTGCGAATAAGGCTAAAATTCCAAATAATTGTTTCATGTCAGGCTGTATTTTATTGTTGATAAATAGACTTGTTCAGAAATAAGATTTTTTCATATGCTAACTTATTATCTCCTAGCAAGTCTAATAGTTGAAAAATATTACGATTGTTTCCCTAAAACCTCCTTGAATGATTTTTCCAGATCCTCAAAATCGTGGAATTGTTTTCCGATAAACTTTCTTTCTGCGTTATTGTAAATCAAGGTGACCGGAATGGCGCCATCCCAATCAAGGTCAACGTTTTCGATCCAATCATTATAATTCCCATCAAAGAGTGCGACCACATCTGACTTTAATTGATGTTCCTCTACAAAGGGAATTAGTTTTTTATGTAATTGATTTGGAAAATCTAAACTCACTAAAACGACCTTTACTTTTTGGTCACCATATTTCTCCGTTAGTGTTTCAAAATAAGGTAATTCTGCTACACAAGGCTTACACCATGTTGCCCAAAAATTGACAACATAAGTTGTATCGGATTCTTTATGAAGCCAGTGTTCAAATTGATTAAAACTAGTGTAGATTGGAAAATTAGCTGCAGTGTTTTCGGGAGTGATTTCTTGCTTTTGAGGTTCGTTTTCTGTTTTTTCGATTGGCGCTTCTGTTTCGTTTCCACAAGAAATAATAAACATTGTTGCAAATAACAAGAAGGTCAGTAATTTCATTGGCATATCAATTTTTAAATACTTCTATACAAAAAGACTGACAAACAACGGAACAACCAAATTTGTTGGCGTTAACCTTTAGTTAAATAACTTTGCTCGTTAGGGAGCGGGTAAAAAGAGCAAGTAAAATGGGTAGGTTATTTCTTGTCAACTCCCTTACTTGAGATATTTGATTTCAACAAAGAATCGAGGATCAATGGCGCCTAACATTTTAGCGACTGCGCCAGAAACAACGATTTTAGTTCCAGCTTTGTCATAAGCTCTGGAAGACATGCGACCGACTACTTTTACATAAACGGTTCGATTGTAGACAGGATTTTTTATAGAAACAATAGAGCCGAGAGGGGCGTATGGGTGAAGTGCAAAAAGGTCGCTTCCACCATTTTTTTCTTGATGCCAAACAGCCGCACCATTTTCAATTCGTTCGTATTTTTCAATTTTTTGCTGGAAATACGCATTCTTCATTTGGTAACTTTTCTCCCAAAGTGGTCCGCCGCGAATTTGCCTGATTGAATCGGGAATTCCATTGCGGCTCATCCATCCAATATGAATAATTTGACCTTTATGAAGACTTAAATCAGGTAAATTATTCCTTTGTAAAATGGTGTCTATCGGCATTTTAAAAAGTCGATTGGAGATGCCATAAAAGGTGTCACCATTTTGTACGACATAACACAATGGAACATAATGCCATTTCCTGAAACTGGGTGTTTTATATCTTATTATTGCTCTATTGGGAATCGGAATTAGGACTTTGTCTCCTGGACGGTAGCCTTCTTTTTTTAATCGAGGGTTGTAAGCAAAGACTTCCTCTAATTTTAAACCATAGAACCTAGCCATGGAGTAGAGCGTTTGTCCTTTCTCTAACTGATGTTCAAATATCTTTTCTTGATAATTGTTCATGCTCAGAAAGATGGTATCTTTAGCCGTCAGGAAGCGAAGGCTGTCACCTGTCGCAAAGGTGATTTTGGAAAGAAAAATTAGAATTGTAATTAATAACAGTTTTCTCATCGTCCACAAAATTAGGAACGTTCAAATAATAAGTAACGGCTAAAAAGTAAGTATGCCAATTTGAAATAGTAGATTTTGGATTTTAGTGAGGCAAAAAACACAGGCGATGCAGGGCATCGGCGAGTATTTTTAACGCCACGAAAGTTCAAAAGATACATAGGCAAATGTCGGAGTTATTCTTTAGGCGTTACTAAGTCAGGGAGATTTGAATACATTGCAAAATTCCCACCATTTTTTCAACATCGTATGCACAAAAATAATAAAACACTTGGAATAATCCCCGCTCGATATGCTTCCACTCGCTTTCCTGGGAAGCCTTTGGTTGATATACTTGGCAAAAGCATGATTCAAAGAGTTTATGAACAAGTTCAAAACGCTAAGTTGATCGATGAAGTTGTGGTAGCGACAGATGATAAGAGAATTTTTGAACATGTCAATGAATTTGGAGGTAATGTAATAATGACTCAATCGACTCATCAAAGTGGTACAGACAGATGTGCCGAAGTGATTGAAGATCAAAGATTTAATGACTTTGAAGTAGTGGTGAATATTCAAGGAGATGAACCATTTATTAATCCAAATCAAATTGATTTGGCGGTTGATTTTTTGAACAATAATGAGGAGTTTGATACGACAACATTGGCAAAAAGAATTGATGAGGTAGAGCATTTATTTAATCCAAATATTGTAAAAGTAGTATTCGGACAAAATCGAAAAGCGCTTTATTTCAGTCGTCACCCAATTCCTTTTCACAGAAATGTTCTTCAAGAAAAGTGGCTGGAACAAGGGCGATTTTTTAAGCATATAGGTTTGTATGTCTTCCGAAAATCCATTCTTCAAAAAATTGCTAAACTACCTTCTTCCACTCTTGAAAAAGCAGAATCATTGGAACAACTCCGATGGCTTGATAATGATTTTTCAATAGGCATTGAGATTACAAATCTGGAAACAATAGGTATTGATACGCAAGAAGATTTGAAAAAAGTGGATTCCAAATTTATTAATAAATAAGGATTATCAAGATGAAGTTTTGTAGTAATTGTGGGACAAAAGAACCTGTATTTAAAATTCCAAAAGGTGACAATCGTCCTCGTTTTATTTGTCATAATTGTGATACTATTCATTATACTAATCCCAACATTATAACGGGTTGTTTACCCATTTGGGAGGACAAAGTATTGCTTTGCAAACGTTCTATTGAACCTCGACTAGGCTACTGGAATGTGCCAAGCGGTTTTATGGAAAATGGAGAAACAGTGGAGGATGGAGCTAAACGAGAAGTCTGGGAAGAAGCGGAAGCGAAGGTTGAAATAATTGGAACACATGCTTTATTTAGCATACCGAGAATCAATCAGGTTTATGTTCATTTTTTGGGAAATTTAATCGATGGGCAATATGGAGTAGGGGAGGAGAGTCTGGAAACAGAGCTGTTTATGGAAGAGGAAATTCCATGGGAAGGAATCGCGTTCCATTCTTCCATCTTTACCTTAAAAAGGTTTTTTGATGATCGAAAAAATGGAACGCGAAAAGTACATATTGGCGGTTATTTACAATGATGAGTTAGTCCTCATTGTAATAGGAACGTATTCCTTATCTAATTTCCTCCTAAAATCATAGGCAAACCACCATCGCCAGCGCCGACAATAATCGTTTTTGTATTTGGAGAATTGGCTAGTTGAAGAGTCGCCTCAATTCCTTTATCTTTTAGAATATTAGAAGTCAAACTAGCATTCAAAATCCGGTTAGATTCTGCTTTACCTGATGCTTCAATTATTCTACGATCAGCCTCTTGTTTCTCTTTTAATAGTTTAAATTCCATTTGAAGAGAAGACTGTTCTTCTTTCAATTTCAACTCAATTGCCGCTTGTAAAGACTCTGGCAAAACGACCTCACGTATCAAAACGGCATCTAAAAAGAGGTATTTTGCATTGACCGCCTTAGACGTCTGTTCAAAAATCTCAATTTGAATAGCTTCTCTTTTGGTAGAATATAATTCTTCTGGAAGATATTTTCCGATGACTTCCCGAGTCGCGGAACGAATTTCAGGAATAAGAATTCGTTCTAAATATTGAACCCCTATTTCATCATGTAAGTAGCCGATTTTTTGAGCAATTGGGTTATATCGACAAGAGAGATCCACTTTAATCGTTAAACCATTCTTGGATAGTACTTCCATTTGTTCAAAGTGTTCTTTAATTCGGACGTCGTAAACATACATTTTGTTCCAAGGTGCGATTATGTGGAATCCTTGTCCATATACCGTTTCTTTTTCTAAACCACCTCCAAAACGCTTAAATAGAATCCCACTTTCTCCCGCTTCGATCGTTAAAAAAGTTGCATTTGAAAAGGAGAGTAATAGAATAAGACCGATAAAAACAAATACGCCGGTCGTGAATAATTTACTTTGCTTCATTTTTTGATAATTTATATTTATGGTTGATGTTGTCGAATTGTTTGAGTCAGAAAAACAAATCAGCTTCACCTAGCCTCTCTAAAAGTAAGACTAAGGTAACAAACTCTTTTAATAAAGGGTTGTAGCTTTTCCACAAACTATGGGTTCTTTTAGATTTGAAGTAGGGTTCAATGGTTAAATGATTTGATTTTTAAATCATATGGAGTAAAAGGGTGAAACAATAAAATCTCTATACCTTTACCCAAAACCCAATTCAAATGAAATTATTCTTTTTTCGCATCATCTCAATTTTGTGCTTTTTCTTATCTGGATTGAGCTTATCTGGACAAAATACTTCACCCAAACTTCATCTTTTAGAAATTCCAGATTCTCTTCACAAAGGTAGATTTTGGGTAACGGCTGCTGCGGGTACAGCCATTTATAGTACAGCTTCTGTTATTCTTTGGAACTCATGGTATAAGGACTATCCCATTTCGAAGTTTCATTTCTTCGATGATCGAGGGGAGTGGCAAAATATGGATAAAGTGGGGCATTTTACCCAAACGTGGCTTGAAGCTTATAACGGATTTAATGGTGCCAGATGGACAGGGATGAAACGAAAAAATGCACGATGGACCGCGATAGCTTTAGGTATGACTTTACAACTGACAGTCGAAGTGATGGATGGCTTTTCTGAAGAATGGGGGTTTTCTTGGGCAGATATTGGTGCAAACACCTTAGGAGCTGGATTTTTTTTAGGGCAAGAATTATTATGGGAGGAGCAAAGGTTTAAACTGAAAATTTCTTCTAATCAACCGGCTTATTCCAGTGATCCTATTCTTTCTACTGATGGAAATAGTGTTTCTTCTTTAAAAACTAGAGCGGAAGATTTATACGGTGGAACAGCTGCTGAGACTTTTTTCAAAGATTATAATGCGCAAACTTATTGGCTTTCTGGAAATGTTCATTCCTTTTTGAAGAATAAAGAAAACTCGAGGTTCCCAAAATGGCTAAATATTGCCTTTGGTTATGGAGCCAATAATATGTTTGGTGGTTATGGTAATACTTGGTCAGAAGGAGATGCAGTTTTTGTTCCTGATCCCATCAAATATGAGCGATATAAAGAATTTTATCTCTCTTTTGATGTCGATTTATCAAAATTGAAAGTCAAAAGCCCTGTTGCGAGATTTGCTCTAGGATTATTGAATTGGATAAAAATTCCTGCTCCAGCATTAGAAATCAATACCCTCGGTGGTGTCAAGTTTCATCCTCTTATTTGGTAATGTAAAACACCTATTTGCCGCTCTTATCTATGTTTGATTTTGCGAACTTTCTTTGGACCATACCAAAGCCAAAAGCCTGTGGTAATCAATATTAATGCACCTAAGCCAAGATAATTCATAGAAAACAGTTTGAACCAATCACCAATGATGGAACCATCATGAAGATGTTCAATCCAGTCGCTATGTCTTTGGGCTATAGATTTTACTTCACCCGATGTTCCATCTATTTGAACCTCCCAAAAACCATTTTCAAAAAGCACTTTAGCTATTCCTTTGGATGGACGTATATCTAGTCGGTCTATAGGATTTTCAGATTGAACAGGATAGGCTTCAATAAAGGCTTTTTGGGCAAGATCTGCTAATTCGGAAATTGGTTTCCAGTTTGAGAGCTCTTTACTTTCGCCTTTTTGAGTAGGTGGTTGAAGAATATCTACCTCCTTTTTTAAAGCTAATAAGATGCCCGTAATGGAGCTAAGAAATAAAAAAAAAGCAATGGATAAACCCAAGTATTTATGCCATACTCTAAATTTTCGTAAGCTGGATATATATTGTTGTAGCTTCAAAGGGAAAAGTTTTCAAAGTTAATTTGCTAGCAAACCTAATATTTTACGCTGGAATAAAAGGATTTAGCCTCTGTTAAATATTTTTAAATAAAATATTTAATTCCGTAGTGTATAGGGGGCGTTCTTCAAAAAATGCCCCCTATATAACTTAGGTATTAGTGTTGGTGTCCATGTTCTTCTTCCCTTGAAGGTCTATTGCTTTCTAACCCATTTGCTCGCTCTATACTTCTACTGCTTATGGTATTTCCAAAAAAGATAGCATTGGCAAACAGTTTATTCGTACCATACCAAAAGGCTCTGAAATTTGGATTGTCGGCAAGACAAATTGTTTTACCACTTCCGGTTCCGCTAACGATAACACCAGCAGAGTTCCTGATCGATTGACTATTTTTTGATGAAATATACCCACTTAATAAAGGATCATTAGTATAGATCGATGGGGTAGCATAAGCATTCTTTGAAGGTTTGAAAAATAAAGTTCCGCGTCGGAATACCGGGAGATACTCATCATTATAACCATAAAACAATGGATGAGTCAAGTCAATTTTAGTTTCAAAAATAGCACCTCCTATAACTTGAGCTCCATTATCGGGCGATAGTTTGGCATAAGGTCTTTTTCCTCTTTTATTATTTTTTGAGGTAATAAATTCGACTTTGGCGAGACCTTTTGACTTAGCCCAATTGACCGCATCTTTCATAGGAATTAATGTTCCCCCTGCTTTTACCCACTCCTTGATTTTTTCAACTCCCGAATTTGAAATATTGCCATAAGAACCACCCACCATCACAATTACATTGTATTTATCTAGATTCTTTCCTCCTATATCGTCTGTCTCAATCATAGAAATAGGAATATGATAACGTTGATCAAGCAAATGCCAAACCTCTCCGGCATCATAGCTTGACACCCGACCTCCAACCAATAAGAGTACTTTAGGCATCTTCAATGTTGAGAATCTAGGGCTTCCGAGATCAATTCCTACTTCGGTTGAACCCGTTTCGGCAGTGAAAATAGTCACTCCACTTTTGGCCGATGCAGTTTTTATCAATTCATGAATTTCGTCTGTATTTTTGCCTTGATTCTGAATAGGAATTAGAATGGTGCCACGATCAAAATCTCTTCCTGCAGATTGAAAAGTATTGCTGGCAACCTTCGTTCTGAGACCATTTTTCATCAGATAATATAAAGCCTTAGGTGCCAAATATTCATCCCATTCAAAGAGGTATGCATAATTACTTTTGGCTGGAATTGGTGCACTTCGATAAGAGACCGTTTCAGTTACTTTCGATCCGACTAAATTGCCTGAGAATTCTGATTTATTTAATCGGGCATAATCAATATCATAAGACAAAGGCAATGTCCAAGCAGACACATCATAAAATAAGCTATCTTGAAATTGAGTCACCTTTTCAAACATCCCTTTGATGAGTCGATATTGTGGTTGTTCAAGTGGTATAATGAAGGAAGAGTTATCTTTTTTAAATGTTTTTACTTCTGTTTTAACGACATTTTTTAATTGATAAACTTCGATTTGATGACGAAGCATTAAGTCTAAAAATTCGGCAAGTCGAGTTCCGTCATTTGGTTCGGTAAATACATATGCTTTTGCATTATCCTTCCTTGCCTCTTCCATTGCAGTGTAATAAAATCGGCGCTGATAATCTAGCATTTTAGTCCGCATTTTAACTGCCGCAGTTTGAGTCGATAGTGCTGTTGCAACTTGATTTCTAATGGTGAAAGGAAAACTTAATTGTCCATTAGAGGTGGCTTGTAAATGACCACGAGAGCTACCTTGTTCGAACAAGATTCCGACCCCTCCATTCACGTCAGGATAGGTTGACCCTTTACCGTAATAATAATCATCAAAAGATTCTTGAGAGTAATATAGGGAACCGATTTTATCTAAATTGGCTGCATGATAAGTTCCTATTTCATAGGTCAGTTCTTGATTTTCGTTAGGAGTCAAGGGGTTGGTTCTTGTTGGAATACCGGGTTGAAAAAAGAAGGTGTTGTTGGAACCCATTTCATGGTGATCTGTCAAAATATTGGGTTTCCATTTATGAAAGTTTCGAATTCGGCCTTGACTTTCAGGATGTTGGGTAGGGAGCCAATCTCTGTTTAAATCAAACCAGTAATGATTAGTTCGACCTCTTGGCCAGACTTCTGTATATTCTCTGTCTTGTGGGTCATCCGTTAGGTTTAAATTCTTGTGCATATTTGCCCAAGTCGAGAAACGATGAAATCCATCTGGATTGTATATTGGATCTAGTAAGACAATTGTATTATCTAAAATATCAGTTACTTCTTTGCTTTGACCTGCAGCCAAATAATAGGCTGCCAAAACGGAGGCGTTTCCGCCACTAGGTTCATTTCCATGAATCGAAAAGCCTTGATAAATAACAATAGGCATTTTCGAGATATCTAGTTTTGCTGAAAGATTTGGGTTTGTAAGAGAAACATGTTGTCTTCGAATATTGTCGATATCCGCATGATTTTTTGGAGAGGTAATCGTCAATAATATCAATGGACGATGTTCATAAGAACGTGCATATTCTTCTATGGTTACTCGATCTGACGCCTCTGCCAGTTCATACATATAGCGTACGATTTGGTCATGGCTAATATGCCATTCACCAGGCATAAAGCCTAAAACATCTTCTGGTGTGGGTATATTTGAGTCGTAAGTTATATCTGGGAGGTAATAAGTCAAACTAGGGGTTTGACAAAAAATAGAACTAAGAAAAAGAACTTGGAAGGTTAAGTTGGTAATTGTTTGTTTCATACTTAGGTTTGAATGTTTGAAATTTTGATAAAAGTAACGGAGTATTTTACAAAGTGTTTGACAAATGAGCAATCTTTCAAAAGAAATCAAATATTTCAAATTGAAACAACACGCTAATCAATTATATTTGAGTTTTTCCTTTTAAAAACTAGTATCAATGAGATTTTCTGGTTTTCTATTTTTCGCTTTCCTTTCTTTTTCTTCTTTTGCCCAAGAAGAAACTAGCTATGGATTTTATACAGATGTCAATTTTGGACTTTTCCCAGCCGGAGATGATCTAATGTATGGTTTTAATATGAGTGCAGGGCATCGGTTTACAAAAAATATTGGGATTGGTCTATCTTTAAATCGGGCAGGTAAAAGAACTGTCGATACAAATCGCGCTGTCTTTGGTATGTCACTTGAGCCAAGGTTAGTTTACAATAGCTTATTAGTCAAGTTAAATGCAGGTATGGTTTTAAATGTGGATTATTTTGATGGATATTGTAATGGTAATGAGGTAGGGGGCACTAATTTTTATTTTAGACCAAGTGCCGAATACCGTTTAGGTTCCTTCACTTTTGGACTAAGTGGAATCCTTGCGCCGAATTTAGTCTTTAACATGATGGATAATGACTTAGAAAACCCAAGTGGTTTTTGTGATACTTCTCCATATCATATGTCGAATTATGAATCGCGGTTCATCTTTTTCTCAATCGGGTTGAGTTTCCCGAAATATGTTAAAGAATAGCTTCATCTTTTTACTTTTGGATAAAAATGTTTCTCCTCTTTTGGTACCTCATCAAATGGAGAAGGGGGTTCTTCAAAAATCACCTCTGGGAATTTTTTGGTTTTGAAACCATCAAAATCACGAGCCCATTCTTTATGATTATAAACACAAACAGGTAGGCAGGCAGAGCAATAATTATATTTTTTGAAATAAGGAAAACACTTTCCGGTATCAACAAGGTATCGGTCATTTCCTAAATGGTCTTTTCCTCCTTCCTTACTGCGTTCGTCAGGAATCGCTTTTGCAGGGCAGTATTTTCGGCAAGCTCGACAAATATCACAGAAGGCTGCAATTCCAGCATCAATGGGGTGATCGATATCCATTGGTATCGAAGTTGCGACGGAACCCATTCTAAATAAAGGACCTAATTTGGGGTGAATAATAGAACCATGCCTTCCTAACTCACCAAAACCAGCTTTCAATCCAATCGGAATGTGCAATAAATTACTATCTCCTATGGGGTGTTCGATTTCACAGGAATAGCCCAAGCTCCTTATATACTTTGCCAAAGTAATTACTGTTTCACCCAATTGATGATAAATTCTAACACACTCAATGGCAGATGCTTCGGATGGAACTGTTTGAAAGTGTCGGTACTTCATTCTAGCGCCTACGGCAATGGCGTATTTCTCTGAAATGGATCGACCACGATAAATATCTGAAGGCTCTATTTTACAGATGCCAACTATATCAGCATTCAACTCTTTTGCTTTTTCCTTAATGTGTTTTGCAGCAGCTTTTGGACTTTCAAATTCTATCTTTTGTGAGGCAATTGCTCCTTCAAATTGAGGGAATTGTTCGTGATAAATCTTGTGTAGAATAGCTTCAACCTCTGGGATATTAATGGATCGTCCACCTAAACCGTCATACCAAGCTTGCCAAGAAAATGCGGGCGGTGCGTTTTTGGATGCTTTCATCACTTTGTTTTTGATTTGAACATTAGTCCTGAAACTAAGGCATCTGGTTGGAAATGAGAAAAATCAACCTAAAAAACTGATTTTCCTCATTCAATTGGGGTGTTTTTTTTAGGAAAATTGAAGGAAAAGTAACTAACGATGGAAAGAAAAACGCTAAAACAATTTCATCACGAATTAAGCTGGTCGACGCGCATTTATACTTTGTTGACATTTGTGCTCTTTGCAGGCGCTTATTTTTTTAATGCTTGGAATACAGATTGGGTCATGACTATTATTGTAGCATTGGCGATTATTTTGTTTGTAGAAAGTTTTACAATTGTTCTTCATCGGCATCCATTATTATGGCGAATTCTTAAGTGGGGAGTGATTTTGATTTTGTTCTCTTTGCTATTTATTGGATGAGATCTTTAATAGACTTGTTACTATTTAAATAACACCTTTCTGAAAATATCTTTTTCCGCTATTATTGAAAACTTTCAACATTAATCAAAGGGTAACAAGCCTAATAAATTTATTATCATGAAAATATCTATTTACTTGAGTTTTGTTTTATTGTTTATGGGCATCATCGCTTGTGAGCAACCTATTGTTTTTTCTGAGCCACAACCAGAAAGGATTCCTCCATCTTTATCGTTCCATTTACCTTTTCGAGGCACTTTTTTTTGTGAGGAAGATACTTCTGTCGTCCATGTACATAACAATTGTATATTCAAGGAAAAGGTCTGGCAATTTGATTTATTACAAGAAAATTTAGATAGCCTCCAAGATTTGCAATTGATAAATGGTCAATTGTTTAGCGATTTCTATGACAGCTTTTTAGATACAAAAATATTACCTAATGGATCTTATCGAGGAACTTTAGTTGTAAGAGATACTTTTTTTCAAATTGGCAAGAAAGAAGTATTGAAGTATTTCAGAGGATATCAAGTTTTAAATAAATATAATAGAAGTGGGGATTGGGAGATTTGGTTATTGGGTTTAGATGAATATTTAAATCTGACATTGCATAAAACCGTGCTTCCAGAGGATTTAAATAAGATAAAAGAGATTACACCTTTAGAAGATATTTCGACTTCAGAAAAGAAACAGTATCGTATGAAACCTACCATTATTGAGTTTTCTGATTTGCTCAATAGCCGTTTGATTTTTGAGGCTTGTGGTTATTATGAGCGAATAGAATTGGAAAAAAGTTTATGAGATAAGAAGATATAAAATCGAAAAAGCCCCTCGATAAATCGAGAGGCTTTTTCCTCAAACTATAATGTCAAACGAACGAATATCGTTTTCCTCATTTTAGTATCTTCCACCACCGCCGCCGCCACGGTATCCACCGCCGCCGCCGCCGCCGTATCCACCACGACCTCCGCCGCCGCCATAACCGCCACGACCTCCGCCGCCGCCGTATCCGCCACGACCTCCGCCGCCGCCGCGATTCTCACGTGGTTCTGCTTTCTTTACAACAATAGTTCTACCGTCAAACTCACAATCGTTTAAGTCATTAATTGCGTTCTGAGCTTCTTCGTCATTAGGCATTTCCACAAAACCGAAGCCTTTAGAGCGTCCTGTAAATTTGTCCATGATAATTTTCACAGAATCAACTGATCCGAATTCTTCAAATGCATCACGCAAATCGTCTTCTTGCGTGTCAAAATTTAATTTTGCAACAAAAATGTTCATTAAAAAAAAATTTAAATAAAAAAAATTAAAAATGTGAGTAAACTTAAAAGGCAGGATAAAAGGAATTCTGAAAGAAAACTAATTAAACAGTCAAAAAAATAAACTCATAATAATGGGCGCAAAGATACATGCTTATATGTTTCCATGCTTGGTTTTGACCATTTTTTTTGAAAAAGTAACAATTTATTAATGTAGTTTTTTGCTTATTCATTAGAAATGCATAGAATTTAGGATCTAATTTTAATCAAATAGATCATTTTTTACGATTTTAAAGGGGAAAAGGGAAAGTCAAGATGTAGATTTTATTGTTCTTCCATTCCCAATACCAATAAGTTGGTTAAGGATCATATGTTTTTTAGAAATGAGCAATAAATAACTTAGATCAATTGCCGTTATCTTTTAACAGCATACTTCGTCTTCTTTATTCACAGAGCTATGGTTATGCTCAATCAACATGCCTCGTTTGGTGTCAAAATTTTTAGGTTCTTGACCCAACTTATTTATTCCTCATTTCTTAGGTTATAAATTCTTTCAAAAAAGAAATAAATTCACCCTTATGAAAACTAAAGTCTGCATAGCTGAAAAGCCAAGTGTGGCGCGCGAAATAGCGAATATTCTAGGAGCAAGGTCTAGGAAGGATGGATTTTTTGAAGGAAACGGGTATAGTGTTACTTGGACTTTTGGACACTTTTGCACCTTAAAAGAACCAGATGATTATCAGTCAGAGTGGAAAAAATGGACGTTAACTACATTACCGGTTTTACCAGAAAAGTTTGAGACTAAATTGATAACAAATAAAGGCGTCAAAAAACAATTTGGCATAATCAAAAAGTTATTAAGATCTGCAGAAGTAGTGATTAATTGTGGAGATGCAGGGCAAGAGGGAGAGCTTATCCAGCGATGGGTTTTGAATCAAGCAAAATATAAAGGAAGGGTACAGCGGCTATGGATTTCTTCTTTGACACCTGAAGCCATTCGAGCAGGTTTTCGAAATTTAAAAGATGCCAGTGAGTTTGATAATCTATATTATGCAGGTATGTCGAGAGCTATTGGAGACTGGATTTTAGGGATGAATGCTACTCGACTTTATACCTTAAAGTATGGGGGCTTTAAACAAGTTTTATCCATAGGAAGAGTCCAAACGCCAACTTTGGCGATGTTGGTCGAGCGGCATAAAGAAATTGAAAATTTTGTGCCTCATCCATTTTGGGAATTGCAAACAATCTATCGAGAAACAACTTTTAATTGTATGAAAGGTAGGTTTTTGAAAAGAGAGGAAGGAGCAATTGTTTTTCAGCAGGTAGACGGACAACCATTCAAAATTTTATCGTTTGAAAAGAAAAAGGGGAAAGAAACACCACCAAGATTATTTGACTTGACAAGTTTGCAAGTTCATTGTAACAAGCGTTTTTCCTATTCAGCTGATCAAACATTAAAGCTGGTTCAGAAGCTTTATGAGCAAAAAGTCGTTACCTACCCTCGAGTGGACACGACCTATTTACCAAATGATGTTTATCCAAAAATTGGTGGAATTTTGGGTAAGATGACCAATTACAATCAATTTACGCAACCACTTTTGGGTAAAACCATTCGAAAATCGGCGAAGGTTTTCAATGATAAGAAAGTAACAGATCATCATGCGATCATTCCGACGGGTATTCAAAAAACGCTGCCAGCCAATGAGCAAAACGTTTATGATGCCATTGCAAGAAGGTTTATTGGAGCGTTTTATCCAGATTGTATTGTTTCAAATACAACGGTAATAGGAGAATCAAATGGAGTGAAATTTAAGGCGAGTGGAAAAGAGATTTTAGAGGAAGGTTGGCGCGTTTTATTTCCGAAACCACCCAAAAAGAAGCCATCAAATTTACCAAATAAAAAAGAGGAAGAAGAGAAGATTTTGCCTGTTTTTAATGTAGGGGAGAGTGGACCTCACAAACCTGCTTTAGTTGAAAAACAAACCCAACCTCCCAAAAATTACACAGAAGCTACCTTACTCCGATCTATGGAAACGGCAGGTAAAAATGTGGATGACGATGAATTGCGCGACTTAATGAAGGCTAATGGTATTGGAAGACCTTCGACCCGTGCTGCCATTATTGAAACCCTATTTAGGAGACTGTACATTGAGCGTCGAAAAAAGCTCGTTGTACCCACTGATTTGGGAATTCAGTTAATTGATAAAATTCAAAACAACCTTCTTAAATCGGCAGAGCTAACAGGACAATGGGAGAAACAATTGCGTGATATTGAGACTGGAAAATATTTTGCCAACAACTTCATCGCTGATATGAAAAAGATGGTGACCAATTTAGTGGAAGAAGTGAAAGTTGCGCCAAATACGGGGAAGATTGCAGCAGCAGTCAAAAAACCATTTTTTGAAAAAAGGAAGATTAATAAAACTACTAATACCTCAAAAGGGGCTAAACAAAATCGTCCCTCAAAAATTGAAAACCCAGCAGGACTTTCCTGCCCAAAATGCTTTAAAGGAAAACTTCTAAAAGGCAAAACTGCTTTTGGATGTAGCCGATATAGCGAAGGTTGTTCTTTCCGGCTACCTTTTGAGTATGGAGCCAAAAAAATATCCGAAAAACAGTTGTTGCGATTGATGAAATATGGTTCAACCATTCAATTGAAAGGATTTAAAAAGCAAGGGGAAAAAGTTAATGGGCGATTAAAATTTAATGACGTTTTTGAATTGATTTTAGAAGAAAAGGCTGATTCGAAATTTTATGCGAAAAATAAAAGAACTGCCAATAAGGTAGCCAAAAGAGATAATATTCCAGATAAAATCCCATGTCCAAAATGCTCTAAAGGGCAAGTCGTCAAAGGCAAAACTGCTTATGGGTGTAGTCGATGGAATCAAGGGTGTGATTTCCGTTTCTTATTTGAGGATGTCCGAAAAAAAGCAGCTGGTCAAACTTTGACGAAACAATTGGTATGGGAGATCCTAAATACACTGTAAACATCAAAATAGAACTGTTCAAAGTCCAAAGGTTACATTCTCTGGACCTTGAGCAGTTGGGTATTTATACCATTTTTAATTCTCGTCGAGCGTGTTTTCTTCCTCTTAAAAATAAGTACAGATTGAAAAAGAGTATGACACCCAGATATATGGCAAATCCGCCGATTTTTTCACTCAATGATTCTACCAAATCTTGTGTGTTTTCAATATAGTTTAATCGAATAATCCACAAAGCAAAGCCGATATTGAGTAAGTAAAATCCGACTTCAAAAAGTTTGTTGGTAGCAACAGCAATTTCTTCTTTTCCATGAAAAATATCGAGCATGAATTGTTTTCCATTTTTAAATAAGGTTCTTGAGACTAATAATGTTAATGCAATGACGACAGGTAGATAGATGCTATAGCCTGCTAATATTAAATTTGAGTTTTCCATAATTGATGGAT
The DNA here is from genome assembly GCA_024743405.1 of Bacteroidota bacterium. Taxonomy (GTDB): domain Bacteria; phylum Bacteroidota; class Bacteroidia; order Chitinophagales; family Saprospiraceae; genus JANSWP01. Next base: position 138,699 of record JANSWP010000009.1, read on the forward strand.
TGGTTAATTAATTGAATTTTAGTGGTTTATGTGGTTTTTTAGGTCTGGTTTTTCGGTTTTTAAATTGAGCAATTATTTGTAAGGCTAGGATGTTGATAAAGTGAAGTCCACCTAACATCAATAATATTATCCCCGTTTTTTGCCCAATCATTTCAATCAATTCGACTTGATTCAGAATGGTTTCCCAGCTGTGTAATGTCACGAAAACGTATCCAATATTGAATAAATAGTAAGCTGTTAGGAGTGCATTATTGATATAGTCTCCAAATTCCGTATCAATGAATATTCGAAGAATATAGTGCCTACCATTTTGATGTAAAATTTTGCCTACATAAACAATTGTAAAAACTGTTGAAATGCCGTAAATCAAATATGCTAAGAGGTTAAAATTCATCTTTGTTTTTTATATGATACAATATTAAGTCTTTTTTATTGAATTTTCAATAATTATTGAAAATTCAATAAAAAAGACTTAAACTTAAACTGCTTTTATATGAAAAAGGGCGTGATTTTTTAAAAATCACGCCCTTTGGTAGGAGCTAAAAAAGGTAAGAAGTTTTCAGGGTTTCATTATGTGGAAGAGTAGAAACTTGGATTTTTTTTAATCAAAAACTTCAATTTTTAAGGTGTCAATTTGATTGTCAATCATCAATTTTAGCAAATAAATTCCTGAATTCAAGTCTCTTTTATTAAAGGAATAAATATGCTTTCCCTCCTTTTGAGCTTCATCAAATAAGGTTCGAATTTCTATTCCAAAGGAGTCTGTTAAAACGGCTTTGACTATTTCATTTTTAGGTAAATAATATTCGAGGAAAAACTGATTATCTGATGGATTCGGATAAATCCTTTCAATTTTTAAGGAGGAAGGGCTTTCAATTTCGATTGTCGAAACGGGTGCAGGTACTCCAAAATCTGCAACCACTGGTAAATGGTCAGAAGCTATGGGTGTATCAAAGTCCTCTAAATTATTAGCGTTCAAGTCATTAGTGGATAACGCAGGTGTATATAAATTAAATGAATTTTTGACCTCCAAAACAGAACCCGAATAAATAATAAAATCTAGTCTGCCTGGAGAAAAAGAGCTAAAATCAGTTGCCCATGTATATGCCATCGGGGTGTTGGTAGTCATCGGGATTACATCATCAAAAGCGGTACCATCCCAATCTGGAATAAAGAATGAACCGTAGATGTTTTCATTGACGATATCACCATAAAGCAAGGTGTGTAGTTGTTGATTATCACCTACTAAATTCATGTCTCCACAAATAATAATCGGCGTTTTATCTTCCAAAACAGGGAAGCCATTACCTTCTTTGGCGTCGCGAATGAATGCCATCATGGCATCTATTTCGAGTTGGCGACCGTCGTTGTTGTCACAACATGGTGTATGAGCGACAATGAATAATAAGTCAGAATTAAATGGTGCTGGGAGTTCAATTAAAAAGGCCCCATTGGCACTACTTCCCACCCCATCAATAATGAATGATTGTTTGATTTTATAGCGACTGACGCAGATAACATCTGGGTTGATACCTGCGGCATACCACTGTTCACCTGCACTTGAAGGTAGAAAAGTCTCCATCAGACTACCAACTTGATTGGCGCTGTGGTTATATATTTCTGTAAATCCAATAATATCAGGTTTTAGTGCTTTAAAAATTCTTTCAAAAGAAGGTTGTCGATTGGACTCGAAAAGCCCATCTTGAAGAACATTGTAGGCAACTGTGCGAAACGTTTCACTACCTGTAGGTGAAATAGAAAATTCCGGCAGAGGAGGTAAATTCTCATTAGAAATGGTATATGAAATACCACCAGATTGATCTGGAATTTGATCACCCTGGTTACTATCATCTTCAAAAGCTACTTTTATAACATTACTCGTAAAAGTCGGGTTGCCAGCTATTGTACCATTTCTTCTAACTGCAATTTCAAACTCTGTTGATGTAACGGTGGGGGCAGTAACCAGTCCAATATCTTCATGATCGAGAGAATAGTTGGTGTTATTCAGGCGAGCAGTTCCCTCATGTTCTCTTAAGTTATAACTTAGCTCGGCACCTATTCCATTGAAGGGAATTCCAGTTGAAGGATCATTATCCGTGTCGATATAAAAGGTCACATTGTTATCACTTTGAAGGTTGATTTCTTTACCAACCTCAATTCGGAAAAAGAGAAATTCCTCATCATTTGTAATTTGTAGTTTTCCAAAATCAATGGAAGAAGGTCCATCATCGCCAGTTACATCGGTATATGCTATGGCAATATTTTCCCAATCATCAAAGGTTCCTTCTACTAAGATCCGGGTATTTTGAGAGTAGAGTGCAAGTGAAAAAAACAAGGTCAAAAAAGAGAAAAAGTATTTCATATGATATTTTAAAATTTGGCGCGAAGTTAGGTAAATTTCATTCTAATGAATGGTTAATACTAGTCACGCAGAGAACATATTAATAGAGTATTAGCATTTTTGAAATAAATATTTAGTAGTCATTCAAGCTAAAATTGTCGCATAATCTTTGGTATTATTTCCGCCTGCAAATTGTTAAAAATACTCACCATATCTAAGATATATCTGTGCTTTTTGCCTCGTTCAGACGAAAATAATACTATAACCTTCCCGACACTTTCAGCTTGAAAGACTACTTAGGCTACCTCCAAACATCCTCTACTGCAACGGGCGCCTTTGGTGCGATGCTGCGGTATTTAAGTGCAACTTAATATTGCTCGCTTAAGTGCTTGGACATAAATAAGTTCCATATTTGAGGAAACTATTTTTTTGCCAGACGAGGCAAAAAGCACAGGCATATCTTAGATATGGCGAGTATTTTTAACGAAATATGGTGAAAAAATAGTCCGTCATAATATGTGTGAGTTATTTCTGTCCA